>NZ_JAAKGU010000007.1:0-271893 GCF_011043685.1 Paenibacillus apii | reverse complement strand
AACTCAGCAGTGGTTTTTTGTATTTTGCCGGGAAGCTCTATAATTTAGCGGTGGATTTCATAAAACCTTCGGTAGATTCATAGTTATGGTATGAGACGAATCATAACGATTAATCGGACAGGGGATGATCTGCATGGCAGCGACGGCGGAAGAGGTATTGCAGCAGGAACGCGATATGGAGCTTGATTCATTTTCGGCGGAGGATGCGTTCACGCTGGGGATGAATGTGCTGGACATAGCCGGTGAACAAAGCAAAAGTCTCGTCGTTTCAGTTAGACGCAACGGAAAGCTGTTATTTTATAAAGCCGGACCCGATACAGTAATTGATCAGGATGATCGTATCCGGAGAAAGACGAATGTGGTGAATCTGCAGGGCCACAGCTCTTTCTATCTTTTTCTGAAGTATGAGGGAGATGAACAGGCCTTTTGTCAGGCCAACAGTGTTAAAGCCGAGGATTATGCCCTGTATGGAGGCTGTTTTCCGATTAAGCTGCGAAATAAGGGGATGATCGGAACGGTGGCGGTTAGCGGGCTGACCGCGGAGGAGGAACATATGTTGTGTCTGAATGCTATCTCCCTGCTTAGGCGGCAGCAATATGAGGGTGAAGCATCGTCCGCCAAATGATTAAACTTGGGGATATTGCTCATACGACCGGCAGCTCCGGAATAGGAGCTTGGCCGGTTTTTTGTTATGTGCTCCTGTGCAGTCTGCTACTAAGAGTTGCTTTTTTAGCAGAAGGGGCTATACAGTATAAAGAGATTGGGTTTTTATTGGAAAAATTACCGCATGTGAACAGGAGTATGTTATGGACAAGTCAATGACTCTCGTATGGGAGGAAACTCAAAAAGTCTACGCCAGCGACACGGATTTTCGGGCGGGAGGCAAGCTTTCCTATATTCTCGATATTATGCAGCACGCAGCCGATTCGGCCGTTGCCGATATGGGAATCAGTCTGGAAGAGATGCTGGGGATGAATATGGGATGGATGCTGATGACTTTGGATGTGCAGATTGGCCGCCCTCCCCGGCAAGGAGATCAATTAGCGGTTCACACTTGGTGTAAAGGAACGAAGGGCCCGTTGTGGCTAAGGGATTTCCGGATTTTTGACGGACAGGGCTCTGAGGCGGTGTCGGCAAGGTCGGTATGGGCGCTCGTCGATACGACTAAACGGAAGATTTTGCGGCCGAACGTATTCCCGGCAGAAATTCAGTTCTATACCGGCGATTCGGTAGGAGATATTCCCGAAAAAGTCGTCATTCCTCAAGACATTGCGTTAACCGAGGCTTACCGGTATCAGGTCAGATACAGCGGGCTGGATAATTACGGACATTTGAATAATGCACGCTATGGAGACTTATGCAGTGATGCGCTTCCGTTGGCTGTTTTTGAAAAGAAGCAGCTGCGGCGCTTCCGGATTACGTACTTGCAGGAGGCGACCTATGGGGAAGAAATGATAATTCAGGTGTCGCCGGAAACGAGTGAAGGATTTTATGTGCGGGGGCTAGGAGAAAATAAGGTGTATTTTGAAGCGAATCTGGAGTTCGATTCCGAATAGGGAGTGTCAATAAGGGCGGCTTATTCTTACCGGTGAGTGAGAGGAAGCCGTTTTTTTAATGTACGGAATAGAAGATGCCCCGATAAAGGGGCCGATAGGCAACTAAACGGTACGATTGTTCCCGCCCCTTCCCATAATGGTATAATAGTCCGGTATATGGAAAGGAGCGAGCTATGAAAGTATTGGTACTAGCGGAAAAGCCGTCGGTGGCGCGCGAAATTGCGCGGGTGATGGGCTGCCGGGAGAAGCAGAAGAGCTATATGGAAGGACCGGAGTATATTGTGACCTGGGCGCTCGGCCATTTGGTAGGTCTGGCGGAACCCGAGGATTATGACCATAAATTTGCAACCTGGGCGCTGGAAGACCTGCCGATCCTGCCGGACCGGATGAAGCTGAAAGTGCTGCGGGAGACGGGCGGGCAGTTCAAGGCGGTTCAGCATCTGATGAAGCGTCAGGATGTTGGAGAGCTTATTATCGCGACGGATGCGGCCCGCGAAGGGGAACTGCTGGCGAGGTGGATTATGAACATGGCCCAGTGGAAAAAGCCGTTCCGGCGGCTGTGGATCTCCTCCCAGACCGACAAGGCGATCAAGGAAGGCTTCGCGTCGCTGAAGCCGGGCCGGGAATTCGACCGGCTGTACGAGTCGGCGCGCTGCCGCGCAGAGGCCGACTGGATGGTCGGCCTTAATGTGACCCGGGCGCTGACCACGAAGTTCGGGGCTCCGCTCTCGGCGGGCCGCGTACAGACGCCGACGCTCGGCATGATCATGGACCGGGAACGGGAAATCATGAATTTCCGGTCACAGGAATTCGATACGCTGGTCGCGGACTTCGGGAATTTCCTGGCACAGTGGAGAGCAAGCGGGGGAGACGGCCGGATTTTTGATAAGGACAAGAGCGCCGCGTTGGCCAAACGCCTAGAGGGACGGAGCGGCACGCTGACAAAGGTGCAAAAAAGCGAGAAAATCGAGCCGCATCCGCTCGCTTACGATTTGACCGAGCTCCAGCGGGATGCGAACCGCAAATTCGGCTTCTCGGCGAAGCAGACGTCGAGCGTGCTTCAACGGCTCTATGAGCAGCATAAGCTGGTCACGTATCCCCGGACGGACAGCCGGTATTTGACCGCAGATATGACCGGGACGCTGAAGGAGCGTCTGGACAGCGTAGCGGTAGGTCCTTATGCGGCGTTTGCCCGTCCGCTGCTGCGGAGGCCGCTGAATATTACGAAGCGGATCGTCGACGACAGCAAGGTGAGCGATCACCATGCGATTATTCCGACAGAGCAAACGGTTCTGCTGAACCAGCTCAGTACGGAAGAGCGCAAGCTGTACGACTTGATTGTGCGCCGGTTCATCAGCCTGTTCTATCCCCCGGCCCGTTACGATTCGGTAGCCGTAACGGTTACGGTGGACGGCGAGACCTTCACGGCCAAGGGCACCACTGTCAAGGACGCCGGCTGGCGCGAAGTCTACGGCGGCGACCTCAGTACGGACGAGGATGAGGAGTCCGGAGGAGGCGAGGCGGAAGGGCGCGGCGTTACGCTGCCGGACCTGCGGCAGGGCGACACGGCAACGATTCGCCGCTGCATGCTGCGCGGCGGCCGGACGCAGCCGCCGGGACGATACAGCGAGGCCGCGCTGCTGACGCAGATGGAGAAGCACGGCCTCGGTACGCCGGCCACCCGGGCGGACATTATTGAGAAGCTCGTATCGTCGGATACGATCGAGCGGCAGGGCAATGTCCTGCATCCGACCGGCAAGGGCAAGCAGCTGATCGAGCTGGTGTCTCCGCAGCTCCACACGCCGGACCTGACGGCCCGCTGGGAGGCCGAGCTGGAGCGGATTGCCCGCGGCCAAGGGAAGCCGGAACCGTTCCTGCAGGGCATTCGCGGCATGGCGAAGGAACTAGTCGCGGAAGTCAAGAACAGCGGCGCGGAGTACAAGCCGCATAATGTTTCGAGCAGCCACTGCCCGCAGTGCGGCACGCGGCTGCTGGAGAAGAAATCGAAGCGCGGCAAGCTGCTTGTCTGCCCGGCGGATGACTGCGGCTATACCCGGGCCGGAGAGAAGCGGCTGTCGAACCGCCGCTGCCCGCAGTGCCATAAGAAGATGGAGCTGAAGGAAGGCAAAGCGGGCCTGTTCGTCCAATGCCTCGGCTGTGGAATTACAGAGACCGTGAATAAGGACAGCAAGCATATGAACAAGCGGGAACAGCAGAAGCTGGTGAACCAGTACAGCAAGCCAGAGAGCATCGGCACAAGCCTCGGTGATCTGCTCAAAGCGGCCTTGGAAGGCAAACAAGAGGGGAAATAAAGGCCGGATAAGCCGATAAAAGCACGAATCGGAATATGAAGGGCTAAGGGTTTTATAAGAAGTCAAGACGGGAATCCCGTTCAACGGCCAAGCAGGAATGAGAAAACTCCCGGAAAAGCGGGTGGGGTTGCCCACGGCTTTACCGGGAGTTTTTTTGCAGCCAGAATGGTTCGTATGTCGATACGCCTCAAGCGGATTTATTCAAAATGCTCCAATACGATCTTCCCAACCGTCCGGCCCGTTTCGATCATGGCATGCGCTTTGCGCAGATTGGCGGCGTTGATCGGCTTCAGTATGTCGGTCAGGGTGGTGCGGATCACTCCGGAGTCGATCAGGCGGGCGGTTTCATTCAGCAGCTCGTGCTGCTTGATCATGTCCGGGGTCTGGTACAGCGAACGGGTGAACATCGTTTCCCATGTGAAAGTGGCGCTTTTATTTTTGAGCAGGTGCAGGTCAAGCGGCTCCTCGGTTTCGACGATCGAGCAGATTGCCCCTTGCGGAGCAATGGCTTCGGCCATATGCTCCCAGTGCTGTACCGTGGCGTTCAGGCATAAAATATAATTGGCATGCGAAAGCCCGACCGCGTTCATTTGAGCAAGGAAAGGCTCGTAATGGCTGATAATATAATCGGCTCCGAGGCCCTTGGCCCATTCGGACGATTCGGAGCGGGAAGCGGTACCGATCACGGTCAGCCCCGCATACTTGGCCAACTGAATGGCAATGGAGCCGACGCCGCCGGCGGCGCCGATAATAAGCAGCGTTTTGCCGGCATTCTCTTCCTGGGACAACGGGATGCCCAGACGTTCGAACAGTGCCTCCCATGCGGTAATCGTCGTCAGCGGAAGCGCGGCCGCCTGGGCAAAACTGAGAGAAGCAGGCTTGTGCCCGGCAATGCGTTCATCGACAAGATGATATTCACTGTTCCCGCCCGGACGGTCGATGGCGCCTGCGTAATACACCTCGTCTCCCGGTTTAAACAGCGTGCAATCCGGTCCCGTCTGCTCCACGATGCCCACGACATCCCAGCCGAGCACCTTTGGCGATAATTCCGTCTTCGCTTTGGGAGCGCGAACCTTGACGTCGACCGGGTTGACGGATATGGCGCCTACCTTGACGAGCAGATCCCGGCCGGCGGGAACCGGCTTTTCGATTTCAAGATCAATCAGGCTCTCCGGCTGTGCGATATCCAGATACTTGTACAATCCTACGGCCTTCATCGTTTGCTTGCTGTTGTTCATATGCTCTCCAGCTCCTTGATTCATTTTTGGGTAGGCAAAAGTAAAAAAATGTCCTATGTTTATATTAAACAAATGGTTACAAAATAATAAGTACGCACATTAATGTGGTGTAGTATCGAAATTGATACCAAGGAGGATTGGCATGCGAAACCAAAAGAACGGATACGGCGAATGCTCGAATGACCAGGGCTGCCCAGTTGAATATACGCTGGATGTAATCGGGGGAAAATGGAAAGGGGTTCTGCTCTATCATCTGATCGGAGGAACCAAAAGATTCAGCGATTTCAGACGAATCTACCCGGACATTACGCAACGAATGCTGACCCTGCAGCTGAGAAAGCTGGAAGAAGACGGCGTGATCCACCGGGAGGTGTATCATCAGGTGCCGCCCAAGGTCGAATATTCGCTGACGGAGTTCGGCCGGACGCTGGTTCCGATTATTTTGCTGATGCGGGACTGGGGTGAGGTGTACAAAAACCGACCCCGGGCACAAGGCGGACAAGCTTCCTTCCCGGACGTAACTTGACGCCAACCAAGCGGCTTGAGCGATGAGAAAGACCGGACCACCGGTGATTTGGAGGAGGGCGCTAGTTGGTTTTTTGCCTGAAAGGGTAATATAATAGAGGTATAGGACGGCAGGAGGAGAGGAGCCGGGAATGGTCAATATTGTGGTGCTATGGTTTGCAGTAATCAACATTATCGGCTACATCGTCATGTCGGAGGACAAGGATAAAGCTCGCGGCAGAAAGGAACGTGTACCGGAGAAAACGCTCTTTTTGCTGGCGGCGATCGGAGGAGCTCTCGGCGTGATGACGGCGATGTACCGCAGACGCCACAAGACGCGGCATCTATCCTTTGTCATTGGAATTCCGGCACTGGTGCTTCTGAACGTCCTGATGTACAGCTATTTTTTGCAATAAATCTTTCATTAGGCAGGACAAATTGGAAAAAGAGGTGGCGTACATGTTATTCTCTAAAATCTTGCTCGCCTATGACGGTTCGAAAGCCGCCAACAAAGCGTTGGATCGCGCGGTTGAATTGGCCAAGGTAACGCCGGGGTCCTCCCTGCATGTCGTACACGCATTTGAATTCCCGCGGTTCTTTATCGGGGAAGCTCTCGCGCCTCTCCCGGCTTCGGTCAACAAGGATTATTACGATTTGGCGGTGCAGACGACAGAAGAAGTGAAGCGGCGGCTTGCGGATGAAGGGCTGAACGCGAAGGTAGAGCTGCTGCAGGGGGCACCTGCGGAGACGATTCTGAAATACGCCAAGGATCAGGCGGTGGACGTGATCGTGATCGGCAGCCGGGGCCTCGGAGGCATTCGCGAGTTCGTGCTCGGCAGTGTCAGCCACAATGTGGTGCAGAGTGCGCGGATTCCGGTCCTCGTTGTAAAATAAATAACTTTTCGTCAAAAAGGGACGCTTCGGCGTTCCTTTTTTTAACTATGAGGATATAACATCCCCGTACTTGCGAAAAGAGGCATGGAAACGAGTCTCTGCTCTTTTCGCGTTACGGTTCTATCGAGTTATTTACAAATTAACGATGATGTCTTCCAGTTTCCGCTTCGGCACATGATGAACGCCTTGTTCGTCACGCCAGTATTTGATATCCTGCGGGTCCGTCACTTCTTCAAGGACAACAACTTCCTTCGGTTTGCCAAGCGCAATAACCAATATAACCTCGTATCGCTCCGGAATATGCAGCGCCTCTGTTAAAGCCTGCTTATTGCTTGCGCCGAACATGCAGCCCCCGAGGCCCTTCTCACAAGCGCCCAACAGGATGCTTTGACAAGCGATTCCATGATCCCAGAAATGGTTGGCGCTTATCTCCTTGTCGCCCAGCACCACGATATAAGCTGAAGGCCGCTCGCCCTCCCCCGGTCCATCCCAGTCCGTCAAATAACCCGCCCATCTCAGATGCGGAAAGATTAGGCTGTTGTTCTCATCATCATGAGAAAGGAGGTACTTCAGGGATTGCAAATTGCCGCCGCTCGAAGACAGGCGCGCCAGATCAATCAGTTCCTCCAAAGTTTCCCGCTCAATTTTAACATCCTCATAAAATCTTCTGTACGTTCGGTTTTTCTTGACAAGCTCCTTAATCACACTCGACAACCTCCATTTTAGCGGCTCCATGTTCAGTCTGAATGATCGACGGCTTTTAGCCGCCGTAAAGAACACTTTATACTCTTAGTATTTCTATCAGTATACCATGTTCCATTTAGGCTGGAATCTATTTCATTACAGAAAAAATTGCCCTTGCACTTTGACAACCTCAATCCGTTCTTCAATGGAGAGACCTCCGCGGATCAAGCAAATCTCCCGCAGCAAAGCGCCAAACATAGAAAGATCCTCCACCAAGCCATCCATTCTAAGGTTGCCCCGTATCTTCAGCCGGGTTAAGGCTTCCAGACAAGCCTTTGTTCCAATTTGCTTAGCCCCAGCGCATCGGTGCATTTGGCGAGCGATTCGGTAAAGAGCGTTACACCCTAGGAATCATTTTATCCGCGACATGCTGTTGCGACAAATCAAGCGTTTCCCCCAAATATATAAGTCTTTGTCCTATGGTTTCCATCGAATCATTCCCGGAAATGAATCTCGTCCATATGATTGAATATAACTAAATAGCGCTAATTATAATAAAATAGATTCAAATAAAGCAAAAAATATTTAAAATACTTAATATTAAGCGAGGAATTAGCAGTGTAAACCTATACTGGACGGCTACCAGCAATCTGGGTATTGGTCCCGATGTAAAATTAACATCCTGCACCGGATATGTCATGAGCAACTGATGATTGCTGATCCATCGCAACGCTTTTTGAACTGATGACATCTGTGCCGGTTCCCAGAATGCCGGCGATCAGCACCTTTCCGGCCCGTACGGGGGCCTTCACCCGGAGCTCTTTGACCAGCCGCATCCATTCGCCCATCCGTTCCTTCGGCAGAGGTCCGCTGGAGCGGACGGGCAGCCGCTTGCAGACACCGCCCTCAATAGAGACCGTCGTGGTCACTATGCGGGAGGGACAGAGGGTCTCGTCATGGGCATAGCGCTTCCCCCGCTCGCAGGAATACCCGGAGATATAGGTTACCACCCGGTCCAGCGAATACACGTCAAGGGCGCATTCCTTCGGGCAGACAATACAGGTAAGAGTGCTCTGCTTCATCATCTGGCCACATGCCTCCTGTCTGGATGATCCGGATCAAGCCCTGTCCGCCGCTGCCGGTCAAGGATGAAGCTTGCCGCGGAGCGTCCGGCCAACCTTCCCTGGATGGTGACATAATCGGCCAGACTGTGGATGGACACCGAGTTCCCGCAAGCGAAAATTCCCTCGGCGCTTGTCTGCATCCGCTCATCGACATCCAGTCCTTGGTTGTCTTCGTTAATTGCAATGCCAGCTTGCAGAGCCAGCTCATTCTCAGGGATCAGACCGACGGAGAGAAGCAGTGCGTCGCACGGGATCAAGGTTTCCGTCCCGGCAACGGGCTCCATGCGGCTGTCCACTTGCGCAATCCGGACTCCTTCGAGTCGGTTCTTCCCGATCACGGAAGTGACGGTATGGCCGAGAAGGAGGGGGATGCCGAAGTCGTCCAGGCACTGAATGACATTGCGGCGCAGACCGGAAGGGGCGGGCATGGCTTCGACAACAGCGGCAACCTCGCTGCCTTCAAGCGTCAGCCGGCGGGCCATAATCAGGCCGACATCGCCCGATCCGAGGATTACGACTCGCTTGCCGATGCGATAGCCTTCCAGATTCATGAAACGCTGGGCGCTGCCGGCGGTCAGGATTCCGGCCGGACGGTCGCCCGGGATGCCAATGGCTTCCCGGGTCCGTTCCCGGCAGCCGGTCGCCAGCACGAGCGCTTCCGCCTCAATCTCCATATATCCGTCGGTATCATTGACGGCCGTAACCGTTCGCCGATCCGTTATTTCAAGCACGGTTGTGTCCGTCTTGCACACAATATCCGACTGCCCTATGGATTCGATGAACCGTTCGGCGTATTCAGGTCCAGTCAGCTCCTCTTTGAACAGATGCAGCCCGAATCCGCTGTGTACGCACTGCTGCAGAATCCCGCCTAATTCCCGCTCCCGTTCCAGCAGGATAATGCGCTGAATCCCCCTTTTTCTCGCTTCCAGCGCGGCTGCCAGTCCCGCAGGGCCTCCGCCGATGACCGCAAGCTCAAACCGTTTCATGCACGGCCTCCCTTCCGCCTCTTTAAGGCATTGAATCAGACAAAAGCGCCGACCCGTTATTTTCGTATAATACCTGTTCCATTCTCCGGTCCAGCTCTTCGGACAGCAGGCTTACAACCTTCGGCCCGCAAAAGCCGCCCTGGCATCTGCCCATTCCCGCTCTCGTCCGGAGCTTGACGCCGTTCACGGAGCGCGCTCCAGGCATACGCCCGATAGATTCACGGATCTCGCCTTCAGTGACCTGCTCGCACCTGCATACGATGCGGCCGTAGCCGGGGTGCTGCTGAACCCACTGGTTTCTCTCGCCGTAAGGGATGGACTTGAAAGAGACGATGCCGCGGCGATGCGGAACAAAGGCGGGGCTGCGTTCAAGCGTAAGCCCCATTCGCCCGTATATCGAAGCAACCAGACCCGCGATGTGGACGGCGATTGCCGGAGAGCAGGTCAAGCCGGGGTTGTTGATTCCGGCGGCATGGATCAGCCCGTTCATCACTTCCGATTCCCGGATCAGAAAATCGCCGGCGCTGCATTTGGCCTTTAGTCCCGCGAAAGAGCGGATCACCTGGCGCTCCGGAATGCGCCGTGAAATTTTATGAGCCGATTTCATCAGCTTTTCCATTTGTCCGGCTGTTGTTTTCTTGCTTGTGCGGTCTTCGGTTGGCTCCATGCTCGGCCCGATCATTACGTTGCCGTGGAGAGTGGGGATGAGGAAGACGCTTTTTTCTTTCTCGGACTTGCAGTGGGCTACGATGTGGCTGATCTGAAACTTGGCGCTGCGGTCAAGCACGGCATATTGCCCCCGCTTCGGCAGGATGGAGAAAGACTCCGAGCCCGCCATGCGGTTGATTACGTCCGTATTGATCCCTGCACAGTTGATGACGGCTTTCGCTTGCAGTGATCCGGCGGCAGTTTCCACCGCGATTCCGTCCGGAAGGGGCGCAAGTCCGGTCACTTCCGTATTCAGCTTGAACTCCGCGCCGTTCGCGGCGGCGTTCTCCGCCAGTGCGAAGCACAGCTCCCACGGATCGACGATCCCGCATCCCGGATTGAGCAGAGCCGACCGCAACCCTTCATTCAGGGAAGGCTCGCGCAGCAAGGCTTCTTCTCTGCCGAGGATGCGAACACCGGAAATGCCGTTGGAGACAGCACGTTTGCGAAGCTCCTCAATGGCGGCATCGTCTTCCTCGTCGAATCCGGCAATCAGCATATCAACGGGCTTGAACGCAACATCAAGCTCCCGGCACAGATCTTCGAACATCTGCCTGCCCTGCAGAGTCAGGCGGCCCTTCAGCTTGTCCGGCCGAGCGGTGTGACCATTGTAGACAATGCCGCTGTTGGCCTTCGTCGCGCCGCAGGCGATTTCATTATTTTTCTCAAGCACGGCAATGCGAAGCTTATATTTGGACAGCTCCCTGGCAACCGCGGTTCCCACAATGCCTGCGCCTATGATGACGATATCGTACATGCGGTCCTTCCTCCTTTGCCTTAAGTTAACTGGTGATTTCAATCTTGCTTGCCATACAATGATAAGAATCGCTTGTCCATCGCCGAAAATAACAGTTCAGGCAGGATACGGGCTCGTCCGTCACCCATTCCTCCTCTACATCGGGGCGGAAGGAGCCGCAGCGTGATGCTTGTTCCGCAGCCTTAAGGCTTAACGATAAAAAGGGATCGCGTTCGCTCCCGGTCATTGGCCGATCCTCTGAAGCAGATGAATCTGCTGCTTGGAGCAGGTCTGCCAGACGGGCGTTTGCCCCGCAGTTTCCAGCCGCTGAACCGGAATGACCGCCCGGCCGTCGTACAAGACGGACTTCACCATATTTCCGAGAACTACGGTGGCCTCCCCGTCCAGAACGTCTCCGTCAAGACTCCGGATTCCGTCAACTCCGGCAAGGGTGCAAAGCTCGGCGGCAGTAAGAAGGGTTCCAGGCTCTCCGACCTTATGCTTGTCTTTGAACGACCCGTCATTGCCCCCGAGGCGCAGTCCCGCTCCGGCCATCGCTCCGATTATCCCTTGTCCGGTACCGCCGTGTTCCGACAGGTGAATGCCAAGCTCCGCTGCCAGCGCGTATGCGCCATCCTTGTCCAGCACCTCCCGCTTGGCAAGATAACCGTAGTTAATTAACCTCTCAGGGCCCTCAAGCCGTTCCGGGACGACGACGCAGAGGCCGGGATCGGCTTCCGGCTCGCTCTCCGTTTCCAAATGCCTGGCTCCGAAATCAATGACAGCGTGAAGATACTGAGGATCGATCTCCGCTTCGAAGCACATTGAACTGTTGTGCGAGGTGTAAGGAATGTCCTCATGCAGCAGCAGCTGATGCCGGGTAATTCTGCCGGAGGCGCCCCAGCCGTTCGCCTTGATGGCACGGGCTATATTTTTGGCCAAATCTCCGGTTCCCTTTATTCCTTTGGTTGTAAAGTTGTCCGTATCGTCAATACTCACCAATATTCGCATAGGGTTCTCGCCTTTCATGATTATTATCATCTAATTATATCTAAATATATCTTAATATATTTAAATATGAATTATATCAGCAAACGTCTGCCCCAGAAGCGATAGGAAGCAACCGACACAATAATGTAATAAATATTCCATTATATAAGGAAGCATTTCTCACAAGCCTTTTAAGGGAGGCGGGTCCAACTTCTTCAGGATATGGACATGCTTTGGAGAAAGACATTCGGGATAGAGCACAGTAATTCTGTCAAAAAGCGAACATTTTACCGGGAGCCTATGATAATGTTCGTGTTTAAGTTGACATACGGTGTAGGGGGTTGTTAAACTGAAGGCATAAACAGCTCGTATAAATCCGGGGATAGGGCCCGGAAGTTTCTACCCGGGAACCGTAAATTTCCGGACTACGGGGAATTGAAAGACATCAGGCGACATCGCTTGCGGCCCGTCCGTCAGAAACGATGCTGTCCTTTTTTCTGTCGCTCCTTGAGGGAAATAGACGGAAAATGTCTAATCTTTCCTCCGTAGTCCGAAATTCCCGCAATATCGTTAGGGAATCGGGCTTTTTTTGTGCGAATTATGGAAAACTATAGAGAAATGGGTCAAGATAGAAACTGGAGCTGATTAACCATTCATGAACGGAAGGCAGGTTGAACAATGTCGGTGCAGGTAGCTGTCATCATGGGCAGCAAATCGGATTGGGAAACAATGCAGCATGCGTGTGCGGTGCTGGAAGAGCTTGAGATATCCTATGAGAAAAAAGTGGTGTCCGCCCACCGCACGCCGGATCTCATGTTCCGCTTTGCGGAGGAGGCCGCGAACCGGGGCATCCGCGTCATTATCGCCGGCGCCGGAGGCGCCGCGCATCTGCCTGGCATGGTCGCGGCGAAGACGATCCTGCCGGTTATCGGCGTACCGGTGCAGTCGAAAGCGCTGAACGGGCTGGATTCGCTGCTCTCCATCGTGCAGATGCCGGGAGGCATTCCGGTCGCGACAGTGGCGATCGGCAAGGCCGGCGCGGTCAATGCCGGGCTGCTGGCGGCCCAGATCATCGGGGCGTTCGATCCCGAGGTGCAGCGCCGGGCGCAGCGGCGCCGGGACGCCATCCGCGACGAAGTGCTGGAAGGTAGCGACGATCTATGAGCGGCGGAATCAGCGGAGGTGCGGATATGCCGGAGCGTAAGGCTCAGCCGCGAACGCTCCGGCCGGGATCGACCGTCGGCGTGCTCGGCGGCGGGCAGCTCGGGCGCATGATGGCGCTGGCCGGCAGCGCCATGGGCTACCGCTTCGTGGCGTTGGACCCGGCGCCGGATGCGCCCTGCGGGCAGGTATCGCCGCAGATCGTCGCGGCGTACGACGACATCGACGCGGCGCGTGAGCTTGCGCGCCGCGCGGACGTGATCACGTACGAGTTCGAGAACGTCGACGCGGGCGTGGCCGCGGTGCTGGCGGAGGAATCGTACGTGCCCCAGGGCAGCGCGCTGCTGCACACGACGCAGCACCGGCTGCGCGAGAAGGCCGCCATCGAGGCTGCTGGCGTCCCGGTAGCCCCGTACCGCAAGGTGGCGAGCCTTGCGGACCTTAAGGCGGCCGCCGCGGAGCTCGGCCTGCCGGCGGTGCTGAAGACCGTCACCGGAGGATATGACGGTAAGGGACAGGCCGTCCTCCGCCGGGAGGACGAGCTGGAGGACGCGTTCCGGCGGCTAGCGCCGGAGCGGGCCGGCTCGGCCGCTTCGCTGCAAGGCGGGCCGGCAGCAGGAGACGCCGGCTTCACGGGAGCGGAGGAGGACGCCCCGCTGGTGATTGAGAAATTCGTGCCGTTCCGGTGCGAAATTTCGGTCATCGCCGCCCGCAGCCCGCGCGGCGAGGTGAAAAGCTTTCCAGCAGCGGAGAATATTCATGTGAATAACATTCTCCACCTGTCCATCGTCCCTGCCAGGGTGCCGGAGGCCATCCAGCGCAAAGCCCGCGAGCTGGCGGAGAAGCTCATCGCGGGGCTGGACGCTGTCGGACTGCTGGCGGTGGAGATGTTCGTCACCGGGGACGGCGAACTGTTCGTCAATGAACTGGCGCCCCGGCCGCATAACTCCGGCCACTACACGATGGATGCCTGCGCTACCTCGCAGTTCGAGCAGCATGTGCGGGCAGTATGCAATCTGCCGCTTGGCGACACGGAGCTGCTGACCCCCGCCGTCATGGTCAATGTGCTGGGCCAGCATCTGGAGGGTGCAGTCGGACGCTTTTGCACCGATGATGAAGAGGCCAATCGGCTTGGAGTCATCCCCAAGCTTCATATATATGGCAAGACCGAGAGCAAGACCGGCCGCAAAATGGGCCATATCAACCTGCTCTGCAAGGACACGGCGGATTCGCTGGCCTGGGTGGAGCAAACTAACCTTTGGAGGAACTGAAATCACATGATCGAACGTTACAGCAGACCGGAAATGCGTGCAATCTGGACCGAAGAAAATAAATTCAAAGCCTGGCTCGAAGTGGAGCTGTGCGCATGCGAGGCGTGGGCGGAGCTTGGCGTCATCCCGAAAGAGGATACGGTCAAGCTGCGGGAGAACGCGGAGTTCAATATTGACCGCATCTATGAAATCGAGCAGGAGACACGCCATGACGTTATCGCGTTTACGCGCGCGGTATCGGAGAGCCTCGGGGCGGAGCGCAAATGGGTGCATTACGGCCTGACCTCCACCGATGTCGTTGACACGGCGCTTGGCTATCTGCTGCGCCAGGCCAACGAGATTTTGGAGAAGGACATTGTGAATTTCATCGAGATTCTAAAAGACAAGGCGGTTGCTTACAAAGATACTCCGATGATGGGCCGCACGCACGGCGTACACGCCGAGCCGACAACGTTTGGACTGAAGATGGCGCTGTGGTACGAGGAAATGAAGCGCAATCTGGAGCGGTTCCGCCATGCCGCAAACGGCGTGCAATTCGGCAAAATCTCCGGCGCGGTCGGCACCTACGCCAACATCGACCCGTTCGTGGAGGAGTTTGTCTGCCGCAAGCTGGGCACAAGCCCCGCACCGATCTCGACGCAGACGCTTCAACGCGACCGGCATGCCGAGTACATGGCGACGCTGGCGCTGATCGCGACTTCGCTCGACAAGTTCGCGACCGAAATCCGCGCTCTGCAAAAGAGCGAGGTGCGCGAGGTCGAGGAGGCTTTTGCCAAAGGACAAAAAGGTTCATCGGCGATGCCGCACAAGCGCAACCCGATCGGCTGCGAGAACATTTCCGGCCTGTCCCGGGTCATTCGCGGACATATGATCACCGCCTACGAGAACGTGCCGCTCTGGCATGAACGCGACATCTCGCATTCCTCGGTGGAACGGGTTATTCTCCCGGATGCGACGATGCTGCTTAACTATATGCTGAACCGCTTCGGCAATATCGTGAAGAACCTGACCGTATTCCCGGAAAATATGAAGCGTAACATGGAGCGTACCTACGGTGTGCCGTTCTCCGGCCGCGTTATGACGAAGCTGATCGACAAAGGCTTCAGCCGCGAACAAGCTTACGACACGGTGCAGCCGCGCGCCATGCAGGCTTGGGAGACGCAGAAGCATTTCCGTGAGATCGTTGAGAATACGCCGGAAATCACGGCGGTGCTTAGCCCTGATGAGATCGCAGACGCGTTCAATCCGTCGTGGCACCTCAAAAATGTCGATACGATTTTCCGTAAGCTGGGCTTGATCTAAACTCATTTCTTCAAGGGAGGAAAGACCATGACACACCCTGCCGTATCGACTGCGGTGGATTTGATCGACGCACCGCTGCTGTATAAAGGCAAAGTGCGCGAGCTGTACGATTTGGGAGAGCATATGCTGATCGTCGTGACCGACCGGATATCCGCGTTCGATTATGTGCTGGAACCGGCGGTGCCGGAGAAGGGCAATGTGCTGAACCGGCTGAGCGCGTTCTGGTTCGGCCAGACGAAGGACCTGCTGGAGAACCATGTCGTGCATATCGATGTTGACCGTCTCGGAAGCATTGCGAAGGAGCCGGAGCTGCTGAGGAACCGCATTATGGTTGTGCGCAAGGCGCAGCGGATCGATATGGAATGCGTCGTTCGGGGCTACATCACCGGAGGCGGCTGGCGTCAGTATCAGGCGACCGGCGAAGTGAACGGCATCAAGCTTCCGGAGGGTCTGCGCAAGAACGGGCAGCTTCACGAACCGATCTTCACCCCGGCGGCCAAGAACGACGTCGGACACGACGAGGACATTCCTTTTGCCAAAATGCAGGAGCTGATCGGCGAAGAGCTGGCGAACGAGCTTAAGGAGAAAAGCCTGAAGCTGTACGGATTCGCACGAGATTACTGCGCGGAGCGCGGCATTTTGCTGGCCGACTGCAAATTCGAGTTCGGTATCTTGGATGGCAAGGTCATCCTGATTGACGAAATTTTTACGCCGGATGCTTCCCGTTTCTGGGCCAAAGACAAGTACGCTCTGGATGTTGAAATCGACAGCATGGACAAGGAGCCGGTGCGGGCTTATCTCGCTTCCTCTTCCTGGGACAAGAACAGCACGCCGGACCCGCTTCCGGAGGAAGTCGTTGCCGAGACGAGCCGCCGCTACCTGGATATTTACCACCGGATTACCGGTCATTCGCTGAACTGATTTTTTGGATATTTGGATATTGGGAAATTCAATATAAATTAAAATGCTTAACGGCATGAACATTTAGGAGGAACGACAAGGGTATGTTAAAAGCGACGGTATATGTCACCATTAAAAAAAGTGTGCTTGATCCCCAGGGTGTAGCTGTACAAGGGGCGCTTCATTCTGTAGGCTTCCAGGAAGTTGAAAGTCTGCGCATCGGCAAGTATATCGAACTGACTCTGGATACGAACGACCGTGAAGAGGCCGGCAAACGGCTTAAGGCAATGTGCGAGAAGCTGCTCGCAAATACGGTAATCGAGGATTACCGATACGAATTGGAGGCGTGAATGTCATGAAATTTGCTGTCCTTGTCTTTCCCGGCTCCAACTGCGATATCGACTGCTACAAAGCGGTACAGGAAACGCTTGGCGAGCCCGTTGACTATGTGTGGCATACGGCGACCGACCTGTCCGATTATGATTGCATTATCGTTCCGGGCGGCTTTTCTTACGGCGACTATTTGCGCTGCGGCGCGATTTCGCAGTTCGCTCCCGTGATGAACGAGGTAGCCAAAGCGGCTGAGCAGGGCAAGTACGTGCTCGGCATCTGCAACGGCTTCCAGATTCTGACCGAGGCGGGACTGCTGCCGGGCGCGCTGCGCCGGAATGAATCGATCAAATTCCGATGTCACGATACGACGCTTAAGGTCGTTAATTATAAAACGCCGTTCACGAAGGACTATGCGGAAGGCGAAGAAATCGTCATTCCGATCGCCCACGGCGAAGGCAACTATTACTGCGACGAAGAGACGCTGGCTTCGCTTAAAGCGAACAACCAGATCGTATTTACTTATACGGACAATCCTAACGGCTCTGTCGCCGATATTGCGGGCATCTCCAATGAGCGCGGCAACGTCGTCGGCATGATGCCGCATCCGGAGCGGGCGGTCAATACCCTGCTCGGCTCGGAAGACGGCAAGAGAATGTTCAGTTCCATTTTGAAAACCTGGAGGGATACTCATGGCACAGCAAGTGTCCGCTAAGGAACCGACCGCGGAGCAAATCAAGGACCAGAAAATTTACAGCCAGTTCGGCGTGTCGGACAGCGAATACGAGCTGATCTGCTCGTTCATGGGACGCCTTCCGAACTATACCGAGATCGGCGTGTTCAGCGTTATGTGGTCCGAACACTGCGCGTACAAGAATTCGAAGCCGCTGCTTCGCCGCTTCCCGGTAAGCGGACCCCGCGTCCTGATGGGACCGGGCGAAGGCGCAGGGATCGTGGATATCGGCGACAACCAGGCCGTTGTATTCAAAATCGAGAGCCATAACCACCCTTCGGCGGTCGAGCCGTATCAAGGTGCCGCAACGGGTGTGGGCGGGATTATCCGCGATATTTTCTCGATGGGCGCAAGACCGGTAGCCATTCTGAACTCCCTTCGTTTCGGCAAGCTTGAGAGCGACCGGGTTAAATATCTGTTCGAGCATGTTGTATCCGGCATCGCCGGCTACGGCAACTGTATCGGCATCCCGACCGTCGGCGGCGAAGTGATGTTCGACAACAGCTATGACGGCAATCCGCTCGTTAACGCGATGTGCGTCGGTCTGATCGACCACGACAAAATCCAGCGCGGTGTCGCCAAAGGCGTCGGCAACCCGGTATTCTACGTTGGACCGCCTACGGGACGCGACGGCATCCACGGCGCGACCTTCGCTTCGGTTGAACTAAGCGAGGAGTCGGAAGCGAAGAAGACGGCGGTGCAGGTCGGCGATCCGTTCATGGAGAAGCTGGTTATGGAAGCCTGCCTCGAGCTGATCGATTCCGGTATTGTACTCGGTATTCAGGATATGGGCGCAGCGGGTCTGACCTGCTCAAGCTCGGAAATGGCGAGCAAGGCAGGCAACGGTCTGGAGCTGTATCTCGACCAGGTGCCGCAGCGTGAGGAAGGCATGACGCCTTACGAGATGATGCTGTCGGAATCACAGGAGCGGATGCTGTTCGTTGTCGAGCCGAAGGACGAGGCTCAGGCGCAGGAGATTTTTGACCGCTGGGGCGTGATCTGCCGCAAAGTCGGTAAAGTGACGGACGACGGCCGCCTAAAGCTGTTCCACCACGGCGAAGTGGTTGGCGACATGCCGGTAACGGCGCTGGTGGACGAGTGTCCGGTTTATGACAAGCCTTCTTCCGTACCGGCTTATTACGAGGAGAACGCGGCTGTCGATACGCTGCGTTATGAAGAAGTAACCGACCTTGGCGGCGCATTGAAGAAGGTGCTGGCTTCCCCGACGGTGGCAAGCAAAGCGTGGATTTACAACCAGTATGACTACATGGTCCGCACCAGCACGGCGGTTCGCCCCGGCTCGGACGCCGCGGTCGTGACGATTAACGGAACGCGCAAGGGCCTCGCGATGACGACGGACTGCAATGGCCGCTACGTGTACCTCGACCCTGAAGTCGGCGGCAAAATCGCAGTCGGCGAAGCGGCGCGGAACATCGTCTGCTCCGGCGCGCAGCCGCTGGCGATTACGGACAACCTGAATTTCGGCAGCCCGGAGAAGCCGGATATTTTCTGGCAGATGGAGCGTGCTGTTGACGGCATGGCGGAAGCCTGCCGCGTGCTGGACACGCCGGTTATCGGCGGCAACGTCAGCCTTTACAACGAGAACGCAACGGGTGCCATCTATCCGACTCCGGTAGTCGGCATGGTGGGACTGGTAGAAGATACGGATCATATTACGACTCAAGCCTTCAAGAGCGAGGGCGATGCCATTCTGCTGCTCGGCGAAACGCGCGCGGAGCTTGGCGGCAGCGAGTTCCAGTACGCCGTGCATGGCGTAACGGAAGGCCGTCCGCCGCAGCTTGACCTGGCGGTTGAGCGCAAGCTCCTTGACGCCGTGCTCGGCGCCATCCGCAGCGGCCTTGTCCGCTCGGCGCATGACCTGTCCGAAGGCGGTCTGGCGGCTGCGCTGGCCGAGAGCTGTATCAGCGGCCGTATCGGCGCCAACGTTGAACTGGCTTCGAACGAACTGCGCCGCGATGTGGCGCTGTTCAGCGAGAGCCAGTCGCGTATATTGCTTACTGCTTCGAGCGACAAGGCTGAGGAACTGCGTGCGTATATCGCCGCTGCGGGCGTGCCGGTTCAGGTCATCGGCAGCGTAGGCGGCGAGCGTCTGCGCGTAAATCTTGACGGTTCTTCTGCCCTGGACGAACCGGTGGCGGAGCTTACAACCATTTGGGAGGATGCTATTCCATGTCTTATGAAATAAAGACCGGGAACAAGCAGGCGGAACCCCTCCTGTGGACCGGCGACTTTTACAACGAAGGAACGGGCTCGGGAGATATATTTGATACATTAAAAGAAGAATGCGGCGTTTTCGGGGTCTTCGGACACCCGGAAGCCGCTTCCATGTCTTATTACGGCCTTCACGCACTTCAGCACCGCGGTGAGGAAAGTGCGGGGATCTGCGTGGCGAACGGCCGGGATTTCAATTACCACCGCGGTATGGGACTGGTAAAAGAAGTGTTCGACAAAGATAAAATCCAGTCACTGGTCGGCGACATGTCCATCGGGCATGTTCGTTATTCCACCAGCGGCGACAGCCGGCTGACAAACGCGCAGCCGCTCATCTTTAAATACCGCGATGGCGATCTGGCGATTGCCACGAACGGCAACATCGTGAACGAGCCGCTGATCCGGCGTGAGCTGGAGAGCAGCGGCTCGATCTTCCAGACGACAAGCGATACCGAGGTGCTGGCGCATCTGATCGCGCGTTCGCCGAAGGATTTTGTGGAAGCGGCCAAAGAGGCCCTTCAGCAGCTCGTCGGCGGCTTTGCTTTTCTGCTGATGACAAACGACAAGCTGCTGGTTGCTTCCGATCCGAATGGCCTGCGGCCGCTCGTGATGGGGCGTGTTGGGGAAGCGTATATTTTCGCTTCCGAATCCTGCGCGCTGGAGACGATCGGCGCGGAGCTTGTCCGCGACATCACTCCGGGCGAACTGCTGATCCTGGACGAGAACGGCTTGACCGAGGACCGGTTCGCCGAGCCGCAGCGCAAGGCGCTGTGCGCGATGGAGTATATTTATTTCGCCCGGCCCGACAGCGACATGAACGGAGCGAACCTGCACGCCGCCCGCAAGCGGATGGGCAGCCGGCTCGCGCTTGAAGGCTTTGTGGACGCCGATATCGTGACCGGCGTGCCGGACTCCAGTATCTCCGCCGCGATTGGCTACGCGGAGCAGACCGGCATTCCTTACGAGCTTGGGCTGATCAAGAACAAATACACCGGCCGGACCTTCATCCAGCCGAGCCAGGAGCTTCGCGAGCAGGGCGTCAAAATGAAGCTCAGCGCCGTCCGCCGCGTCGTGGAAGGCCAGCGCGTTGTCATGATCGACGACTCCATCGTGCGGGGCACGACCTCGCGCCGGATCGTCAATCTGCTGCGCGAAGCAGGAGCGACCGAGGTGCATGTGCGCATCACCTCGCCGCCTTTCAAGAACCCGTGCTTCTACGGCATCGACACGCCGGACCGACGCGAGCTGATCGCTTCCCATCAGTCGATTGAAGAAATTCGCCGCGAAATCAACGCGGATTCGCTGGCGTTCCTGTCGCCCGAAGGGCTGATCCAGTCCATCGGCGGCCTGAGCGGCGGAGAATACAAAGGCGGGCTGTGCCTGTCCTGTTTCGATAACGATTATCCGACGCAGGTTGACTTTGGCGGGGCGGAGAAGGAAGGCTGCGGCTGCTAAGGTGGGTCCATCCCCCTAAATCCCCCTTGCCAAGGGGGACCCCGGAGGGCCAGCCCTCCGGCCACCCGAAAGTTCGGCGTAACGGAGTTTGGTTTGAGCTTGCTAAGCGGGGGTTGGCGAGGGCAGCCGCTTGTCGTCCCTTCCGCTTGCACGGACTAGCGGGACACGCTTTACGGCGCTGCGCCCCCCGGCATCCGGCCTGTGGCCGCCGCCGGGGCGCGTTGGCACCGCTGCTTCGCATAGCGGTGCATAGGGGCTCGTCCAGCCCCAACCTGTTCGCTTCGCGAAGGCCTGGCTGGACTCGCCGCAGGCGAAGAGGACCGCCGCTATGTCCGGCGGTCCCAAGGGGCTCGGCCGCCCCGTGCTGTTCGCTGCGCGAAATCGCGGCAGGCCTCGCCCCGGGCACGGGCGCCGTTCCTAGGCGCCCGGCCTATCCCGCTCCCCCTCGATTCCGGGAAGGCGTCATGAAGGGGAAGGTTGGAACTGGAGAAGCGGAAGCGTTCGCCTTTATGCTCGGATTTCAACCGCCAGGCGGTTCAATCAGGAAATCCGAGCATAACAGCGATCGGAAGTCCAAGCTGTCCACGAAATGACGACTTAACCGGAATCTTTTGCTTAACTACATGAAAAGAGGTGTCCAAGTGTCGGAAGCTTACAAAAACGCCGGTGTGGATATTGCGGCGGGCAATGAAGCGGTAGAACGAATGAAGAAGCATGTAAAGCGCACGTTTCGCCCCGAGGTCATGACGGATCTCGGCGGCTTCGGTGCGCTGTTTGGCTTGAATAAAGACAAGTATGAGGAGCCTGTGCTCGTATCCGGAACGGACGGAGTCGGCACGAAGCTGAAGATCGCCTTCGCGGCGGACCGCCACGATACGATCGGCATCGACGCGGTCGCCATGTGCGTGAACGATATTGTCGTGCAGGGCGCGGAGCCGCTCTTTTTCCTGGATTATCTGGCCTGCGACAAGGTGGTGCCGGAGAAGATCGAAGCGATCGTTTCGGGGATCGCGGAAGGCTGCCATCAGGCGGGCTGCGCGCTGATCGGCGGAGAGACGGCGGAAATGCCGGGCATGTACTCGGAAGGCGAATATGATATCGCCGGATTTACCGTGGGCGTTGCCGACAAGGCCAAGCTGGTAACCGGCGAGCATATCGCGCCTGGCGATACGGTGATCGGACTTGCTTCAAGCGGCGTGCACAGCAACGGGTTCTCGCTGGTGCGGAAGCTTTTGCTTGACGGAGAAGGCGGATACAGCCTGGATGAAGTGCTGCCGGAACTGGGCGCGCCGCTTTCCGACGTGCTGCTCGCACCGACCAAAATCTACGTTAAACCGCTTCTCGGACTGCTGGAACAGCTTCCGGTGAAGGGCATGGCGCATATTACCGGCGGAGGCTTCATCGAGAACATTCCGCGTGTGCTGCCGGATAACGTCAATGTGGACATCCAGTACGGCTCCTGGCCGATTTTGCCGATTTTCGAGCTGCTTCAGCGTAAAGGCAGCGTGACCAACCGCGATATGTTCACGACCTTCAATATGGGTATCGGGCTGGTGCTCGTAGTGGGCTCGGACGACGCGGATAAAGCGCTCCAGTTGCTGAAAGACAGCGGCGAGGAAGCGTATGTGATCGGCAAGGTCACGGAAGGAGAACGCAAGGTCACCTTTACGGGAGCGGATGTATGATGAACTACAGCCGGATCGCCGTGTTTGCTTCGGGGCAGGGCAGCAATTTTGCGGCGCTGGCGCAGGCGCAGCGTGAAGGGCGGCTGGGCGGCGGCGTCATCGAACTGCTGGTGTCCGACAGACCGGAAGCGCCTGTGGCGCAGCGAGCGCAGGAGGCGGGGATTCCGTCCCTGCTGCTGCTGCCCAAGGATTTTGACAGCCGCGAGCAATATGAAGCACGGATTGTAGAGGAGCTCAAGCAGCGCGAGATCGGGCTCATTGTGCTGGCCGGATATATGCGGCTCATCACCCCGGTGCTGCTGGCCCCTTACGAGGGGCGCATCGTTAACATTCATCCGTCGCTGCTGCCGGCCTTCGCCGGGAAGGACGCGATCGGACAGGCGCTGGACTACGGCGTGAAGCTGACGGGAGTGACGGTGCATTTTGTCGATGGAGGCATGGATACGGGACCGGTCATTGCCCAACGCGCACTTGCGGTGGAGGACGGAGATACGGCCGATTCGCTGGCTGAGCGTATTCACCGGATCGAGTACGAGCTTTATCCGGAAGTGGTTGCTGCTTTTGCGGCCGGAAAGATCAAGCTGGACGGAAGAAAAGCAACGGTTCGGCAATAATGGCGGCAGGACGGATCTCAAAGTCAGCTTCATTCGACATTTGAACGATGAACGCCGGGAGTTATGATATTTCTCGGGAAATATTGCAAAAGCGGTGAGAAATGTCGGATAGGCGGGCTTCCGGACCGGATCGGGATATATTAAAAAGCAAGAGCATCCTTTTGCGTAAGATGGCTGCCGGAAGCGAGGAACAGGACGTTTAGCGCCTGAATCATTCATGCAGTCAATGTTTTACCCAATAAACGGCAAGTCAAAATGGAGGAGGACTATACAAAGTGAGTATCAAAAGAGCGCTGGTCAGCGTATCGGATAAACGGGGCATCGTGGATTTTTGCCGCGAGCTGTCGGCATTGGGCGTAGAGATCATCTCCACGGGCGGAACGAGCACCCTTTTGGCCAAAGAAGGCGTACCGGTCATCGGCATCTCCGATGTAACGGGCTTTCCGGAAATTATGGACGGACGCGTCAAAACGCTGCATCCTGCCGTTCACAGCGGCCTGCTGGCCGTTCGGGACAACGAGGAGCATACGCGCCAGATGAAAGAGCTTGGTCTGGATTACATCGACCTGGTCGTTGTAAATCTGTACCCGTTCGCGGAGACCATCGCCAAGCCCGATGTGACTTACGAGGAAGCGATTGAGAACATCGACATCGGCGGTCCGACCATGCTGCGTTCGGCGGCGAAGAACCATGCGTTTGTAAGCGTAGTGGTGGACGCCGACGATTACGCCAAGGTGCTTGAAGAAGTGCGCGCTGGCGGCGACACGACACTGGAAACCCGCAAACGGCTTGCGGCAAAAGTATTCCGCCATACGGCGGCTTATGACGCCCTGATTTCCGACTATCTGTCCAAGGTGACCGGCGAACCGCTGCCGGAGCGCTATACGGTAACTTACGAGAAGATTCAGGATCTGCGCTACGGCGAGAACCCGCATCAGAAGGCGGCATTCTACCGGACGCCTTTGGCGGCTTCGGACACACTGACCGGCGCCGAGCAGCTGCATGGCAAGGAACTGTCCTACAATAACATCAATGACGCCAATGCAGCATTGCAAATCGTCAAGGAATTCGACGAGCCGGCCGTAGTTGCGGTTAAGCATATGAATCCTTGCGGCGTCGGCGTCGGCGAGAGCATTTTGCAGGCTTACCAAAAAGCCTACAACGCTGATCCGGTCTCCATCTTCGGCGGCATCGTGGCGGCTAACCGCTATATCGATTCCGATACGGCGAATCTGCTGAAGGACGTTTTCCTGGAAATCATCCTCGCTCCGGGCTTTACGGATGAAGCGCTGGAGATCCTCACGAAGAAGAAGAACATCCGCCTGCTGAAAATCGGAGGGCTTGGCGAAGCTGCGGCGCGGAAGAGTAGCTTTGTAGTCACGACGGTCGAAGGCGGCATGGTCGTACAGGAAAGCGACGTTCACTCCGTTAATCCGGACGATCTCAAGGTTGTAACGGACCGCAAGCCGACCGAAGAAGAGCTGAAGCAGCTTCTGTTCGGCTGGAAGGTCGTCAAGCATGTGAAGTCGAACGCTATCGTACTTGCTGCAGACGACATGACGATCGGCGTGGGCGCGGGTCAAATGAACCGCGTGGGCGCGGCAAAGATCGCCATCGAGCAGGCGGGCGACAAAGCCAAGGGTGCGGTACTCGCTTCCGACGCATTCTTCCCGATGGGCGATACGCTTGAAATCGCGGCCAAAGCGGGCATTACGGCGGTCATCCAGCCGGGCGGCTCTGTCCGGGACGAGGAATCGATCAAGGTTGCGAACGAGCACGGAATCGCTATGGTGTTCACCGGCGTCCGTCATTTCAAACACTAGAACGGACCGGAGGTTTTATTAGGCATGGATATTTTGGTGATTGGCGGCGGCGGACGGGAGCATGCAATTTGCTGGAGCCTGTTCAAGAGCCCCAAAGCGGATAAAATTTACTGCGCACCCGGCAATGCCGGGATCGCGCAGGTGGCGGAGTGCGTGCCGATCGGCGTGTTCGAGTTCGACAAGCTGGCGGCGTTCGCCAAGGAAAAAGAGGTCGGGCTCGTAGTCGTCGGACCCGACGACCCGCTGGCCGCGGGCATTGTAGACGTTCTTGAGGCAGAGGGGCTCAAGGTGTTCGGACCGCGCAAGAACGCGGCTGAGATCGAGGGCAGCAAGGCGTTCATGAAAGATCTGCTGCATAAATACAATATTCCGACGGCGGCTTACCGGAAGTTCACCGACTACGCCGAAGCTTCGGCTTATTTGAAGGCGCAGCCGCTGCCGATTGTCATCAAGGCAGACGGCCTTGCGGCGGGCAAGGGCGTAACCGTGGCCTACTCCCGCGAGGAAGCGGAGAAGGCGCTGGAGGATATGATGGTATCCCGAGTATTCGGCGAGTCCGGCAGCCAGGTCGTGATCGAGGAGTTTCTGGCCGGACAAGAGATGTCGATTCTGGCCTTCGTTGACGGCGAAACGGTCCGTCCGATGCCGGCGGCGCAGGACCACAAGCCGGTCTTTGACGGCGACAAAGGCCCCAATACCGGCGGAATGGGCACCTATTCTCCGCTGCCGCATATCGACGACGCCATCATCCAGAAGGCGATTGAGACGATTGTGGAGCCGACGGCCAAGGCAATGGTCTCCGAAGGCCGGCCTTTCCGCGGCGTCCTGTTCGCGGGACTGATGATTTCGCCGGACGGCACACCCAAAACGGTCGAGTTCAACGCCCGCTTCGGCGATCCGGAGACCCAGGTCGTCCTGCCGAGATTGAAGAGCGACCTGCTCGAGATTTTCCTCGCCGCTGTAGACGGACGGCTTGACGAAATCGAGATTGAATGGAGCGACGAGGCCGCTGTATGCGTCGTCCTCGCATCGCAAGGATACCCGGGTTCGTACCCGAAAGGCGTTCCAATTGCCGGGCTGGACGAGGCCGGCCGGGAAGGGCTTGTTTTTCATGCCGGTACGGCACTCGGTCCTGACGGGGGAATTGTAACCAGCGGCGGACGGGTGCTCGGCGTTGTCGGGCTCGGTGCAGGCATCGCAGAAGCGCGGGATGCGGCCTATGCGAACGCCGGCCGGATTTCCTTTGACGGCAAGCAGAACCGGACCGATATCGCGGCCAAAGCGTTACTGTGACCATAGCCTTAGATCCGTTCGGGAGAATCTACAAATTTTTATGTTAAATGTCCTAAAAAAGGACTGACAAGGCGTGAGAGAAGTGCTATAATACAACTCGTACGGGGGAAAATGTACGGAATATATACAGAAGAAAGGGTCTTTCCGGTGACGGAGGGACCCTTTTTAAATGCTGGAAATGCTATAATGTCGTTGAACAGTCATGCGAAGTATAGCTTGAGCATACGTGCGGGCTGTTTACTTCTTGGCGTGGTACAGATGTAAGGAGGAATAGGTTTTGATCAAGATTGGAAGAAACGACCAGTGTCCGTGCGGGAGCGGCAAAAAATATAAAAAGTGCTGTCTCGGCAAAGAACGGGACGCCATTCCCACACTTAGCCTGGTGGGTTCTGGAGCCGGATCGGCCGTGCAGGGCACGATCGTACAGCCCCCCATGGAGGAGCCTCCCGCTTTAGAGGGGAAGACGGCTTCCCCAAAGGACAAGCTGACGCTTCCGAAGCTTAGAAAATTAGTCTCGCGCGACCTGCAGTGGGAGAGTCCGGCGCATGAAAGCCTGGGCCTCACGCTGATTGAGCAGATGAGATATGAGTATGACAAGGAACTGATCGCGGAAGCGCTGATGCTGTGGAACGGCTATTCGCGTGTGGTTAAACCGATGGTGAAGAAGGAAGGCGTATTCTGCGCGGCGATTGAATATCTGCTGTCCGAGGAGTATGGCTTTATGCTGAGCCAGGCGGACCTGGCCCGGAAGTACGAGGTATCGCCGGCCACGATTGCGCGCAGAGTCAAGGAATTGCGAGCATATGCCGTGGAATATGGCATCGGAAGCCCGGACGATTCGCTCTCTCCGGACGTCCTTGTTGGAACGCTCCGCGGAAGCGCCAAGGAAAAGGCGCAGCTGATCGTACATAAAGCGATGGAATCGGGCAATTCCAAGAACAGAGTTCAGCTGGCGAAAGCGGCGCTTGATCTGGATCCCGACAACCCCGGGGCCTATTTGGTGCTGGCTGAGGAGGCCGTGAACGAGGAGGAAGTTCGTACGCTGCTGAAATCCGGGATGGAGGCCGGGCGCCGGGAACTGGGGGCCGAGTTTTTTGCTGAGAACAAAGGTCACTTCTGGCTAATCCAGGAGACAAGACCATACCTGCGCGTCTGCATGAGCTATGCGGAATCCTGCTGGTTCGGCGGGGCTTCGGAAGAGGCGGCCCATACGCTTGAGCATATTCTGGAGCTTAACCCCTCTGACTCTATGGGAGCGCGCTATTTGCTGCTTGCCGTTTATTTGTACACCGATACCGATGGGCTGGATAAAGCGGAAGAGCTGCTGAAGGCTTACGGCTCTGACGAAGGGTCCGCTTCGTTTGCCTATGACCGGATGGTGCTGGAATACAAACGCCACGGCGTCACTTCCCGCTTGAAAATGCTGTATCGCGTAGCCAGGGGCGTAAATAAGCATGTGCCGGATTATCTGCTCGGCGTCAAAATGCTTCCCCATAATCTGCCCGATTTTATCGGGAGGGGCGACGCCAACGAAGCGGTGGAGTACGTGATCATGCACTCGCGGTTGTGGGCGAATGTGCCGGAGCTGCTGAAATGGATGCTGAAGCAGTAAGGTGGACTTTCACCAAAGCCTTTGCTCCTTCTCCTTGGGAGTGAAGGCTTTTTTGCTGCAAAAATGTTTAAATTTTGACATCGACACATAGCTGCCAAAATTTTCGATAGAAAAGCTAACATCCCCTACATAACTCGAAATGCAAATCCGATAGCAAATATTAAAGGCATTTTCTGAAACAGATTTTCATTTCTTTACACTTTGTTCAATTGTCGTTGTTAAACGGTGAAGGAATAAAGCGGAATTTTGTAGAAAAAAGTCGAAATAAGAGAGAAGCTTTTTTCTCAGAAAACCAATAAGCAAGTTTATTAATTAATGTTGAAGGCGGGATCATCATGGTACAAAAATCACCTCGTAATGAACACAATGAGCCGGTTGACAAACGGTCAGAGGAAAGCGGCTCCACAACCAATCGCAGACCATGGTCACAAGGAATGTTCCCGTCAAAGCTGAAGCTTCGCCGGAAGTCCACAGCGTCGTCCAAACCTGTGCTGAAGGCGGCGCAGTCAGGAGAATGTACGGAAGAACGGGCGGGTGTCAAAGCCTTGGCCGGGAAGGTGCTGCACATGTTCTCCGATATGGGAATCAGAGGCAAGCTGTTTTTGGCCGTGATTGTGTCGGTCGTGATCATTTTAACGGTCATGGCGTCCGTCATCTACACCAATGCGAAGAAGGTGATCGTGAGCGACCTGCTTCAATCCCTTGATTATGAAAAGGGCCAGATTTCCTCGAAGGTGAACGATTTGCTGCTGCCGGCTGGAAACAGTGTGCAGCTGCTGGGCGCCAACGCTTTTGTGAGAGAATTCATCGCAAGCGTGCCTTCTCCGGACCAGGTCAAGACGACGGAAGGCTACACCGGGCTGGTTCGCACATTGAATCTGACGAAGGACAGCAATAAAAATCTGCTGAACGTCTATATCGGTCTGGACAGCGTTAACAAGGTCATTACCCAGGATGAATTCGAGCCTCCGGCCGATTACAACATGAAAGAACGCGCGTGGTATGCCACAACGGTCAAGAATAACCGTCTTACGGTGACCGATCCTTATATTGACGCCGGCTCCGGCAAATTGGTTGTTACCCTCAGCGCTCCAATTGTGGACGACAGCGGCAAGCTGCTTGGCGTGGCGGGTGCGGACATTTCGATCGATCAGATGACGAAGGAGCTGAAGAGCTTCAACTACAAGGGCAGCGGATTCGCGCTGCTGATCAATAAGACGGGCACGTTCATATACCATCCGAACAGCGACTACATTCTGCTGAAGAAGATCGGTGAGCTGGGGACGGACTGGAAAGCCGTCAGCGACAAAATGATGCAGTGGGGCTCAAGTGTTACGAAGACGGATATCGAGGGACGTTCCAATTATGTTTCATATGCTCCCGCCGTCGACCATCAATGGGCTGTAGCGCTTGTCGTGCCTTCGGGGGATGCGGAGAGCGCCCTGAAAAGCTTCCAGATTATTTTTATTGTGTCGATTCTTGTGTCCATTGTCATTCTGGGCCTCCTGCTGTATTTCGTTTCCGGCAATCTGCTGAAGCCGATTCCAGTCTTGACCTCCGCCTTCGGGGCCGCGATGAACGGGGACCTGTCGGTGCGCGCCGACTTCAAGGCCATCGGGGAGATGAAGCTTCTGGCTACAGGTTTTAATGAAATGATCGCTTCCCAGCAGAGAATGATCGGTGAAATCATGCGGACGTCACGAAGCATTTCGAGTGCGGTGGAAAATACGGAGAAAAATATTTTTTCCCTGGATGAAGATATCGCGGACGTCTCGGCCACAACAGAACAATTGTCGGCGGGGATGCAGCAAACGGCCGCTTCCATGGAGGAAATGAACGCCAGCACGCTGGAAATCGAGAGCGCCATTAACAGCATCGCCTTGAAGGCCCAGGAGGGTGCGGAGTCGGCAAGGAATATTAACGCGCGTGCCGAGCGGCTGAAGCAGTCGGCCATCGATTCCCGCCAGGCGGCGGACCGCCTGTTCGGGCAGAGTGAGGAGAAGCTTCGGAACGCGATCGAAGAGTCCCGGTCGATTGAACAGATCAAGGTTCTGACGACGGCTATTCTGGAGATTGCCTCGCAGACGAATCTGCTGTCGCTGAACGCCTCCATCGAGGCGGCGCGGGCCGGAGAAGCCGGGCGCGGATTTGCCGTGGTGGCCGAGGAAATCCGGAAGCTTGCGGAACATTCCCGCGAGGCTGTAGGGGAAATCATGCAGGTCACCGGCTCGGTCGTTACGGCCGTGGGCAGCCTCGTCGAAGGGGCGGAGGATATGCTGCAGTTCATGGATAAGCAGGTGCTGCGCGATTACGACGCCATGCAGCAGACGGGCTCCCAGTACAGTGACGACGCGAAGTATGTGGAAGATCTGGTGACGGATTTCAGCGCCACGACGGAGGAGCTGCTTGCCTCCATCCAAAATATGCTGAGCGCCATCAGCGAAACGACGATTGCTACGAACGAAGGCGCCGAGGGCGCCGGCAATATAGCCGAAAGATCGGAGCGGATTATTAACCAATCCCGAGGCATCATAACGGAGATGGAAGAGATCCGGCAGAGCTCGTCGGCGCTGCTGGATACCGTGTCCCGCTTTAAGGCGTAGAACATGGAATGATATGCCGCAGTCCGGCCCCGGCGTTTACAGAAGCGCCGGGGCCGTTTTGCGCGTGAATGCTTGAAAAATTGCCGCCGGGGGAGTATGTTACAAGAAGGCTACGAAAATGCTAACAAGACAGTGAAGCGAGGAGAATTCATGAAGGAAAGCGGCAACCGGATCGTGGGGCTGGAAGATATCGTGCGTGCGCATCACAGGCTGCGGGAAGTCATTGTACGGACTCCGCTGCAGCGCGACGCGGTGCTGTCGGCCAAATACGATTGCAATGTATATTTAAAGCGCGAGGACCTTCAGGTCGTGCGCTCATTCAAAATCCGCGGGGCTTACAATATGATCCGCAGCTTGTCCGAGGAGGAAAGAAGCCGGGGGATCGTCTGCGCCAGCGCGGGCAACCATGCGCAGGGCGTCGCCTTCTCCTGCCGCGCGCTTGGTATTCACGGCAAGGTGTACATGCCCAGCACCACGCCGAATCAGAAGGTGAAGCAGGTTCGGCGGTTCGGCGGAGAATTCGTTGAGGTGGTGCTCAAGGGCGATACGTTCGATGACGCTTACGAGGAAGCGATGCAGGCTTGCATTGAGCATGGAATGACGCTCATCCATCCTTTCGACGAGCCCAAGATCATTGCCGGCAACGGAACGATTGCGATGGAAGTGATGGAGAGTCTGAGCGAACCGGCCGATTTTGTGTTCGTGACGATTGGCGGCGGCGGTCTGGCGGCGGGCGTAGGAGCCTATGTGAAGACGGTCAGCCCATCGACCAAGGTGATCGGCGTGGAACCGTCGGGAGCCGCCTCCATGAGCGAGGCGTTCCGGCAGGGAAAGGTTGTGACGCTTCCGGAAATCGACAAGTTCGTCGATGGCGCGGCGGTGAAGCGGGTGGGAGGATTGACGTACGATATTTGTTCCCGCACGCTGGATGACATCCTCAAGGTGCCGGAGGGCAAGGCCTGTACGTCTATATTGGAGCTTTACAACGAGAACGCGATCGTGGTAGAGCCGGCCGGCTCGCTGCCGGTCGCGGCACTGGACCTCTACCGCGATCAGATCAAGGGCAAGACGGTCGTCTGCATTGTGAGCGGCGGCAACAACGACATCGACCGGATGCAGGAGATCAAGGAACGCTCGCTGATCTATGAAGGCTTGAAGCACTATTTTATGATCAATTTCCCTCAACGGGCGGGCGCGCTGCGCGAATTTGTGTCAGAGGTGCTCGGTCCCGAAGACGATATTACCCGGTTCGAATACACGAAGAAGAACGACAAGGAGAACGGCCCGGCCCTCGTCGGCATCGAGCTGCTGTCGAAGGAAGCCTACGAGCCGCTTCTTGAACGGATGAAGCTCAAGGGCGTGGATTATGTCGAACTGAACAAGGACCTGAATCTGTTCAATATGCTGATTTAGCCGCTTCAATCAAACGGATAATCGAATCAGATGCATAACAGCCCCGCGGATCTTTACCGCGGGGCTGTTCGTGCGCGTATCTGTTGAAGCAGCGAATGAAGATATTCCTTCAACGATACATGCAAAGCGTCATCTTTCGCGTTCCAGACGGTCCACCCGCCGGTCCAGCCGGTTGACTTCATTGGACAACCGCTGCACTTCACGCTCCAGGCGGTTGACCCGGCGCTCCAGCTCCCGGTCCGGGGCAGGAGGATACGGCCCAGGTCCCGGAGTCGGGACCGGAACCGGAACCGGGATGTACAGTCTTAATCCCGAGTAAATGTAGTTGGGATCGGCCAGGTTGTTGGCTTGCAGAATCGCTTGAACGGTAGTGCCGAATCGTGAGGCAATGGAGTATAAATTATCGCCGGCTTGAACAGTGTAATACATGAAATAATCCCTCGCAGTCCATCTTGATTAGCAATCTGATATCAAGATATGTGCCCTATATTTAAATCGTCCATGGTTTTCCGCCCATTTCCAATCCAAGCTTGTTCAAATCCTTAATCAGTGAAAGAAGGGAACAGTGTGAGCAATGAACCTGACGGAAGCTGGCTCAACGAAGCAATTACCGGGAAACGGCATCACTTGGAAGAAGGGATTGAGAAGCCTGCTTTCATGATCGAATTGTCAGATACCCTGTTAATTAACGTTCATATCGCCGCTAAAAGATTGGATATTCTGATCAAGGACCGGGAAGTGTTTCATTACATCGGCGACCTTTCTTTTTCAGGGCTGGATGAAGAGGGAAAGCTTCTGTTTCACAGCTTGGGCATTAATCATGTCCACTTCAACAACCGGAACATCAGAATCGATAATCCCGAGTGCAAAATGTCGACCATTTTTGTGAAGCTTAGTCTCGACAAGAAAAGGGAAACCGAAAAGAAACTCCAGGGGCTTTAAAACGGATTCAAACAACTTTGTCTTTATCGCCCCGTTGGACGGTTTCGGGAGAGGTGAACGATTGCTAATCGGCCAGTGCCGGCAGGGCAGACTACTCCTGGGACGGCGCCGCCTGTCTGCGGTAGAGCTCGATCTCATCGGTCAGCTTGAAGTCATGCTCTTTAGCCAGCTTCATGAAGCCGTCCAGCTTCTCCAGATAAGCGCTTTTGCCGGTGGTTTTGGCCAGAATTGCGCCGTAGGCTTTCTGTGCCTCCAGATCCATCTCCAGATTGTCGTAATGGAACAGCGGCGTATTGTTCAGTCCATAGAACGTATCGGTTTCGTACATCTTGAACAGCTGCTTCACGATTCCTATGCGGTTCGATCGCGGGTAGTCGGCAATGAAAGCTTCCTGGGCCAACGCCCGGGACGCCACCTCCGCCCAGGCTATTACAAGACCATTATCCTTATTGGACGGGAAATTCGATTCGACCGCCATGATGGAAATATAGTCGCGGATATCAGCTGTGACATACGGCTTGTATTTCCGATAAGCTTCGTAATCAATAACCGGGAAAAAAGACCCCTCGGCCGTCTCCAGCTTGTATCCGCAGGCGGCCGCCCGCCGCAGCATCAGGCGCAGATTCGCGTTCTTCGTCTTGCCCGCCAGCTGCGCAAGGCTGTCTCCAGGCTCATACATGTCCGTCAGCTTGCGCTGAATGATCGAATTGTAAAACTTATCCTCCCAAGCCGGAAGCGCGGCCTTCTGGGCATTTTCCAGGCTCAATGTCATGATCGTGGCCCGGTAGGAACCGACCGCGTACATATTGGCGTTCAGGTACGAGATGGCCTCAGGCAGCTTACTCGGAGACAGGAGGAGCGGCAGTGAAGCTTTGTAGACGGCTTCCGCATGGCTTGTTCCCGGCGTAAGCGGTGCAGGCGCGGCGGCCTTCGCCGGGGAAGAGCCTGCGCCAAGGACAGAGGACGGTTCGGGCAGGGTCAGAAGCAGGGTGAGGACGGAGGCCAAGGCAGCCGTCACGATGGAATATTTCTTCGTCAATTGAACTCCTCCAGTCTATGCGTGAGGCAGAGGTTATTTGCGGCGGAACAACAGTCTCTGTCCGATCAGTCCTGCCGCGAATAGAATCAGACTGACCCATGGGGACAGGGTGAACGTCGGCAGCCATCTGCCGAGCAGAAGACCGGCGGCAACGATGATGACGGCGCTTCCGATATAGATTCCGAGCGATTTCAGGTCGAATTGTCCGGGTCTGGGTGCGTCGTCTTCCGACAAGGAGCCTAGCCATTTCATAATTAGTCCGACAAAAATAAACGACCCGAGACCGACGCTGGCGATCGTGAACAGGCTGATTTGTCCGAATAGGCCTGCGGTTCCGGTCGTCCATTCGGAGATCAGGCCGCCGGCCGCGAGAACCCCGAACAGCCAGGTCAGGGCAACCCAGGGAATCATCAGCGCTATTCTTCGCCCGCTTAGGCCCGAGCGTTCCGGCGTTTCATTGATGACCTCTCTAAAATACTCTTCGGGTGAATCGCCAAATACCTGCTTTGCGTTTTTACCCTTGGCCTGTGCTTTGAGCAGGGTCTGGGCGGCTTCCAGCAGAAGCTCCTCCGTACGCAGCTTATCGATCCGGCTGGCCCGTAAAGAGATAATCATATCTTCCATATAGGACCGGTTGAAGGGCGTCATCTGTTCGCGCAAACGGTTATTTTCTTTGATCATATCCTTCACTTTCATGTTCTTGCCGCCAACCTCCGTGAGATGAATCGGAATGTCACTTGCTACTCAAAGTATACGGCTCCGCCGCAAGGCAGCGCAAGACATGCGCTTTGCGGGCGTTTTCGCTTACCGGTTGGAGGAGGACTTCGCCAGATGCCGGAGAGTACGGGGATTGGCTGGAAGAGCCGGTCTCCTAACACGTACCCGAGTATAAAGTCACCCGAAAGGTGAACACTGATAGGACGCCACGAGGCGGCGATGACGGCTTAAGGAGGATTCTTATGGAGCCCGTGAATCCGGATAAGAAAAAGCAGGCGGGGAGTGGCGATGCGTTCCAGAACGGTGTCACCGATTGGGGAGGCTCGGACGGGTTCAGTCTGCTGAACTCAGCCGCCGATGCGCCGGGAGAGACGCTGCGGAGTCCGGAAGCCGGACAAGAGACCGGCGATACCGCCGGCGGCAGCTGCGAATAACGCCCATCAGGCGAAAAGACCTTCCCCCGCCCCATGAATAGTCTCTTCTCTAAGAGCGCACACTGACTGTTGAACGCGCCCTAAAAAGGTTCGTTCAGGCAGAAAGGCGGGATGAACGTGGAAGAGCGGCGTGACAAAGCGGGGCAGTCGAAGAACAGCCCTGCCGCAGAGATGTCGGTTGGTCAGGCGGAAATGTCCGAAGACGGCGCGGCCAGCTTGTGGGAATGTGCTCCCGGCGCTCCCGAGGAGTGGCTGAAGGGCTGGGAGGGCAGACAGGAAACGCACGACATGTTCAAATACAGCTATGAATAGCTGGCCGTTCAAGACGGGACGTCCCGTGAAGACCCTTTTTTATCCGTCAGGATAAAGGGGGTCTTTTCTATTGACAACAACAGGAAACAAAGAGTAAGATGAGAATATATAATTCATACTAAATTAATCGGATTTATGTGGGATTGAAATATATTATGTACAGGAGGATTTTGAAATGGAACGGGCTATCGTCATCAGACATAACCAGGAGGAGCTGACCGCTAGCATACATTATCCATCCAAGGCGCAGGGAGCGACCGGACGCTGCAAGGACCGTGTCCCGCTCGCTATCATCTGTCACGGATTCGTCGGCAGCCGTATCGGTGTGGACCGTCTATTCGTCAAAGCTGCCCGCGAGCTGGCGAAGGACGGTTATATGGTCATCCGCTTTGATTATATCGGCTGCGGCGAAAGCAGCGGAAGCTACGGCAGCGAGGGTCTGGAATCGATGATCGCGCAGACCCGGACCGTGCTTGATTACGGCCTGAGCTGCGCCGATGTCGATCCGACGCGCGTGACGCTGATCGGCCACAGCCTGGGCGGAGCGGTGGCTCTGCTGACCGGAGTCCGCGACCGCCGGGTGAAGAATCTCGTCATGTGGTCGGCTGTCGGCTATCCATTCAACGATATCGTCAAGATCGTCGGCCGCGAAGCCTACGACAAGGCGGTGAAGACGGGCTCTGCGGATTATGCGGGCTTTGGCTTTACTCCGGTATATTTCAACTCGCTGGCCGACTTTCAGCCTTTTCAGGAAGCCGACAAATTCAGCGGCGATGTGCTGCTCGTTCATGGCACCTCGGATGAAGTGATCCCGGTGGATTACGCCTTCCTGTACCAGAAGCTGTTCTGGAAACGCCCGGAAGGCCGGTGCGACAAGGAGATTGTGTTCCAGGCGGACCACACGTTCTCCTCGGGCGAAGGGCAGTCTAAGGTTATCGGAGCGACGCGGGACTGGATGAACCGGCAGGAGCAGATCCAGCAGGAATGGCAGAACTGGATGATTTAAGGCGGGGCGGCTCGCTCGCAATAGCTGGCAAGAAGGGGTAAAATATTGATGCAGGCCACATACTGGTTACGGAGGTAGGCATCGATGAAAACCCCGTCATTTTTTATCGCGCATGGTTCCCCGCTGCTCGCCCTCGAGGATAACGAATATACCCGCTTCCTGGAGCAGCTCGGCGAAGATCTGCCCAGACCCCGGGCCATTGTCGTCTTCTCGGCGCATTGGGACAGTCCGCAGCAGCAGCTTACGGCCGACGAGCGTTATGAAGCCCAGCATGACTTTTACGGTTTTCCCGAAGATATGTACCGGCTGACTTATCCCGCTCCGGGAGACCCGGAGCTGAGCCGGCGGATCAGTGAGCTGTTCAAGAGCCATAACCTGCCTCATCAACCCGTGGCGGGCAGAGGGCTTGATCATGGGGTCTGGGTCATTCTGAGAAAAATGTTCCCGCTGGCCGACGTCCCGGTTATTGCGATGTCCGTCGATTCGCTGCGCTCTCCCAAGGAGCAGTATGAGATTGGCCGAATGCTCTCACCTCTTAGGGAGGAAGGCGTGCTGTTCATCGGCAGCGGAGGTCTGGTCCATAATCTGCGGCTGCTTATCCATAGCGACGAGCCCGAAGAATGGGCGCTGAGCTTCGACGCCTGGGTTTCAGAGACGCTGGAGTCCCGGAATCTTCAGGAGCTGTTCCAATATGACAAGAAGGCGCCGCACGCCAGAGAAGCGGTCCCGTCTTATGGCAAGGAGCATTTTGTTCCGCTGTTCTATGTGCTGGGGACGGCTGCGGGCGGTACGAAGGCGCAGCGGATGTTTCAGGCATACCAATATGGAACGCTGAGCCTGAACTGCTGGAAGTTTGAATAATATAACTTAAACGGTAACCCGTAAGAGGGGCGCTTAAAAAAGCGATCCTTTTTACGGGTTTTTATCCGAAATAGGAAAGAAGACCCCTTCCTCTATAGGCAGGCGGTGCCTTTTTAAAATATATGAATGTATAGGCCGGGACGCCGTCAGGCGTTTCTTTTTGTTGTACGGGTTGTTGTTATTCCGGGTCTGTTCTATTATAGGGGGGTCCCTGAAAATGTACGGAACTTCATGACCTTTCTTCACATTTGGGAATGATATGAACTTTAAACATGTTAACCAGTTAAGGAGGAACACATCCTTTATGATGAATCGCACCGGCTCCCGGCTTCTCGGGAGCATTCTAATGGCCTCGCTTCTCCTCACTGCCTGCGGTCCGCAGGATGAGGGCGGCGGCGCTCTCCCTACGTCCGTGCCGGCCATCGCTACTCCGCAGCCTGCCGCTTCGGCTGAGCCGTCGCCCGCCGCCGATCCTTCACCGGTGGCCCTGTCGGGACTCACCGGCCTTCCCGTCACGGAAACGCCGCTTCCCCGGCCGCTTGCCGTGATGATTAACAATGCGCCGCCGGCGCGTCCCCAGTCCGGAATCAGCCGGGCCGACATCCTGTACGAGGTGCTGGCCGAAGGCGGAATCACGCGGCTGGTCGCGATCTACCAGAGTCAGTCCGGCATCGGCAAAATCGGGCCTGTCCGCAGCATCCGCCCGTATCTGATCGACATCGGCGAATCCTACGGCGGCATTACCGTGCATGCGGGCGGCAGTCCGGCCGCTTATGCGATTTTGCAGAGCGGGAAGAAGAACGATATGGATGAAATCGGCCGGGCCGGCGCTTATTTCTGGCGGGACAAGGACCGGAAGGCCCCCCATAATCTGTACACGAGCGAAGAGAAGCTTCGTAAAGGCGCGGAGAAGCTGGGATATGCCGGAGCGGTCAATGTTCCCGACTATACATTTACTGATCCGGATTATGTTCCGGTTGGCGGAGCACCCGCGGCCGGATTCAATGTCCATTTTCTGCTCAAAAGCTATGCGGTGGATTACAAATACGATGCCGCTTCGCGCAGCTATGCAAGATGGGTTAACGGGAAGCCGCATCTGGACCGGGAGGACGGAACGCCGGTTGCAGCGGCCAACGTGATCGTGATGGGGGCCGACCATACGGTGCTTGACAGCGCCGGGCGGCTGTCCGTCAATCTGGAGCTGGGCGGAGAGGCGCTGCTGTTCCAGCGGGGGCAGGTCATCAAGGGCAGATGGGCCCGGAAAGCCGACGATATCGTCCGCTTTGTGCAGGACGGGAAGGAAGCAGCGATGTACCCGGGGATCACCCATATTCTCATTGTGCCGAACACCCCTTCCTTTGACAGCCACGTATCGATATCAGCGTCCTAGTCTTCTTTTACAGGGAACGGCGGGAGTATAACGCCCATATGATTCCAGACATTCCGAAGATAGCGCATTCTTTCGTAACATTTGACAAACTGCTACCTCCGAATGTAAAAAAGTTCGGCGGATTTGCTATCTATCCTTCCTGACGATATGTTAAGATAACAAATGTCGTCATTAAATTTAATACTGCGTTTACAAATGAATACAGCCGTTCCAAGGAACTTTATGTAAAGGAGTTTATAATATGAAGTTGAGAAAAAAGGACATCTTCTTCGAGACGCTTGAAAATATGGCCGACACGATTGTACAGGCTGCGGATTATTTTGCCCAGCACCTTTCCGATCTGAGCGATCTGGAGCTGTTTGCCGGGGAGATGAAGAAATACGAATCCCTATGTGACACTTATACGCATACGATAATCAAAGAGCTGAACAAGACATTTATTACCCCGCTGGAACGCGACGACATTATGGCGCTGACTACGAGCATGGACGATGTCATCGACGGGCTGGATTCCTCCGCGACCCGTTTCTATATGTACAACATGACCGAGACGGACGAGTATATCAGCCAGTTCGCCGAGATTTTGCGCCAATCCGCCTACGAAATTCAAAAAGCCGTCCATCTGCTGTCCCAGAAGAAGCTGCTGGCCATTCGCGAACATACCATTCGGCTGAACGATCTGGAGAACCAGGGCGATGAGGTGCTGCGCCACTGCACGAAGGCATTGTTCGAACAGGTTAAAGACCCGATTGAGCTGATCAAGCGCAAGGAGCTCTATGAGCGGCTCGAAACGACCACAGATAAATGCGAAGACGTGGCGAACATGCTGGAATCGATCATTATGCGCAACTCATAAGGGGCAAGTTACTATGGATACATCTTTATTAGTGCTAGGCATTGTTATACTACTCGCACTCGCCTTTGATTTTATCAACGGTTTCCATGATACAGCCAACGCGATTGCAACCTCGGTCTCGACCCGGGCGCTTTCGCCGCGGACCGCGATTATTATGGCGGCGTGCATGAATTTTGTCGGCGCGATTCTGTTTACCGGCGTGGCCAAAAGAATCGGCGGCAGTGTAACCGATCCGACGAAGCTGGATAACGGAATCGAGATCGTCATCGCGACGCTTCTGGCTGCGATTATCTGGAACCTGATCACCTGGTGGTTCGGTATCCCTTCGTCCTCTTCCCATGCGCTCATCGGAGCGCTGGCCGGAGCGGTCTACGTAGGGGCGGGCTCGGATCATATTAAATGGAGCGGATTTTCCGAAATTGTGGAGGGGCTTATTTTCTCCCCGATCATTGCTTTCGTCATCGGATATATAGTTATGACCATACTCAAATGGATATTTGCAAGACGAAGTCCGCATACCGTCAACAAGGGCTTCCGTACGATGCAGATTTTGACTGCCGCGTTCCAGTCCTTCACCCACGGGACGAATGATGCGCAGAAGGCGATGGGGATCATTACGTTTGCGCTGCTGACCAGCGGGCGCCTGGATACGATGGAAGTACCCCTTTGGGTAAAAATCTCGGCAGCCACGGCAATGGCGCTTGGCACCTCGATCGGCGGCTGGAAAATCATCAAGACGATGGGCACCAAGATTTTCAAAATCGAACCGATCAACGGGTTTGCCGCCGACATTTCGGCCGCTTCCGTTATTTTCTCGGCGACTATGCTGCATTTGCCGGTCAGTACGACCCACGCGATTACATCCGCGATTCTCGGCGTCGGCTCGGCGAAGCGTTTCTCCGCGGTCAAATGGGGTGTGGCGGGCCGGATCATTGTCACCTGGTTTATTACGATACCGATCAGCGCCGTGCTGGCAGGACTCCTTTTCAAAATTATATTTTAATTCGCCGCTTGGGCGGCATAGAACCGGATCGACAACGTCGATCCGGTTCTTTTTTAATGTCATAAAAGGTTACAAGAATCCGATAAAAAACATTAATCAACAGAGAAAGAAAATTAAATATCGCACAGTTTGCAAAGGAATTTGGGTTTTTTATGCGAAGGTCGGTGTAGGAATTTGTAGTTTTTTATAGTCGTTAAAGTAAGGTTGTTCTCAAGTGTTACCATAGCTGACAGAGGGCGTTTTAAAGAGATTCCGAATGTCGGACAACATAGAGCAAGGGGGGGCTGTCGTTGATCGATTTTCAAAAGGTAGAGAAGCATTACGGACATTTCCATGTGCTCAAGAGCATCGATCTTCATGTGGAGGAAGGGGAAGTGGTCGTCGTGGTCGGTCCGTCCGGCTCCGGCAAGAGCACGATGCTCCGCTGCATCAATCGTCTGGAGACGATCACAAGCGGGGGGCTTTCCGTGAACGGGGTTGCCATCAATGACAAGAAGACCGACATCAACAAGGTGCGGCGGGATATCGGGATGGTGTTCCAGCACTTCAATCTGTATCCGCATAAAAAAGTAATCGACAACATTACGCTGGCTCCGGTCAAGGTGCTGGGCGTATCCAAGGCAGAGGCCGAGAAGACGGCCATGTATTATCTCGAGAAGGTCGGCATTGCGGACAAGGCGCAGGCCTATCCAAGCCAGCTGTCCGGCGGACAGCAGCAGCGGGTCGCTATTGCCAGAGGGCTCGCAATGAAGCCGAAAATCATGCTGTTCGACGAACCGACCTCGGCGCTTGATCCGGAAATGGTCGGCGAGGTGCTTGACGTTATGCGCACGCTGGCGAAAGAAGGCATGACGATGGTTGTCGTTACCCATGAAATGGGCTTTGCCCGCGAGGTAGCGGATCGCGTCATCTTCATGGACCAGGGACAGATCGTGGAGGAAGCTGCTCCGGAGCAGTTCTTTGCAAGTCCGCGCGAGGAGCGCACAAGGACTTTTCTCAGCCGGGTATTAAGCCATTAATTATAAAGAGACACTGGGGAGGAATTTGTACATGAAAAAGAGCTGGAAGCTGTTAAGCGTAATGATGATCGTCGCACTGTTCATAGCGGCGCTGGCGGGCTGTGGTAACGACAGCAACAATGCGGGCGGAAGCAACGCGGCTGCGGGAGAGGGCGGCATCGCCAAAATCAAAGAGCGCGGCAAGCTGCAGGTCGGCGTTAAGTTCGACACGAAGCTGTTCGGTCTGAAGGACCCTGCGAGCGGTCAGGTTGAAGGCTTTGACATCGACATTTCCAAAGCGATCGCGAAGCATATTCTCGGCGACGAGAACGCGATTGAGCTGAAGGAAGTCACCTCCAAGACGCGGATTCCGATGCTGAACAACGGCGAAATCGACATGGTCGTTGCGACGATGACGATTACAGAAGAGCGCAAAAAAGAAGTTGACTTCTCCGACGTCTACTTCCAGGCGGGACAATCGCTGCTGGTGAAGAAAGGCAGTCCTGTTACCGGTCTTGAAAGCCTGACGAAGGATTCGACGGTGCTGGGCTCCAAGGGCTCCACTTCCGTCAAGAACATCAAGGAGAAGGTTCCGGGCATCACCGTGCTGGAATTCGACAACTATCAGGATGCCTTCACTGCGCTGAAAACAGGCAAGGGCGATGCGCTGACGACGGACGACTCGATTCTGTACGGTATGGCCGCTCAAGATTCGAACTATGAAGTTGTAGGCAAACCGTTCACCGATGAGCCTTACGGCATTGCCGTGCAGAAGGGCAACAGCGAAGTGGTTAAAGCCATCAACGACACACTGGCCGAGCTGAAATCGAGCGGCGAGTACGACAAAATTTATGAAAAATGGATCGGCAAAAAACCGGCCGAATAAGTTGATCTAAAGGACCAAAGTTTTGGATTGGCAGGCTCACCGCCTGATGTACATGGGGATGTACAATGAGGGGATATAAATAAAGAGACCGGCCAGAGCCGGCGGCAGCGAAAGGATGGAACGGGCGCATTCCGCCGGCCATCCTTTCGTGCTTGTCAACGGACGCCTAATGAAGAGAGAGTTAGAACACAGAATTATACCCATCGTTATATATAAAAAAGGCAGGTGATCAAGATGCAGTTTTCCATTTTGACGGATTATTTCGGCACTTATATGGAAGGATTCCGCGGTACGATTCTTTCCAGCTTGATAGCGCTGGCCGGCAGCTTCCTGCTGGGGGTCCTGATCGCCGTATTTCGCATCACGCCCGTAAAAGCCTTGCGCTGGTTCGGGACGGGATACACCGAGTTCATCCGCAATATTCCGCTCCTGCTCGTCGTTTATATTTTTTATTACGGTCCTTCGGCGTTCGGAATGTCTCTGGACGGATTTACGGCCGGGACCATCGGTCTATCGGTGTATACGTCGGCGTTTATCGCCGAAGCGATTCGCGCAGGGATCGCGGCCGTTCCCAAGGGACAGACGGAAGCCGCGCGCTCATCAGGCCTGACCTATGTTCAGACCATGATCCATGTCATCCTGCCGCAGGCGATCAAGCTGGTTATTCCGCCGCTCGGCAACCAGTTCATCAACCTGATCAAGAACTCGTCGGTGCTGACGATCGTCGCCGGCCTTGATCTGATGTATTTCGCGGATATCGTTAACAGCGATACGTTCCGCACGTTCGACACTTACGTATTCGTTGCGCTGTTCTACCTGGTGCTCACGCTGCCGCTCAGCTATGGCATGAGGGTATGGGAGCGCAGACTGCAGCGCTAAAGCATCCCCCCAAAGTGAAGCAAATGCTGACGAAGTAAGCTCCGAGTACTTTGCAGGAACCTTGAATACTTTGTGAGTTTGAAAGGAGGATGAACGATGGATTTTGCCGGCGCTTATTCGGCGGAAAATCTCAAATTTCTGCTGGACGGCTTGTATATTACGCTGTTCGTCGCTTTATTGGCGATTATTCTCAGCTTCGTGTTCGGCTGCATCATCGGCGTGATCCGCTACGCGAAGGTTCCGGTATTGTCGCCGATCTGCCTCGTGCTGGTGGAACTGATCCGCAATTTGCCGCTGCTGCTCATTATCTTCTTCATGCGTTTTGCGCTGCCGGAGGTCGGCATCAAGCTCGGGCTGGTGACGGCGGCGATTGCGGCGCTGACGATTTTTGAAGCGGCGATGATTTCGGAGATTGTACGCGGCGGACTGTCCTCGGTCGATAAAGGACAGATTGAAGCGGGGCGCTCATCGGGACTTACGGGAATGCAGACGCTGTGGCATATCGTGCTTCCCCAAGGTCTCCGGCGGATGGTTCCGCCGCTGGTCAGCCAGTTTATCTCTCTGCTGAAGGATACGTCCCTTGCGGTGATTATTTCTCTGGCGGATCTGATGCACAACGCCGGAATCATTATCGGACATGGCTATAACTATACGATTCCGATTCTACTGCTCGTCGCACTGATTTATTTCACCGTCAATTTCCTGCTGTCCCTATTGTCCAAACGCCTGGAAACAAAGAACGCCTGACGCCCCCGTCAGGCGTTCTTTTGTAGTATTGTGTAGGAATTCATAGCGGTTTATGGTACTATAATGGCTAATACTAGCGCGTGGGAGCAGGGCTAATGGGGCAGCCGCTTAACCGACATCCATATATTCAGATTCTGCTGGTCGCGGTCATAACGGCGATTGCCGGTGAGTTCAAGATCAACCCCTTCGACGGCGACATCTTCAGAATCGGCCTGGGCAGCAGTGCATTTCTGCTGTTTTTGCTTTTGTTTCGGCATCTTCCCTTTTTGCTCACGGGTGTGGTAACAGGCGTATTTATCCTGCTGTTTCGGACAGGCCTTGATTTGGCAGCAACGGATTTAACCGTGCAGGATATTATGGCCAGACACTGCTCGGCAATGGTGTATTATATCGTCTTCGCGGCGCTGATGAGCGTCATTAAAGGCCGGGTGGACCGTTTCCATCCGCTGGTGCTGGGAGCCGTGGCGGCCGTCATCGACCTTCTATCCAATGAGATGGAGCTGCTGACCCGGCTTTTGGTGCTGGGAACGACCTCGTTCCGGCTGAACGAGTGGACGTATCTGATGGCTATCGCCATGCTGAGGACCTATTTTACAACCGGCCTGTACAGCAGCATATCCGTCAGTCAGCTTCGGCTGGTGCAGAAGGAACAGAACCGGCGGATGGAGCAGATGCTCGGGTTCGGCTCGGGCCTCTACGGGGAAGTGTTTTATTTGAGGAAATCGATCGGCACACTCGAACAGGCAACCCTGGACAGCTACGAGCTGTACCGCAGCCTGAAGGATGACGAGGATGATGCCCACAGCCGCCGGGTGCTGCATATCACGCAGCAAATCCATGAGGTGAAGAAGGATTCGCAGCGGATTCTCGCAGGCCTGACGAAGCTGGTGGACCGTGAGGTCACGGGCGATATGCCGCTGTCGGGCATTCTCCGTTTTACCGTCAAGAGCAACCAGAAGTATGCCGATATGCTGGGCAAGGACATCACGTTTACCCGGCAGCTTACCTCCGATTATGCCACCGTCAGCTATATTCCTCTGCTCACGCTGCTTAACAACCTCACCGCCAATGCCGTAGAAGCGATTAAAGATAAAGGAACGATCTACCTGAACGTATATGAAAAAGAAGACATGACCGTGTTCACCGTCACCGACAGCGGAGGCGGAGTGAAAGAGCGTGACCGGGAATTACTGTTCGAGCCCGGCTTTACGACCAAATTCGATGAAGAGGGTGTGGCGGCAACGGGAATCGGCCTCTCCCATGTGAAGGACATTGTCCGTTTATTCGAAGGTGAAATAACGGTTAACAATGCTCCTCACGCGGGCGGGGCCATGTTCAAGATCACAGTTCCCACGAAGAAGCTGCAAAAGGAGGAGTAGAGCATGCCGCTTTCTTTCTGTATTGTAGACGACGACCGGAGCGCACGGAGGATGCTGCAGCATATTATCGAGGACAGCGGCCTTGGCGAAGTGGCAGGAACCGCCGAAAGCGGGCAGGAAGGCGTCCGGCTGATTCTGGAGGAATCGCCCGACATCGTGCTGATGGATCTGCTGATGCCAGATCAGGACGGGATCGAGACGATCCGCTCCCTTCAGGCACAGGGCTGCAGGTCCAAGTTCGTCATGATTTCGCAGATCGAGAATCAGGATATGGTCGGACGGGCGTATGAGAGCGGCATCGAATTTTTCATCCGCAAGCCGATCAACCGGATCGAAGTGGAGACCGTGCTGCGGAGAGTGAACGAGCGCTATGCGATGAGCCGTTACCTCGATGAAATCAAATCGAGCCTGGAGAAGCTGGAGGGGCTTCAGCTCCGAGCCGCTCCGGCGATTCCGGCCCGGCGTACGGTTAAGGATGCCGCCCAGGCGATTCTGATGAACATGGGGATGATTGGCGAAAGCGGCGGGCGAGATATTTTGGCCATTATGGAAATCCTAATGGAACGGGAGGATACGGGGACGCTGCCTCCGCTCAAGGAGCTGTATGAAGCCGTAGCCGCACGTTACAAGGAGAGCAAAAGCGACATCGCCAAAGAGACGAAAGCCATCGAGCAGCGGCTGCGCCGGGCGCTGGCGACCGGGCTGACTCATCTGGCTTCCATCGGCCTGACCGATTACAGCCACCCCAAGTTTGAATATTACGCGCCGCTTTATTTTGATTTCGAAGATGTGCGCGCCAAAATGAAGGAAATCGAGCAGGGCCGGGAATCCGGCAAGACCAAGGTGAATATCCGCAAGTTTTTGCAGGTCATGGTTCTTGAGCTTCAGGAGGGAAGGCTATGATACGGACGCTGGCGGTCACCCCTCAGGGGGAAGTGCTGATTGATATGCCGCTGCGGGAGATCAGGATAGAGGAGTACAAGTGGATATGGGCGGATTTTTCGGAGCCGACTCCGGAGGAGACGGAGCTTCTGGATACCTATTTTCATTTTCATCCGCTGGCGATTGAAGACTGCATGCATGTGCTTCAGCGGCCGAAGCTTGATTACTATGAGGAAGTGCAGTTTTTGGTGCTGCATGCGCTGAATGAATCGTCGCTGAAGGCCGAAGAGGTGGATTTGTTCGTCGGCAAATCCTTTTTGGTGTCCTTTCATCTTCAGAGGCAGACGGAGCTGGATGAAGCCTGGAATAAGATCGTGAAGGAAATCCATAACCGAAAGGGCTGGTCCGGCGGCCCGATCCTGGCGGCTTATACGGTGATGGACAAGCTGGTGGACCACTATTTTCCGAGCTTGTATATGATCGAGGACGAACTGGCGGAACTGGAGAACAGGGGGAGCAATGAATCGGTTGAGGAGCTGATGACCCAGGTGTTCGATGTCCGCGGGCGTCTCCTGAAGCTTCGCCGGACGATTGTGCCGATGCGCGATTTGATGTACCGGGTGCTCAATTCGCAGCACATTCAGAGCAATTCGGTGGAGCGCATGTATTTCGGCGATATTTACGACCATTTGCTCAAGCTGACCGATATGATCGAAGCCGACCGTGAAATGACGTCGGACCTGCGCGACAGTTACATATCCCTGAATTCGAACCGGATGAATACGATTATGAAGACACTGACGGTAATCACCACCATCTTCATGCCCTTGACGCTGATCGCCGGCATTTACGGCATGAACTTCGAGGTAATGCCCGAACTGACCTATCTCTATGGCTATCCTGCCGTCCTGATGATCATGCTGCTGCTCGGTGGAGGCATGGTGCTGTGGTTTAAAAAGCGGGGCTGGTTTAGTTAATAAACGCAGCCCGCATGATTTCCTTCCGCCGGGCATAGAGCCGGCGCCGCTTATTTGCGGCGCCGTTTGCCTGAGGAACCCGAACGCCGCCGTCCCGAAGAGCCTGATCTACGGCTTTTCGGGGCGGTTCTTTTTCTGCGCCGGGAAGGACCATATGAAGCGGAGTCTTCTTCCGCGGCAAGCAGGCCCGCCCCGCCCTTCCCCTTACCTTTGCCAAGCCCGGCCATAACCAGCTTGAACATTGGGGCTATCTGCTGAAAGCTCTGCATAATCTTCTGCACTTTCCCCATGGAGCTGACAATTCCGTCGATTCCCCCCATCCGGTCGATAAGCCCCTTGATCTGATCCATATTCGCCATATTGGCAAGCCCGCCGAGGTTTCCTAACAGTCCGCCTCCTTTGGCTGCCGTCTCCGCCTCCGCCGGAACCGCAAGCGCGGTTTCCGCCGCTTCCGCACCCACAGTGGAGAGCCCGCCCGCCGTCCCGGGTCCCGGCACCTGTACGTATGGGCTGATTCCCGGATAAGGGGAGCCATTAAACGGTTCAGTCAAAGCGCGGCTGTTCCGGCGGGAATGATTATAGTAATGATGCGGCATGATATCACATTCCTTTGTCGGTGATTTTGCTATACTGTATGTCATGGGCGAACATAAGGTATGGACGTATGCCCGGGGTAACAGGGATAGGAGCGGAAAAGGGCAGCTGCCCATCGGTACCTGGAAATCTTGAAAAATCCTTGTCCGGCTTTGTTTTTAGCACGCTAATGGAGTAATATAGGTAGGGCGCTAACTTACGGGAGAGGCGAGCGGAGCGCGGCTGGCTTAACTAATTTGTACGCTGGGAGTGGACGGTTGTCCGTCCTTTTCATTCTTTACAGCGTGAAATCGTTAATGCTTGAAAAATGCGCTCTGGTGCAATATAGTAAAAGGCAGAAAAGCCATTTTAGGGGATGATCATTTTATGCAGCTGAAGAAGCTGAACGATAAAAGTATCGATCAATTATTTGAAGCTATCTTAACCTTAAAAAATATGGAAGAATGCTATGTTTTTTTCGATGATCTGTGCACGGTGAACGAGATCCAGTCGCTGTCGCAGCGGCTTGAGGTGGCGCGCATGCTGGGCAAGGGCTGCACGTATAACCAGATCGAAGCGGAGACCGGAGCGAGCACGGCGACGATCTCGCGGGTCAAACGCTGCCTTAACTATGGCAACGACGGCTACAAGCTGACTTTGGAACGCCTGGGGCGCTAACGTATGAAAGCGGGCGTTCTCATCATCAGTCACGGTTCTCGCGATACGTCCTGGGTGTCGATCGTCGATGAAGCCGTTAACGGTTTATCGCTGCGGGAAGCTGTTCCCGTGGCGGTTTCTTTTTTGGAGCTGGTGGAGGGGCGCTCCATTCAGGACGGGATTGACCGGCTGGAAGGGCAGGGCGTTACGGATATTCTGGTCATTCCCTTGTTCGTCTCGTCGGGCAGCACCCATGTGGATGAGATAGCCTATGCGCTTGGGGCGAAGGATGAGCCGGAAAAAGAAACCGAACTTGAGCGGTTCAGAGTATCAGCCCGCATTCACTACGGCAACCCCGTCGACGACGACCCGGATATCGCGATCATGGTCTGGGATAAAATCCGGGACCTGTCGGAGAATCCCGCCAGGGAGACCGTTCTCCTGGTCGGCCACGGAAGCGTGCATCCCGGTTTCCGCCAGCGCTGGGAGCGGGGGATGTCGTCGCTCGCGGAACGCGTCCACAGTATCAGCGGCATTGCGGCGGCGGATTATGCGCTGCTGAGTGTGGGCGCTGTGGGCGATAAGGTGCGATACTGGCGGGAACAGGGACATGAGGTGCTGGTGGCGCCGATTTTTTTAAGCGAGGGCTACTTCACCAAAAATGTCATTCCTGACAAGCTGAAAGGCTTGACCTACAAATACACCGGCAGAACGCTGCTGCCGCATCCGCTGCTGCCCCACTGGATCGCTGCTCAGGCTGAGGCGATGCTAAAGCGGCTGCGCGGGGAAGAACCGGAAACGGAAGGATAAAGTGTAGAAGACACGTCTATGCTGCCCGCCGTTTTTTGCGGACGTAAGATTGCTGAAGCTGCTGCGCGGGGAAAACCGGAAATGGGGCGGTAGGGGCAATAAGATCGCGCCTGCGCTCGGCCACCGTTTTTGCACGGATGTAACATTTTTCCACGGCTGGTACATGCGTCCTCGCAGAATCCACCTGCTTGTTCCAAACACTGATGGAGGGGGAAATACAGGCGTTTCTCCTGTGCTTTTTCCTCCCCTTTTTACATATATTGATTGTGCCCTCCAGAATTGGGTATAATCAGTTAAGTTGTTTAATAAAGAAACGGGTGAAGTTCCGGAATGAAAACTGCGAGATTAATATATAATCCAACCTCCGGGCGGGAAGAAATGAGGAGAAGGCTTGCCGATATTCTGGACCGTCTCGACCAGGGCGGCATTGAGGCTACCACTCATGCGACGACGGGAGAAGGCGATGCGACAGCGGCTGCGGCCGATGCGGTGGATCGCGGATACGATCTCATTATTGCGGCTGGCGGTGACGGTACGCTGAATGAGGTGGTTAACGGGATGGCGGAGAAGCCGAATCTTCCTCCTCTTGGGGTGCTCCCGCTGGGAACCACTAATGATTTTGCGCGCGCTATGGGGATTCCAAAATACTGGGAAGACTCCTGTGATCTGATCATTAAGCAGCAATCGCGCCTTATCGATCTTGGCAAAGCCAACGACCGTTATTTCATCAATATTGCCGGCGGCGGCACGCTGACCGAGCTGACATATGAAGTGCCAAGCAGGCTCAAGACGATGATGGGACAGCTTGCCTACTATTTAAAAGGAATCGAGAAAATGGCCAGCCTGTCTCCGACGGAGCTGATGATCCGCGCCAACGGGCAGGACCTGATCCATGACGAGTTCATGCTGTTCCTCATTGCCAACACGAATTCCGTCGGCGGGTTCGAGAAGCTTGCTCCCGATGCAAGCATCGACGATGGGCTGTTCGATGTGATCGCCCTGAAAAAATGCAACCTCGCCGAGTTAATCCGCCTGGTCACCCTGGCGCTGCGCGGCGAGCATCTGCAGGATAAGAAGGTTGTGTACTTCCGCACGAATGAAATGGAAGTCACCTCTACCGGCTACGTTCAGCTGAATCTGGACGGAGAGCTGGGCGGAACACTTCCGGGCCATTTCCGGATCCTGCCGCAGCATTTGCGGATATTCGCGCAGAATTCCTAAGCAGCATGAAGTCGAAATGTAACACACACCATGAATAATGAAGATCAGGAAAGAAGTGAAACCGATCCGATGAAAAATAACCGCAGCGGCCGCCGTCAAGGCCGCGGGGACAGTAAGGCGGCCGTTGCCGCCGGGCTGCCTGTAAATAAAAACGATGAGGTCGTGTTCGATATCATCGGCATGACGCATGAAGGCGAAGGGGTAGGCCGGGTTGAGGGCTATACCCTTTTTGTGCAGGGGGCGCTTCCCGGAGAGAAAGTCCGGGCCAAGGTTCTCAAGACGAAGAAGCAGTACGGATACGCCAAGCTGCTTGAGCTTGTGGAGGCAAGCGCTTCCCGCATCGCACCGCCCTGCCCCATCTATGACCAGTGTGGCGGCTGCCAGCTGCAGCACATGGACTACGCCGCCCAGCTGGAGTGGAAGCGGCAGCTTGTGGTGGACAACCTGGAGCGGATCGGGAAGCTGGATGTGGCGAAGGATGGGGCGGAGGCAGAGGCGCTGGGCGAGCGGAAGCTGAGCAGGAAGCCGGGTGAGGCTGGCGGTGAAGCGGACGGAGAGTCGCTGAGTGAACGGAAGCGGATCGGGGAGCCGGATGAGGCTGGCGGTGAAGCGGACGGGGAAGTGCTGGCGGGAGCGCCGCAAGGAGTGAATGCCGCTCCGGGCGAGGCGTCCCATCGCGGGGGTATCGTCGTGCGGCCGACGCTTGGCATGGACGAGCCTTGGCGCTACCGCAACAAGGCCCAGGTGCCGATCGGCGCTGCCGACGGTGGGCTGATTGGCGGCTTCTACGCACGCGGCAGCCACCGGATCATCGACATGGAGACCTGTCTGATTCAGCATGAGCATAACGATGCCGTGGTATCGGTGGTCAAGCGAATCGGACGGGAGCTCGGCATCAGTGCGTATAATGAAGAGACCGGACGCGGCCTGCTGCGGCATGTTGTTGTGAAAAAGGCGTTCCGCACGGGTGAAATGATGCTAGTGCTGGTGACCAACGGACGGGATATCCCGCATGTTGACGCCTGGATCGGCAGCATCCGCGAGCAGCTTCCCGAGGTGGCAAGCATCTGCCAGAATGTCAATACGCAGCGGACGAACGTTATTTTTGGCGACGAAACCCGTGTATTGTGGGGGAGAGACGTCATTTATGACTACATCGGCGATGTGCAGTTCGCTATTTCGGCGCGCTCCTTCTATCAAGTGAATCCGGCGCAGACTGAGGTGTTGTACGGCAAAACGGTCGAATACGCCGGACTGACTGGCCGCGAAACCGTCATTGACGCTTACTGCGGCATCGGCACGATTTCCCTGTTCCTCGCGCAGCATGCGGACCGAGTGTATGGCGTAGAGATCGTTCCTGAAGCCATCGAAGACGCGCGGGCCAATGCCGAGTTGAACGGGATGAAGAACGTCACCTTCGAGGTCGGCGCTTCCGAGGACGTCATCCCGCGCTGGAAAGAGCAGGGCGTCACCGCCGACGTCATCGTCGTCGATCCCCCGCGCAAAGGCTGCGACCTGCGCCTGCTGGAGACGATCCTCAAAATGAAGCCGGAGCGGGTAGTGTACGTGTCCTGCAACCCGTCCACGTTGGCCCGTGACCTGCGGGTGTTGGAGGATGGAGGGTATAAGACGGTGGAAGTGCAGCCGGTGGATATGTTTCCGCATACGGTGCATGTGGAGTGCGTAACAGTGCTTATACGTGGTGGTACACAGGACTGAGATTCCTTGTGTAGTAAGGAAAACAGTTTCAATAAACACGGTATAACAGATATCGAAAAATGCCCATGGGGACAAGTTGGTGTTAAACATGGGCATAATGAGGCCTAAACGAACCCAATAAAACGGTCTCAATCCAATCAAAAACCTTACACTGTTATAGTCAAACAAGAGCCCGTTAAATGAGAAAATCCCGAGTGAGCATGAATCAGTGCTCCTCGGGATTTTTTATGCTTCCTTCCGCCGGCTGACGTGCAGGATGTCGTCAAATTTATTGGCCGCTTCTTTGTCTGCATGCTGCAATACATGGCCATAAATGTTCATGGTGGTAGTGATGTTAGCATGGCCGAGTCGCTCCGAAATGATCTTCGCATGTACACCCTGATTAATCAGCAACGTAGCAGAAGTATGCCTTAAATCATGGAAACGGATGTAGCGAAGATTATGCTTTTTCTGAAATCCGCGGAACCAAAGATAAGGACTCTCTGGATAGAACGCATTTCCCTCTTTATTAAAGAAGACGAAGAAATGTTCGTCTTGTTTGCGAAGTCCCATTTCACCGAGTGAATCCCATTGTTCCTTAGTCTCCTTATAATAAGCCCGTAGTTCTTCTAACACAGAGTCGGATAACGCAACTTTTCTTATTGATTTTTTGGTCTTCGGTTCTTTAATGACCGGAACCCCATCAACTGAAGAGGTAATGCTCTGCCGGACATGGAGGATTCCATTCTCAAGGTCAACGTGCTTCCACTCTAGCCCAACCAATTCGCCGCGGCGCAACCCTGTGGTTAAGGCCAGAGTTATCATCATGCGCCAGTGCGGGGCTTGGTCTTGAAGTAGGGTGAATAAGTGGTTGGATTCCTCTTCGTTGTACACCTCTCTTTCTTTATATATCACCTTGGGTTTTCTTACAGCTGCAACAGGGTTAGTTTTAATCACTCTCCAATCAACAGCCCGTTTAAATATGTTTTTGAGAACACGATATATAACCTCAACTGATCCGGAGGCTAGAACTCCGTCTTTTCCATCTTGTCTAGAACCTGGTTTGTTTAGATCATTCATTAGGCTTAAAATATGCAGGGGCTTAACTTGATCCAGTCTTATATGTCCAAGAAAGGGCACAATTCGCTTCTTAATAATGCGAAGATAAATATCCAGAGTCTTCGCTTCAAGTTCTTTTGCAGCATACTTCTCCCGCCATTCTCCGATAAATGCCTCAACGGTCATTTTTTCCGGAGCAATATATTCACCGGCTTCAACCTCAATTTGAAACTTGGCTAGTTCTAATTCGGCATCTCTCTTTGTCCTGCAGTTGACCGTTTTAGTTCTCCGAATATATTTGCCATGGACATCCTTACCGGCATAAACCGTAAGTCTCCAAGAATTTGAACCACGTTTTTCAATGCTTGCCATAGTGTTTGGCTCCTAACAATGTGACTTTATACATCCCATTTTTACCAAGGGTATTGTATTTATTCAGTTAAGGTGGAGAGCGCAATAAGGCCATTGTTGTATCCAAAAAACTAGATAATGGTTACCTATCGAGCGTTGGGTTTGTTGTCGGCGAGCAGCTCTTTGATCGCATACGCACCTGCACGTGAGCTGCCTCGGTTTATACATTCCATGCAAAACTGTGTACTACACTTTTGCTTTATGTCGATTCATTAGTTATAAATTGCATCCTTACATAAGTGATTCCCGCGATATTTGCTTGAGTAGGTATTTATATTTAATTGCTCCCAACAGTGGCCGCTTTCGGCTGTGAACTGAAGATGGCAGGATCTGTACAGTGAAATGAGGTGGTCATTTAATCTACATCTTAATATAAGTGTGTATTATATTTTGGTATTATAGTACCGAAATATAAAAATGATTGACGTAAATTAATGGTGGTGTTATATTTTACCTATTATTATTTGTTAGTTGTTTTGCAAGGGGGGTATATAGATGCGTAACGACAAGCGGATAAGCCATATTTGGAATCGTTATAATGCTTTGAGGGGATATACTGTTCAGTCTGATCTGCCTGTTGCATCGTTTCTTTTGAAAAAGACTAAAGAGAAGTTTGTATCAAATTCAAACCGAACCACCGAGCACAAGGCTTATGAGGTTATGCTTTCAATAGCAGATACTTACGGAATGAACAATCCATATCTAGATTCGAAGACTTTTTTTAGTGCTTTTATGGCGATGGATGATGAAGATATTGATTTGGAAATGGCTCTTGCTTCTGTAGATCCTAAAGAAATGTTTTATATACCAAAGGTTTTAATTACAGAATTTGAAAAATACTTTAATCCAAATACTAGAATGGTATTAATACCTGAAGCTGAAAAGTTTGTACCTTACCTTACTGAATTAGTAAACCGACATTCTGGTTGTGAGTTCTACATAACTTCCATGAATAGCGTGAGTAAAGTTCTTCTTGATGAAATGTTTAAGGAACATACGAATGTAATTGTCGAACAGACAAGTATCTATGATTACGAATTTTCAGCAAGGAAGTTTGATTTAATTTTGGTGGTACCTGTATTTGGGGCAAGAGAGCGCGGCGAAGATAATGGAAATTTTATTTGTAGAGAATATGAAATGATAGCCGTAGAAAACTTGCTCTTACATTTGAATAGTTCGGGTGTGTTAGTGATTGTACTACCAGCTAGAATAACCTTTGCTACGGGCTCGATAAAGGACTTAAGGGATTTTATCCAAGGCATGTATAAACTAGAAGAAATAGCTGAGCTACCAGCCGGGATATTTGCATCTACTGCTATTAAAACCTATATGTTTACAATCACCACAGGCCGAACAGAAGATGTAATGATTAAAAGATATGGATCTCCTACAAGCAACCTCAAAAAAAATGGAATCGATGAACTGATTCTCATTGATGATACATTTGTTATGTTGGACGAGTTAATGGAAATGGGTCATTGGAATGTTGATCATATCTTTGGGATGGTGGATGAGGATTGGCAACGTTATCAGAGATCAAGTACTAAAAAAGAAGAACTAGGAAATGTTGCTGAAGTTTTTCGCGGAAAGGCGATCAACAAGAAAGATGCTAATGGTAGCATTGGAGTCGTAAATATATCGAACCTAAGCGATTTTGATATTGATTATGAGGGCCTTGATCATATTGAAGAGGAAGAACGTAAAGTAGCGAATTACTTACTTAAAGATGGCGATATATTATTGCCGGCACGGGGAACGGCGATTAGAATAGCAGTTTTTAAAGAACAGAAGTACCCCTGCATCGCGTCATCAAACATCATTGTAATAAGACCGAATGAAAAACTGCTTCTAGGCACGTACCTAAAAGTTTTCTTAGATAGTCCTATGGGGAACAAAGCCTTAGCAGGAAAGCAGCAAGGTACATTCGTCATCAATATTAGCTATAAAGATTTGAAGTCTCTAGAAATCCCGTTGCTTAAGGTTGAAGAACAAAAAATGGTTGCAGAAGAATATGAACAGGAACGTTCTAGATATGTAGAAAGCATTCGTCTTGCTGAAGATAGATGGAATGGAGTAATTGAGAGACTTCAAAATACGATTTTGAAGGCAAAACAATAAACTTAGATAACTGTGATGTAATTAAGTATCAGCCTGGCACCAGGGGAGGAAGCTACACATGATCGGAGCTATAATTGGCGATATTGTCGGTTCCAGATTTGAATGGGATAATCATCGCTCGAAAAATTTTGATTTTTTAACATACAAGTGTTTTTTCACTGACGACTCGGTGATGTCATTAGCTATATGTGATGCACTTATGAGCTGTAAACGTGATTATAGAGACTTGGGCGACCAAGCTGTTAAATCCATGCAAGTTATTGGAAGACCCTATCCGAATTGCGGTTACGGAGGAATGTTCTATAAATGGATGTATAGTGATACTCTTGAACCATACAACAGTTTTGGTAACGGTGCTGCAATGAGAGTAAGCGCCTGTGGTTATGTAGCCAATTCCATCGAAGAAGCTAAATTACTTTCGCACAAGGTGACAGCTGTAACACATAACCATCCTGAGGGGATAAAAGGCGCTGAAGCTACTGCGGTTGCAGTTTTTCTGGCTCGTAGCGGGAAAAATATCTTAGAAATTCGTGATTACATTGATAAGTACTACTACCCCATGAATTTCTCGCTCGATGGAATCCGGGAAACGTATCAATTTAACGAAACTTGCCAAGAAACAGTTCCGCAAGCACTTGTTGCTTTCTTCGAGTCTTCCAATTTTGAAGACGCAATCCGAAACGCTGTCTCTATTGGTGGAGATAGTGATACGTTGGCTGCAATTACTGGAGGCGTCGCAGAAGCCTACTACGGTGCGCCGACACATATCAGGAAACATGCACTGACATTTCTTGATGAGCGGCTTCTGAGGATATTGCTTGAGTTCGAAAATCTATATCCCGCAAAGATGGAAAAAGTACAGTCTTCAGGGAGTGTCAGCATTAAAGAAGAGTCTGCCGGAGCCAAAATAAAAACTGGAGGTAGAGAAGAAATGATCCAATCAGCAATGGATGCTGCTGATGAAGCGCTAAATAACAGTACTTCAGAGCCTGAAGAAACAACAAGTCAAAAGCTGTTTTCTCACCTTTTTGAAGCCTGCAATATTCTGCGGGGTCCAATTAATCAAGATGAGTATAAAAGCTATGTAACGCCAATTCTCTTTTTTAAACGATTATCAGATGTTTATGATGAAGAAACACAAGCCGCATTAGAGGAATCTGGTGGTGATGAAGAATTCGCCAGTTTTCCAGAAAACCATCGTTTCATTATTCCTGATGGGTGCCATTGGCAGGACGTTCGTGAAGTTAGTGAAAACGTCGGAGTAGCAATAGTCAAGGCAATGAATGGAATAGAACGTGCCAACCCAGATACGCTTAATGGCGTATTTAGCAGCTTTGACGATGCAAACTGGACAGATAAAACAAAGCTATCGGATGAACGATTGAAAGACCTTGTTGAGCATATGTCAGAGATTAAGGTCGGAAATAGTAACTATTCTGCTGATGTTATGGGCGACAGTTATGAGTTCTTAATTAAAAAATTCGCAGATTTATCAAAGAAGAATGCGGGCGAATTTTATACCCCGCGCTCAATTATAAAGCTTCTGGTTATGCTCTTGGCACCACAAGTTGGTGAATCTGTATATGATCCTGCAGCTGGCACTGGAGGTATGCTCATTGAAGCTATCCATTATATGAAGGGTGATAAACTCACTTATGGCCGTATCTATGGTCAAGAGAAGAACCTTGCAACTTCGGCCATTGCTAGAATGAATCTTTTTCTTCATGGCGCAAAGGAATTTAAAGTTACTCAAGGCGATACGCTGAGATCGCCAAATTACTTAGAAGGCGGTAAATTGAAAACCTTCGATTGTGTCATTGCGAATCCTCCATTTTCTTTGAAGAACTGGGGCGCTGAGCAGTTTAGTTCTGACATCTACGGTCGCAATATATGGGGAAGCCCTACGGATTCTAATGGTGACTTCGCTTGGTTGCAGCACATGGTTAAATCCATGGATCCAAATACCGGACGATGTGCAGTTGTGCTTCCACAAGGTGTACTATTCCGTGGTGGAAAAGAAGGCGAGATTCGCAAACAGCTTGTCGAGTCCGATAAGTTGGAATGCATTATTACGTTAGTAGGTGGCGTTTTCTACTCAACAGGTGTTTCGGCTTGTATCCTACTTCTGAATAATAACAAACCGAATAAGCATAAAGGTCGTATATGCATGATTGATGCTTCAAGCATTTATACTCCCCAGCGAGCACAGAACATTATGTTTGAAAATGACATTCGGAAGGTGTTTGATTACTACACTGATTACGAGGATGTAATTGAACACGTGAAGATCGTAAATATAGATGATATCCGCGGTAAGGATTACACACTGGCAATCAACAAGTATATTGAAAAGAAAGAACAAGAAACTGTGCCGCCCGCAGAGGTTCGAAGAGAGTATTTTGAAGCTTTTGACGAGATGGTTGCAGCCGAAGAAGAAATGATGAAATTACTCCTGGCAGGAGGATATATCAATGAGTAAGCGTATTACAATTGAAGAATTGCAGACTTACCTTTGGAATTCTGCAGTACTATTACGTACAAATATCGATGCTGGAGCATATAAGCAGTATATATTCCCGCTGTTGTTCTTCAAGCGTATCAGCGATGTTTATGATGAGGAATGCGAACAAATTCTTGAAGAATACGATGGAGACGAAGAAGCTTTAACGTGGGAGGAGAATCACCGTTTCATCGTGCCGGAAGGCTCTCACTGGCGTGATGTTCGAGAAGTAACAGAGAATGTAGGAGTTGCAATTGTGAATGCTTTCCGAAAAATAGAAAATGCAAATGCCAACAAACTGCAAGGCATCTTTGGCGATGGCGCTTGGACGAATAAAAATCGTCTCCCTGATCGGTTACTGAAAGAGTTAATTGAACATTTCAGTACTAAAACACTCTCAATTAAGAACTGCCCGGAGGATGAGCTAGGACAGGGATATGAATATCTGATAAAAAAATTTGCTGATGACAGCGGCCATACCGCGCAGGAATTTTACACGAACCGTACGGTAGTACACTTGATGACGGAAATGCTAAACCCTGAATCCGGCGAATCCATATATGATCCTACATGTGGCAGTGCTGGGATGTTGATTTCAGCAATTGCATACTTGAAGGATCAGAAAAAGGAATGGCGTAATGTATCGGTCTTTGGACAAGAAATTAACGCACTTACATCCGCCATTGGCAAGATGAATCTATTTCTTCACGGGGTGAAAGATTTTGATATTGTCAACGGTGATACATTAAAAACACCTGCTTTTATTGAAAAAGGGCAACTGAGACAATTTGATTTGATTCTTGCCAATCCACCTTACTCTATCAGTCAATGGGATCGTGAAGCATTCGCTAGCGACAAATACGGTCGGAATTTCCTTGGTGTCCCACCACAAGGACGTGCTGATTATGCTTTCTTGCAGCATATAATCAAGAGCCTTAATGAGGAAACCGGTCGCTGTGCAATTCTGTTCCCTCATGGCGTGCTATTTAGAAATGAAGAGCACGCGATGCGAGAAAATCTCATTCGCAATGATATGCTTGAATGTATTATAGGGTTAGGACCTAACCTGTTCTATAACTCTCCAATGGAAGCTTGTATCATCATCTGCCGAATGAATAAGCGTCCTGAGCGTCGCGGCAAAGTTCTGTTCATCAATGCAGTCAAAGAAGTTGAACGCAAAAATGCGCAGAGTTTTTTGGAGGAAAAGCATATCCAAAAAATTGCTAAAGCTTATGACGATTATATAACGGATAGCGGTTTTGCTAGTGTTGTAACAATTCAGAATTTGGAAGAAAACAACTTTTCTTTAAGCATTCCACTATATGTAAAGCACCCAGGACAGAATATTGAAGTTGATGAGCGGACCTTGCAAGAGCACTATGAAGGCTGGAGAACCGCTTCAGAGATTATGAAAATTCGATACATGAAATTGAATGAAATGATTGGGAAGGGGGGCGAGGGCAGTGAGTAGGGTACTCTTAGGTGATGTTGCTAAAGAACGCAGAGAAACTTGCAAGAGCAGTAAAGATGGATACCCGATTGTAGGCCTTGAACATCTGACACCAGAAGAAATTAAATTGACAGCATGGGACGAAGGTAAAGAGAATACTTTTTCGAAATTTTTTCGCGAAGGAGACATTCTATTTGGACGACGTAGAGCTTATCTAAAGAAAGCTGCGGTTGCCCCGTTTGATGGCATTTGTTCAGGAGATATCACAGTTATCGAGCCAAAACCTGAAAGAATAGTTCCGGAATTGCTTCCTTTTATAATTCAGAACGATGCATTGTTCGACTTTGCAGTAGGTAAGTCAGCTGGTTCTCTTTCGCCGCGTGTTAAATGGGAGAACCTTAAAAACTATGAATTTGAATTGCCAGATATGGAAAAGCAACGTGAGTTGGCGAAGATCCTGTGGGCTATAGACACAACTAAAAAGACTTATCAAAAACTGCTGCAGAAGACAGATGAGTTGGTGAAATCTCAATTTATCGAGATGTTTGGCGATCCAATTGCTTTAGAGAAATCTATAAAAGCAGTGCCGCTGGGAACAGTTTGCTTTATGAAGGCAGGTAAGTTTGTTAAGGCAGATGACATCCACGAAGTGAATGAAAATGGCCTTTACCCTTGCTTCGGAGGTAATGGATTACGAGGATATGTTGACAGATATATATACGATGGTGAATATCCAATAATCGGTCGTCAAGGGGCTTTATGTGGTAATGTCCAGTACGCAAAAGGACAGTTCTATGCCACCGAGCACGCCGTAGTTGTTCAACCAACTGTGAGGATAGATACTGTTTGGTTGTATCATATGCTTACACTATTAAATTTAAATCGGTTAGCTACCGGGGCTGCGCAGCCAGGATTGGCTGTAGAGAGGCTCGCTGATGTAAAAATCATCGTCCCTCCGCTTATCCTGCAGGAGCAGTATGCAACCTTTGTTCGCCAGAGCGATAAATCAAAATTTGAACTGGAACAAGCTCGTAAAGAGCTGGATTCCACTTACAAGAGAGTCATTGCCGGAAATCTCGGGTGACATGAAATGCTGTAATACTATTTTACTTCCTTCTAATCAGCTCGTAGGAGACGTTTATTACGAGAGCAAAGATTATTCATGCAATCAATATCGATATTTTTATTAAGATTGGAGGGCCATCTGATGTTTAATGAAGACAATACGATTGAGCAAATGGTTCTTACATCGCTCAAAAACAATGGTTGGAAGTTTATCTCCGCCGAAGAATTGCAACGTGAATATTCTGACGTAATGGTTGAGACTATGGTGAAAGAGGCGCTCATTCGTCTTAATCCTGAAATTGCTGAAGAACCATCCCGCGCAGATGAAGTTATCTATAAACTGCGCACGTTAATATTGTCGGTTCAGCCGCACAACCTAGTAACGCAGAATGAAATGTTCAAGAAGATGGTTTTTGAAGAGAATTCCTACCCATTCGGCAAAGATGGACGAATGATTCCCATTCGATTCTTTGGAACAATGACTAAAGAAGACTTGGCGCTTAACGATTATGTTGTCACCAATCAATGGGTATATCCACAAAAAGAGAATGGTAAGAGACTAGATATTGTTCTATTGATTAATGGATTTCCGGTGGCGATTGGTGAATTGAAAACACCTGTTCGTAATTCTATAACATGGTTGGATGCTGCTGGAGATATATCCGCATATGAAAGAAGCATACCAGGCATGTTTGTAACTAACATATTCAATTTCGCAACAGAAGGCAAATGTTATAGATATGGTTCAGTTTGCATGCCAGTTGGAATGTGGGGTCCATGGCATACTCCGGATCATAAAAGTGAAGGAAGTCTTGCAGATGTGAAAATCAGTGTTGAAGATATGATTACACCTGAAAAGATCATGGACATTTTTCAGTTCTTTACATTATTTGCAACCGATAAAAAGTATCGCAAATATAAAGTCATATGTCGTTATCAACAATATGAGGGTGCGAATCTTATTGTGGAACGCGTAAAGGCTGGATACCCAAAACAAGGTCTTATCTGGCATTTTCAGGGTTCGGGTAAATCATTGCTGATGGTTTTTGCAGCACAAAAACTTAGAATGAGGCCAGAATTAAACAATCCAACAATAGTTATCGTTGACGACCGAATTGACCTAGAGACGCAGATAACTGCAACATTCAATGCATCTGATATTCCTAATCTTGTAAGTCTTGGCTCGAAAGACGATTTAGAATCCTTCTTTTTAGGAGACCAGAGAAAGATTGCAATTACAACAATCTTTAAATTTGGTGATATTAAAAAGGAACTTAACCCTAGAGACAATATCATACTTATGGTGGATGAAGCTCATAGAACTCAGGAAGGCGATCTAGGTAGTAAGATGCGTCTTGCTCTTCCGAATGCGTTTTTCTTTGGCCTTACAGGTACACCAATTAATCGTATTGATAAAAATACTTTCAATACATTTGGTGCAGTGGAGGATAAGAGTGGATATATGAGCAAGTATTCCTTCTCGGATTCAATCCGTGACAATGCGACGCTCCCATTGAATTTCGAACCGGTACCAGTTGACCTGCATGTAGATAGAGAAAAGCTCGATGCTGAATTTGATGCATTAACAGAAAATTTATCTAAAGAAGATAAAGCAGAGCTGTCTCGAAGAGTCAACATGAAAGCAATAATGTATGACCGTAAGCGTATCAGAAAGGTATGCGAACATATAGCCAAACATTACCGAGAAAAAATTGAACCGAATGGATACAAAGGTCAGGTTGTGTGTTATGACAGAGAGTGTTGCCTTATGTATAAAGAAGAACTTGATAAATTGCTAGGTCCGGATGCAACTACAATTGTTATGGACACCAACAATGACAAGGAAGATAAGTATAAAGCCTATAAACGTGATAGGGACGCAGAAGGAAAGATTTTAGACAGATTTAGAGAACATAACGACCCACTGAAGCTTGTAATAGTAACGGCGAAGCTTCTTACTGGTTTTGATGCACCTATATTGCAAGCTATGTATCTTGATAAGCCAATGAAAGATCATAACTTGCTGCAGGCCATCTGTCGTACTAACAGAACCTATGATGAAGGAAAGACTCACGGTTTGATTGTTGACTACGTAGGTATTTTTGATAATGTAGCAACAGCTTTGGACTTTGATGAATCGAGTATGAAAAAGGTCATCTCGAATATTGAAGAGGTTAAGAAGCAGATCCCTGCACTAATGCGTAAGTGCTTGAGTTATTTCATGGGGGTAGACCGTACAGTAGATGGTTGGGAAGGTTTGATTGCTGCACAAGAATGTCTGCCAACTAATAAAATCAAAGACGAATTTGGAGCCGATTATAAAGTGCTCAATAGAGCGTGGGATGCGCTTTCGCCAGATCCGTTTCTGAGTCCAATGAAATACGATTTTCAATGGCTGACAAGAGTATTCGAATCGGTGAAACCTACTGATGGAAGAGGCGGGTTGATTTGGGCTTCTCTTGGGGCGAAAACATTGGAACTAGTTCACGAGAATCTGCAAGTCGGAGAAGTACATGATGATATGGAAATTCTTACTATGGATGCAGATTTAATCGATGAATTCATTGAAAAACAAAAGAATCTGAGAAAAACAACGATCAAAGTTGAAATTGATTTGGTTGCGAAAATTCGAAAACATAGTAATGATGTTAAATTTGTAAAGTTAGGAGAAAAACTTGAAAATCTCCGTGAGAAACACGAACAAGGGCTAATAACCAGTATTGAGTTTCTAAAACTGCTATTAGAACTTGCGCGGGAAGCTGCAGAAGCTGAACAAGAAGTAGTGCCGGAGGAAGAAGTGGATAAAGGCAAGGCGGCATTAACAGAGCTTTTTGATGGGTTGAGGAATTCAAAGACACCAATTATCGTCGAGCGAATTGTTGGCGATATAGATGATATCGTTAAGATTGTACGTTTCGATGGTTGGCAGGGTACAACTGCAGGAAAACAGGAAGTTAAGAAAGCTCTTCGGAGTGTCGTCTGGGTCAAATACAAAATTAAAGACAAAGAAGTCTTTGATAAAGCTTATCAGTACATTGAGCAGTATTATTAATTCGGAGCTAACTTGCGAATTATCCATACGAGAGCGTAATCATAAAAGCTAAACCCTGTAATTAGTTACAGGGTTTATTTATGCTGGGTGACAGCACATTGTCCAAAGGTCACATATGTCCCGGTAGAATAAAGTGTTAGACTGAAAAAAATAGTTGTAGACTAGGAGAATAAAGATATAGACTGAGCGAATAAAGTACTAGACCGGCTGCGGGGTTACGCTAACGGGCAGGATAATTGAATGATTTCAACGAAAGAGAATGCAAGAAAGTTTGGAGTATGGAAAATATTACATTAGTGGAGGGATGAATTATGGCAGCGGAGGAGAAGTTTCATGTAATAAGTGCAAAGTATCAGGGATGGGGAAACGAGGGCGAGGATTTTTATTTTCCAGTAAATTTTTACAGTAAAGATGAAGCCATTGCACAATTTGTATCTATAGAAAAATTTACAGAAAAAAACAATAGAATGGTGCCTTACACAGCATATGAATATGATGGAAATACGTTTTATACAATTATTTATAGAGGCATTGTTGATGAAAGTGAACTTATGTATTATTGAATTCTAATCAATCGCTTGACTTTAGCGTAATCGATGAGAGTGATATTCTTACAAAAACGGATACCTGCAATCTGGGTATCCGTTTTTCGCTTCGAAATATATGAAGAGATTTTTAGAATACCAAAATAACCAATTAAAGGAGCTAGCCGAAAGAGCTTCCTTGGAAGATTTAAACTCCTAACAGAGAACTATAGATCAAAATAAACGTAAGAGAGCCATCTAAATTGGAGTGGCTCTCTTTACTGTGAGCGTGGCTCTGATTCGCTAACATCGTGGCTCTGACACATTAACCAAGCGGCTCCATTGCACCGAAATACTCACCTTAAAATTAGAATGAAGCGTTACGCTAACGAAGAACGCTAGTGTAAGAACAATTAGGAAAAGGCAGCCAATATCGGCTGCCTTTACCCCGTCAACGGGCAGAATAGCGTGGTGTTACTGTGGCATTAAAACAAAGTTTGATAATTTATAAAATAGTCTGATCGTTTATAATTAAGTTAAGATTGATAATTTGTAAATAAAAATTCTATTTTGATGTGCAGGATTTTTTATTATCCAGCAGCTCGGGCCAAGAGTTGTTAAGGGACGCTTAACGTACTTATTCAATTACAATTAGATAAAATTATAAGCTAAAAGAGCAAACGAAATTTCATGTAACAAATGTAGAAAATGCCGAAAATTACATAAGAATCCCTAGATATACTTGTTATGATTTTATATAGTCAATAGATGTAGAAGAAATTTCAAATTAGAAGTGAAAGGATGAAAAAATTGGATTACTTATATATTGATGAAAAAGGTCCGCAAGAGACAATTAGGATTACGACACCCTATGATGAAGAGAAGAAAATTAAGTTAGGAAATGACAACATGTATGTTTATGTTGCTGACATAATTAAAATAAATGAGAATAACCTCCTTAACATTGAAGATAAATATAAAATGTTAGAAGGAAAATACATGTCTTCTAGAAATTTTCCTGACGATAGAGAATTAAAAGGAAAAGATATTTTGAACAAGAATTTCAATTATGGTATTGCTAGTCTTAAAAATCGCGAACTAGATTTTTATAGTTCCTTGTTCGACTTACTCCTTGAAAATGAAGTTGATAATCTATTATTTTCGATAAACAAAATGTCTCTAGTTGTAGACAATAGATTGACAAGTTGGATTCTTGATATAGAAGAAAAACGCTATATACCGTCAGCACGGACTTTAAAATATTCTTTTGTAAAATATTTGGAGATTGAAGCTAGTGAACATGTAATTCAATCTATTTTTGATTCAAATATGGGAAATAGAGAAGTTCTTACAGAAATTCAGAAACACATGGTGGCTTTTGTTGAAAAGAACAAGCATATTAAGAGAATGGAGAGACAAATACAGAATTATAGGGAGATTATTAAAGTAATCAGAAAAACAAAGCATTTAATTAAAGACACCCCTTTTGAGGAAGGCTCATTTGATTGGAACAAGGTTTCATTTGACATTGATTTGTGGATTACAGAAATGAGCCTTGCCAATAAATTTAATATGCAGTCCACAGAACTGATTCTTGATGAAGGGATACCAGTAGGACCGTTCAAAAAATTAAAGTTTCCATCAATAAAAGAAAATGAAGATTCTACTACTCATGTTGGACTTCGAATTTCTGATGTTTTGGTCGTGATTTCTGGGAAATATATGTCTAAATTAGCGAATGATCACAGGTACAATAAAAACAATCCAGAAATAAAAAAACGCTTACCTAATGATTGGTTTCAATTAGATGAAAAGCAATTTGATTTATTGAAAAAGATGAATAAATACTTTTTCCCTAATGATTCAATCTACTGTTTTATAGTTGATACATATTTTGATGATGCACTTCAATTTGAAACTTATCTTAGATATATAAGTGCTTATGAATCTTTTCATGATTATAATAAACAAATAGAAAAACATGTTGAAGAATATTTTAATTGTTTAGCCAATGCTATGATGCTTAAATGGAATACGGCAGAATCAAACGAAATTTCGGTGAGAAGTAAATATGGGAATATGAATGCAGGTATTAAAGCTGGAATTATCCGTTCTATATGATAAAGAACCTATATGAAAAATAATATAATGGAATATAATATTAAAAGTTTGTTTTGATCAATCTTTTTTTCAAAACAAGCCTTTCTTATTGTTTGTTTATCAGGGTTATTATTGTCAATTTAATCAATCTTTATTTTAAAGCAACAGTTACCTGGCTTTTCTAAAAATATTGAGGTAAAGTTATCATTGAGCAAAATATGACAAGTAAATTATTGTAATCCATAGGAATAAGAGTAATTTATTTTACAATTTACTAAACGTACAATAAGATTTATTTTAGCAGTAGAGGCCATAGTAAATAATTAGTCCTATTTCAAATAGGGAAACAATTATGTTCAAGAATGATAAGTAAATTGTGTATACTAAATTGAGATGCGATGTTCATATCGGGGGAAACCATGGAGAAACAACAAGTTATTACAGGCCTCACAATCTTACTTAACCGAGGAATAGACAGCAGGCAAACCTCAATATTTAACGGTCAAAAGCATGATGATTTGGTTAAAGAATTAAGAGATTACCTTGATGCTAACAAAAAATTCTTGGGAGGAAACATCCATCTCGAAATCACCCAAGCCTTGAATGATCACGGTGTAGACCTTCTTTTAACAATAGAAGGCTTTTGCAAAATTGGATTTCAGGTTAAAAGCCATCATGACGTTTCAGAACAAGAATTTCAATCCAAAGTAAAGCGGCAGCTCGCGGAATCGTTTTACCATGCATTAGATAAATATTACATCTTAATCTGTAGTCCAATACATGACGGAACCAATAATTACGCAATGAAAATCAGCCACTTAATCAACGAGTTAAGCAGCTTGAAAACTAATTATCACTGCGTATTTGGACCCGACCATACCGCTGCACTCTTTACAAATCTTAATACGCTGGATGAAACACAATTTAATCTTGAATATCAGCGGTATGCATATGAGCGCGATAACATTGAAGAATTAAAGCGAATGTTAAGCGAAACGTTAAATAAGAATGACTATGAGACCGCCGAAGGCTACTTGGCGAGAAGAAAAGAGTACCGCTACACTGAACCTCAAACCGCAGCTCAGATGAATACTATCTTACATTGGAACTTAAATACCGATGAGTTGCAGGAAACTAAAGCGAGTATCATTCAATACCTTTTAGATTTAAGCAAATTAACGCAGAATTCAAGGGAAATTCTTACGGGCATTCTAGAACGTTCTAGGCCATCAGGGAGGCCGTTTAATGAAGATAGGGTCGCCCTCGTCAGAGAAGTAGAGTCTCACCTTCGAATGAGCAGCCAAGCGTTATTTGAGGAATATACTGTCTTAGAACAAGCTGGTTTTGTCTACCACGACAACGAAGACAATCGGGACTATTACTATGTGACCAGTAAAGGTGCAGATTGGCCTTTAGTCCCCAGCCTAGTCGAATATTCCGAGAAACAAGGAATACCATTAGAAACATTATTTTCTAAAATGGATTTTAGTGTTCTTGATTAATAGACTATCCGACAGAATAGAGCGGTGATCAAGCACACGATACATTAAGGAAGCTAGTTAAAGGTCATTGGAACATATGACAAATAGTCAGTTTCTGAAGCTGAACATATTATTTGTGGTTAAGCTCCCTCGAAATGATTCAATATCCTCGCTCAGACTCATGAATTCGCAGGATTTCACCTTTGGCAAAGTGGGAAAGAAGATAACCAGAGGTGGGGATCGACACTTGGGGCAATAAAAGGGCATGCGGGAATAAAGGGGAAGGAACTATCCCCAGTTTGTTCCATATCCTGCACGTCTCCAGTTCGCCCCTAGCGATTCTCACTCCCATGTCTCAACGGGTCTGCGCCCTTTCATTCCTTCGTCACATCTTGCTAAGGGGGTGGAGGTCGGTCTTTCTAACGGAACGGGTCCGAGCCTTTTTGCGTAATGTCTTCCGATACCCCGTGCTTCTTGTCATCCTGCGAATACATCAACCGGCGAAAGTGTGACCTAGGCTGCTTGAGGGAAGACCTTCGTTGAGTCGTAGGCTTCGCTTCCCTTAGCTAACGCGACAAGCATGCGGGCGACTTTACCGCACAATTTCATAATGGACTTCATTTTCTTCAACTTCTTTACCTCGACATTATGGTGGTGAAGCGCCCTAATATCCGGGTTAGTCATCACCATACACATGGCCATGAGATACAGGAAACGCCTGAGCCGCGGACGGCCGCGTTTGCTGAGTACCATTTTTCCACGCCATTTCCCGGAGCTGGCTTCGGCGAGATTAAGCCCTGCATGACGAAGTAAGGCATTGCCGTGCGCATAGCCGCTTAGATCGCCGGCTTCGCCCAACACGCCTGCCAAGCTAGTTGCATTTAAACCACGGACTTCAAGCAATTTCGAAGCGTAGGGGATTCGCCCGAGGATGAGATGGAGCTCATGCTCAATCTGTTCTAGTTGGCGCTGGGCGAGGTCGTATTCCTCAAGGAGTTGCCCCAAATGTAACTTGTATGCGTGGAGAGCCTCCGTGGCGCCAACACTACGTTTAGCTAGGGCAATGAGCTGCTCTGCCCGCTTTACACCAGCATGCCGTTTCACATACTGCTTCCAGCCGGCAAGAACTTGTTCGGTTGTTAACCGGCAGATTTCTTGCGGTAAAGGAAAGAGTCTGAGTGTGGCGATCGCGCTCGTGCAGGTGAGAATCTTGAAGACCTGGCGCAACTCCGGAAATACAATGTCGACCCAGCGGTGGATCTGGTTAACGGCACTGTTTAGCCGTTTTGTGACTGTATCACGGTTAGCCATGAGGATCCGAAGTTCCTCGTAGGCTTCGGAGTTAAACCGAACAGGGGAGTAGTATCCGTTCTTGACCATATCGGCAATGACAAGTGCATCCTTACGGTCACTCTTAGATGGTGTGTTGTCACGGTTTTCCTTGTTCTTTTTGACGAGGTGGGGATTCACGAGAACAGCCTCAATTCCTTTGCCTGATAGCCATCGTGCCAGGCTCAGCCAGTAATGGCCAGTGGGTTCCATGCCGACGATGACTTTGCTCAGCTTGTAAGACTTGAGTAGATCTTGAATCCAGTAGCTGAACAATTGAAAACCTTCGCCATGGCTGCCGAACTCCAGCGGAGATCCCAGTGCAATCCCTCGATAGCTGACCGCCCGGGCGACATGAGACTCCTGCGCAATATCTACGCCGAGGACCAAATGTAATGAGGAAATGTTTTCAATGAGTTGATTTTGTTTATCCTGCGCTTTAAACTTCATAGTAGAGTGACCTCCTAGAAGATGGGCTTTTTGAGGCTATGACCTCGTGTGCAACCCCATCGTACCGAGGCGCTCGTTTTTTTGCAAAGAGCGTATTATTCGCTTTACAGGAATTCTAACGGGAAACGATAGCTGAATAATAAGAGGTAGTCTACGACTTTATTTCCAAGTCTATAGACTGTCTTTTATTATTATGGGGGGGAGTCTAATACTTATTTCTTAAAAGCTAACGATTCTGCCTTCCATAAATTACGTTAAATCAACGAGTCCAGTCTAAACCTTTATTTTTCTCCTACAACATATTATCATTATGCCATCGTTTTGTTTATGGGACGTTACTAAAAAGGGAACTTAGGGAAATAACTAATCTCTAGTAGGAGGCTATTGCCCATGTTCTTATAGTTAATAAACCTGCCGACGGTGTAGGTTTTTATGGTACTAGAAAACACTAAACACCCCCTCAACAAATTAAGGTTTCATCCGCTCCCGAAGGATTGCAATAAGTGGGACATCCGCTGGTAAGAAATCATATTGATCGAGCTCATTTCGAGAAACCAAACGCACCTCGTCATGAACCGTAGGTTGTATCTCACCTTTAATTTTCTTTACGCGATACGCCATCAAACGAATAATCCCTTGGCTATAGGGATATACGCTCTCCCCCACATACTTACCTACTCTAACTCCAATTTGTAGCTCCTCTAGAAGCTCACGTCGCAGACATTGCTCTGGGGTTTCTCCTGGCTCTACTTTCCCTCCAGGTAGTTCCCACTTGCCGGCCGTCTCACCTGTTCCTCCGCGTTTGGCAATTAATACCTTATCGTCTTCGATCAAAATCCCCGCCGTTACCGTCTTTACATCAGCAGCAAAATGTTCAGCACGATGGCAGTTAGGGCAAACTGCAACCGCATTATCAACGGTATCTTCCCCACCATCGGCAAGAGGAATCTTGTGGTGAACCTCTAAATAGGGGGTAAGATCACTCTCCCGAATAAAAGGAGCAGGTTTACCACATAATTCGCAACACCCTTTTGAGCGCAAAAGCACTTCCACAATGACATCCGGATTTCTCTTATATGCCGTTGTCACGACTTGTACAGATCCTGCGATCTTAGCGGCATGTTTCAAACGTTCCCTGCGCAAAGCCTTGTCCGTTTCCCTTGCCGCATGAACTTCTTTAGCAGTTGCCTCACTGTACTCCTTAGGTGTTATTGCTCGTTTAATACTAAGAGAGTTCTTCTTATTTAAAACAAACCATTTTGAGCCACTGTCAGAGTCAGCATGAGCGGACTCAAACTCAAAGATACCAGTGAGATGAAGCACAGATTCTCGGTTAATAAACACATATATGGGGATGCCAGTGTTCTTGGAATCAATGATTGCAGCATTATATGCGTATGATTCACTAAAGACTCCCTCACGTGAATAGAAGTAATATTGAAGTTTTTCATTTGGAATAATCCACTTGTTTGGGTATTTTCCGTTTTCTAACGTAGCTTTAATGAAGATGGCTTGATAGTTGGGTCGATCTCCAATTAAGTAAATGCCTGCCTGAGTGTCATATGTTTGAGCAAATATTGAAATATCCCAGGAGGTATAATGTCTTCCGATTACAAAGTCATCCAAAACAGTGACATCGTCAATTTCGGAGGCGAACTTCAGGCAAAACTCTGGGTATAGGTCTTCGTATGTTTTTAAACCTAACTCTTTGAATCGGTCGTACAATGCATTCGTACCAGGTTTTGCGGGGAATTCAAAGCGTTGTAGGTAACGCTTCAGATCTCCCACTTTCTTTATTCGATGTACAATAACTTTAGAACGAGTTACCTTATTTTTGAACTCTTTTTCAAGCATTGGATGTTCGAGGGCAGGTGCCTCAACTTCATCGACTACGAAATCAACGGCGGTCTCTATCGACATAAAGTTTCTCCTATTCGTATAGCATATCTAGATTTAAGTTTTCAGTTGATTTAACAAGACCTATGATAATGTGATTACAGGCATATCTATAATACTTAGTTTAGTAGTACCTAACACTTATAATATCAGTTTAATATGTTTGATCAAATGGTATAGTATTGATGTAATGATTTGGATAGGATAAATTTGGAGGTGCAACCGGATATTATTGACCTTCTTCTATGAAAAGAGGACACTATGAAGACATATGGATGGAAAGGATCTATTATTGAATTCATTCAGGAAAAACCAGAGGACATTGTTCATGAGCTTTGTTTATACGTTTATGAACAGCCGGAAACAGAACTTAGAAATCATAATCAAGAACATATATCCCAGGTTGATGCTTGGTATGATAGTATTACTTTTTTGCGTGGAGAACTGGAGCAGCTTGCTCCGATTGAAGGCGCACTCATTTGGGAGTATTCATTACCACGTGAGAAAGGCAGAAGGCCAGATGTCCTCGTCCTACTACCGGGTGAGCTTCTAGTTTTGGAGTTTAAGCGGTATGTTGAAATACATGAGTCAGAATATAATCAGGCTTCCTTCTATGTCCGCGACTTGAAAGAATATCACTCTGCAGTTCAGGAGTGCAGTCTCAAAGTAAGAGGGGCCTTGGTTATAACTCAAGAGTTATCTTATCCTTTACAAGGAATTGAAGCCTATCAGATCTATCGAGTAGGGCGAGGTGGTCTTGCCAAATTAATTCATTCTGTAATTGCTAAATCCGATGGTACTTTACCAATAGTAGATCAAGAATTTGTTGAAGGTATCTTTCAGCCGTTACCTTCTATCATTGAATCGGCTAAATCTATCATGCGTAATGAACCATTACCGGTAATTCGTTCAATTAAAAGTAGTAATTTCGAGTCTGTTCTACAAGAAGTCGTTCACATTGCTGAACAGGCAGAACAAGAGGGAAGTCATCATCTTGTGCTTGTTGCAGGTGTCCCTGGAGCCGGGAAGACTTACGTTGGATTGACCCTCGCACACGAGTTGCAGGATGCAGTCTACGTTTCGGGTAATGGTCCTCTAGTAGATGTTCTACAGGACACTCTTAAAACAAAAGCATTTGTACAATCTTTGTATGGTTATAAGATGGATTATCTCAATCGAAGAAAAGTTCCAAAGGAGCACATCATAATATTTGATGAAGCACAACGTGCTTGGGATGCTACGCAGATGAAGCGGGATGTTAGTGAGCCCGAGGTTATCATAGAAATTGCCCAAACCAAACCGTGGTCAGTTGTGGTCGGATTAATTGGAACTGGACAACACATCCATTTGGGAGAAGAGAGGGGAATTTCTCTTTGGAACGTGGCTATTAGAGACAAACAGGTTTTTGTTCACGGTAAGGATTATAAGGATCAGTTCCCTCATACATTTCGATACATAGACCATAGTCATTTACATTTGAATGTTTCCCTCCGAACTCATGCGGCGGCCATGTATCATGAGTGGGTGGAGTTGTTATTAGAGGGCCAGTTTGAACAATGCAGGGAGCTTAAAAAAACTCTACAGGCCCATCGCTACACAATAAAACATATGGAGCGTATAGAGGACGCCATTCAATACGTCCAACGAATGTACGAAGGAACCAATAAAACTTATGGGGTTGTGCTTTCCTCAGGGGCTAGAGCCCCAAGTAATCTACAACATTTACCCAAGGCTGAGCGATATCAAAGACCCATACCTCACGTCGCTTACTACAATTACCCGGATTCCGCATACTACTGTAGAAACCTGCGATACGGTGCATCGGAGTTTCAGGTACAAGGTTTGGAGCTGGATATGGCTATCTTGTATTGGGGGGAGGATTTGATGTGGACCTCCAACGGATGGTCCTATAAGAAGTTGCGAACTGATGCAAACCATCCGGAGCAATTAAAGCAAAATGCTTATCGTGTATTATTAACAAGGGGAAGAGATGGAATCATAATTGTAGATGGGCCGAGAATGTAATTAATGGAACTCATTTTTTTCGCCAGGAGAGTGTTGTATGCCGATCGAATTGGGAGTATGGAAAATAAACGGAGCGTTAGAGCGTGTGCCTTTTTCTAGTATGGAATCTGAACAGAAATTAGAAGAAGCGATCACAAAGGATATTGGAATCATTGATTCATCCTTACTATTAATAGGACGGCAGGTGATGACAGCCTTTGGTAAGATTATAGATGTCTTAGCCATTAATTCGGAAGGCAATCTCACCATCATTGAGTTGAAACGTAATAAAACCCCTCGTGAAGTAGTAGCACAAACCTTGGATTACGCCAGCTGGGTTCTAACATTGACCTACGATGATGTTGTTCGCATTTTTAATGAAAAGAATCCTGGGTTAACCTTCGAGGAGGTATTTACAGAGAAGTACGAGGTGAATTTACCGGAGAGGCTTAATGAGAGTCATAATTTAATCATCGTAGCTGCAGAGCTGGATAATGCAACGGAAAGAATTATTAACTACTTAAATGGTTATGGGGTCCCATTAAATGTTGTATTCTTTCGTTATCTTAAAGCTGGAGATAATGAATATTTGGTTAGGTCTTGGTTACTTGACCCTAACCAAGTGGAGGCTCAAAGTAGTAAAGCAAACACTTCTAAAACAGGAAAGCAACCATGGAACGGTAGAGATTATTATGTTTCACTAGGTGATGGGGAATTTCGTAGCTGGGAGGATTGCAGGAAATATGGATTTATTTCGGCAGGCCAAGGACGTTGGTATAGTAATACGCTAAGTCAATTAAGCCCCGGTTCACGAGTCTTTGCCTGCATTCCCAAAACAGGTTACGTCGGAGTAGGTATTGTTCAAGAAACAGTAGTTCCTATAAAGGATTTTACGGTCTTAATAGAAGGTGAGCAAGTATCACTCCTTGAGGCGGACTTGGAAGTAAGTATGGATATTGATATCGACGATCCAGATTTATGTGAATATATTGTACGTGTTGAGTGGCAAAAAACTGTATCAAAAGCACAGGCTTATTGGGAAAAGGGGATGTTTGCTAATCAAAACTCAGCGTGCAAACTACGAAATCAATTCACACTAGAGAGATTGGCAAAGTTTTTCGAAGTCGATGAATAGGAAATCGATCTGACGTTTGGGTTAATTGCTATATTTTTCCTTAAAAAAGCTACTAACATTGGAGAGGGAGGAGCATAGTGTTTGTTTGACTAGAAGTGTCGATAACCGGTATGTTCCCCAATCTGCTAAACAAGGGTGGAGGTTATTTATAGTATGTAGAATTAACTACATATCCTCGAGTATGCTGGCCAAATCGGCCAAAGGTGGTACATAGCGTAAGGTGGTTGCAACATCTTTATGGCGCAGCTGATTCTTAATATCAATGATATTCATGCCGGCGGTCTGCATTAAATACCCAGCTGTTCGCCTGAGGTCGTGCGGACGTATTTGTCGAGTGAGCCCTGCATCACAGCATAACTCGGATAACATCCGGTTAACCGATGGGATCGTCATGTATTTACCTTGTTGATGGAATAGGTATTCTTCCCCTTGATTTGCATATTTCAAATATTCAGGATGTTGTGTATAACGTTTCAGCTCGTCTCTGAGATCATTTGGAATTGCCACAGGACGTTTATCAGTTTTTTGTGCTTTAAATACATGTACGATCCTTTTTTCTAAATGCAGCCGCTTCCGCTGAAGAAAGCGGACCTCTGAAATACGCAGACCCGTAATCAACATGAACCATATAAATAAAAATTCTTGTCTGTAAAATGGGTCTTCTCGCAAGGCAGCTTTAAGAAGGGCATAGCACTCTTCTTTGGACAAAGAAGTGTTCTGAATTGGGCTTTCAAATTTAGGTCTGGGATAACCTACAAGGGGATTATGATCAATTAGATCCATTTCGTAAAGAAAATCAAAAAAACCTCTTAATGGGGTTATGGTTTCTGCTATTAATCTATTTAATAACCCTTTCTTCTTTAAATCAATGACAAAGCGGTCAAATACTTCTCGCTGAATAGGAATGTACCTGTTGGGATGATCACGGCTGGCATGAAACTGATTAAAATCAAGCGATCCTTCAAAGCCTTCACTCATTAGGAAGGCTTCGAACCGCTTTAGGGCAGTGATATACTTCTCTTTGGTGCTTTTACTCAAAGTAAAATGAGCATTCCAGCACTGAAAATAGTTAGACTGAAACAGAATTCCCATATAGACTTCCTCCAGTGTCAAAAGATATCACTTGCTTTAAGCTGAGCTAGGGGATGCTGATCGATTGCCTTCACTAACATGCTGTCAAAGAGTTTCAAATAGACTTCCGTTGAGCTAAGCCATGCATGGCGCATTAGCTCTTTTATTGTATAAATATTTACACCCGACTCGAGCAGAAACAGAGCGAACGAATGCCGCATTGAATGAACGGAAAGTTGGTATGGTTTTCTGTCGCCTTCAGGAATTGAGCTTGCCTCACTGATTAAGGCAGCGAACATTTTTTGAACAGTGCTATCATGTAGAGGCGATTTCCCCTTATCATCAGAAAAGATAAACAGCTTAGGGTAATCCGGTTTTTCCAATACACCACCATAGCGAAACTTCACGTAGGCGCAAAGTATCTCAAGCGATGAAAGGGTTATTTTGCTCGGCTGCTTGTATCCTTTCTTTCCCTTCCCTCGGACAAGAATTTCCTGCCGAGAAGGAACAATATCCTCAACCTGCAAATGAAGTAATTCGCTTAGTCGAATGCCGGAGCCCAAAAAGGTCCATAAAATTGTGAAATTGCGGTGTGCTTCACGCCCAAGCCTGACATTACATAGGAGCTCATCCAGCTGTTCTTTTGTAAAAGCGCGGGGGTTCATTATTTCGGTCAGTTTTAATGGAGAGGGTTCGTTTCATTTTGCCAATATTACTATTGTAGAAATGTGCGAACACCTCACCAAGGAAACTTCTTAAAAACGCAGCTTTTTTGCTGCGCGTATTGAGCTTTTTGACGGGGGTTAAATATTCCGTCAAAAAGAGTGCAGTGGCTACCTCTCTGATATTTGGATTGATACCCTTCTGACTGTGGCAGTGCCTCCTAAATAAATCCATTTCATAACGGTAAGCTTGTTGTGAGGACGTAGCTAAACTTTGAAAAGCATCACTTGCAAAATAATGAGCGATTGCATCTTCCAGTAAAACCTCATCATGAGGTTTCGTTGTGTCGTTACTGCTGTTTATGGGCAGAAAGCGAAACAAGGTGCGCTGGAAAGCATCGGGTCCGTACTAATCTGCAAGCTGAGCGATGGATTCTTCGAGGAGAACCTCTTTAGAGACAGCGTCATCATACAAGGGCATGTTTTTTCTCCTCTACTCATATTTCAGCATATTGATTTGATTAATCATATATTTATCTTGTCGTCCCAAGTGTATATACAAACTGACAGTATCTAATCGTGAGACGCGTGCCAATTCTTTCATAGCTTGTGGCAGTATTCCTTTCTTAGCCAACCGTGTAATAAAGATATGCCGGAAAAAATGAACCCCTCCTGGGAACGGCCAACCGGCAATCATGGCATAGAGTTTGAAATGTCGATATAAATGGTTTGCAATGGACTGTGGATGATGTCCAAGAAGGTAACACTGAGATGACCACATATTTTGATTTTGCCGTAGTAGATCTAATAGTGTTCCGGCAAGAGGTAGGAGATGACTCTTTTTACCTTTACTTCGAATTACAATGGTGCGGGTCCCAAGGTTGATGTCGTTCCATTTGATATTTGCTGCTTCCGACAACCGCAAACCAAGATGGAAAAGCAGACGATATCCAATTTGTTCACGTATAGGGTCTGCTGAATAACGGTCCACGACTTGAAAATAAATCCCGATTTGCTGATTAGTTGGGGTGTCTCTAGGGTTGTACCGCGGTGCCTTTATTGCCCGAAAACGCTTAAGGGGGGGTTCGTACCCAAAACGTTCCTTTAAGTAGTAGAAAAACAACCGTATTGAAGAGATGTGATGACAAAATGTTACCGGACTGCAAGTTCCGTCAGTTACCTGTTTTAATTTGTAGGTCCGAAATGCAAGGATGTGATCATTTTGAATTTGTAAAATTGAAATTTGATCAGGGGAAGTACCCATGAACAATCCGATATTGGCGCAGAGCCAGCCAAAAAGTTGTTGGACACTAGCAACCGTATGACGAATATAATCACGGGATAGGCCCCTTGCCTCAAGGTGCGATTGATAGTTGAGGACTCGTGGGTGCATTTTTAACCGCTGGTGTGGAGTTTTATCACTAGCAGGAGAAATTCCTTGACTTAAAAAACCAGCATGAATCGATTTTCTGACTAAGAAACGAATTAGGTGTGCACAGTGCGTACTTTTGGATGCATGCTCACTTGCATACTGAAGACACTCAGTATTAAGCAGATGTTCATTTTGAACTTGATCAATAGTTATCTGATAGAACCTTGCAATAATAACTAACAACTGTCGAACGTGTTCATATTTTCTGAAAAATACTAGGGGCGTGTTTGTCATGTTTTGCTTTAAATAATCTTGTAAAAGAAGTGGTTGGATTTCACTCTGAACTCTATTTTCCCAGACCCAAAGGTTGATACCTTGTGGTCCCAAACGAGCGTGGCTCTCTGGAATATGACTTTCGGACTGCAGTTTCTCTGCATACAGCATGTTCTCCACCTTCTCTCGTGTGACTTTCCTAATATCATGCTCGTCACTTGTCGGTGGAAATATACCGGAAGGGGGAAGAATCTTTTCGGCAAAAGAAAAATTCTGCCGAAAAGATTCTTGGGTTTCTGAAGGTTCCAGATCGTTGATCTGGTGAGGGTTTTGGTTCGAGGGGTTTGCCTTTTCGAAGTAATTCACCTGAGTTTCCTCCATTCATGTCTGTTTGCTACTTAGCGTTGGCATGAATGGGGTGGCGTTTCAAATGTCATAGTTCAACTAAACTTGGCCATCGTTTGTTTGCATTTGTTGTTACTTCAGCCGATGATATTCGGTGCGTTCTCGATATTCCTTTAATTCATGAAGCATCCCCGCATAGGAAGGTAAGGTTTCGTCCTTTGGGACAATAACCCATAACGCCCGTTTGCTCTCAGGCTTGAATGGACGATAGGTGGTAATAACATGCTTAGCCAATGGGAACAGTTCCTTGAGGGCACCCCGGAGCACATTATCGATTAACGGTTCGTGATTCAAATGAAAATCAAAGTAGTCGAACTCAGGATACGTTGTCACCCATCGGCCGGTAACAGCTGTTGATTCTTGCTTAAACAGCTCCAGGGCATCTGCAATCACATATCCACGGATGCTCGATACTTCTGATCTTTTCTTTGCCAATTCTTTAAGGTGTACGTGTTGAGATACACCTTCTTCAAAATACTCCGGTGATTCAGGTAAGGAATTAGGGTCAGGGCTCTCATAATTGATTAGCTGCCAGGGATGCCCAAAGAGAACAGTGAGTTTAAATGGCCGCGGCCAAATAGGTAACGTTGATTTCTTTAAAAGATTGCTGACAGCGCCGCTTGATAGTTCTAGCTCATTCATGATATCCGTATTTTTGAGCTTATAAAGCTTTGCGCATAACTCGCGTCTAAATGTAAGGCTGGGGTCGCTCATGAGTATTTTCCAGTGTTCTATCGAACTCTGCAGAATAAGCAACTCATAGTGACAAAGACCAAGTACTTTAAGTCGAGCCTTTACTAATAGACCTAATCTAGGGTTTTCGCTATCCATTTTGAGAGCATTTAAGTATTCGTTTAGGGCTTGATGTACCTCGCTGCGATTTGTTTTGTACATTATTGGATCAAATGTCATAGGATCATCACCAATAACAATGGTAGCCCAGGTTGAAATACCTGATAGAAACCCTTAGTCCAACTAAGAGTTCTTAGGCAGGTTGAATAGATGGATAGACTTGTTGCTATAAAAATCGACCTCCACTAAAGGGAATAGTGCATAGGAAAAGCAGGATAAAACAAAAAACACTGTGCAGCCATAAGCTTCATAGTGTTTCACTCCAAAATTATATTTTCATTTGTACCTTGACCTGAATAATGCCAAGGACACACTCCAACAGATTAGATATATAACTTTTACAAGGGGATTAAAGTCCATGACGAAATAAGCCTATGGAATCCTTATTTACAAAAAAAGTGCATTTTTTTGTGCAACCCTTCCGAAGATAAACCATCCTATTAATCCCATACGTAAATATCATGATCGTAAGTAGTATGGGATCATCCTTATCGTCATGTGTGCAAGAGGGACATGACCGAAAATCGCATTTGAGATGCGCCTTACCGACCGGGAGTCGATCTCCACCCGTGAGGAACGGGCGCGAGCAGAGGAGGCCCGCAATTAATTTTATACTATTTTTTCTATGATACTTCAATATCAAATAAATTTTGAAGGGAATGATATAAAATGCAACAAGTATACTCTGTGTCGGAGCTCGCTGAGTATTTAAAAGTATCTACTGACAGCATTTACACAATGGTTCGTGAAAAGCAAATTCCACATGTTCGGGTCCGCAAGAGAATCATTTTCCCCATGAACATGATAGAAGAATGGTTAAATAATCAACAAATTTACTGAAATTAGATGCACATCAGGTTCTTTTTCGGTTCGCAAGGCCGCCTTGGACAGCAATTCATCTTGCTCCTCTGTCCATATTTCTCTTTTATATAATAACTGATAATGCTCCCATTCTGATTTCTAGGAATGGGCTTTTTTGTGCCGCGGCGGTTCTAATAATCACCGTTTATTAGACATGTGATCATTAATTGAAGCACATTGGTAAGGAGAGGGAATTAGGGCAGTCATGTCGAATTTAGATGTTAGCATTTTTTGATAGGTATGAATGCCGTGCCGCAGATCTGAACTTGCAGCAAGAACAGATATGCATTGTGAAACGGTGCATTTATGTATGTTCCTCGTTTCATTTTTGGCTTGATTTTTTCCTATGTAAATAACGTGGTGATAGGTGATAAGATGGTCCGAGATATCTGAGGTAATGCAGGTTATATACTTTCTTACTAGGGGATTGTTGGAATGAAAAAAAGTCGTTGGCGGGAGGTTCCGCTCGGAGAACTTGTCACAATGGGAGCGAATACCGGAAGGCGCTGTTACGTGGGGGTTCGAGGGGAGCAGAGAATCGTTGGACACCAAAGCTTGGCGGATGATCCGATGCTCGCAGTTGACGATCCGCTTCTGGAAGATGCAGAAGGGAACAAGGAGTACATGCTGTATCCGAAAGGTACCATTCTCGTTTCCTTGGGTCGATATTCACGCGGCGTTGGCTTCCTGCAGGGAGCTGCACTCGCAGAGATTAAAATCTGCGGTTTGCGTGTAGATGTAAGCGACGTATTGCCGGAATATTTGTTTTATGTGTTGCGGTGGTACCGAATGAAGCAGGCGGACCGATGGAGTCAGCGACGGTTGAAGAGCTGGCCCATCCCGTTGCCTCCGTTGGTTATACAGCGTGAAATCGTCGAATTTTTATCGAAGCTGGAAGAGATCCAGCAATGCCGCAAGCGGCTGATTACCATGTTGTCAGATTATATAAAGGCCCAGTATGATACGATTATTGTAAAAGGGTCGACGTATCAACCCCGAAGCACGCTAAGTGATTGGATTTACCACGTCGAGGTAGGCCGTCAGCTTCCTGCACATTTCCTGCAGGAAGGTGTGTGGTATTGGAGAGGAAGGCCTGATCCATTCAGGAAGACGCCGCGATCAGTGGAGGTACAAAGCAATTACAATGAACGGATCCAGTATTCTGGCGTGTTTTCCGGGCCAGGAGATATTTTGTGGTATCGGTACGCAAGCGAGCAGACCGAAGGATCGGTACTCGTCCATCGATGGGAACGCCCAGTCGTCATCTCGAACGAGTGGATCAAAGTCACGCCATTGCCAGGTGTTCCCTCAGAGTTTTTAGCTGCGTACATTAAGGAAAATTACCAGCGTGCCGAAGCGTTGTTCCAATACCGAGATCGTGGCCGCATTGCAGATATGATCAAGCAGCTACCGACTGTGGTTCCATCAAAAATCGATCAAGAAGAGTATGCAGCGATTGCGAGGGCGACTGAACGGATGGCGAATGCGAATCTGGACGCGCTCCATAAGCTTAACATTATATATATAAATTATATGGAGGAAATGTTTGGAACAGAAATGATAGATGGGCGAGGTGAGGAAATCGAATGATAACGGAAAAAGATATTCATCGTCTAGCAGAGGAGTTGTGGAGAATTGCTAATCGCAGCGGGTTGGCTGATCCCATTATTGTGTTTGAACACTTATCTTACCTTATATTTTTAAGACTACATCAGAGCTTCGAAGGCGATGACTATTCGTGGTATGACTTGATGGAGTTAATTCGGAGCGAGGAATATCAACTTGCAATTGATGAGTATCAGGAAAAGTGGTTGAGGTTTACTCCGAATGGATCAAACATTCCTCCCTCTCAGTTTCCCTTTGATATCAAGACACTGCAACAGCTCGTAATGTTTTTGAATGCAGCACTTGATTGGGTTCCCGACAATACCCTTACAGAAGCATTCTATGATGCGTTACTAAATCGAGCAATTGGTAACAAGCATGGCATTGTGCCTACTCCTCATTTGCTTGCTAGCACGATGGCAAAATTACTAGCAGAGTTTAACCCGATACAGCATAGTCGGTTGAACGTTTGCGATCCAGCATGCGGAATTGGATCATTGTTAGCTTCTTTATGGAATGAGCTACACACACGAGAGTTTGAAATTGCTAGGCTTGATGGGTTCGAGGTCATGAGTTTGTTTGCTAGAATTGCACAAATAAACATGCTGTTCCGACAAGGGTCTCATAATTGGATTCATAACGAGGACAGTCTAGCCCTACCAAGCGAGTATCGTGGGCGATATGACTATGTGATTTGCAATCCACCTTTTACGAAGAAGTCTGATTGGGTTACAGAGCCGATGTGGTACTCAATGGGGGAGTACGCGAAGCGAGGCACGCGAAGTTATCAATTTATCGAGCTCTCTTTGGCATTGTTGAAAATAGGCGGCCATTGCGCGATTGTCGTTCCGGAAGGACTGTTAAGCAGCACCCAGCGGTACGATGTGGAGTTTCGAATGCATTTGCTCGAACGGTATCAACTTAATAGCGTTGTTTCCCTCCCATCTGGATTCTTCCCTGGGACTGCCATGAAAACCTCTATCTTGTTGCTGACTCGTCCAAGCGATGGGGCGATTCTCGCTAAGGAGGTATTGTATTATGATTTTGAGCAAAAAGCGATTCGTTTACGCACGGATGAGGAATTGTGGGACAAGCTCGTTACTTTATGGAGGACATATCTTTATTCCGGTACCGTACCGGACATTGAAGGTGGACATGCATGGACAGTCTCGCTTGAGAAAATAATTCAGAACGAGTGTCAGTTAGGTGCGACGCTTTATAAGCAAAGTTTATTTCCCCCAAAAAAACACATCGACCCGAGTCGGTTGCTTTACGAAATATTTGAGCTTGAAAAGCAACTCCACAACGAGATGGAGGATTTGTATGAGCTCCATCACAAAATACGGCCCGACGTCAATGATCGGGATACTGATGCTCTTGAAGGAACTGCCGGAGCGGAGGCCGAGCTATCATCGGTACTTCAAGTGTTGCGAGAGCACTTCTCGAGACAACAGAATCTTCTATTAGATGTATACATGGAATCCGAGAAGCCCTTAGCCATTCACGAAGCTGCGAAACGGGCGAACAGGATGCTTGGGGAAGAAATGAAGCTTGGAGTCCAGGAAGCAAATCAAATGACGGAGCTGTTCGACGCACTAGGCTTACTGGAGTCAACTTCATCCGGAGTAATGCTTTATCCGAAGCAATTTGACGAGGACGAGCGAATCATTCAGACGCATAAGCCTGTCACGATCCTATTGTGGAAGAAAGCCGAACGGCTGAAAAGGAGTTAACGGCATGAGATTGCAATCGATCTATATTAAAGAGTACAAGCAATTGAAAGAGTTTCGGATCGATTTTAAGAATGTAGAGCGAAGCATCGGTCAAGATCCATTCCGGTTTCTCATCGGCCGTAACGGGGTGGGGAAGTCGTCGCTTTTGGAAGCGATCGGGTTGATCTTCACTCGGATGCTGCAGGATGAAACGCCAGGTTTTGCCTTCGAAGTCGTGTATACGATGGATGTTGACGGCCGGCCGGTTACAATCGCGGCTCGTCCGAACGACGGCAGCGATTCGGCGGATCTGGAATCAAGGTTGCAGGTGGATTTCACGAATGTGGAAGGGAAGAAGACGCGCCTTAATTTGCGGAAACAACCGTTCAGCCAATACAGGGAATATCATCCGCGCCGTATTATCGGATACGCATCAGGCCCGACAAACGGGTTCGAGGACATACTGCTTACATCTCCTGTGGAGTCGATTAAGAGCGATATTTACGATGCCCGTCACGGGGCCCAAGAAGAACAGGATTACGACCTCAGTCTTTTGGAAATCGAACAGTCACTCGTCAATCTACAGCGTTTATATGACGACGCTTCGTATTTGTATATCGACGGGAAGACATCAGCATTGGTGTTACTCTGTCTTTGTGCTGCGATCCCCTCGATCAATTCCGATACAGAGTCCAGATTTGATCATACATATATTGCGCTCCGAAAGAAGCTGTTCGATATGATCGGCGGAATAGTACCTATCGGAATGACATTTGTCGTTGATGAGATGCGGCTGAAGGAATACGTGGAGACTAAACCACGTTCCATGCGTCTCCAGCCGTTGGTCCGTTGGATGAGCACCCAAAGTGAACAGTCCGATGACCAAAGTGTCTCCCACGCTTGGTGCATCTCCCGCCAAAAGGAGACGTTATCAGATCACCAATTAACCACAACGACTCACAAGGAAAGAGTGGCTTATTTCCCTATTACAGAGCTGGAACAAGGCGCGTATCACTGCTTTGGCCTTGGCTTGGACACACATCCTTTCGAGTTATTGACGATGTTGCTCATCGCAAAGCGGGAAGGGCTTCTGCTGGATGCCCACTTGGTGTTTAAGCATAAGCAATCAAACAGGCTGTTATATGAGAAAGCGCTGAGCGATGGCGAATATTTTTGGTTAGGTCGATTGGGGCTCGTCCTGTTGGCTCGCTCCGCTAGCGGGGACACGCTGTTTCTTTTCGACGAACCAGACATTCATCTCAATGAGTCATGGAATGAGCAATTTGTGGAGCTACTGCATCAGCTATCAGTTACGCCGGATGGGACGACTCGCGACGAGTTTATTATAGCAACCCACTCCACCTTGCTGTTAACGGATGTCGATCCTGATCAGCTCTACTTGCTGGAGCGGACGAAGGAGAAGGAAACCCGCGTTGTTTCCTTGGCGATCTCGACCTTTGCGGCGAACCGTGTCGATATCTCCAAACGTATCTTTGGCGTCACTTCTCCGATTGGACAATATTCGAGGAGACTTGTTACAGAGAAGTTCTCGTCGGACAACAAGGACCAGCTCATAGAGCTCGCCAAGAAGGTCGGACCCGGTTATTATCGTTTCCGCATCCACAGCCAGCTAGAGCAATTTGAGCATCAGCAGAGGGGAGGGGACGACAATCTTACTCCAGACGAACAAGAGTAATTATGCTAGCGATTTGGACTTTGTGTGTCTCTTTATCGAAAATGTTCTAGATTATTTGGCGACCGATCGGAGTCCATCCTTTGATCGTACCAATTTTGATAATACATTCGCGGGACTAGGGGTGGAGTGGTTCCTCGATTATAAAGCGATCCGAGAGGGACTGACCGGGCTGTATCTTCTAAGTCAGCTAGAACGAAAACTACTCTATGATTCTTATAAAGCAGATATTTCATTCGCTGTCCAGCTCGGAAGGGCTGATTACCAATTCTCCTATCCGGGGCTACCCGCCAACGTAAAGAAAATTGCTAAGCCGTTCTTCGAAGCGCTATACGACGATATTTTAGGAGGTTCTACGGGTTTTCGAATGGTTGGGCTTGCGAACCCGAACTTACTGCGTCGTCATGTTCGTCGAGGTTTCTTTGAGGCGAATCGGAAGAGAGATAATCAATTCAATCAAGTATGTCCTGCATGTCTGGGTATGATAGAGGTTGATAGCGAGGACGGGCATGCGGACCTTGATCATTATTTTACGAAGTCTATCTATCCGATGCTCTCCGTGTCGTCAGATAATCTAATCCCGCTTTGCAAGGTCTGCAACCAAACGATGAAACGTGCAAAGGATCCGCTTGAGGCTCATCGGGGACCTGGTCAGCTCGCGTTTTTGTTCCTTCCCTACCATCGTCCAGGCATTGAGTCAATTACGATCGAACTTGACCAAACCGAACCGGACGAGAAGATAGTGGTAGGTGTGCAAAGAGAAGAGTTGAACGACCGCTTTAGAGTGACAAATTTTGTATCGCTCTTCGAGCTGAACGACCGTTGGTCCGGGAGAATTAACTCCAGCTTGTATGAAACGATTCGGCAGGACGTAATCAGCGATTTTCTTGACCCGAATAAAGCCCTGACAGAACAGGCTGTGAAGGATAAACTTACCAATTTGTTTAGAGCAAAAATGAGTTCCAAATCAACGGTGCCCGATGCATATCTACTCGCTAAATATGTAGAAAAGATCATCAATCGCATAGAACTATTTTCTGCCTTTTATCGGGAGATTACGGAGGTCATTGACCTGGAGCGGGAAGAGATGCTGGCAATTGAACTGGAAGAAGAGTGAAGGTGAAGGGCGTTATGGAATTATTATTGTTGTAAAATTGGAGAAAGACTCTCTCTCCTAAACCAATAAAATAAGCCTAAACGAACATAATATGAACATGAAACCCCCAGTAAATCAGGGCTTTAGCCGACTGTAACTTGTTCAAAGTAACGTAGTTCAAATCTTCAGTATTACCAGCGCTATGTACATTTCTCATAAGGAAAAAGTGGTGAAAGAGGAATTTCAGAAAGGGAATGAACATCTTCAATAGAAATCGAACATCACCTTAAGCTAAGAAGGGGTAGCAGAAGCCGCGGCAAGAATTTAGAATAAAGGCATGAGTATAAAGTGAAAGTGAAAGTGAAACCGGAGTTCTATGAATTTTATAATATTTCGCAAGAGATAGAATTCGGAAGGTGATTTGTATGAGTTTAAAAACCCACATTGAAAAAATTTTTTTAGACAATACTGAGTATGCAAATCCTGGTCAAGCAGTAAATCAAGCAAGTTCACTTAATGCATTATCTGGTGATTTATATACAGATTCAAAGCGATTTATTTATGAACTTTTACAAAATGCAGATGACTCTTCTCAAGAGGGAAAAGCTATTAAAGTATGGATAAAAATATTTGGTGATAACTTAGTCGTTGCACATTCTGGAAAACCCTTCAATCCTCGGGATCTTCAAGGAATTTGCAATGTTAATAACGGTACAAAAAAGTCAGATTTGACGAAAACAGGGTATAAAGGGATTGGTTTTAAATCAGTTTTTGGACAATCCGATAAAGTAACAATATTCTCAAAAGATGAATATTTTAGATTCGATTCTACCTATCCGTTTGATTGGAAATGGAAGGATTCGAAGATAATATGGGAAAAAACGAATGAGCGAAAATTTCAATTCCCTTGGCAGATAATACCGATATATACAGAGAGGAAAGAAATCCCAGAGCCAATCAATCAATTTCTTAAAGATAAGAAAGCAAGTGTTGCAACGATAATTCAGATGAAGAATGCGAGTGAGACAAGTCAAGCTGCACAAAGCCTATCTCAAAACTTAAACATGTTTTTATTTCTTAAAAATATTTCAGAAATTAATTTTGATATAACAGAATTAACTTCTGTTGAAATCAATCGAATAGGAAATAAGGTAACATTGAATAAGGGCAACAATTCAAAAAACGATTGGTTGATAAATACTGTTAGTTTAACTGTTCCTAAAGACTTAAAAGCTGTTCTACAAGATGAACGTAATATTCCTGAGAAATTATTAAATGCTGATTCTATAGAGTTGTCTTTAGCTGCAAAATTGGGTGTTAATGGTGTCACTAAACTCTCTAGAGAAGAAAACCTTCTATATTCATATTTGCCAACAGGTGAGAAAAGGTATCATCTTCCGGTACTTGTTAATACAAGCTTTCTAACTACTTCAAATCGTGAATCGCTTCATGCGGATTCAAAATGGAACCAATGGATTTTTAAAACAATTGCCATTGAGATTTTTAAATGGATCGCAAAATTAGTGCGTACTAAGGTTCACTTTCAAGCATATCAATTAATACCTAATGATATCGCAGTTGACGAGTTGGGAAAAAGATTTAATGAAGGGATAAAGGAAGCATTAAAAGATATCCCGTTTGTTACTTCTAGAGAAGGACAATTGATTAGAATTGAAGAAACTATAGTTGATTTTACCTATTTATCTGAGAAATCTTTTATTGGAGAAGAACCTATTAAGAAATTTATTGATAAGAATAACGTGAAACAATTTGCTAAAAATTGTGGTTATTTCTCTGAATTTAAACGGCTTGGTTCCTCATATTTTGACTGGAAGCAACTCAAGTCTTTTCTTACCTCAACGTGTTTCACTGATACCCATACTATTTCTTATAATATTGAACTCATTAAATATTTTAAAAAAACTTGTGAATCTGATCAAAATAAAGGTATTTCAAAAGATGAACTAATGAAAATTCCTTTTATTTGGGATCATAAAAATTGCATCAATTATCCATATCAAGTCTGCTTTCCGACAGCAGATGATCAAAACTGGGATAATCCTTATAGTGATTTATCCTTTTTGCATCGAGATTTACAGAAATGGCTTCTCGAGGATTTAGAAAGTAGACATTGGCTAGAGAGCTTAGGAGTAAGGGAAAAAACAGATATTACGTATATAACGCAGACTGTTTTACCCAATGTAGATGGTTATATTACAAATCAGAATGCCTTGCAAATAGTAAGAGACTTGTTTAGTTTGTATTGCAAAGGGATTCTTAAAGAAGAATTGATAAGTAAATTATCGAGACTAAAGTTGCTTACTCAAAAAGGCTCCTTGCACCCAGCCGAAGAATGTTTTCTTTCAGACTATTATAAACCTAGGCTAGAAATTGAAAGAATTCTAGAAAAAGATATTTTTGTTCATGAATCATACTGTTCAAATAAACTTGAAAAAGATGAGTGGAAACGTTTCTTTAAAATGCTCGGGGTTCAAGAAGGCATTTCAACACTAGTAACCTCTGATAAACTATTTAGATCAGATTTAATTCTTCATGGAATTAAAAGTGAATATAGCGAGTCTTTTAATGTATTTAGATATGGGTTTGGAGTGGATTTCTTCCGTGGCTTAAGAACTCTTAACTATATACAATATACAGAAAATAACCCTAGGTTCGCCATTAAATTTTGGTCCGATTATATTGAAAACTATTCCCCAGATGAGATTAAATCATTAGCAACTGCATATTGGGGCTACGAGCATATGCATGGAAAAACATTCGGGGATAAAGTTGAAAACTACATCCCATGGTTTGTTAACAACATTGAGTGTATTCCTACTCTCTCAGGGAAATGTGCAACGGCATCTTCGGTATTTCTTAATTCAGAAGATATAAAAGAAATTTCAGGTAAATATTTGAAGGTGTTCAACGGACCCGGATTATCTGCAGATTGGAGGGCTCTCTTTAATTTTCGAACAAACTTTGAGTTATCGGACTATTTGGATTTACTTGGTAAAATATCATCAGATATTGACGTTAATGGGAATATAAAAAGTGATAATTACAAAAGGGTTCAATCTGTTTACTCCGTTTTATTAGCACAATGTACTAATTGGAGCGGTGATGATATTTCGGAAGTTGTAGAATGGGCTAGTACGGGGCTGTTATTAAATACGAATGCACAATTTACAGAATGCACAACTCTCAAATATTTCTTAGATGGAAATGAAGCTATTTTTCAAGATCAATATTGTTTTATAAGGCTCAGTGCTGAAAATAAAAAAAATCCTAACCTAGAAACATTCTTAAAGTACTTTAATATACAATTATTGAGACAAAGTGAATTTGAACTAATCCACACTCAAGAGGAAGAGTGTTCGGACTTAAAAACAAAATTGGAGAGTGTTATCCCATATTTAAAAATCTGGATTGAAAATGAAGATGGTGATGATAAAACAAAAAAATGTTTAGAAGAACTACCAGGTAAAGTTGGAGCCATGAATTTTTATCAATCTGATGATCTTAAAATTACGTATAAAGGGATTAATTTTATTAAGAGTGTGAATATACATTTTAATGAAAACAGTCTTCATGTAACTAATCCTTGGAATTCCAATAGTGTATTATTAAGGTTATCTGAAGTTTTGTGCAACTATTTTGACCTGGTGGGACATGATAAAAAACTGGATTTTTTACTCAGGTCTTCTGTCAACGAGATACAAAAGTATTTTATACAGGAAGAGTTCAATTTGCCAAATGAACTTCTTGAATTGAGATATGATTTTGAAGCTGAAGCTGGAATAAATACATTGGCGGAAAATGGGGTTGATGGCAACGAAAATGATATATCTCCCGCATTTTATCATATGACGAAACATGATTATAGTCGACGGAAATACATAGAAGAACGTATTCCAAGAGCTGTAACTAACGTAATAGAACATCTCAAAGGATTATCGGAATACGATTGTTCACATATTCATGGTATAGCAAAAAGTGTTATTAGTGGAATTACGAAAAATGGTAATGAGATAACTGTAGTAGCTAGGCCATCAGATGCTGATAAAGTATTGATTTTTTATGAATCTGAATTTGATGTTCTTGAATATGTGGATGCCGAACTTTGGTGCGAAGATGGAATTACCCCTCCTAAACAAATTACGTTGGGTCAACTTCTGAAAAAAGCAAATATTAATAGAATACCTATTGAGAATATTGATTTTAAAGATGCTGATTTACAAACATTTCTGAATGAACCTAAGTCTGAAGTGTTAGATTTTAATGCTATACCTTATGGTCCTCATAAAATTGCGAAAATTGTCTCTTCCTTTGCAAACACAAATGGAGGAACATTGATTTTTGGACTTAAAGAAATTTCACCTACAGTAAATAAAATTGTAGGACTAAGTGCGGACTTTTATATCTCAATTACAACGAAAAAAGCAATTTCTCTACTTTCGCCGACTCCAACTGTAACTTATGACTGGGTTAAAAGTGGGGAAAGTTCAGTTTTTGTAATAAAAACGGAAAAAGCATCCAGTGACATATTGCTTGAAAATCAAAAGTATATACGAGATGGGTTTGACAGCATCTTAGAAAATAAAGTTCTTGATGGTAAATTGACAATATGTGTTTCTGATTATAAAAAAACGATAGCTATTATTATTGCTATAGAGAACTATTCTTATAGGGAAGAAAATCAAGTGCCCAAAGTGAAATATGCTACTAATGATGCGCTAAAATTTAAAGAAGTATTGATAAAATCAATGGGTGTAGATGAAAATGATATATATATGTATGTGGATGAACAGGCTTTGAAAAGTAGTCTAGAGTATGATTTAAAAGGCTTATTTTATTCATTATCAGAAGAAGATCGTCTAGTTTTTTATTATGTTGGACATGGTTTCCATAATGGTATCACAAATTTCTTATCAACTTATGATATGCATCCATTCCATATTTCAGAAACTGCAGTTTCTTTGCGTAAAATTCTACTTGATCCTTTACTAGCATCCAACTGTAAAAACGCACTCATTTTCATAGATGCTTGTGCGCAAAGCTTCAAGGATGAAAATGAACGTAGACAAATTACCAATATTAATGATGATGAAATTTTAATGCTTACCAATGAGTTCCCCCATTTTGCAACATTTCTATCATGTTAGCCAGGACAAAGTTCATATTCAAGTGACATCTTGGAAAATGGAATATGGACTCATCATTTAGTCAAGGCAATAAATGGTGATGTATCAGAGGTCTTGTACAATAAAAAATATATCACCGACATTTTGTTAATGAAGTACCTTTCAAGTTGTGTATCAGAATACACAAGAAAGGAGCTTGGGTATAATCAGAATCCCAAAGCCATTCTAGATTTCAGCCACGAGAACATTATTGCAGAAATAAAAAATTAATAGTTATATTTTTGAATATTCACATTTGGGGTTCTGGGTTAGAACTAATTTGAAAGTGAAAATGATTCATCAGGAGCTACCTACATGCGGTGGCTCCTCCGTTTGGGGGAGGGCTCATTATCTTCGGATAACCAACTAGTACATGAATTGAAAGGTTGCTCGCTCAATTTTAGTAATAACATTTTGTAACAAATTAAGAGAGTTAACTTGATAAAACACAGTTTGACAGACCGGGGACTGTTACCAGGTAAGGGCGGACGTACCGTAACATTAAAAGGGTATATGATAGGCCCGCAGCAAAGTTAAGTAATCAAGTTAAAGTTACTCTATTTTCAGCATTCTCTTCATTTCCTCCGGAGATGATTGTAGTAGTTTTCTTTTAATAACCTCGATATATGCTACTGGGTTATCCAAAAGAAGAGACACTTCGTCAAAACTTATAGCAAGTTTCAGTCTTGTACCGTCTTCAGAAAATATAATAGTAAAGATCCACACTAAATCCTCTAGTTTCACAGAACAGTTATTACCATTTATAATATTTGAAAGTTGAATTATTGACAGTATTGCGAGTTGAACAACTGTTAACCGCTCATTATACTCACTTTCAATATCAATCTCGAAATACGATTCATTTTCCTGACTATATAACTTATCTTCAATCATAATTGAATCTTTTAATTCAATTGCTTTAATTCTGGTTTTAAATTGTTCATAATAAGTATTTAGATCAGTTACAACGCTTTCCGGAACAAACATCATTACCTTTTGATACTTTGGTAATCGGATTTGAAATATCTCAAGTGTTAGATTTGTAACTAGTTTTACAAATAGTCTCAAACCATAAATTTCTGATATGACCTCATCTATTTCACTCAATGTTATTACTTTATTTTTATTGTTACTATATGTACATTTAATTGTTTCATTTCTACATTCGTAAGAAGAATGTGCAGCAATGTTTCTCCATTGGTTTATTGAAATATTTTTAAGTTTGTTTTGGTCAATACTCTTGAAGTACTCAAATGGAAGCTTAAGCAGAGTCTCAATTATTTCAGTTAATTTTACATTGTTTACTACACTTTTTTCATTTTCTACATTAAATGAACCGTATAACAAATATGATTCGCGTTTCAGCATGTGTTCTATGATTTGGTGAATCATGCTAAATCTATAAGCGGCTTTTTTCCTAAACGATAACTTTTTATCTTTTAATAGTTGTGTCGTACAAATATATTCCCAAAAAAAGTGTAGTGCTTCATCACGCTTTTTAAAGGAATCTGTTACTATATCATCCATAAGTTCTAAATTCGAATTATGTGTATTGATAATAAACTCAACTGCATCTATTAGTGATTCACCTAGTATACTGCTTTTATTTGGATTCAACATAATCAGAAGTCTTATTAATTTATAATTATGAAATGAATGGCTCATGTCAACTTTATAGTTAGCCTGGAAATATTCTAAAGTTAACTTTGTTATTGCTTGTGAAATATCAGTGATTGGTCTTGGGAAAAGTTCTTCTTCATTTTCAAAATCTGCCTTCATATATTTAACTCCTCACTATATTGTATACCTGAATATTTGCGAATTTGCCTACCATGATATAATTTAGGGTCTTGATAATTCGTGGACACTCGTAATCGCTCAAGCAGGCTCTTTTCTTACATACCAGAATTTCCACCTGTTGGCAAGCTAAGTGATTTCCTTCTCATGGTGGATCAGGTGATCCAGAACTACATCCGCCAAAGTCGACTCTGTAAAGTGTTGATGCCATAGATCAACTGGTAGAATCTTGCTCTCTAAATTGGGGATAAAGTGGTGATAAACTGTGTCCCCAACCACCTAAAATGACCCAAATAGAACCAAATGCCAACGCAAAACAGAGTAAAATCAAGGCTTTAGCCGACTATAACAGATTCAATCGGAGCCGCGGCGCAATCCGCATACGGTGCATGTGGAGTGTTGCTCACTGTTGGTCAGGAAAGACTAATAGTTGAGATGTATTGGCGGATTTTTTGAAAGAGGGGAGCGCCCCCTCTTTTTTTGAATATATTGGGTGAGTATGCTTCTCTCGGGGTTATGATATACTTTGCTTTTACATGCTGTAAGTGAAGAAGAAAGGGCATGCACAGGTTAGTTTACCATTTCGGGATAAAGATTTGTTCTGATATTCATAGAGAGGTTTTTGATATGACAGATCATTTTTGGCGTGATTTACCACGACCTTTTTTTATACTGGCACCCATGGAAGAAGTGACGGATGTTGTTTTTCGTCATGTCGTAAGTGAAGCAGCCAGACCGGATGTGTTTTTTACGGAGTTTGCGAATACAGAAAGTTATTGTCACCCGGAGGGGAAACATAGTGTGCGCGGGCGTTTGACGTTTACAGAGGATGAACAGCCCATTGTAGCTCATATCTGGGGAGATAAGCCGGAATACTTTCGTCAAATGAGCATCGGTATGGCGAAAGAAGGGTTTAAAGGCATCGATATTAATATGGGTTGTCCTGTAGCGAATGTAGCGGAGAATGGGAAGGGAAGCGGCCTGATCTGTCGTCCGGAAACCGCAGCGGAACTCATCCAGTCCGCAAAAGCCGGGGGACTGCCCGTCAGCGTAAAAACAAGGCTCGGTTTCAGTAGCGTAGACGAATGGCGCGGCTGGTTAACCCATATTTTGAAACAAGACATTGTGAATCTGTCCATTCATCTGCGGACAAGAGAAGAAATGAGTAAAGTACCTGCTCATTGGGAACTCATTCCGGAAATCAAGAAGCTTCGTGATGAGGTAGCGCCAGATACCCTTCTGACCATTAACGGGGATATCCCGGACCGTCAGACCGGCCTCAAGCTCGCTGAGCAATACGGTGTGGATGGGATTATGATTGGACGCGGTATTTTTCATAATCCATTTGCCTTTGAGAAGGAGCCGAAGGATCACAGCAGCGAGGAATTGCTTGATTTGCTGCGGCTGCATCTGGAGCTCCATGATCAATATTCAGCGCTGGAGCCACGTTCGTTCAGTCCTCTACCCCGATTCTTTAAAATATACGTCCGTGGATTTCGAGGGGCAAGTGAATTAAGAAATAACTTAATGAACACCAAGTCCACAAGTGAAGTACGTGCGCTGCTCGATGAATTTGGCAATAAGGAGCATGATGGGGCAGAGGAACGTGGAAAATAAAAAAAAGAGACGTGAATTAGATGGAGGATCGGATGAATGGAGACGGGGACCAACCCGGAGCCAACAAGCCTTTCCTCTGTTTTTATATGGAGGGGATTACATGTCCTGGAGCAAATTGAAGCAGCAGCTGGAGGGCTTTCTAAGTCCTGCGTTAAATGGAAGGGTAGAATACCGCGCACCGGGTTACCGCTATTTACCTGATAAATCAGGGATTTGTTATATTACGGTAGATAAAAAGAACATACTCAATATGAGTGATAAAACGAGCTCCATCAGATGGTATCAAACGGAGCTAGAAGTTAAGAATGATCCAGATATTCAAATTCCTATCAACAATGACAACATTGAGGCGGTCAGAAAAGATACCAAGGGGCCAGTGCCGGAGGATCGTCTAAAAGTAATGGCTAGAAATAGAAGAACAACAGAATATGCTAAAGAGCTTTTGTCAGCACAGGCTTCATTAAGTAAATCCAATTTTATCGTAGTGGCTAATAAGTTTTTATCTACCTCTGTAGAGGAAAGCATAGAGAGCAATGATATCTTATTGAATATCCTTGCTTTGGTGGACCGAAGAGTTGGAAAAAAGCGGATTTTAAACATGTCCGAGAAGATGAAGTTAAAGCATCCAATTGTGCAGTATTTTTATGAACTACGGCGTAATACATTATGAAGTATGATACCCGCTAATGATCATAGATGAGCGAGGGGGCACGCGATAAATGGACAGAGTGGTGATAATTAAGAACTCACTCTTTTAAGTAGCGAACAGTTATAATTGTTAAACCGAAGACCTTATTTGATTTAATTCGTCGGCTTTTCATTTGTTGGAGGCATTTGCTGCGAGGTTGTTCCCACTGAACACTCAACACAAGTGGAGAGCGTGGTGGTGTTGTCAAGAAAGTAACCTAAATCATAATGGAGTGATTATTTGAGTAAAGCTAAAGGTAAAGGTGGAACAGGCAGGGGAACAGACAAAAAAGGCTGGAATCGATGGCAGGCCAGTGCCAATCGTGCAAAAAACGTGCCCAAGCCATATAAATCCAAAGGCAAAAAAAATGCGGATAGCGAAGCAACACTCAGTCCTCGTAAGGGAAAAAAATCTACGAACTAGGCTAACGCTAAATACGAATATGTAAAATGCGATATAATAAGAATCGATAAAATAAAACTAGGGGTGGTAATCTGAAGAAACAAAAACCAATGTCATTTGACGAGCTGCTAATGGAATTGAAAGGGCAGAAAACAGTACAGGAAACTCCGGGTAATATTTCACTCGATAAACTGTTTAATGAAGCCTTCATGAGCAAACATTCCAGCTATCATAGTTTTGGAGCGTTTTTGGAGAAAGGTAATTTTCAAGCAGTGACTCAGGAGGATATACGTAATATTCCTGATGAGCTATTTGATCGCCATGTTGTAAGAGAGACGGATTTTGCCAATTGGGATTCCATGCTTAACGCGGCAAATTCAGATTATCATTTTAAGAACTGAGCTTCAGTTCATATAGGGCTGCGCCAGAAGGCTTCCGAGATTGATGGGAGTCTTTTCTTGCTGAAAATAGGACCCTATGAACACCAGTCACACTACTACGATCCAGATGATTCTGGGCTACACTCGGCTTTTTCATTGAGGTGAAGGGTAATTTTGCCATTCCGTCGAATTAACATATTTATTGTCAAATTCACTGGAATGGAGTTCCCATCATGCTTAAGAACCTATTTTCATTTTTGAAGAAAAGCAATACTTCCACTTCCCTACAAAAGGCTAATAAGCCCAAATCCGCTAAACCCCGCCCGAAGATTGAATCCACCCGTATCGGTGAGCTTGGCGAACACAAGATCAATATCCAACTCGACCAACTACCCAAGGAATGCAAATCTTTAAGCGATCTACTGGTCCTGAACCCCAAGTCACGTACCGGCCACTCCCAAATCGATCACCTCGTCATCACCCCATATTGCCTGTTTGTCATCGAAACCAAGAACTACAACGGTGAAATCAAAGGTGGGCGTTCCGATCAACAATGGACGGTAAGTAACCGTTATAAAATGTATAATCCTCTCAAGCAAAATTATGGTCATATTAAGGCAATAGAGAATCTGCTGAAGGGTGTCCCTGCTGTGAGCTTCATCTCGATGATTTCGTTCACGATGAGATGCCGATTTAGCATAGATCCGGAGCTCCACAAAATTCATTCGGACGAGCTTATCGTCTATGATGTGGAACTGAGCGACTTCATTTCCAGAAAGCTGCTTCGTTTGAAGACAGAAAATCCCGAGCCTCTATTTACTCAGGAACAGGTCCAAGAAATCTATGACCAACTGCTTCAAGCTAATATCACTGATCCAAAGATTCGTAAACTTCATGTCGAGAAGATAACGGCAAACAAAGGGAAAGCAGCGACGAAATAATTATAATTTTTTGCACTAAAGGAGTTAACTGAAATGATCAAACAACTAAGAAGTTGGTGGAAGGATACAGAGATACCTAATCTAATTGGTCGAAAGAAAGTAGACTTTTCCATCTTTCGTGACGGTACCCATATTCCAGTAGAGTTTCACTCGGATTTTTTGGAGGCCAATCAAGGGCAACAACCGAACTTAGGTGAAGGCCGGAAGGTTAAATTGATATACGAAGATCGTAGTTTTGAAGCCACATTATTTAAGATTGATCAAGTATCTGCTGGTCGAGAAGCCCTACAGTTACGCTATAACGGGAATCAAACGTTGAAGGATTTTTTAATCCAAACATTCTCTCATTCATACTCCTATATCATGCAAGAAAGAACGAATCAACAAGCAGGGGATGCGAAAAAGCCACAGGTTGTCGTTCCTGAGGATCAAGCGGAGTACATAGATTTCTTTGCGACAGGAGTACCTTACGAATACCGTTTGGAATTTTTAACCTATCAAGCGAAGCCTAATGTCTGGTGGGTTAACCAAGGGTCAACCATTCAAGCGGAGAAGAACGAAGGAATTCTTTGGGCGCCTTTAGTAAATTCACAAGGCCGAAAGCTATACCATTGGGAAACCATGAAGGAAGTCAAACAAGAAGATCTCATTCTTCATTATTCGAATAAAGCCATTCGCTACGTAAGTCAGGTAACGGATGCCGCGATAGATGCCCCGAAGCCAGGGTCCATGGCCAATACGAGTTGGCAAGAGGAAGGTCGATTAGTTCGAACCAACTATGAGGAGCTTGTTCCGCCCATTATGCTTCAGCAGTTTAATCAGCAAATCATGCGACTGAATATTACCCAAGGTCCGCTACATTCTGGAGGCGGGGTGAACCAAGGATATTTGTTCCGCTTTTCAAGACAAGGCCTTCAAATTCTCCAGTCGCTCACACCAGACGTGAGTTGGCCAGATTTCACAATCCTAGATCAAGATGAGTCTACTTCCTCTTCGGAGAGCTCAGATGAGGTGATTCCTATTCTACCGCCGTCAGACTCAAGTATTTCAACTTTCCTTCACCAAATCCAATCCTACATTGTCCAAAAAGGTTTCTTTTTCCCCGAACACCTCATTGAGAACTTTTACCTCTCCCTCAAAACCAAGCCCTTTGTCATCTTGGCAGGGATTTCGGGTACGGGAAAGACTCGTCTGGTTAAGCTTTTTGCTGAAGCTCTTGGGGCAACAGGGGACAATGGTCAGTTTACTTTAATTCCGGTCCGGCCGGATTGGAGTGACCCTTCTGATCTGCTCGGGTACAAAGACCTTTCAGGTAGGTTGAAACCCGGCCCTCTTACCGAGGTGTTAGTGGAGGCACGTAGGCCGGAGAATCAGCATAAGCCTTATTTTATTTGCCTGGATGAAATGAACTTGGCCCGGGTAGAGCATTACTTTAGCGAACTGTTAAGTGTGTTGGAAACGCAGGACTGGCAGGAGGGGGAGATTCGGACGCAGGATCTGATTTCTCCCACCATGCTGGATACGCCTGAGGATCAGGTGAAGTTCGGCAGCCTGGGGATACCGGAGAATGTGTTCTTGATCGGGACCGTGAACATGGACGAAACGACGCATCCGTTTAGCAAAAAAGTGCTGGATCGAGCCAATACGTTAGAGTTCAACTATATCAACCTTGAGCAGTATCCGGAGTTAAATGAAGTGGAGAGCCCGAGTGATGAACCCGATCTTGCTGAACTGAATCACCTGTTTCTGCGGTCGGATTATTTGCAGTTGGTTGACGCTTACGATGCTAATAAAGAACTGATTATTCGTACAACGGAAAGATTGGTCAAGATCAATGCCCTGCTCGAGGATATCCACGCTAATGTAGGCTTTCGGGTACGTGATGCGATTTGCTTCTATATGATCTATAACGAACGGTACAAGCTGATGAGCGAAGAAGAGGCCTTTGATTGGCAGTTACTTCAAAAGATTTTGCCGCGTATCCAGGGGAGTCACTCATCGGTTCGCCGAGTATTGTTGAACTTGATTAAAGGAGCGCTAGGCAATGAAAGCGGCGTTACCGTAAATATTCAAGAGTTAATGGAGGATGCCTCCCCACTGTACTCGAGATGGAACGCAGGTCAAACACCACCTATAGCTAAGCATCCGCAAAGTGCGCGCAAATTGGCTTTTATGCTAAGGAGGCTGGAGGAAGATGGATTTACCTCATACTGGCTCTCTTAATCAGGCGGTTGAATTGCTCCGTGTAGACACGGAGCTTTTTACACTATATCTACAAGGTCGTCCTTATCATCCTACAGTGGAGACGCTACAGCTTCATCGGTCCTCTGATCAGGAGTGGGTGAACGCTCAGCTTAGTCTCTATTGTTCCGAAAAAGTTGGTGAAGCTCAGATCAAAGTCTTTTCGCCTAACGTAGGTGGGATGGTGGATTGGCAGCCAGGAGAGTCTACCTTTCCTTGCTTTTATGAGACTCAATCGTATGAGTTAGTTATACAGAAGAAAACTCCTTGCAACCTTTCTTTTTATCATGAAAATGTATTGCTTCGGCAAGCCATTAAACCTTTAGGCGAGTCTATTCTTGCGGGTGTTCTGAATTTTGGCAATGAGGTTGGCCTGACGGAATGGGAAATCCGGGGTGAGGGGCAGACGCTGCTGCGGGTGGAGATGGAGATTTTCCCCTCAAAGATGGATTATAAGCAGGATTACCAGAATATTTTGAATGAAGTGAATGAGCAGATTTACAATCTGGCGTTTGATTTTTTGCGTAAAACCTACCAAATGACAGGCCTTCGGGAGACGCAGCATCAGAGTTTGACGGAGTTTTTTACCATTCTACAGCACGTATTTAGGCAGCTATTAGATGCAGTTGAGCGAATTAAAAACAATCCCAATCACGCCCTTCTTCAAGACCGCCGTTTAGTTGACGTTAATCGGGTGAAGAAAGCCGGAAGAGAGAATATAAGGGAGCTTGCGAAGCATCCTGAACGCTTAAAAGAAGACATGACTTATGGATTCCTGTCTATCGGAGATCGAAAATACACAGCTACTCATTTAATGGAGACGCGTAGACGTCTCTCCTATGATACGAATGAGAACCGGTTCATCCGCTGGATGCTGGAACGAATTCATGGGAAGCTGAAGGATCTGAAGGCCCGCTGGAAAGAGAGAAACCGCACTCAAGACCCGCTGCTGTTGAAGAGAATCGACACGATGATCGCCCAGTTGGAGCGGTTAATGAAGGTGGATTTTTTGCGAGAGGTCGGGGCACTGAAACAGATGTCCGTCACACTTGTTCTCCAAATGGCACCAGGTTATCGGGAAGTGTATCGCTGTTATTTGATGCTCTTAAAGGGCTTGTCTATTCAAAGTGATTTGTTCCGCTTATCCATGAAGGATGTGGCTCAGCTCTATGAGTATTGGTGCTTCTTAAAGCTGAATCAATTGCTAGGACAGAAGTATAAGCTGGTGAAGCAGGACATCATCAAGGTGAATCGCAATGGGATTTTCGTGACCTTGGATCGCTCGCGGAGTGCTCAGATGGTCTATGAGAATCCTACGAACGGAGAACAGTTTATTTTGTACTATAATGCGATTCCTAGCTCGGAACAGACCCCGACTCTGAGTCAGCGTCCGGATAATGTCCTTACTCTAAAGAAGAAGGATGCTGGCAAAGTAAAAGAATACAAGTATGTGTTCGATGCGAAATACCGACTGAATCCAGCGTATGAGGGAACCCCCTACCACAAAGTTTACGGCCAGCCTGGACCTGAAGAAGACGATATCAATACGATGCACAGGTACCGAGACGCCATTGTCTATCAGGAAAAAGGCTCAGGGGAATATGAACGAAGCATGTTTGGTGCTTACGTGTTATTTCCTTATCCTGATGAAGAGCGGTTCAAGAGCCACCGTTTCTATAAAAGCATCGAACTATTGAATATTGGAGCATTGCCCTTTTTGCCTAATTCTACAAGCCTGGTGGAGCAATTCTTAGAGGAGATTATCCAAGATAGTCCGGAAAAAGCCTTTGAACGATCAACACGTCCGCGTGGAACTAAAGAATACTATGCCAATAAGCTCGCAGGTAAAAATGTATTGGTTGGTTCCGTTCGAGGACCTGACCAAGTGGAGATAGCATTGAAGCACTCCTTCTATCACGTACCGCTAAAGAATCTTTCTGACGTAAAGATACTAACTCAAATCGAATATGTAGCCATGTGCCAATCTAGAAGAAAGTTTAATGATCCTGCAAAAGCGGGAATACACTGGGTAGGTAAAACTGCGGATTGGAAGGTGCTGCGGCGTAAGGAAATCAGGGAAATCCCATTTCGCCCCGGTACAGGTGAAGAGCTATATGTGAGATTTACAGTTGAGAAATGGATGAGGAGAGAAACCCCCGTTGCGCTAGGAGGACAAGGGATATATACGGTTCTGTATACAAGCAAATACATTCTAGACCGAGCCATTGAAATTGCGGAGCTTCGACTAGAAACGGAGGAAGACCTTCGTGAATGGCGTGAGAAGCGCAGAAGGGGCAGAGTTAAAGTTAAATTAGATCATGATCATTACGTGGATTTAGGGAAGGTAGTGGAGGTGCAGTATACGCAAGGTGATTAAGCCTATAGATACCTGCACTGGTCAGGGTGCCAATGTCGTAATGCTGGCGTAGGATTCCAAAATCAAAGATCCGCACATTCTGGAGCAGTTGAAAGCGAGATCATATATATAAATGAGATAAGAGCGGGTTGCTTCAACCCGCTCTTAATCCATCCTATAAATGGCAAGAAGTACATTCTATTATGAAGTGAAAGAACAACTGAAACAAGACAATGTCACTGAAGCTGTGGTGGAGATTTTTCACAAGAATCGTAAAGCCTATGAGCGCGGATTCGTCGTGTCCAGACGGCGAATTGGTCGGATCATGAAAGAGCAAGCCTATTTAGAATAAAGTTCCGGTTTGGGTGGTGATTTGTCGTTAATTATCCAGATATGAAGCTTTTTGAAATAACAATGAAATTTATAGTTGATTTCACTAAATCAAACTAATTATAATAAAACATAACGTAACGTTACATAAATAAACAAAAGCAAACAGTATAATGTCGATATCACGTGATAATAATATAAAATTTCATAAATTGTTATAGAAAGATATGATTAGCTATAACGTGTTTAATTTGTTTAGTGCTCTGATGAACATTTATTCGGCATTTAATACTTAGAGTTGCAGGCATAAACGTTCTACCGTGGCGGCAGGCGTTTCATTAATCCATCGGATAAATCCTTGAACAGCTTTGCGAATTTACAAAAACATCCTATGTATTTTTAGATTTGGACGCTTTCTTTTCAGGAAATTATATTAATAAAAATATAAGTCATCGAAAAGCGATGTAGTGGAGGTTTAAAATGAAAAATACGATATTAAAACGTCTTCTGTCAGCCAAGCTGATGGTTATGATTATGGTTTTTTTCTTATTTAGCAGTACTGTATGGGCAGCGACAGCAATTAGCTCTGCAATGGGTAGCGTTACTGCAAGTAAATTTGCAGGTACAGGAACTACAGCAGATCCATATAGGATAATTACAACAGGTACAGCCTCAGGAACGGGGGCATTCACTGCACCTAGCCAATTTTGGGGGGATTCTTCACAACCCAACGGCGTCGGAACATTTGCTGTGACTTTTGAACAGTTTACCGGAAATACAACGGAAGGAGAACTGATTAGTTCTTATAACTTTGATTTAGGGCAAAATGCGACTTCTGTATGGGATGGAACATGGACCTATGCCTTCAGATTTCCAGCGTGGACGGTATTCGATACTTCAACAGGGGATTTACGCATGGCATTCCCTTACAAGGGAAACTTCGATACCTTTTGGGAGGATTGGAGCTATAAATTTGATGTAGTAAGTCTGACATCAGGCTTATCACAGGCTAAGCAAATTCAACCAGGTGATACGGTTAAGATTACTTACTATGGTAATTACATTTCTTCTCAAACCAGCAGGGGAACGAACTATGCTACTAACTTTAGCATAACAGACCAAAATGCTTCAGCTACATATTATGCAACAGTAGATGGAACTGGGTATGCAACTTTTTCGGGTGCTAATGCTATAGAATATGGCGGAAATTATTCAGTAGAAAAAGTTCAATAATGATGTATTTTTGCATATAGTTAAAGAAGGGGCTGCCTTAAAACTAAAATTTTGAGGCGGCTCTTTTTGTCACCGCCGTGATAATGATGAAATCATCATATACATTGTGGAATCAAATCAAGACCAAAGGACGGATGACCACGGATGAATTAAGTTATTATCTCAACTGTCTCATCTTGAAAAACAACATATTTCTTTCACAGGGTATTCCCCTGTATGCCAAAATGAATGGGCGCCCGTCTGCCAGAAACCAAAGGTGAAATGTTCAGATTGTTCTTACCAGGCCTAGCGGCTTTTCAAAGATCCATGTCGTATTCTCGAATATGGTTTACCTCAAGACTAAAAAGTCTGCCTAAACCTAAAAATTTTGCCTACTGGCCGAGTAAAATTCAGTGAAATTCAGGTATCCATCCCTGTTTTTCCCCAGTTCTAAGGCAAACTTTAATTGCTCGAAGGAATAGGGATTAGGGAGTTGGAAAGGCTGAGAATCCTTGTGGCAGCTGCGCAAATCGAGTGGAGCGATAGCAGCAGGATAACTCGGATAGATTCATCATAAACGGCCTCCTTGTACCTAATTACGAAGATAACTCCTCGCCCTCCGCTACAACCCCATATCGCTCCAAAGCCTTCGTCGAGGCTTCCAGCATCCGCTTTTTTAAATAATCGCCTTCGACTACCCGAACCCGCTTCCCCAGGAAACGGATTTTGGAGAGCAGATACTCGAAGTCATCCCCCAGCAAGTAGACTCTGACTGTGTATGTATCCTTCTCCGAATCATACTCCACATCTTTTTCGAAGCTGGAGAAGGCGTACAGGATCCGGGACAGCTCTTCGTTATAATCGCGGACGATTTCGATAACTGCTTCCGATTTGCGCGAATCCAGCATCCTTCCGATCTTTCGGAAGATACCGTCGGCCATCGAGGGCTCAATAGGCTCGGCCATGACAGAATGGATTTTCTTCAGCCTGGTGATCATGAAGGCGCGATGCCGGAGATGATACCAGAGCAGGTACCATTCTCTTTTGACCATGGAATATTCCAGTTTATAAGGAACGCCCGGTTGATCCTCGTTCACGCGCCCGCTCTTAATTGCGTAGGTTAAACGAACCCCGGTCTTATTTAAAATATGCCGGCGCAGCGTACGCAGGAGCGGGTGATAGACCTGCTTCTCCATACTGCGGGCTTTTTCAATCAGATGGCTGGAGGTGTCCATCAGCGGGTCGGGCTCGAGAATCGTACGCAGCTTATTCAAGGTGTCCGGGGTGAAAGCCTCGGCTGCGGCCGGATGCTCCAGCATGGTCTTCAGCCATGCCCGCTCATGTGAGGTGACCATAAAGGTACCGGAATCCTCCAGCCGGGAGATGATCTGGTGATTAAAGATTTTCTCAAACAGATTCATAGTAAGACTTAATCTCCTTCCATTCGGAGATCATTTCCCTGCGGAATCGAATGGGCTCTAGAACCTCGCAGCTTGACCCGAAGCTTCGCAGCCACGGTTTGATCTCGGTCGTCCCGTTTACCGTGATTTCGTATAAAAAAGAATACTCGTCTTCAAACACAATCTGGCCCCATTGCCCCTGCAGCAGAACCCTTTCTTTTACGAAGTTAGGCTCAGAATCGCCGGGATTGTAAAATCTCACCCTAACCGTCACCGGCTTGCCTGTATCGATCAGCCAGCTGTACCGCAGCTTTTCTTCCAGCTCGTTCTTCTTCTCCTCATACCAAGCCTCGTCCACAGATTCATCCTCTTCAATTTGAGTGATTCCTTCCATCCGGTATTTCCGGATTCCCTCTCTGCCGTGGGACAGCAGATACCATCTTCCATATTGATGATCGTACACAATCTTTAGCGGAAGCGTCTTCTGGGCTTTACCTGCCGTATCCCGTTCAAATAAGGGATTGGTGTTTTTGGAGGCGTAGCTTTTTTCAGACTTTGGCGAGAAATAGAGAAACCGGACTCTGCGGCGGTGACGGATGGCATGAAGGAGTGTGAACAGATGCGCTTCATCCAAAATCCGGGAGTAATAGTGATACTTATATAAAAATGGCTCGATCGCGTGCTGCTCAAATTCCCCCCGCAGAAGATGTTTCTTCAGCCCATCGCGCAGCAGATAGCCCTGAACGGAAGGCACCTGCGTGTTCGCCATCACATCCACAAAATCATACAAATCGATAAGCTCCTCTTCCGACAAGCTCCGGACCAGGTCATCTTGAATGCGATACCGGTAGGGGCGGGGTCCCGGCTCTTTAAGGATGACGCCAACCTCTTCCAGGTATTTGAGGTCCGACCGAATGGTCTTCTCGTCGGGCAGCGGAAGGCCTGGGGACAGACTGTCGCAGCACATATCCAAGAGTTCCATCGCAGTCAAAGCCTGCTCATTCATCGCGGCCAAAAGCAGCGAGATTCTTTGACTTTCGGATTCTTTGACCGATTTAGCCCGAAACAGAAACAGCAGTAGAGGATCGGTGGAGTCGTAATAGCTGAAGCGAATCGTCTCGGAAAACTCCTTGCTCTGTTCCTGCGGTAAATGCTGGTGCATGGAACTTATCACGTCCTTGAGCCGCCGGATCGTTTTATCAAAGGTATGTACGGAAATACCCAGTCGTTCGGCAAACTGCTGTCTGCTAAATGCGCCGCTTGTCAGCACAAGCATACGCAGGAATTGGATCTCTTTATCAAAGCTCTCTTTAGCCAAAATAATCCCCCGTTCAAATGAGACCTCTTCATTCATTGTAGCAGGGGCGGGATTTGGGTCAAATGGAAAAGTTTATGTTCGGTCGTAATACTTTTACCATGTTCGTTCTGGTTGAAATGAGCGATTATAGAACCTGTGTAAGACACATCGGTTCTTATTCGGACGGTCGTAACGAGGCGGGGATATCGGTTTATCCCGCAGTGCCGTGCATGGTATGTTGCGGTATCCTGTACGGTCGGATCGGTAAGAAACCACTATTTGGGGTTCGATTCCCCAATCGCCTGTGACGCGATTCTGGCAGAATACTCGACTTTCAATCGAGCGAGAATTTGTACAAAGACCAAAGGATAGAATCCCTGGCGGCTAGTTTGAGCGCACTGCAGTAAGGCCTTGCAATCCGTGGATACCGATGGAGCGAAATTCCGGGAGGCTTTTTAGGATGGAAGAGGAAGAAGGATGGCTGAAGCAGGGTCACCCTCCTGAATCATATGTCCTTAAAAATCCTTGGTAGATCGCTTATCTAAAACGAGATTCCGCCGGAACCGCAGTGGGATTCTACATCCAATGGTCGAACCATTAAGGGGGTAACGAATATGTTTAAAAAAGTAACGATACAAGCTGACCAGCGCGGTTTGCTCTTTCATAAAGGAAGTTATGTGAAAAAGCTCAATCCGGGGACCTATCACTATTTTTTGTGGTTACAACCCGCAGTTGTGGTGATGAATATCGCGAAACCGTTCGTTGTAGAGGGTAAAGATTTGCAGTTGTTCCTTCAGGATGAAGACCTCTTGCGAGAGCTCGATATCGTACGAGTGCAAGACCACGAATACGTCCTGCATTACGAGGACGGTCAATTCGTACAACTGCTTAAGCCTGGTATCTACGCCTATTGGAGTATACTCAAGAAACATACTTTTTTACATACGGATATCAGACAACCCGAATTGCCTGCCGAGGTAGACCGTTCGATCATACCGAAACTCACAGCCAATACGCAGTCCTATGAAATCACGAGTTATGAATCCGGATTTTTGTTTTATGATCACGTCTTACAACGAGAGCTTTCTCCTGGCAAGTACTACTTCTGGCGAGGTCCCGTTTCGGTTATGGTCAAGACGATTGATTTAAGACAACAACAAATGGATCTCATCGGCCAGGAAATCATGACGGAAGACAAAGTTACGCTGCGGTTGAATTTCGTTTGCCAATACAAGATCGTACAGCCATTACGTGCTTTGGAAATGAAATCGTTCGATGAGCAAATTCATATCCAGCTTCAGCTCATGCTTCGGGAATATGTCGGAACTCTTAAATTAGACGATCTTTTGAAACGGAAAGAGGACGTTGCGTCGTTCATACTGTCCCGCTTACGTGAGAAGGGTGAAGAGTTCGGAGTACAATTCCTGAGTGCGGGGGTTAAGGATGTTATTTTACCGGGTGAAATGAAAGATATCCTAAACACCGTCCTGCTGGCTGAGAAGAAGGCACAGGCGAATCTAATCACTCGTCGCGAAGAAACGGCATCGACCCGAAGTCTGCTTAACACCGCGAAGCTGATGGACGAGAACCAGACGTTATTCCGGCTGAAAGAGCTAGAGTTCCTGGAGAAAATTTGCGAGAAAATCGGGTCCATCTCTTTAACGGGCGGCGGAGACCTGTTGGAACGGTTGAGTTCACTTATTGGTGAGAAAAAGGCGGAAGGCAAATAACGAACCGTGCCCTAAGGAGGTTTTCATATGAGCAGTTACCATCAACATATCTTGACTGTGCTTGAGCGCATCGAGCGTGAAGAGAACGTTCGGATCCTGTATGCTTGCGAATCAGGTAGCCGCGCGTGGGGGTTCCCTTCAAAGGACAGCGACTACGACGTAAGATTTATCTATGTGCGGCCGGTAGATTGGTACTTATCAATCTTTGAGAAGCGGGATGTCATCGAACGGCCGATAAGTGACATGCTGGACATCAATGGCTGGGATCTGCGTAAAGCCTTGAACTTGTTCCGCAAGTCGAATCCGCCGCTGCTCGAGTGGCTCCAATCTCCGATTGTATACAGGGAGAACCACGGGATAACCGAGCAAATCCGGGGGATCGCATCCTTAACCTTTTCTCCAAAATCATGTATCCATCACTATCTGCATATGGCCAAGGGAAATTACCGCGACTACCTCCAGGGGGATCAGGTCAAGATCAAAAAGTACTTCTATGTTCTCCGCCCGATATTGGCATGTGAATGGATCGAGAAATACGTCACCATGCCCCCGATTGAATTTAACCGTCTGGCCCAGGAGCTTGTGCCAGCGGGAAGCGAATTAAAGGCGGTTATTGACGGGCTGCTGGTCCGTAAAAGAGCGGGCGACGAGATGGATTTTGAACCAAGAATCACCCCGATCAACGAGTACTTGGAAGAGAGAATAGCGTATTACGAGCGGACGGCACCAGGAATGCGGCCTGGCGACGGAAACCAGGATCAGAGGCTTGACGAGTTGTTTCGATCGGTGCTGAAAGAAGTTTGAGGAAAAGGGGATGAGTAAGATTGGAAAGGAATTCTTATAACAGGAGTGAAATAATGTTATGGCTTATCAGAATATAAACGGCGTACTTGTCTGGGGCAACCCCGACGAGGGTGCGCTTGCTCAAGCGAGGACTTGTTCGGAAACCGGTAATGTGGTCCAAACGCTGCTAATGGCGGATCATCATAAAGGGTACAGTCAACCGATCGGCGGAGTTGTTGTTTATGACCGGCAAATCTCCCCTTCCGGCGTTGGATATGATATTGCATGCGGGAATAAAGCGGTACGAACAAACTTGGCCGCCGGGGACATAAAGCCCAGATTGGCAAAGATTATGGATGAGATCGCCCGGAGGATTTCCTTCGGGGTGGGCCGTGTCAACCAGGAAAAAGTCGATCATGACCTTTTTGACGATCCCGATTGGGACGTTTACAAGACAGTAGGCAGGCAGGAACACGACAAGCTGAAGACATTGGCGCGTGATCAGCTGGGTACGGTCGGCAGCGGCAACCATTTTGTTGACTTGTTTGAGGAAGCCGGAACAGGCCGTGTGTGGATAGCAAATCATTTTGGGAGTAGAGGGTTTGGGCACAAAACGGCGAGCGGCTTTATTAATCTGGCGGGAGGTAGGGAGTTTCTAGCGAAAGCTCCCGGTGAGAAGATGGACCAGCCGCCTGTACTGCTTGATCTGAGCAGCGAGCTTGGCGATATGTATTATCGGGCGATGAAGCTGGCTGGACGTTACGCATATGCGGGACGGGATTATGTGATGAGGCAGGTCTTGGCGATTCTCGGAACGGAAGCAGACCTTGAAGTGCATAATCATCATAACTACGCCTGGAAAGAGACGCACAGCGGGAAGGAAGTCGTTGTCGTCCGTAAAGGAGCGACTCCGTCCGCGCCGGGCCAGACCGGATTTATCGGCGGGAGTATGGGGGACATATCCGTTATCGTAAAAGGCAAGGGCAGCATAGAGAACCGGGAGGCTTACTACAGCACCGTACATGGAGCCGGACGGATCATGAGCCGGACGCAAGCGGCAGGAAAAATGAACTGGAAGACTCGCACAAGAAGCGGTGGTCAAATCACTACGGAGCAAATGCTGGACGCCGTTCGGGCCTTCGGTGTAGAGTTGCGCGGCGCAGGAACGGATGAGAGTCCGTTTGTTTACCGGAAGCTTCAAGATGTGCTGGATGCGCATGCCGAAACGATTGAGGTTATGCATGTGCTTAAACCGATTGGTGTTTGTATGGCGGGAGCGGATGAGTTTGATCCGTATAAGGATTGAGCAATTGTTGCTTAAAACTGTTCAAAGGGCCAAGGAACTGGATAGATCGAAAAATGAATTAAGGACTCCACCTTTGCGTCCAATGATTGATGATCATGTTGCCGCTTTTCAAATTATCCCATCCGCTTAAGCCGTTTAATGTAATTAACATCCTCATGGAACACGCACCGATTCCAAAGTTTCGAACAAGCTTATCACCATTTTCAATCTCCCCCTGTTTCTATAAAAATCGAATATTTCCCAATCCTAAATATCCTCAGTGAAGTTCCTCTGATCTACCCTACGCTTAGGATGTGAAAAAACACGAATTTCATGGTTTTTTCCATGCTCTGGCAGGTTTTTTCTGCAACTTTCTGCAATCGTAGATGAATCATATTAAATTTGAGGTATAATACCATACGAATCGGTTGTTTTATTTCACACAAAATTCATATAGTGTTTAATTTGTGGTATAAAATATCACATACAAAAAGAAAAGTTAAGATGAGACGGTAGATTACATTACATTATAATAACATCTAAGGGGGTGCAGTGAGCGGGAAGGAGATGTTAGCCGACGGCAATACGCATGCCGGGCATTTGGAGAATTCCGTGATTCCACAAGAAGGTCTTTGCTACCCCGAAACGGGCTTTAAGTTACAGGACAACGTGCGGCATTTACATAATTCAATCTCTATTAGCCGTCACCCTCCTTTAGGTTTAACCGGCCCGGAATGGATTCGTTAGGACAGGAATCGAGAGTTGAGGAGAGAAGCAGCAGCGGTTGCCGAATAATCAGCCAACGATTAAGGATGGAGGTGGTTCTATGAGAAGAATGTGGATGAGCTTCTTATCCGTAAGCATGCTGCTCATGCTGATCGCTTGCGGCAATAATTCCGGTACTTCAAAGGCTGAGACTGCGGAAGGGAGCGGGACGGGGGAAACAAAGGCGTCAACCGATAAACCGATTGAACTCAACTACGCTTTTTTTGCCCCGGCCAGTACGTTTCCGGCCAAACAGATGGAGAAGTGGAAGGAAGAGCTGGAGAAGCGGACGAACGGCAAGGTATCCGTCAAGCTGTTTTTCGGGGGGACGCTCCTGACCGACAAGAACATGTACGATGGCGTCAAGAGCGGGGTGGCCGACATCGGCTCATCGGTAACGACCTACGAACCCGGTAAATTCCCCTTGCTGACGATTGCCGAAGCGCCCACTGTATTTCAGAACTCCAAAGTTGCGAGTCAGGTTATCTATAATCTGATCAAAGAATTTCCGCCGGATACGTTTAAGGACGTCAAGCTGATCACCGCATTCGCTTCCGAACCCTCATTTATACAGATGAAAGAGCCGGTGGCCAGCCTGAAGGATTTGAGAGGCAAGCAAGTGCGTATTCCGGGCGGCCTGGCCCCGGTATTAAAAGAGCTTGGCGCTTCTCCGGTCGGCATGTCGCAGAGCGAAGCGGTTGAAGCTCTGCAAACTGGAGTCGTCGAGGGGTATGTTTCCTCCCGCGAAGTACTGATGGATTTGAAATTTGCCGAGATGGTCAAGTACGTGACCGATTATCCGCTGACGGTATCCATTCATGCCGCGGTCATGAACATGGATACGTGGAACTCGCTGCCTCCCGATGTGCAGAAGGTTATCGACGAATTAGGCCCTGAGATGTCGGCCTGGACTGGAGACTATCTGGACAATCATGTGAAGGAATCGATGGATTGGTCGGTAAACGAGCAGGGGTTGGAGGTTGTAACTCTTTCACCGGAAGAAAAAGCGGTTTGGGATTCAAAAATGCATCCGCTTCAGGAGAAAACAATTGCTGATTTGAAAGCAAAGGGTCTTCCCGCCGAACAATTCAAGAAACGACTCGATGAGCTGAAGGCGGAATACTCGAAATAATATCCGCGGACCGTCCGTGATCGCCGGCGTTTCGAATCGGCGGCCATCACGGCGGAACTGCCGAAAGGGAAGGTGAGACGATTGGAGAGGGTGAATGAGCTTAAGGCGGTTCGAAAGGAAAGCACACGCAGCGATTGGAAAGAAGGTGCAGCCTCCATTTTGAATGCCCTGGAGAAAATCAGTCTCCGTGTCAATCAGTTTCTGGCCGTTATTGCAGGTTTGGCCATGTTGTTGATCGCGCTCCTGATCGTCGCCAATGTCATTATCCGGGTCTTTTACGTGCCGATTCCCGGTGTTGGGGAAATCTCCGGATGGCTGTCCGCGATCACGGCTGCATTCGCGCTGGGCTATACCCAAATTCATCGGGGTCATGTCGATATCGACGTTATTTTGGAGAAGTTTCCAGCCCGGATAAGAGGCCCTGTTCAGGGGCTGATGCTGCTCATCAGCATGCTGTTTTTCGGTCTGATCTCTTACCGCCTCGCTATCTATGCCTACGAGACGATGAAAAGCGGCGGTCTTTCGGAAACGCTGGCCGTCATTTATTATCCGTATATTTACCTCCTCGCTATCGGGTTCTTCGGCTTAACGCTATCCCTGTTGACCGATTCCCTCAAATACCTCGTAAGGGGGGATCGCCGGTGAGCTTAACGGCCTACGCGCTGATCGGCATCGGGGTCATGTTCGTGCTCATGTTTTTGCGAATGCCCATCAGCTTCAGCATGTTTATCGTCGGTTTCCTCGGCTTGCTTGTCGTCGCCTCTCCCAATGCGGCTTATGCCGTCATCAGCGGCGATTTGTGGTCGCAGTTCTCCAGCTTTTCCCTCAGCGTCATTCCAATGTATGTATTAATGGGAGAGATCGTCTATCGCTCCGGTATTACCGGAAAGCTGTTCCAGGCGGCCTACAAATGGGTCGGCCACTATAGAGGCGGCATGATCTGGACGGTTATATTGGCAAGCGCCGGCTTCGGATCGATCTGCGGCTCCAATTCGGCCACCTCGGCAACGATCGGCTCCATGGCGCTGCCGGAGCTGAAGAAATACCGGTATGACGATGAATTAAGCACCGGCAGCGTTGCCGGAGGGGGATCGCTCGGGATTATCATTCCGCCAAGCACCGTGCTCCTGGTCATTGCCATACAGGCACAGCTCTCGATAAAAGATTTGTTCGCCGCCAGTATTATTCCCAGCATTTTATTGGTGGTGCTGTTCCTGCTCATCGTATGGTACATCTGCCAGCGAAACCCGAATATCGGCCCCGCGAGTGAGAATGTGGCCCTGGTGGAGAAGCTGAAGGCCATTAGCGGCGTTCTGCCGACGCTTCTGCTTCTGGTGTTTGTTATCGGCGGTCTGTTTCTCGGATGGTTCACTCCTACCGAATCGGGGGCCGTCGGCGTAATCGGAGCTTTGGTGTATGCCTTGGCGACACGAAGTCTAAGTTGGGCGAATTTCAAGCTGGCCGTCTCCGATTCGCTGCGGTCCTCCGCTATGGTCATCATGCTGGTCGTTGGAGCGTTGATATTCGGCCGCTTCCTGACGATTACCAGGCTTCCGTATGAAGTGGCGGATTGGGTGACGTCCTTGCCTTTGGAGCCTGTCTGGATTATGGCCGGGATCTTCATTGTATTTGCAATTGGCGGCGCGATTATGGACGCCTTCGGCTTCCTGATCATTTCCATCCCGATCTTTTTTCCGACGGCTCTTCAGCTCGGCTATGATCCGGTATGGTTTGCGCTTATGATGTGCATTATTACCAGCTTGGGAGCCATTACGCCCCCTGTCGGGATCAACGTGTTCGTTGTCAAAGGCCTTGCGCCCGACGTGCCCATTACGAAAATATTCAGAGGCTCCATGTATTATGTGTATGCCTATCTGATATGCATCATCCTGTTGACGGCATTTCCGGCTCTCATGACTTTTATTCTGTAAGCAGCAGGGAGGGCGGACAACGGTTGGCCCTATAGTGGAGGTGATATCGAAATGCGGCCCAAAGTATATATTGCCTGGCCCATCCCGGATGAAATCGAGGCTTACCTGGCTGAGCATTGCAGCCTTCGAAAGTGGAAGGGGGAAGCTCCGATCCGGTACGAGGAGCTGAAAGACGAACTGAAGGATGCCGAAGGGCTGCTTCTCGGAGAGGGCAAAATCGACGCCGAATTATTGGAGCAGGCTCCCCATTTACGGGTCGTCAGCACGATTAGCGCCGGATACAACAACTTGGATATCGAAGCGATGAAACACCGCAGCGTAATCGGGACGAATAATCCCGGTATTTCGAACGAATCGGTCGCAGATCTGGTACTTGGATTGGCGCTTGCAGCCGCCAGAAAAATCGTCAAGCTGGACCGCTATGTAAAGGAAGGGTGCTGGACCCGGGGAATCGACTCGTCTTGGTACGGCCTTGATGTCCATCATTCCACGATCGGAATCATCGGCATGGGCGGCATCGGGCAGGAGGTTGCCAAACGCGCCAAAGCCGGCTTCGACATGAAGGTGCTGTACTACAACCGCAGCCGAAGGCCTGAGGTCGAGCACCGGCTGGGCGCGGAGTATTGTTCCCTGGAGGAGCTGCTGATACAGTCGGATTTTATCGTCGTGATGCTGCCGCTCACTGCACAAACGGAGCATTTGATTGGAGGCCGGCATTTCGACCTGATGAAGCCCTCCGCCGTCCTGATCAACGCTTCGCGCGGCAGCATTGTGAACGAGCGGGCGCTGGTCGAAGCGCTTCGGGCGCGCAAAATAAGCGCAGCCGCCCTGGACGTCTACGAATTCGAACCGGTTAACCCGGATCACCCCCTTTTGAACATGGACAATGTGATCACACTTCCGCATGTTGGTTCGGCAACGGCAAAGACCCGCTTCAACATGGTCATGTCAGCAGCCCGAAACCTGGTGGCGGCTCTAAAAGGGGAAACCCCTCCGTTCTTAATCCGCGAATTTAAGGAAAGTGTACAGAACTAAAAGCACAAACCAAAAATATCGGGAGGTATGGGATATGAGCACAGAATTGAGCACAAACCTGGAATTGATGCAGGATAAGTATCCGATGAAATTCGGCAGCTTTGAGGAAGAACGGCTGCACCGCAAGCAACGTCTCGCCGCCTCTTTCCGTTTGTTTTCCCTGTTTGGCTTCGATGAAGGTGTCGCCGGTCATATTACCGCCCGGGACCCGGAATTTCCCGATCATTTCTGGGTGAACCCGTTCGGCATGCATTTCAGCCAGGTTCGCGTTTCCGATTTGCTGCTGGTGAACGATGAAGGGAAGGTAGTTGAGGGCAACAGCAATATGCTCAACCGCGCGGCTTTCGCCATTCACTCAAGTGTCCATAAAGCCCGTCCTGACGCCGTTGCCGCCGCACATGCCCATTCCTTTTACGGAAAGACGTTCTCCAGCCTCGGCCGCCTGCTCGACCCGCTTACCCAGGACGCCTGTATTTTTTACAACGATCACGGCCTGTACAACGACTATTCCGGCGTAGTGTACGAAACAGAAGAAGGGGAGCGGATCGCGGAGTGCCTGGGCGGCAAGAAGGCGGTTATCCTGCAAAATCACGGTCTGTTGACTGTCGGGCATTCCGTGGAATCGGCGGCTTGGTGGTACATTACGATGGAGCGTTCCTGCCACGCCCAATTGCTTGCCGAAGGCGCGTCAACTTCCCCGATACCGGTTGCTCACGAAGCCGCTCTGGCGACCATGCAGCATGTAGGGTCCGAAACGGCCGGCTGGTGCTGCTTCCAGCCGCTGTGGGATAAAATTCTCCGGCTGCAGCCCGATTTTCTGGATTAAGCATTCCCCAAAACAACGAGTGGAGGACACAGCATGGAAATTGCAGTGATAGGCGGCGGACACGGTTGTTATGCGGCGGCGGCGGACCTTTCCGACAAGGGCCACCGTGTGCGGCTGTGGAGGCGGGATAAAGAGGCTTTTCAGCCTGTATTGGAAAGCCAGTCCCTAATATTGAAGGACGCCGGCGGCGTCCGGAAGGTAAGCTTGTCGCTCGCGAGCACGGATCTGTCCGCGGTCATGAAGGGCGCCGCGTTGATTGTGCTCCCCCTGCCCGCTTTTGCCCAGGCTTCTGTAGCCTCAGAGCTTGCGCCTCACCTGCAGGACGGGCAGGTGATCTTCCTGCCCCCCGGAACCTTCGGCAGCTATGTGATGGCGAAGGCGCTGGCCGAAGCGGGCAGCCGGGCCAAGGTTGCGTTTGCCGAAACGGGCACGCTTCCCTATCTGGCCCGCAAACACGGAGCTGACACGGTAGCCGTCAGCGGACGGGCGACCCGCCTCCCGACCGGCGTATTTCCGGGCGAGCTGGCGGAGCAAGCTTTTGCCGTCCTGGAGGAAGCCTTTCCGGCAGTCGAACGGCTGCAGGACGCGCTGGACGGCGCGTTGATGAACGCGGGACCGATTATCCATCCGCCCCTTATTCTCATGAACGCCGGTCCGATCGAGCATTTTGAACACTGGGATATTCATAATGAAGGAACGCAGCCGTCTGTACGGAGGGTGCATAATGCGCTGGATGCTGAAAGAATTGCCGTCCGGGAAGCATTGGGCTACCGGGCGCCGCATTTTCCGCTCGCGGACCATTACAGCAAGGACGGCGATGAATGGATGTACGGAAATGCCGCCCATGAGAAGCTGGTGGATAGCTCGGATTGGCGCGAGCATCTGGATCTGATGACGCACCGGTACATGCGCGAAGATGTCGCCTGCGGTTTAGCCTTCCTCGTCTCTCTGGCGGATTGGGCGGGTATGCCCGCTCCTGTCGCCAAGGGGTTGCTCGCGATCGCCTCGGCCGTGACCGGCGAGGATTTGCGCGAGACGGGCAGGACGCTGGAAAACCTTCAGCTGAGCGGCCTGTCCGTTAATGGCATGCGAATGATGCTGCAGCAGGGTGTGCGGCAATGGGTATGAACAAGCCCGTAATCGCTGTTGTCGGCGCGGGTCGTATGGGAATTGGGATTGCCCATGTGTTTGCTTATGCGGGCCACAAGGTCGAACTGATCGACAGCAAAGAAAGAAGCAAGACGGAGACGGAACGGGTCCTGAAGGAAGCGGCCGGACAAATGGAGAACAATCTCTATTTTTTGGCGTCTCTCGAACTGTTCGATCCATCGCTCGCGGAGAAGATTCTCGGGCAAATCGATTACCATTCCCTGGATGAGATGGAAGCGGTGCTGCCCAGGGCGGATGTTGTGTTTGAAGCGGCTCCCGAAATTTTGGAGGTCAAAAAGGACACATTTGACCGGATCGGCGCTTCGGCCCGGGACGATGCCTGGATCGCCTCCACAACCTCGACGTTTATGGTGGATACGCTGGCTTCCTTTCTGGACAAGCCTAAGCGGTTCGTGAACACGCATTGGCTTAACCCTGCCTATCTTATCCCGCTGGTTGAAGTAAGTCCCGGCGCACAGACCGCTTCCGGAGTGCTGGCCGGTATGATGGAGCTGCTGTCCGGCGTTGGAAAAGTGCCGGTCCAGTGCGCCGCTTCGCCCGGATTCATTGTGCCGAGAATTCAGGCGCTGGCGATGAACGAGGCAGCCCGGCTCGTTCAGGAAGGGGTGGCTACACCCGAGGCGATCGACACTGCCTCCCGGGTGGGCTTCGGTCTTCGGTTTGCCGTTCTGGGGCTGCTGGAATTTATAGATTGGGGAGGCGGCGACATCCTCTATTACGCCGACCGCTATTTGGAGCAGGAGCTGTCTACGGATCGCTACGCTCCCCCGGACATTATCTCGGAGAATATGGCGAACGGCCGGACCGGCATGAAATCCGGGAAGGGCTTTTACGATTTCAGTGGCAGGGACGTCACCGCCTACCAACGGGAAACGATGCGGAAATTCGTTGATCTGCTGCAGCACCTGGGGTATTGGTCGCCTCCGGGCGAGCCGTCTTTGCGGGGAATCAGCCCAAGCCTACATAAATAAATAACGGATGGAGAGAAGCTCATGAGAAGATTTTGGATTGGCGTCATGTCTGTGCTCATGGTTGTCGTGCTGGCTGCATGCGGAGGCAATGCGAACACCGCCAACGCGCCGGAAGAGACGGGCGCGGCCAATGCGGCGGCATCCAGTGATAAACCGATCGAGCTGAACTACGCGTTCTTTGCCCCGGCCAGCACATTTCCGGCGAAGCAGATGGAGAAATGGAAGGAAGAAGTGGAGAAACGGACGAACGGAAAGGTTGTGGTGAACCTATTCCCGGGCGGCACCCTGCTGGCCGCCAACAATATGTATGACGGGGTCAAAAGCAAGGTCGCGGACATCGGCCTGTCGGTTATGACATACGAGCCGGGAAAATTCCCCCTGCTTACGATCGCCGAGCTGCCTTCGGGATTTCCAAGCGGCAAGGTAGCCAGCCAGGTCATATTTGATCTGCTGAAGGAATACCCGCAGGATTCTTTTAAAGACCTGAAGGTCATCACCGCCTTTGCAACCGAACCGGCTTATATCCAGACCAAAGCCGCTGTCGCGTCCTTAAACGACATCAAAGGCAAACAGATCCGGATTTCCGGCGCGCTTGCGCCGCTGCTAAAGGAGTTGGGCGCCTCACCCGTCGGGATGTCGCAGGCGGAATCCGTCGAAGCGATGCAAACCGGCGTTATCGAAGGCTACGTGTCATCGCGCGAAGTGCTGATGGATTTGAAGCTTGCAGAAATGGCCAAATTTGTGACGGACTACCCGCTGAGCGTTTCGACCTTCGCCGCAGTAATGAACATGGATACCTGGAATTCGCTTCCCCCGGACGTTCAGCAGGTGATCGAGGAGTTAGGGCCGGAGATGGCCGCCTGGGCCGGGGAATATCTCGATAATCATGTGAAGGAAGCAATGGACTGGTCCATGAAGGAAGAAGGTCTGAAGGTCATTACGCTGACGCCGGAGGAGAAACAGGCGTGGGATGCGAAGCTGAAGCCGCTTCAGGATCAAGCGGTCGCCGATCTCGAAGCACAGGGCTTGCCTGCCGAACAATTCAAGAAGCGGCTGGATGAATTGAAGGCCTCCTATTCGAAATAAATCAAAACTTCGATATAAAGTGTACCTATATTGCCCTGATGAACACGAGGAGCCGAAAATGTTCCTTGTTCACGGGGCTTTTATCATTCAACTTATGGTTGACTGGCTAACATGTTAAAATTTAAAATTGTTTCAAAGTAGTCATATTTCCATTCTGAAAAATCCTTTAGAACGCAGTCAAAGGAGGGACGGTCAGATGACAAAAGCGAGTACGATGTCACTGAAAGATTTGGTTCATTTCAGCAAGGAGGAAGGCGATTTTTTCCTGAGGGACCGGAGAATGATGCTGATCAGCTCAGATGCCTTTGGTATGCTGTGCAGGGATTTGATCGTCGCTCTCGGATTGGAAAGGGCGAAACGCTTTTTGCAGCGCTACGGATGGCAATTCGGCGTAAGCGAAGCGCGCTATCTGAACGATATGTTCAGCTGGGATGACGATCTGGAATGGATTTTGGCCGGGTCCAAAATGCACAATATTGCGGGGCGCGTGTTCTCGACCCCCATCCGGATGAACATCAACAAGAGTGAAGGCTTGTTCGATGTGGAAGGGTATTGGATCGATTCCAATGAAGCGAAGCAATTTTTGATGCATTTTAATAAACACCATGAGCCCGTATGCCATTTTTTGGTAGGTTATGCCAGCGGGTATTGCACGGAAACAGTAGGCACCAAAATTATTTTTAAAGAAGTAGAATGCGTTGCCAAAGGAGATCCAAGATGCAAGTATGTCGGCAAGACCCTGGAACAGTGGGGTGACGGCCTTCCTGAGGATCTTATCGATGATGGCCAGGAGAAGCTGGAAGATGAGCTCGACCGGGCTTATAAGCGGATTGAGAAACAGAAAGAAATATTGAACCGGGTAACGACGGTCAGCCAGGAACTCACCCGTATGATCCTGCAGGGTAAAGGGCTGGACGATATGGCCGAGATTCTCGGAAAAAGCCTGAACTGCAACGTTATTATCGAAAATCAGCACCTGGATATGATCACGGGCTACGGCCAGGTCTTGGACAGCTCGTTGAATAAAGTAATGGAGCATCTTGCTCACGATAAAGGAAATCAGCAATACAGCAAAATTAACACTATGCTCAAAGAACACTGCACGGTGCAATTTGAAATCCCCGAGCCCTTTTTCTTTCCCCACGTTCGGCTCGTTACCCCCATTATGCTTCGCAATCAAGTGCTCGGCTATATCTCCATCCTCAAACCGGAGGGCCGGTTCGGCGAGCTGGAATCGGTTCTGCTTGAGCGGTCCGCCAATATTTGCGCCATCCAGCTGCTGAATGAACGGACGGTTGTCGAGACGGAACAGCGCCTGAAGGGCGAACTGCTGGACGAGCTGTTTAATCCTTCCGCCGATATCTCCGCCGTATCCAGGCGGCTGGCCTATCTGGACCATGACCTCAGCCAGCCTCACTATGTCTTTGTTTTTCAATTCGAAACGTCCGGTAAAAAAGGGTCGATTCAGGATGCGCGTTCCACCGCCCTGCGTGAAAAAATCATGGACCGTTTAAAAAGGAGGGCCGAGCAAAACGGATTCCATATCCTGATGTCCACCAAGCTGGAACGCGTTCATGCCCTGATTCCGCAGGCCTATATCGAAAAGCTGAATATGAAGGTGCGGGATTACGGCGAATCCCTGATCGAAGGACTGGGCGACGAAGCTGTTACAACGGTGCTGGGAATCAGCGGCGTATGCCACAACCGCACCTCTTTTTCCAAGGCGTTCAATGAAGCGGTCAAAGCGATCGATATCGGAAGGATCAAAGGGAAAACCGAGCGGGTTGTCCTGTCCACGGATATCAAGCATCTGTCGATTTTGCTGGACGCGAGACGCCCCGAAGAGCTGGAGCAGTACGCCTCTAATTTGCTCGGAGCGCTGCAGGAATACGACCAAAAGTACGCAACGGAGCTGCTGAAAACGATCTACTACTATTTCGACAATGAATGCAATCTGCATAAAACCGCCAGAACGATGAATATCTCCATCAGCGGTATGCGATATCGCCTGGACCGGATTAAACAGCTGTCCGATTTCGATTTATCCAATTCGCTGACCCGGTTCGAGGTGCAATTGGCCTTGGAAATATTCCTCGTGCTCGGGAAGATCGATTATTAATAGCAGGATCTCGGGGGAAACGGCAGGGTCCAAAAGTAGAATATCGCTCTTAACAAGGCGGCTAAATAAAGAGGTAACCAGGTTTTGTGCTCCGCAGCATGCTTTTTCATCCGATTGTGGCAAGAAAAGCCACCTGGCACCGGCCTCATGCTCACTGTTTCAAGGCCTCGCAGGACTCGCGGCAGGACCGCCGGAATCCCCGGTTGTCCTTCATTACCTACAGACTCTTTCGAACGCGGCCTACCTCGGCCAACGCGCTCTACCTCCAGGCAGAGCGCGGATTGCCTTCCTTGCTGTTTTGTGTGCAGCAGACCCTGCGTTGAGAGACCTTATGTAACTTGGAGGGAGTGAAATAGTACTGCGTAAAAGCATTCCATACGTTTATTATCATCTCAATAATGAAGAATGGAATAATTAGCAGCAGCAGCGGCGTTGTCGTTGAAGAAAAGCTTGAGGATGTGCAGGAATTTATAGGGATTATCGGTTGCTTTGAGAGAACTCCTGCGATTATGCAGTATTTTTAACGTATGGAGACTCACCACACTGATCGTGGCCGAAATTCCTGCATATTTGGAGGAATTCTTATGAGAGTAAGCCATCTGCCACTAATTGATGTACATTCGCAGGAATTTAGATAACTATTGAACCGCGCAGCAGGAAATTTTATAAATGCCAAAGCGCACTAGGATGAAGTTTTGTGTGACAACCACCGCTTTTGGTCCAGTCCTTTACATGAGGCAAGTGCCCTGCTGCGGAGGAACCCCTGCCCGGATGTAATAACCCTTTTTGTTTCGCCCTTTTACACAAAGAACGGTTATTCTGCCTCTGGACTGCCTGGACCAAGGGGAGGTTCCGGCCATCCGGACGTCCGGCCGGCGATACCGTCCAGCCCGTCCGATCGGTGGGGCGACTGGGCGAAGAAGACCTGCCGGGAAGGGAACAGGAAGGGGAGCGGAATCCGGAACATGCCCCTGCCGAGCGCTTCAATCCGGAACGTCTCACCGGAGAAATCGGCGGGCGAACGCCCCGTAGACGGTTCGTACACGGATTGGGTGATAAACGTGCAGCCGAACTCCCTCTCCGCCAATTGTTCCATCAGCTCAAGCGTATCGGTCTCAACCGCGATAAGTGGCTCGCCGCCGAACTCCTTCTCCATGATTCGGTCAATCATTTGCCGGACATGAATTCCCTGTTTAGGCAGGATCAGCGGCAGCTCGCGCAAGGCCTGAATAAAAGAGGCGCGGACATAAGAGACGGTTCTGTCCGCAAACGGAAGGAAAGCCGGAAGATATCTGTCGGAGGCGTAAAGATGAAAATCCTGCCGGTACAGGGGGATGGCGCTGATGTCCCCGGGTATGGATTCATACCCGAACAGGCCGAAATCCAGCGTTCCTTCCTGCAGCTTTCTCACGATTTCAGGCGAGTTCGATGTAACGATTTCCAGAGGCCCGCCGTGGGATTGGAAATACCCGGAGAACCGGTGCAGCTCCGATATCAAGGGCGAGGCTACCCCAAGTCTCGTCACTTTGCGTTCGGCGTTCTTCATCCGGGTCTGCTCGATCCCGGTTCTCAGGGTGTGCAGCGCGCTGCCCGCATACTGAATAAACAGCTGTCCGTCGGCTGTAAGCTCCACTCCCGCGGCTGTGCGATGAAACAGCGTAATCCCGTACTCATCTTCGATCAGCTGAATCTTCTTGCTGATGGCGGACTGCGACAAATGGACGAGCTTGGCCGCTTTCCGCATGCTTTTCGTTCTGGACACCGTCATGATGAGCTCCATATCGGACAAGTTCATTGCGTGATCCTCCCTTGAGGGGCGTCAGCCGGACAGGGTGATTCCTTTTTGCTATCACTTCACACCGCCAATTGTTCCTACAATTATATCATAATGGTTCTGGTTTAAGCGCTCCGAACCTGCTAAAAATTGACGGGAGGCAACCAAGATGCAGCCGCTTGAAGGATTGAAGGTTCTGGATTTAACCCGGGTTATGGCCGGGCCTTATTGTACGATGGTGCTTGGAGATCTGGGCGCGGAGGTGATCAAAATTGAAAAGATTCAGAGCGGAGACGATACCCGGTCTACGCCGCCGTTTATTCACGGGGAAAGCGCCAATTTCATGCAGATCAACCGCAATAAGAAAAGCGTGACTCTGAACGTTAAGTCTGCGAGGGGCAAGGAAATCTTTTTCCAGCTGGCGGCGGAGTCGGATGTCATTGTCGAGAACTTCAAACCCGGTGTAATGAGTAAACTGGGTCTGGATTATGAAGCGGTCTGCCGAATCAATCCCGGCATTATTTACTGCTCGATTTCGGGATACGGACAAACGGGGCCTTACCGGGACAAAAGGGGCTTTGATATCGTCGCCCAGGGGATGACGGGTCTGATGAGCATGACCGGCGAACCCGGCGGGCGTCCGGTTAAGCTGGGCATAGCCATCAATGATCTAACGGGGGGCGTTACGGCGCTGTATTCAATCCTGGCGGCTTATGTGCATAAACTCAAAACCGGCGAAGGGCAGTATATCGATGTGTCCATCATGGAATCGGGACTGGCATGGACCTTTTGGGAAGCGGCGGCTTTTTTTGCGGACGGCACGGTTCCGAAGCCGAACGGTTCCCGGCACCGGGTCATGGCTCCATACCAGGCGTTCAGGGCGAAAGACGGCTATGTTCTGGTCGGCGGGGCCAATCAGAGCACCTGGGAACGATTCTGCACGGATGTGATCGATAAGCCCGAATGGATAGAGGACGAACGATTCGCCCGGCCGAAGGACCGCATTCACAATGTCGACATTCTGGAGCGATGCATTGAAGACATCTTTGTCTGTGAAACAAAGGATTACTGGGTCAGCAAGCTTGAGCAGGCAGGGGTGCCCGGCGGGCCCATCAATACATTCGATCAGGCGATGAACGATCCGCATGTCCTTGAGCGCGAAATGGTGCTTGAGGCGGAGCATCCCGTCGCGGGTAAGACCCGGATGCTTGGCATTCCGGCCAAAATGTCCAGAACGCCGGGAAAGATCCGGTCTGCCGCCCCTCTTTTGGGTGAACATACGGAAGAGGTCCTGGGCAGCTATTTGGGAATGTCCAAGGAAGAGATTGAAATGCTTCGCCGGCAAGATGTGATTTAGGGGGGATTGGATGCGGGAGGATCAACAGATATATGTTAGAAAAGATGGGGATATCGCCACAATCGTGCTCAACCGGCCCGAGCGGCGAAACGCCATTTCACTGGACATGTGGCACACCCTGCATGAGCGGCTGATCGAAGTGGAGCGGGACGAGGCGGTCAAAATTGTTATTATCCGGAGCGATGACGACAAGGCGTTTTCGGCGGGAGCGGACATCGGTGAATTCACTTCCGTCCGGGCAAGCTCCGCGTCCGCCAAGCTGTACAACGCAGCGGCCCATCGGGCAGAGGACGTCCTGGCGCGGCTAAGCAAACCGACTATCGCGATGATTCGCGGGCACTGCATCGGGGCGGGCTGCGAGCTGTCTCTGGTTTGTGATTTCCGGTTTGCCGATACCTCGGCGGCATTCGCCATTACGCCCGCCAAACTGGGGATGGTCTATAATTTGTTCGGCATGAAATATCTGGTCCGGCAGGTCGGACCGTCGAATGCCAAGGATATTTTATATTCAGCCCGGAGGGTGGGGGCCGAGGAAGCGCTTCGGATGGGTCTGATCGACCGTTTGTTTGAACCGGACCGGCTGGAGGATGAAGTCTATGCCTACGCCCGCATGCTGTCGCAAAATTCGCAGCTTTCCATTCAAGGAACGAAGAGAATCATTCACGAGATTATGAACGGAATGACCGAGGAAGATGAGGAAATCTCCGCGCTTGTCCTCTCATCCTTCGACGGCCCGGATTATATTGCGGGGATTGAAGCCTTTTTGAATAAAAAAGTACCGGAAGGCGAAAGGAGAAAAGAACGTGGATACTGAGCAAACGCCTTTATTCGCTCTCCTGGGATTTGCCGTTTCCTATGACGAGGATAACAAAGCATGCCGGATCGAATGCCCCGTCCAACCGCTCATGCTGAATCCGCTTGGCATTGTTCATGGAGGTATTCATGCTTATCTGGCCGATACGGCTTTCGGTTTTCTGACGATAAAATTTAAGGATGTCCCTTATGTATCGCTGGAAACGAAAACCTCGTACATGAAGTCGGCCGCCGGCGGCCGGTTGATCGCCGATGCCCGCTTTGTGAAGGATGGATATAAGGCTCTGTTTCTGGAGTGCAGGGTGGAGAATGAGCAGCGGGAAGTGTTAAGTGTCACAACCGGAACGTTCCTTCGGGTTTCATCCGTTTTGTAGCATATAAAGGCCTGTGACCGGTCATCCATTGGGGATCTGAAGGTCACAGGCCTTTTAAAGTTTTACAGCAGTTCGGCAATATGCCGGGCGAGCCGCTCCGACCACGATTCAGAACGTTCATACACGTCTCCGATAAGCAGGAGCTTGCAGTCGTCGAACGGCTTTCCAATGAGCTGCAGCCCTACCGGCAGCCGGTCTTCCACGAATCCGCAGGGGACAGATAGCGCCGGAAAGCCGAGAAAATTCGCCAGCGGCGCTTTGGCCAGGCGGAACATGTTGTGGATGGCCTGCTCCGGAGAGACCGAGCCAATAGGAAACGGCGGATTGTGGTTCATCGGAGAGATCAGCGCGTCAACGGATGCCATGGCCGCAGCCGTGTCCGCGATAAATTTCCGGCGGAATTTTTGCGCCTGCAAATAATCGTCCGCGGACACCTGCCGCCCGAACTCGAGCCGGAAGCGCACATCTTCGCTGTATTGCCCGGACGCATGCTGAAGCATCGGCTTATGAAAGGAATAGCCCTCCGACTGGGCGATAATTCTCGCCGCCCCCTGAGCCTCGCTTAGACGGGAGAGGCTGATTTCCCGTATCTCCGCCCCGAGGCTCTGTAAGCGTTCCATTGCCCGGTCCACGATCCCGGCGATCTCCGGATGCATGCCTTCAAAGAAATACTCCCTACAGAGTCCGAGCGTAAAGCCCTTTAAATCTTCCCGCTTCTCGATTGGGCCTGGAGCAAGTGGCCGCCGGGACGAGGCGGCATCCTTCGGGTCGAATCCGCTTATGGATTCGAACAGGATCGCGGTATCTTCAACGGTGCGTGCCATCGGGCCGACATGGTCCAGCGACCAGCTGAAGGGGACGCAGCCGAAGCGGCTGACCGCCCCGTAAGTCGGCTTAAGGCCGACTGTTCCGCACAAGGCGGAGGGCAGCCGGATGGAGCCCGCCGTATCGGTGCCGAGCGCCCCGAAGCACATCCCGGCAGCCAAAGCCGCTGCGCTGCCGCCGCTGGAGCCGCCGGCGATTTTGTCCCGGTCCCAGGGATTCCGGGTCGTGCCGTAATGGGGATTCTCCGTCGTAGCTCCCATGGCGAATTCGTGCAGATTCGCTTTCCCGATCACAATCGCCCCGGCCTGCTTGAGTCTGGCGACGGCGGTTGCGTCCCGATCGGGGATCCAGTGCTCCAGTACTTTGGAGCCGGCCGTTGTCGGGATTCCGCCAGTCTGCAGCACGTCCTTGACGGCGACGGGAATGCCGTGCAGGGGACCGCGAATGCGTCCCTGCACGGCCTCGGCCTCAAGCGTCCTGGCCTGCTCCATCGCTTCCTCGGGCAGTACCCGGATAAAGGCGCGAAGCCCGGGCTCCAGTGATTCGATGCGCCGGAGCGTCTGCTCCGTCAGCCAGGCGGGCGAAATCTGCTTGTCCTTGATTAACGGGAACAGCGCAGAAAGCGTAAGGCTGTGAACCGACTCGTTCATTCGGCATCACCTTCTTCAAAGAGCGGGCCGATAAAGGCCGGTTCCTCCTCAAGCAGCGCGCCTGCCTCTTCGCCGAACAGGCTTGCGATATATTCGCTTAAACTCATGGCGTCGATCAACCTCCCGGGTGAAGGAATATTAACCGGGTATAACCGGTGCTTTCTCGTGAATGTGCGGCATAATACGCTCGCTGAACAGCTGCTGGGTGCGAATCGTGCGCCAGTGCTCCATCCCGCCATAGGTGCATAAGAGGCTGATTTCCGTTAGTCCCGGGCATTCATCAACGATCTGCTGGACCTTTTCCTTAATCGTCTCCGGAGTGCCCACCCATACGTATTCCTCTTCCACAAGCGTCTTATAGGGGATTTTCACAAGCTCTTCCAACGCGCCGGACGCGTAGAATGCGAAATCCTTGGCCAGCATTTCTTCCCGGGAAGGCATCTCCTTGGTCGGAGAGACATTGCCTGCCATAAACTGCTTGATGTAAGGCTCCGCCTCGCCGATTGCCCGCTGCTCGTCTTCATCCAGGTAGACTGCCTGAACGTATACAATATCCGGCTTGTTGCCGTACTTCTCGCAGGTTTCGCGGTAGATATCCAGGTGCTGCTTCACTTTGCTGAACGGCAGCATTGGAGTAATCAGGACGCCCCAGCCTTCCTTGCCGGCCAGCTCGTAGTTGTGGTTGCTCGCGCCGCCGGTATAAATTTTCGGATGCGGCAGCTGCACCGGCTTCGGAACGATCGAAACGTTGTTTACCTTGTAATACTCGCCGTCATAGGAGAAGGATTCCTGCGACCAGGCCAGCTTCAGAATTTCCAGCGATTCCATAAACCGGCCGCGACTTTGCTCCAGCGGAATGGACGCTTTCGGGAATACCCACGAATGGCCCCGCCCGAAGGCAACTTCGACCCGGCCGCCCGTCAGGATATCCGCGACCGCCAGCTGACCGGCGAAGACCATCGGATTGTGAAGCGGAAGGACGTGGGAGCAGGTGCGGAAGCGGATATGGTTCGTCCGCTGCGCCGCCGCCGAATAAAGCGCCAGCGGATTCGCGGAGATGGAGAACTCTTCAAACCAGTGATGCTCAAGCGTAGAGAAGGAGTTGAAACCGTTCTTGTCGGCATGCTCAATCTGCTCCAGAACCTCGCGGTATAACTGCGCGTGGGGCTTTGGGTTCGACTTCGGGTTTTGCATTTCCACATAAATACCAAACTTCATCGTCATTACCTCCCGGGTATGAAATAATCAGGCTTCCAGCAAGAAAAAGGGGCGTCCGATAATCGCTTCAAGACGGAAATAACGGTCCAGTCCGGTCGCGCGAAAAGCGTGGGTCATGTTTGTTACGGTCTGCAGATCCGGAACGTCGTAGAGAAAAAGGGCGTGAAAGCCTTTATCTCCGGCATGTCCGGCAGTTAGAATGTCCCGGTCGATCGTGCCAAGAAGCGTAATTTCGTATTGCTTCCAGGCGGTAATAACCTCATTCAGAGCAGGCAATACATGATCCTTCTTCTCCTCGGGGGTTGTATCGAACCAGCCTGTCGATTCGAACATGATCAGGACGCGAAGCTTCTCGGGAATTTTCGGGGCACCGTGCTCCATGGCCATAGCAATCACCTCATTCATAAAATTTGGTTCGCGCAACTTACGGTTTAGCACACGCGGATTACCGCATCAGCCTTCCGCCGTTAACGTCGAAGGTCGCTCCGGTTATGAAGCCGGTGGAACCGGCAGCCAAATAGTAGACCAGCTCCGCCACCTCTTCCGATTCTCCGACACGCCCCACGGGGATCGTCTCAACCATTTTTTCAATAAAGGCGGGATCCATCTTGTCCATTTCCGGCGTCCTTACGGAAGCCGGAGCGACGGCGTTCACGGTTACGCTGTAAGGAGCAAGCTCGCGTGCGAACACCTTGGTTAACGCGAGCTGCCCGGCCTTGGAAGCGGAATAGGCCGCGCTTGAAGTCATGGGTCCGAACTGCCCGCCGAAGGAGGACATATTGATGATCCGGCCTTGGCGCTGTTGTTTCATGACGGGAACGATAGCCTGGGAGAAGAAGAAGGTGCTTCCCAAATTGACGGACATGATCCGGTTCCACTCTTCCGGCGTCGTATCGGCAATGGAGGTTCCCGTCCGGATGCCGGCATTGTTCACCAGCGCGTCGACCCGTCCCCAGCGCTCCATCACAACGCTCACGCATTCGGCGATCTTGGCGTTGTCGGTAACATCCATTTCAAAGAACAAAGCCTCCCCGCTGTCCAGCTTCGCCTGAAACCGGGAACGGATTTGCTCCAGGTCCAAGCTGACAAATGCCACGCGCCAGCCGTTATCAAGGAAATAGCCGGCGATGGCGAGCCCGATTCCCTGTGAGGAGCCGGTAACGATAACGGTCCGGTGTTCCGAGACATCCATATGTAGTCTCCTTTCTGGAAGTGTAGTTCCGCCTTAGTCCCACAGCTGACGAAGGACGCGCAAGACGTTACCGCCGGCTGCCTTGGCGATATCACTGTCGCTGTATCCGTGCCGGATCAGCCACCGGACCATATTGGGCACCGCCTCCACCGGATTCTCGGCTCCCCTTACATAGTCCGCTTCGGTAAAATGCTCTCCGCTGTGCGACGCTCCAATCGAGAGCTGATTATCTACCGCACGCTGCAGCGCCGTGTGATCGCCGAAGAACGTGTCGGGTCCAAAGGCAACATGGTCGATTCCGACGAGATTTGCGACATATTCGAAATGCTCCATGACCGATTCCAGGCAGTGGTGCGGGTGGTTTCGCGTCATGGTCGTATTCGGAGCGGCCAGGATTCCGATGAGGCCGCCCCGTTCCTTGCAGGCGAGCAGAATCTCGTCCGGCTTCATCCGGGGAGTGTTCCACAGCGCTCTGGCTCCCGCGTGGGTAATCAGCACGGGCTGTTCGCTCGCCTCGATCACCTCCATGCTCGTGCGGTCGCCGCAATGAGAAATGTCAATCACCATGCGGAGGCGGTTCATGCGCTCCACTACCCGCCTGCCGAAACGGGTCAGTCCGCCGTCATGCGTCTCCGACAGTCCCGAACCGAGCGTATTCGCATCGTTATAGGTGATTCCCATACAGCGGATCCCGAAGCCATAGAGAATATCCACGCGTTCGATTTCGTTCTCAAGGGCGGTAGCCGCCTCAAGTGAAGGGATAATGGCGATTTGACCGTTTGCTTTGGCTGTGAGGATATCGTTCACGCTTGAAGCGATGCGCACTGTATCCTGATGAGCCATATCGCAGTACCGCATCCCGAGGTTCCACAGGACATCGTCCCATTTCAGTCCGGCTTTGGACGTCACATTCATGACGCCGTCCATGAAGTTTTCGAACAGGCCGTCAAGCCTGGACAATGCAAGGCCTTCATAGTCGAATGCGGTATACCCCTGGCGGCAGTACGCGAGAATATCTTCACTGTGCTTAGGCATGGTGAAGCCATGATCGCGCAGGGAGAGAATGGGATGGCCGCTCATCAAAGCTTCGTATCGCCTCCGCTCCGGTTCGGTCAGCGTTTCTTCACACGCTTTCTCCGGATCGGACCGCTCCGCGAGCGGATAGAACCGGTAATCGGCATCTTGGCGAAGGTACTGAAATGACCGGTACCCGTCAAACCTTTTCATAGGAATGAGGGCCTTCGGTTTCTTCCATAAAGCTGCCGTCCTTGTAGACAAACTCGCCGTCCAGCGGAATTACTTCGCTCCATTTCCGGCCTTTGGGTCCTACAAGTCCGCAGCTGTACAGTTTACCGAGGGGGATGTCCTGCAGCCGTACGGTGGGCTCTTCCCGCATGTGCGCCTTCACGTTATCAAGCAGCATGCGCCGCATCTGGATAATCGGAAGGTCGCTCGTCCCCAGATGCTCCCTGGAACGGTCCACAATCGGGCCCATCGTTTCCGTGACGGCATGATCCTGATTTGCGATCCCTTCGATCCCGGAATAGTTGGCGTAGGTCATCAATTCCCGGTCTTGCTTGTAGTTGTTCGTTATATTGTTAAGCTTGCGGAACTGCTCGTCTACAAGGATGCCCCGCCGTTCACGCTGGGCTTCCGCATCGATGTCGCTGTAATGGGCGAATTGTACGTCCCAGCTCCATGTGCTGTGATCGTCCCGGGGGATAAAGGCGTGCCACATGCCGTCCTCGCCCTTCATTCTTGGAGGGTACGTATAAAAAGGGAAAATGTAGTGGATTTCCATAAACACATCGGTCGTCTCGTCCTCGCTGCCTACGGCGATGCAGCGTTTGCCGTAGCTGGTCGTTTCGACGGCCTGTTTGACCGGCGGATTCTTAACCAGGGGATGATCGGGATTAATACCGAGCTTGCTGCTTAGCAGCCCGTCCTTGATGTTCTGCTTCTGAAGCGCCTTGTGCAGAAAAGCGGCGTGGACGTAATCCAGGTCATTCTCCATAACCTGCAAATAGTTGCATTCCTGCCATACCCGTTCGGATACGAGCCGGGAATCAGGCAAGTTCATCCAGTAAAAGTCCGGAAAAGGAGGTTGATGCTCCTTGGGCCCCAGATACCCCCATACGATGCCGTTCTTCTCGGTCGTCTCGTAGGCTTTAAGGTGAATGCCTTTCTTGAGCTTGCTGTCCTTCGGCTCGGACGGCAGATCGACGCATTCCCCTTGGGTGTTGAACTTCCAGCCGTGGTAAATACAGGTCAATCCGCAGCCGCTGTTATTGCCAAGACTCAGGGAGGTGCCGCGGTGCGGACATTTCTCGTCGACTAAGCCGACCTTCCCGTCCGTATCCCGGAAAGCCAGTAAATCTTCGCCGAGGATTTTGATTTTCTTCGGCTCCCCGTCCGAAAGCAGTTCATCCGATTTCAGAACGGGAATCCAGTAACGCCGGAACATTTCGCCCATTGGGGTTCCCGGACCGGTACGTGTCAGCAATTCATTGTCTTCCGTCTTTAACATGCCTTCGTTCCTCCTTGTTTCAGTATCCGGATGGAATAGAAGCGGACTTTTGAACGTCGGACTAACCTGCCGGCCCCCGTATCGTTCATGAAAAATTAATAATTTATGTCATCTTATATTCCATGTGTCTACCATAACGGAATTGAAAAAGGTTGAATACATTCGAAACGGACAGTGTTTTTTAAGTTTACCGGGCGAACCGTACAGTTGATTTCACAAATACTTCACAAAATACAATCCATACTGGGCGAATCGAATAAGTCAGAACCTGAAAAGCGTACGATTCAGTCGTTTTCGAACCGGTTTGTTTCCGATATGTTGTTATTATGTAAGATAAACTTACGTAAAAGAGCAAAGAGGAGCTGGGACTATGAAATCTTCTCCAAGAATCGCCGTTCTGGGAGCGGGCGCGATGGGAAGCCGGATCGGCGCCCACTTGTTTGAAGCGAGGTATGCGGTTGTTCTTTACGATTCCTGGAAAGACCACGTTGCTGAAATACAGCGAAATGGACTGCGCATTGTACACGAACATTCAGCCCGAACACTTAGGATTAAAGCGGCCAACCGGCCGCTGCCCGGCGAAGTGTATGATTATGTTCTCCTCCTGACCAAAAGCGGCCAGACGGAGGAGGCCCTCGCCGGCTTCAGGGACATTATCGGGCCGGATACCCATGTGGTTTCCCTTCAGAACGGCATCGCCGGCATCGAAATTCTTCCCCGCTATATTCCGAAGGAACGTATTCTTGTAGGCGTCACTACGTACAGCTCCGACCTGCTCGGTCCGGGCGCCGTACAAATCGGCGGTTCAGGCATCACATATCTCTCCCGGTTGTCCGGCGGGAGTTCGCCTGCTGTTGATACGCTGGAAGCTATTTTCAACGCGGCGGGATTTCAGACGGTGGTCTCAGAGGATGCGATGCAGGTAATTTGGGAAAAGCTGGCGTTTAATGCCTCGATCAATCCGGTTACGGCCTTGACCCGGCTAAACGCGGGAGAGGCGGGAACCCACCCGCTTGGCATAGAACTGATGAGTTCGATTGTGGGGGAAGTAGCGGCAGTGGGGCACCGGCTGGGTATCAACGTGAGAACCGATGAGGTCATGAATCAACTGAGGCGAGCCTGCGAACCTGAGGCATGCAGCGATCATTTGCCCAGTATGCTGCAGGATGTGCTGAAAGGGAGAAAGACGGAGATCGAGGCATTGAACGGAGCCGTCATCCGGTTAGCCGATGACTTCGGGATGGACATTCCTTATAACAGAGCCTTATATCAAATGGTCAAAATGCTGGATGAGATCAAGGGACTTAGCTTGAGCTACTTCCGGTTCAAAGACAGCTGCACCGGCGAAACTTCAAAAGTGGAAGCTCCGTCTTCCAGGCGTCTCCCAACCGAATAACAAAACAAACAAACGCTTGGACCGTGATGGCCCAAGCGTTTGTATTTTACTCAGTGAAAAGAGAGAGCTAATATCTTATTGTGCTTTTACAGATTCAGCAGCCTTAATACCCGCTTGACGGCCGAAAATAATGATTTCGGCTACGGAGTTGCCGCCGATGCGGTTTTGGCCGTGCAGGCCGCCGGTGACTTCGCCTGCGGCGAAAAGGCCCGGGATCGGCTTGCCTTCTTTGTTCAGCACTTCGGTGTTCGTGTTGATCTTCACGCCGCCCATGGTGTAGTGGACTCCGGGGCCGATCTTGATGGCGTAGTAAGGCGCTGCGGACAGGTCGTTGTCCATTCCTGTGGTTCTGCCGAATTCGGCATCTTTTTTATTTTTTACACTGCTGTTCCAAGTACCCAGTGTCGCTTTCAGCTGATCCGCCGGGACGTTGATTTCTTTGGCCAGCGCTTCGATGGTGTCGGCTGTTTTCACAAAGCCCATTTTTTCATACTGCTGAATCGCTTTAGCACGGGATTTCACGCCGGAATCAAACACCAGATAAGCGGATTTTTCGGTAAGGGCATTGATGGCTGCCGTGACATTGTCGCGAGTGTCCAGCTCGTTAACGAAACGCTTGCCGTCTTGGGCAACGAGGATGGCGCCTTCGCCGCGAACCGCTTCCCCGATGAGATAGGATTTTTCCTGCTGTACGGTCGGGTGAACCTGAATTTGATCCATATCCACGGTTGTACCGCCAACGCTGAGAATCATCTTAATGCCGTCGCCGGTGCTGCCTACTTGGTTAGTGGTCACATATCCTTTGAGATCCGGTCTGACTTCTTCAATCATTTCCTTGTTGGCCCCGAATCCGCCGGTTGTCACAATGACAGCGTCGGAAGTAATTGTTTTTTCGTCGGTTTGGTTGAAGAGGACTTTCACACCGTTAACTTTGCCGTCTGCTTGTGTAAGCTCCTTCACGTCGGCGTTAACAAACAGCGGAATCCCTTGTTCTCTTACATTCTTCACCAAACCTTTGACCAGGTATCCTCCGATCGCGGAGCCGTCTTCAGGACGGTGTGTGCGCTTTTCGTTCATTCCGCCGGTAATCGTGAGATTGTTCAATCGGATGCCGATGGAATCCAGCCAATCGATAGCACTTGCGGAATTGTCAACGAAGAAACGAAGCATTTCTTTATCGTTGGTGTCATGGCCGCCTTTTAAGGTCTCTTCATAAAATAAATCATTGCTGTCCTGAATACCTTGCTCTTGTTGGAATTTCGTCTGCGAAGCGTTCATCCCCGAAGAGGATTTGGTCGTGTTGCCGCCGGCAACCGGCATTTTTTCAAAAATAACCGGGTTCTTGCCGTTCGCTTTGGCTTCAAGTGCGGCAGTCATACCGGCACCGCCCGCGCCAACAATGATGATATCGTATTTATCTTTCAGTTGATCGATCGGCGTATACTCGACTGTAGACGCTCCCGAAGTGGCTTCAGCTGTTGCTTTGGCGGTTGGTCCCGCAGTTGCTCCAGCAGCTTCTTTGTTTTCCGTGTTGTTGCCCGCATTCCCGCTGCCGCATCCCGCGATAACAAGCAGGACCGAGAGAACGAGAATAAGAGCCGGTAATACTTTCTTGTTCATTGGTTAACCCCCCAGATTTAAATCTCTGTTTTTAAGATGAAAGAAAGAAGGAAATAAAAAAACAAAGGAGTAACGGACGAAATGGGAAGTGAAGGAGCGCGAGCCTGACTTTAATCTCGGACTTCAAATCTTGTTTCGAGTTACGTCCCCAGTCTCCAAAATGTTCCTCTTTAGTTCATGATATTAAGTATACCATTACCCTTGTTTAGTTGTGAAGTATTTCACAAATATTTTGAAAGAACTTTTTGATAATTTTTCAGTACAATTTTCAAAGCGATGTACAGTAGGGGCTTGCAGAATGGAGGATACTTTAAGCTTGACTTCCGGTAACAATGATATACTTGATGGATACGGGCGAAGATGGGGTAGACATAAATCCAAACTATATAAGATGAACTTTTAAATATGACATCAGGGTAAGGAGTAACGAAGGGGGAAGTTTGGAACTGTAGGAGCGATAGCGATCGCCTTTGTCTCCGGATTTCAACCGCGAAGAGTGGATTAAATCAAGAAATCTGGAGATGGGCAGCGGCCGGAAGTCCAAACGTTTCTCGTAGTTGCGACTGGGTTCTGATGGGGAAATCTTTAGTTCAGCTTATATAGCAGGGGGAATCTATGAATATGAATGTGGAGAAAAATGAATTCGATTCGGAATTTTGTCATGTGGAATATATGCCTGAAGACAATATCGTATTTCTAACATGGAAAAAATTCTGCAGCTATGATGACTATAGAACCCCAACATTATTTTCTTTGGAGCTGCTTAAGAGATATCCAGGCAGTAATTTTGTCGTGGATGCAAGAAACGGATTTGAAGATGAACAAGAGGATGTGGAATGGGGATTTTCCGTGCTGCTTCCGGCTATGGCCAATACAGATTGCGAACATGTTGTATTCATCTTAAATGAAGTTACCGAAATCGAAGACGAGATGGATATGTGGACAAAAGAGTTCATGAAGTATTTTACAGTGAAGAGGGTTAAAAGTTATGAAGATGCAGTCAAGTATATAGTGGGGCAATGATCACTAATGCCAGTAACAGGGGGAATCCAGTACATACCCCAATATGGAGTAGAATCATAGCGCATGTTAAAGGAAGTAAAGGGTCATGAGGAACGACTCGTGTCATTGAATTATTCGCTCCTCGTGTTATAATAAAGCCAGAAACTGCGTACAATGCAAAGAGAGCCGTGCTTGCAACACGACTCCCCGAGCAATAGCCGCTTTTAAGGGCGGCGGCTTAACAGGTTAGGCCTCATGAAATAGACCGCATCCTTGGACTAGGGCGGTCTATTTCTTTTTGAGGTAATTGAGCAGAGCAATAATGAACATGCCAAACATGAACATTAAAGACAGCGCTTGATAAACCTCCACAGGCATCACCTCCCTTCACGGGAGATTAGCCGACCGCCCTTGCAAGCCGTTCTATCGCTGCTGTGATTATACCATGAGGGTACTACACAAGGAAGATATTTACATGAATATAGAACATAGGCAGTGTTCTGCTGTTATAACATCCAATCGGGAACTTGTGAGTTCTTCAGTTGGACCCGTTCTGGCTAATTAATTCCATCGGCTGCGAATATCGTCAAAGCGTACCTTTCAGCTCTAAAAGAATGGCCACTCCATCGGATTCCTTACTCAACTCAAAATCCGCCCCAGCGTCTCGTCGCTATGCAGCAGCTGCTTCGCCTTCTCGCGCATCTCCGGCAGGTGCAGATATGTCCGGCGGGACGGCTTGATGGACGGGGCCAGGTCAATCGCCCGTTCGAAATCCTCGCGCTTCATGCCGAGCGTCGCGACGAAATCGAAAAATCCGGTTTCGCCCAGGAATTTGCGGACCCGTTCCACCCGGTGCTCCTGCACGAGACACATCAGGTAAGAGGCTACGCCCACCTGAATGCCGTGCAGCTGCGGCCGCTCCACAAGCTGATCCAGCGCGTGGGAGATCAGGTGCTCACTGCCGCTTGCGGGCGCGCTGCTTCCGGCAATCTCCATGGCGATTCCGGAAAGCGTAAGGGAATCCACAATCTCTTTTATAAAAAAGAACTCGCGAATATCGGTATAGGGCATGCGCACAATGCTGTTCACCGATTTCTTGGCCATCATCACCGCGAAGTCGTTCACCCGGGTAGCGCCGCGGGATTCCTCGAACCGCCAGTCGAAGACCGCCGGGATTTTGGAGAGGATATCACCCAGTCCGCTGTACAGGAACTGAATCGGCGAATTCCGGACAAGGCCAAGGTCGACCAAAATGCCGTAAGGCATCCGGGCCGGAACCGACGTGCGGCGCCCGTCAACATAAAGGGAACAGCCGGAGCTCGCGAAACCGTCATGGGCGACCGAGGTCGGCACACTGATAAACGGGAGTCCGTTTAGGAACGCCATATATTTCGCAATATCCAGCCCCTTGCCTCCCCCGATACCGACGATGGCCTCGGTGCGGGCCGGAAGCGTGAAGGCCGTGCTCGCAATCACCTCCAGGCTGTTGTCGAGAACATCCCGGTTGTCCAGAATCTCCAGCTGCGTTTGCTCCGTCAGCGATTGCACGATTTGCGGCTCGCATAGCGGGCGGATGCCTTCACCGAAGCAGAGGACGATGCGCGAGAACCCGGCCTTGCCAAGCAGCTCTCCAAAATGGGAGAGCACCTGGTCGCCAACCTCCAGAAGCGCGGGGATGGATACTTCATGGGCCTGGCGCTTCACTTCGGCCACCCGTTATCGTTCAGATAGCCGGAAATGGCGTGATAATCATCAACCGGTACATGACTTACGCCGTCCCGCTTCAGCAGCTCACGCAGCTCCCCGCGGGCAAAAGCGATGTCGGCCGCTTTGGCCGCTTCGAGGTCCGGCTCGCTGTCCCCGGCAAATAAAACGGTGCGGTAGCGTCCCCGGATATCCTCGAGCACCTTGCGTTTGTCCAGCCCGAATACTTCCGAGAAGAAAGGGTTGGCGGTGTCGGGAGCAATCCGCAGCGCGCCGTTTTCGTGCACGGCCGGCATGGAAATAACCGTTACATTCGGGATCTCCAGCACCTGCAGCAGCCGCTCGATATACCAGGACGTGCCCGCGCTTACGATATAGAAGTCGCCGCCTCGGGCCTGAACCTCGTTAACAAACTCGATGGCTCCCGGCGTGAGCGGAATTTTGCGTATCTCGTCAAGCAGCTGCTCCTCCGTAAGATTCAGCTTGCCAAAAATGATGTTCAGAAACTCCACGTTAATTTTTTTCGTTTTTTTCCAATCCTGATAGAATTGGTGCCCCCATTCCGGGAAGAACCGGTCGATCATCAGATGGTAGAAATCCCGCTGTGAAAGCGTGCCGTCAAAGTCAGAGAGAAAAGCAAATGGCTTCATTGGTATGGACCTCCCAGAATAAGAACAAATGGTATCTCCCCTTAAGATTACCATACTTTTCTTTATTATTTATGCAGCACTTCATTTCCGAACTCGCGCGCTGAAAATTTTCAGAAAAATATTTAAAATTTTATTGAATAATGCGCTGACCTGACTTATAATGACGACATGAAACTGGTATACAAGTTGGTATTCAAGTTGAATGCCATACTCGCTGGAGCACGCTGCATGTTATAGGGAGGGATGGGGCAATGGATGGATGAGCTGTCGTTTACTAGTGTCGGCATCGACATCGGAACCAGTACAACCAAGCTGATTGTCAGCAGGCTTCGTTTGGAGAGGGTATCAGGCGCATTCCATTTGCCCCGCTATGAAATCGCCGAACGGGAGCTGCAGTATGCCAGTCCGATCTACTCTACGCCGCTGCTGTCCCAAGATGAAATCGACATGGATGAAGTTGCCCGGATTTTGCGGGATGAATACGATCATATCGGTTTGAGCCTATCCGAGGTCAAATCGGGAGCCGTCATCATCACCGGAGAGACGGCGACCAAGACGAATGCCCGGCGGGTCGTGCATTACCTGGCGGAACGTTCAGGAGATTTTGTCGTAGCTGCCGCCGGAGCGGATCTGGAAGGCCTGCTCGCCGGTAAGGGGTCCGGTGCCGAACAACGATCCAGGGAGATTCCGGGAGTTGTGGCCAATGTCGATATCGGGGGCGGGACCGCGAATGTCGCTTATTTCCGGAAAGGGAGAGCGATTGGCACGGTCACCTTCCATGTCGGGGGGCGGTTGATCCGACTGGATGATCAGGGTAATGTTCATTCGGTTTCCCCGCATATGCTGAAATGGCTGCAGGAACGCGGGACTCCGCTGACGGCTGGAAGCAAGACGACCCCGGATCAGCTCCAGGGGATAGCCGCCGCGATGTGCGGCGAAATGCTGGCTTATTTGGCCAAGGGAGCGGTTGACTCATCCTTTCGGCATTTAATCGCCGGATCGCCGCCCGCCGGACCGTTACCGGAGATAGACGAACTTATGATTTCCGGCGGGATCAGCACCTTGATGGCGGACCGGGAAGTTCCGGAATCCATGGCCGCCATTGCCAGGTACGGAGACATCGGACCGCTTCTGGCCAGCTCACTTTGGCAGCAAGAAGACCGGTGGCCGTTCCGGATCGTCACCTCCGCACAAACCGTACGGGCGACCGTTATCGGCGCCGGTATGCAAAGCGTCGAAATCAGCGGCTCGACCGTACATATTGATCCGTCTTTGCTGCCGCTCCGGAATCTGCCGGTCCTCCATCTGGAGTACACGGAAGTGCAGCTCGAGGAGTGGAACCGGGCGGTCGATGATGCCATGCTGGAGGCCGCAAGGTACGCTCTGCCGGAAGCCGAGGCACCTTGCGCCATCGCTTTTAGCGGAGCGGTTATTCACTCATATGCTGAACTGCAGACGGTGGCCCAAACGCTGCTTGAAACATTTACCGGTCATTTTCCCGATGCGAAAATAATGACGGTTGTCTGCGAGCATGACATGGCCAAGGCGCTGGGCCAGGCGTTGTGGATCCGCTGCGGGAAGCGTCTCCGCATCGTGTGCATCGATCAAATCCGGGTGGAGCGCGGCGATTATATCGACATCGGGGAACCGCTGCCCGGCTTTCTCGTCCCTGTTGTAATCAAGACCTTGGCATTTTCATAACCCATCACCGATGCGGAAAGGAGGCGAATGGATGATCAAGAGCATGAACATGCTCGGGAAGACCTACCGTTTTGACAGTCTCAAAGAAATACTGGCCAAAGCGAATGAGGAGAAATCGGGCGATCAGCTGGCCGGAATCGGAGCAGCCGATACCCGCGAACGGATTGCCGCCAAATTTGTGCTGGCTGACCTGACGCTGGGTGAAATCAGGAATGATCCGCTGCTGCCGCCCGAAGAAGATGAAGTGTCAAGGGTGATCGAAGAGGCAATCGACGAGACGGTGTATGACGGGATTCGGAACTGGAGCATTGCCGAGCTGCGCGAGTATATTTTGTCCCATAAGGCCGGTCCGGATGATCTGAAACGAATCGGTACCGGGATGACCAGTGAAATGATTGCCGCGGTCGCCAAAGTGATGTCCAATCTGGATTTGATTGCGGCGGCCTCCAAAATCCGCACGGTTACCCGGTGCAACACCGAAATCGGGCAGCGGGGCGTGCTTGCGACAAGGGCGCAGCCGAATCATCCCTCGGACAGCATTCCCGGCATTTTGGCCGCGATGTACGAAGCGCTCAGCTATGGCATCGGAGACGCGGTCATCGGGATCAATCCGGTGATTGATTCGGCGGAGAGCGTCCGGGCGATTTTGTCCGCAACCAAAGAGGCGATGGACCGGTGGAGCATTCCCACCCAGAATTGTGTCCTGGCGCATGTAACGACCCAGATGAGAGCGATCGAGCAAGGAGCCCCGATGGATTTGCTGTTTCAAAGCCTGGCCGGAACCGAGCAGGGCAATAAGGGCTTCGGCGTAAATATCCGGCTGCTGGACGAAGCGGATGAGCTAATGCGCATGAAGGGGGCTTCAAAGGGGCCGAATCACTGGTATTTTGAAACCGGGCAGGGCTCGGAGCTGTCCTCATACGCTCATTTCGGGATTGACCAAGTGACGCTCGAATCGAGATGCTACGGGCTGGCCCGGAAATACAAGCCGTTCCTCGTCAACACCGTTGTCGGTTTTATCGGACCGGAATACCTGTATGACAGCAAGCAGGTCATTCGGGCCGGATTGGAAGACCATTTTATGGGCAAAATGCATGGGCTTCCGATGGGGGTGGACGTATGCTATACGAACCACATGAAGGCGGAGCAGAACGATATGGAGAACCTGGGCGTGCTGCTGGCGTCGGCGGGCGTCAACTTTCTCATCGGCGTGGCGATGGCGGACGATTGTATGCTTAACTACCAGTCTCTCAGCTTCCATGATCTCGCCGCCCTTCGGGAAACCTTTGCCCTGCGACCGGCACCGGCGTTCGAAGAATGGCTCGTCAAGATGGGGATTATGGCGGGCGGGCGGCTGACGGAAGCGGCCGGCGATCCGACCCTTTTTATGGGATAAACTACATTTGCGGAGGTGCGGCATGCAAGACCGCGAGAAATTGGAGGCGTTAAAGAAGAGCACTCCGGCACGGATCGGGGTGGGGCGCGCGGGAACCCGGCCGCTGACGCACACGATGCTGCAATTCCGGAGAGATCATGCCGCCGCCGTGGATGCCGTGTACGGGGAAGTGGAGGAGACGATCCTTCGTGAGCTCGGATTATTCACCGTTGAGACCTGTTACGGGAACAAGGAAACCTATTTGAAACGCCCGGATCTCGGACGCATCATTACCGACGAGGGCGTAGCGGTTATTCGGGAACAATGCGTCAAGCAGCCGCAAATCCAAATTGTCGTATCCGACGGTTTGAGCGCCGACGCGATTAACGCGAACCTCCCCGATGTGTATCCGGCCCTGCTTGATTCCTTGAGAGCCAATGATCTGAACTGGGGCACCTCATTTTATGTGAAAGGGGGGAGGGTCGCCTGCATGGACCACATCGGGGAGGTGCTGCAGCCTGAAGCGCTGGTGCTCCTGATCGGCGAACGGCCCGGGCTGGTAACCGCCCAATCGATGAGCGCTTATATGTGCTACAAGCCCCGCAAAGGGACGATGGAATCGGACCGGAATGTCATCTCGAACATTCACAGGGGCGGGACGCCTCCTTTGGAGGCGGCGGCGCATATCGGCACGATGCTCAGAGGGATGCTGGAGCGTCAGACGAGCGGCACGAATTTTTTCTAAAAAGGGAGGGGGAAGCCGCATGCATGTGGTGGAGCGTGACCAATTCGTATTCAGTTTCTCCTGGAATCACCCGCCGGTATTGACCGTGCAGAGCGGAGAGCGGATTGTTTTACGGACGAATGACTGCTTCTCGGGACAAATCCGGGGGGATCAGGATCTTGTTACTTCCATCGACTATGGAAAAATCAATCCGGCGGCCGGACCGGTCTTTGTGGAAGGTGCGCAGCCGGGGGACGTACTAAGGGCAGAGATTATCCGCATCTCGCTTGACGGCCAAGGCGTGATCACGACGCTTCCGGACATCGGAACGTTAATTCACCATTCGGAGATCCGGTCGAAAACGGTGCAAATCCGGGAAGGGCGCGTGCAGTTCTCCGAGAAGATTGAGTTCGAGTGCGCCCCGATGGTCGGGGTCATAGGCGTGGCTCCTTCGGAGGGCGAGGTCGCTTGCGGGCATCCCGGCCGGCACGGCGGGAATCTGGACTCGAGCTGCATCGCTGAAGGCGTAAGCGTGTATCTGCCGGTGTTCGTTCCCGGCGCCCTGTTTGGTCTTGGCGATCTTCACGCCCGCATGGGCGACGGGGAAATGTGCGGAACCGGAGTGGAAATCGCCGGAGAAGTCGAGGTTCGCCTGACCGTGCTGAAGGGCATACCGCTTGCCGCCCCCGTAGTCGAAACGAAGGATTCCTGGCATTCGATCGCAAGCGATCACGATGTTCTGGCGGCAATACGGCAGGCGAGCGAAGACATGCAGAGCATGATTGTCCGGAGCTGGGAGCTGACGCCGACGGATGCCTATTTGCTGATGGGGGCCGTAGGCGACGTCCAGATGAGCCAATGCTGCAAACCATGTCCGGTAGAGACGGTTGTTCGGGTACGCATGCCCAAGCTGGAAGGAATGCCTGGATTGGCCGAATAGATAAAATTTTAACTTTTCCATTGAAAAGGAGGGACGTTTATTTTATATTAAACTTGTATACAACTTGGTATACAAGTATCGCGTGCCAATCGCATGCCGTAAAGGGTGAATTCTGTTGATAGAGAAAAACGATAAGGTTCTTTTAAAAGATACCGCATACGACAAGATCAAAGAAAAAATGATCCGGGGAGATGAGGAATATACCTCGGAGAATACGCTGGTTCAGGAGTTAAGCATGAGCCGGACTCCGATCCGAGAAGCCTTAAACCGGCTTCAGTACGAAGGATTCCTGAAAATATTGCCCAATCGGGGTATCGTCTTCACCGAGCTGTCCGCCGAGGAGCGCAATGAGCTGATCGATATGAGGATCGCCATTGAGACTTATTCGCTGAGGCAAGCCGCTGACCGGATTACCGACAACGATATTCTGGAGCTTACCCGCATCATCGGCATACAGGAAGAGGCTTACCATGCAGGAGATTTTGCCGAACTGGTCGAGAAGGACGCGCTGTTCCATCACTACCTGCTGGAGATCGTCGGGAACTCGCAATTCATCAAGATGTACCGTCACGCGAGGGAGCGGCAGTTCACGGTACGGGCCGGAAAATGGCTCAAGCATCAGCCGGATGTGCTGCAGACCTTTATAGAAGAGCACAGAACCATTTTGAACGCGATCATCCGGAAGGATTTCTCCGCTGCGGTTCAGCATCTGGTGGAGCATTTGGAAAAAGGGAAGCTGTAACGCTTGAAACGACAGGAGGCGGCAATGCTTTGAAATTACGAGTAGTCATGGCGCAGCTGGAATCGACATCGGACAAGCAGGTGAACTATGAAAAAGCAGTAAAAGCCGTCCGGGAAGCCGCTAGCGGCCACTTCGCCCAAATGGTTGTTTTCCCCGAAATATTTATGAGCTTTTTTCCCGCACACACTCCAAAGCATATCATCGTGAATGACGCCGAGACACTGGAGGGTCCGTTTGTCACCGGCATGAGGAAGCTGGCGGCCGAGTATGGCGTATGGCTGATATTCGGAATGAAGGAATTGACGGATGAGCATAAGGCGGACAGGGTGTACAACACGGTAGTTATTGTTGATAGCGGCGGCTCGATCGCCGGATCGTACCGGAAGACCCATCTGTATGATGCTTTCGGGCTGAAGGAATCCGATACGATCATGCCGGGCGACCGTCTTTTCGAGCCGATTCAGACCCCATTCGGCAAGCTTGGATTGTTCGTCTGTTACGAGCTTCGCTTCCCCGAGATCGCCCGCTATCAGGCGGCCCGGGGGGCGGAAATCATTATTGTCCCCTCCGGCTGGGTTCGCGGGCCGATGAAGGAGCGGCATTGGAGCCATTTGATCACGGTTCGGGCATTGGAAAATACGGTGTTCATGATTGCCTGCAACCAGGTGAGCGATTTCTACAGCGGACAAAGCCTTGTCGCCGATCCGATGGGCGTCCTGATGGCCGCCGGTCCGGAGAACGAAGCATTGATCGCTTGTGAAATCGATCTTTCCCGAATCGGAAGCGTACGTACCAAGCTGCCATCGTATGAACAGCGAAGACCCGAGCTGTATTCCCCTGATTTGATCCCGGAAGGAGCTGATTGTAATGAATAAATTGAGCAAGCTGCTGCATAATCAACAGTCCGCCTACGGGATGATCGTAACGCTGAAGGACCCAGCCGTCGTGGAGATGCTGGGACATGCCGGGTATGATTTTGCCATCATTGATATGGAGCATACGACGATCGATTTCGGCCTGGCGGAGCATATGATCCGGGCGGCGGAATGCGTGCAGGTGTCCTCGGTGGTCCGAACTCCCCAGAATGACTATGGCGCCATGCTGCGTGTTCTCGAAGCGGGAGCAGACGCGATCATGGTTCCCCATCTCACCACACGGGAACAGGCGGAACGAATCGTCGGCACCGCCAAATACCGTCCGGTCGGCTCCCGCGGACTCGACGGCTCTTCAAGAGCCGCGCAGTATGGCACTACTCCTTTCCAGCAGCATCTTAAACGCCAAAATGAACGGGTCACCGTGATCGGCATGATTGAGGATGAATCGGCTTTAACCAATCTGGACGATATTGTCAGTGTCCCCGGACTGGATTTGCTCTTTGTCGGTCCTGCGGATTTGGCCGCTTCCTTTGGCTGTCAGGAGCAATTCGATCATCCCATCGTTGTAGAGGCCATCGAGGCGATTGTCCGAACGGCGCGCGAGGCCGGGCTTGGCGTCGGCATTCCGGCTTTTACGGCGGAGGAGGTGGACAAGTATTCCAAATGGGGAGCCAATTTTTTCACAGTTCCTCCTATTGATACGCTCCTCTTCAGCCGGGCAATGACCGCCCATCTAAGCGATGTGAAGCAAAATGAAAGGTTGTCCATGAGGTAGGCCTTAACGGCGTCTTGCCGTTCATATGACCAAACTTAAGGAGGAAATGAAGTATGCGATGGAATCAGGCGGGGAAGGCAGTAGGACTAATGTTAATTGTGTTGGCTATGATTTTATCCGCATGCGGTTCGAATCAGGGAGCGGCCGAAGAAGCGGAAGGCAAGGGCATGGTTATCACCTTGAAAGGTGACCCTGTCGGCTTCGATCCCCAAAATACGACCGACACCATTTCCAGCCTTATCAATTATCAAATCTACGACAGGCTGGTTACCTTCAACGAAAATATGGAGATTGTCCCTCAATTGGCCAAAAGCTGGACAACCTCGGAGGACGGCAAAACCTGGACCTTCGAGCTTAACACGGGCGTCACCTTCACCGATGGCACTCCGTTTAATGCGGAAGCGGTAAAGACGAGCTTCGAGCGGGTAGCCGACGAAGGCAAAAACTTAAGTCAGCATTCGCTGGTGGGTTCCTTTATCGATAACATTACCACGAACGGCGAGACCGAGGTTGTCTTCCACTTGAAAGCCCCGCAGGGAGCCTTCCTGGGGAACCTGGCTTCCGTTGCCAGCAGTATTCTCAGTCCCAAGTCCATTAAAGAGAACGAGGAAGGCATCGCCAAAAGCCCGGTGGGAACCGGACCGTTCAAATTGAAAAAGTTTACGACCGGGGATGCGGTGGTGCTTGAAGCCAATAAAGAATATTGGGGCGGAGCGCCAAAGCTCAGCACCGTCACCTACAAAAACGTTCCCGAAACCGCCTCCCGGGTCATCATGCTCGAAAATGGAGAATCCGACCTGATGGAAGGCGTTCCGATTACGGAAATCGAGCGGCTGAAGCAGAACAGCGAGCTGGTCATCAATCCGATCAAGGCCAACCGGATCGCGTACATCGGGTTCAATACAACGGTCAAGCCTTTTGATCAACCGGCGGTGCGCCAGGCGATGAACTATGCGATCGACAAAGAAACGCTGGTGAACAAGCTGTATGACGGCCGGGTTACCGTGGCCACCTCCGCCATCGCGTCGAGAACGATCGGGTACAGCAATGTAGGATCCTATCCTTTTGATATGGAAAAAGCGAAGCAAATGCTGAAAGACGCGGGAGTCGTACCGGGGAATTACACGTTCCGGTTAATTCTGGCCGCCAATGTCGTCCAGGACAAGCCGGCCGCCGAATTTGTCCAGAACAGCCTGCAGCAGTTGGGATTCAATATTGAGCTGCAAACACTGGAGCTCGGCACCTATTTAGAGACGCTTAAAGACCCCGGCAAATACGATTTGTTCGTCAGAGGCGCGCTTGCGACCACCGGCGATGCGGACCCCTTGTTCCGGGATGCCCTGTTATCGACCAGCGCTACGAATTATGCCCATTACAACAATCCGGAGGTCGACAAATTGATACTCGCGGGGCAAGCGCAATTCGACCCGAAGCAGCGTCTGGAAAGCTACGCGAAGGTGCTGGAGCTGGTCAAGACCGACGCGCCGTGGATTTTCCTTCATGAGGATATGGCTCGCTACGGCATGTCCAGGAAGGTTGAAGGAATCACCTTCCTCCCTACGTATGTCTATGATTTGCGCAAGGCGGTCAAGAACTAAAGAACATTGAATTGAAGGAGGAATCCTTTTGTTAAGCTATGTCGTCAAACGGGTGCTGCAAATGATTCCAACCTTGCTGGGTGTATCTCTCCTCTGCTTCATCATCATCCACTCGGTTCCGGGGGATCCGGCGCATTTAATCGCGGGAGTCGATGCAACGGACGAGCAGGTGCAGAGCGTAAGGGAGCAACTGGGTCTGGACAGGCCGTTAATGGAGCAGTATTTCAGCTACGTGTCCAATCTGGCCAAGGGCGATCTGGGCGAGTCGATGCAATCCGAGCGTCCGGTCCTGGAGGAAATAATGACACGGTTCCCCAACACGATCCTGCTGACGGTGTTCTCCGTTGTCATTATGGTGATCGTCGGTCTGTTTGCAGGCATCCTCTCCGCGACGAAGCCGAACAGCATCAGGGATAATGTAACGATGATGTTCTCGCTGTTCGGCATATCGATGCCGGTGTTCTGGTTCGGCACGATGCTCATTCTGTTGTTCTCTTACTACTGGCCCCTGCTTCCTTCCGGAGGAAGCAGCGGGTTCCAGCATTTCATTCTTCCGTCTGTCGTTCTGGGGCTGTCCTCCTCCGGTGTGCTGGCCAGGTTAACCCGCTCCAGCATTCTGGAGGTGATTCATCAGGATTTTATCCGTACCGCGCGCGCCAAAGGAGTTAAGGAAAGACTCGTCGTCTACAAGCACACCTTAAAAAATGCGCTCATCCCGATCATTACGATCATCGGCCTGGAGTTCGGCACTTTGCTCGGGGGCGCGGTTCTGACGGAGACGGTGTTCTCGATGAACGGACTTGGCCGGTTTATTATCCAATCCATCCAGTTCCGGGATTATCCGGCGGTTCAGGGCTGTATCCTGTTCGTGGCCACGATATTCGTCGTTGTGAATCTTGTCGTTGATCTGTGTTACAGCGCTGTGGATCCGAGAATCCGATATGAGTAGGAGGGAGCGTAAGCAATGAGCAAGACTTCGATCCTTCTGATGTCCCAGGAAGCAGGGGAACCGGCATATGAGCGGCGCTCGCCATGGATGCTGATGATTCAGAGGTTCAAAAAAAATAAACGCGCCACTGTGGGATTATGGATGGTTTTGATTTTTGTCTTTGTCGCAATTTTCGCGAGGTGGCTGGCGCCGTATGATCCGATTGCGCAGAATATGCAGATTATATTGAACGCCCCTTCGCTGAGCCATCCGTTCGGGACGGATGAATACGGCCGGGACATTTTATCGCGGGTGATTTACGGAGCGCAAATCTCTTTGATGGTTGGAGTTGTCGGGGTGCTGATTTCCATCGTATTCGGCGTCGCTCTCGGCACAGTCTCCGGTTACTTCGGCGGAAAAGCCGACATCTTGATTATGCGGATTATGGATGTGTTTATGGCGTTTCCAAGCTTCCTGCTTGCGCTCGCTATTGTCAGCGTACTCGGCCCGGGTATGGTGAACGTGATGATCGCGATCGGCATTTTCTCGATACCCGCCTTTGCGAGGATTTCCCGCAGTTCGGTCATGTCCGTAAACAGCAAGGAATATATCGAGGCGGCAAAATCGATGGGCTCCGGCCATATGCGAATCATATTCAAGCATGTGATTCCTAACAGCATTGCGCCAATTATCGTCTTGTCCACGATGCGTATAGCGACAGCCATTCTTACCGCGTCCGGACTAAGCTTTCTCGGAATGGGCGCCCAGCCGCCGACGCCGGAGCTGGGGGCGATGCTGAGCTCGGGCCGGGACTATTTAAGGTCGGATCCTTATGTCAGCACGATCCCCGGCCTGGCTATCATGTTTATGGTGCTGGCCTTCAATATGCTGGGAGACGGGATCCGGGACGCGCTCGATCCGAAAATGAAGCTGTAAATGCCGTACACAAGAAGGAGGGTAGGCTTTGGAACGTGAACTGCTGGCGATAAAAGGGCTCAAGACTTATTTTTATACGGATGAAGGGGTGGTCCCGGCTGTTGACGGTGTGGACATCACCATCCGGGAAGGTCAGACCGTTGGAGTTGTGGGAGAGTCCGGCTCCGGAAAAAGCGTCACCTCCTTAACGGCGATGCGCTTAACCCCGGGGAAAGTGATGGAAGGCTCCATTCAGTTTGACGGCAAAAATCTGCTCACTCTGTCCGAGCAGCAAATGCAAGATATCCGGGGCAATGAGATGGCGATGATCTTTCAAGAGCCGATGACTTCGTTGAATCCGGTGTTTACGGTCGGACAGCAGATCGGGGAAGCGGTTCGGATTCATTTAAAATACGGCAAGAAGCAGGCGAGAGCCCGTTCCATCGAGATGCTGAAACTTGTCGGGATTCCCAGACCGGAACAGATTGTAGACGAGTATCCCCATCGTTTATCGGGAGGGATGAGGCAGAGGGTGATGATTGCGATGGCCATGGCGTGCAATCCCAAGCTGCTGATCGCCGATGAGCCAACGACTGCACTCGATGTAACGATTCAGGCGCAAATTCTGGACTTGATGAAAGAGCTGAAATCGGCGCACGGTACGGCAATCCTGCTCATTACGCATGATCTTGGCGTCGTAGCGGAAATGTGCGACCGCGTAGTGGTCATGTACGGAGGCAAGGTTGTGGAAGAAAGCGACGTGATTACGCTCTTTACCGAACCGAAGCATCCCTATACGCAAGGGCTGATGAAGTCGATGCCGACGCTGGACTCGGAGGAGAAACGGCTCTACTCGATCAAGGGAAGCGTGCCGGCTCCCGGCAGCTTGCGGGAAGGGTGTTATTTTGCGCCCCGCTGCGAATTCGCGATGGATGTCTGCCGCAGACAAGCGCCGCAGCTTACGGAAATCGGGCAGGGACACTTCACAAGATGCTGGCTCCATGCATCCGAGGGAGGGGAACAATCACAATGAAGCAGTCTTTGGTTGAGGTCAGAAACTTAAAGAAGTATTTTCCGATAAAAAAAGGGATCTTTGGACGGACCGCAGGCCATGTAAGAGCGGTGGACGGACTGGATTTCACGATTTATAAGGGGGAAACTCTCGGTCTCGTAGGGGAAAGCGGCTGCGGGAAGTCGACGACGGGAAGAACGCTTCTCCAACTGCTCCATCCGACGGAAGGCCAGGTCTATTATCAGGGAAGAAATCTGGTGGGCCTGTCTCCAGCCGAACTCCGGAAGGTCCGCAAGGATATGCAGATGGTATTTCAGGACCCGTACGCTTCCCTCGATCCCCGCCTCACGGTCTTCGATATTATCGCCGAGCCGCTGGAGATTCACAACGCTGCCCAAGGAAAGGAGAAAACGCGGCGGGTCGAGGAGCTGCTGAATACCGTCGGTTTAAGCAGCTATCATGCCAAGCGGTATGTGCATGAATTCAGCGGCGGGCAGCGGCAGCGGATCGGGATTGCCCGGGCGCTTGCACTAAACCCCATGCTGATTGTCGCCGACGAGCCGGTATCCGCCCTGGACGTATCCATTCAGTCCCAGGTCATCAATCTGATGCAGGATCTGCAGGAGCAATTTGATCTGACGTATTTATTTATCGCCCATGATTTAAGTGTGGTGAAGCATATCAGCACCCGGATCGGCGTGATGTACTTGGGAAGGCTGGTGGAGCTGGCGGACAAGCGGGACTTGTTCGATTCCCCCAAGCATCCGTATACCCGGGCTTTATTGTCAGCCGTCCCGTCGCCGAGTCCGTTGATCAAAAAGGAGCGGATTGTGCTGCAAGGGGATGTCCCAAGCCCGGCCAATCCTCCCTCGGGCTGCACGTTCCATCCGAGATGCAGCGAATGTATGGACATATGCAAGACGGACAAGCCGGAGCTTATGAAAGTGGAGGGGCGCTACGTCGCCTGTCATTTGTACTCTTAAATGCGAAAGTGAGGCGGACAAGCCTGGGCCGGAGTATATCGCCGGACGAAATCAACGTAAGCGGAGGAGAGCAGGCCATGAGATTGAACGGGAAGCCATCGATAACGCCAGCAAGCGGCGCAACTTCGTTATATGCCTGCCAATACGATCAAAGGTTTTCTTACTGCGCCTATATTCCAGGCCCATCTGCCGAACCCGGTCCAACGAAGCGCCCGCTGCTCGTCGTGATTCACGGGACGGACCGTTCCGCCCAGCGGTACAGGGACGCATTCCAGGATTTTGCCGACAGCACTGGCACCGTTGTCCTCGCTCCGCTCTTTCCGGCAGGCATCGGAGAGCCGGGAGAGCTGAATTCATACAAGATGATTAAATACCGCGACATTCGTTTCGACCGCGTGTTATTGGCGATCATTGAAGAGTTTAAGGCCCGATATGGAATTTCGGAGCAGCAGTTCCTGCTGTTCGGATTTTCTGGCGGCGGACAATTTGTTCACCGTTTCTTTTACCTTTATCCTGACCAGCTGCTGGGGGTATCGGTTGCCGCACCGGGCAACGTTACGCTGCTTGATCCCTCCATGGATTGGTTTACGGGAACCCGTGACTTTAAGGAACAATTCGGCACGGATCTTCGGATAGAGGAGCTGCGCCGTGTTCCCGCCCAATTGGTCATTGGAAGCGAAGATAAGAACATTCTGCCAAGCGGCAAGGATAATCCGTTTTGGCTACCGGGCGTTGAAATTGCCGGTAATACGCGGCTGGAACGAATCCGGTCGCTGAGGGATAATTGGACATCGAATGGGATTCGCGTCCGGTATGATGAAGTTCCGGGCGCTGCCCATGAAGGTATCAAGCTGTTGTCTCCTGTGAAAGATTTTCTAGCGGAAACATTGAAGGCGAATGACCACCATCTCAAATGAAGAAGGAAGGGATTATATGCAGGTTAGAAAAGTAATCCTCAACATTCATCTGACTCTAAGCTTGTTGGCCGGGCTGTTCATTGTCGTTCTCTCCTTGACGGGCACCGTTCTCGTATTTAAAAATGAGCTTACCCAAGCCATGTATCCGGAGCTGTTTAAAGTGACCCAAGGGGAGCGGATTTCTTATCAAGATGCTCAAAAGTCCATTTTGTCCCAATATCCCGAAGCGCAGTTTCTGAGAATTTACACTCCCGATGAACCGGTTACAAATGGCTCGTTCCTGTTCTGGATCAATAATGACGGCGAAAGGGTGTATGTATACATGGACCCTGCCACCGGGAACATACTCGGAACGCTGGATGAGAGCGCCTTTCCCAATAAGCTAAGCGTGTTTCATCGCAATTTACTGCTGGAAAAATATCACGGGTTTGAAATTGTCGGGATCGTCGGCTTCATGTTCACGTTCATTCTCATATCGGGTCTTTACCTGTGGTGGCCGGGAATCAAAAGTATGGCGCAGGGCTTCAAACGAAGAAAGGCCACGAATCCGTATATTAAAAAGAATGACCTTCACCGTTTAATCGGGGTTTATTCCATCCCTGTCCTCTTGATCATCGCATTCACCGGCGCCGTCTATCCGTTTAGCGAGAAGATATTAGGCTGGTTCGGCACAGGCTGGACGCCGCCGGCCCAGAAGCTTGCCGTTCAAGTTAAGCCTGAAGGCAGGCTGCCTGTGGACGAGCTGGTCCGGCTTGCCGAACAGACCACGCCAAGCAGCAAAGCAACCCTGATTATTCTGCCTGCCAAACCAGAGAAGAACATTGACATTCGTCTAACCCGTTCCTATGACCCCGGAGCCGGACATACCGGAAATGTGAAGGTGTGGATGGACCCGTACAACGGGCAGGTGCTGGAGAAATGGGACCCCAAAATCAATAACGTCTTTTACCAAACGTGGGTATTTCCTCTGCACACCGGCGCTTATGGAGGAATCATCACCAAAGTCTTGTATTCCATCGTCGGTTTGATGCCTTCCATACTGATGTTTACCGGCATTTATATCTGGCAGTATAAAAAAAGACGGCGGAAAAAACAGCAGGCCGAGGTTCAGCTGAACGCGTCGTAAACGAATATCTTCTTAACGGTCTAATGGTTACGCCAATACGGGTGTAACCATTTTTGTTGCCCACCCTGATCATTGAAATACCCATTCAATTTATTCGATCCAAGAATTTCACCATAATATTAATAAATTCATCTGGCTTCTCAAAATGGATATCATGTCCTGACTTAATAGTAATCATTTCATTGTCTTCGATTAAGCTGTGCATTTTCTCGGCATCTTCATCGCTGTTAGCGGCATATAGCACCCCGTCTTTACCATAAATTGTAGCGGCCTTGATATAAACAGAAGGTGATTTTATATTTGCTAAAGTTTCTTCTTGATCTAACCCTTCAAACCACGAACCCATATAGAAAGTTTCTGCAAAATTCAAATCAAAATTGTCCAAGTAGAGTGTTCCATGAATCCAAGAATACGGGATATACCATAATTTCAAAGCCTCGCCTGGATGTTTTTCTCGAAAATATCGCGTACTCCTAGCTACAAAAGATCTTACATTCCCAAATAATCCCCAAAAATAGCTGTTCTCCGTATAGTACACGACATAATCATCCACTTCTGTTTGATTTCTAAAGTTATGAATCATCTCAAAGCTATCTTTCCATACAAAGGTATTTTGCATTTCTGTTGGCTCCACACTGAAGAAGGGCGGGTCTTCTAAAACAACCCCTAACACATCCTCAGATGCATTCGCTGCAACCCATGCTGCCAGTATTCCACCAGAAGAATGCCCCGATACTACCGCTGGTTTGCCTATAATATTTTGTATAAACCAGACAAAATCTTGACCCATTGAAACACCCGTATACTTCACAGCATCATGACTGGATTCACCGTGGCCATGACAATCAATAGCAAAGATGTGATAATACTTAGACAGTTCTGGCAAAACTCTTGAATAGTCCTCCCATTGCATACTCTGTCCGTGGATTAACAAAAGCGCCGGTCCATGATCTGGTCCCTCTGCATAGTTTAGTTTTGTTCCATCCTCTAATGTCAACTGCTTTTCTTCAAAACCAGCATTAAACGTTTTCTCCAAAGGTTTCTCATCGTAATGCAAATTCTTATAAGCGCATACAGAAAGAAAGATTGCAATAACCACCACTGCTATGACCATAACAAGCAACAATATCGGAATACCTCCTTCATAATGATCTTTATCTCTTTAATCACTGTTTTCCGGTTATTGAAACCTACTCACCCTCTTCATCCACACTCTCTTTGGCTATAAAAACATTCTCAATAAAGTGCATGAGTCTATCTTGCTTTAATAAAGCTATCCCTTGATCTTCATCCCCTAAGACCATTAAGCTGTCTCCTGCAGAAATGTTGAAAATCTCTCTGGCTCCTTTCGGAATAACAATTTGTCCTCGCTCCCCAACTTTAACAAACCCAAACATGTGCTTTCCCTTAGGCTGGATTGCTATCCCCTCTTTAGCCTCCGAATGTTTAACTAAATCATCCAGTGTTACATCATAAAGCTCAGCTAAAGCAAGACATTTGTTGATATCAGGTACTGTCTCACCATTCTCCCACTTTGCAACTGCCTGTCTTGAAACTCCGATTCGATCCGCTACATCTTCTTGCGTGTATTTGTGGGATTGACGCAACTTTTTCAAGTTAGTATTGATCATACATTTCAAAACCTTTCTATCAACTATTATATTGAACTCTCCCCAATGGTACACCAACTGAAAATAACATTTAAAGTTACTCTTAATATACGTAAGCGTCAAATTGCCCCCGCCTTGTGATCAGATGAGGGCGCAAGTAAACTCAATTGTTTTGGCCAGTATTTTAACGGATCGGGCGGTGAAGCCGTGTCGACTGCACCAGACTTTCATGATCTGCCCGCTGGCTTGATAGTGGCGATGGGTTAGATTTGACGCTTACCGTTCATCTGCAACAAAACCCTCCAGCTTCACGTTTCATAAGTAGTCAGATCAAAGGAGGGTGTTCAGAATGAGAGTAATAAAGTTTATAACGTTTCCTTTGCTGGCTCTCGCTCTTATGATTGCCGGATGCAGTCAAACCCCGGCGAGCCAGCCCGCCAAGGAAGAGCCGCCCGCGGAAGTTGAAGTAGAGCCTTTAAACAAAGAGAAAATCCTGACGCTTTTATCTGAAGCAAACGAGATCGATCATCAATTTACGGTCGGGAAGTCACATACGGAAGAGGAAATCTTTTCCCATTATGATTCGTATTTTACCCGCAGTTATGTGGAGCGTTTGATCCTCGGCGGAGGAAACCTGAAGAAACAAGGAGAACGGTGGGTCATCGCGAATGAGGGAGGCGAATTTCTGGAGGGGACTTTTATGAACGAAATCGATGAAGCTGCGGTTAAGATCGATACGGCGGAAGATGGAAAAACAGTCACGGTCACCAACAAGGTGGGAGACGGTCTTTATGCTCCCCATGACGAAATCATTACCCTCATATACACGGACAGCGGCTGGAAAATCAATGATCTGAAGTGGGATGATTAGTCCGGTATTCATGGTTGAAGAACCCCCAGCGTTTCAGTAAGCTGAATATATAAGGGGGAAGACAGAATGACGATACGATTGCGCGGGCACCACCTGCTCTGCCTGCTGGGATACCGCGGGATGGGATATTCCGCGGATTTTTGCGTGAACATGACGGGGATTTATGAGACCCTTCGAACGAAGCCGGATACCCGGATCGAAATTGTCAAAGGCGTAGATGACATTTGCCGCGCGTATCCGCCGGATAAAGAGAATCATTGTGACGGAACCGTGCATGAACTGGATCAGGCGGTATTGGCCAAGCTCGGACTTGTGCCCGGTTTTCGGGGAGAGTGGCAGGAGGTGTGCGGGTATGTAGCCAGGCAGGTAGAGCCTTCCGACATCGAGAATTTATGTGTAACCTGTCCGTGGAAATCCTACGGGGTATGCCAGGAGGGCGTGCAGCTGGTTAGGGAAGGCAGACAGCTGCCGGAGGTTAAACCGCAGACGTAATTGCCATTAGGATCGGGATAAGGATTCCAGGCTGGCGCCAAATGACCGGAAAGCTTGAGCAGGACCGGGGGCGCATATCAGAGCGTTTCGGTAGGCTGATTCCCATCAAGCGACAGCCACAGCCATTGCAAAAACCTGCGCATCACAGCAAACAGGCATCTGCTCCAACAGGAAGGCACAGCGTACAAAACTACGCAGCCTTCTTTTTTGTGTCCGCCTGAGATTTGTTGATGTAATTTTTCTTGATTTGGTTTAGCATATAGAGAAGAACGTAAACGCTTACTCTGGAAGCTGCATGGTTCGTTCTTATTAGAGGGTGAGGGATAGACTTGAGAATTAAAACGAATACATTAGGCTTTCGGCTCATACTTCTTTTTGCCGCCATAACGATTCCTCTTCTGGCCGTGCTTTTTGCGGCGGGCTACTATGCCAAGGATGTCGTGCTCGCGCAGGTGTCCAAATCGTATCAGAATCTGGTCAACTCCAATCTTCAAATGATCGAAAAGAGTCTGGATGACATCACGACAAATATGATTGACATGGTTGATCATGACGAGAACTTCCAGAGGTTCGGGCGGCCGGGCCTTTCGGATTCCGATTATTATTTTGCCCAGATGGGGCTGATTCAGCGAAACCAGGCTTACCAGGCCTATTACCATACCGTCGATATGTTCTACGCCTACTCGAGGCCCAATGATGTGCTGGTCACCTCCAACATTCTCGGCTCTACGGAAAGCTATATGGACAATATCAAAAACTGGATTACCGGCTCCATTCAACATCCCGAATCGTTGGAGAAATTGCTGTATAAATGGTCGATCGTGCGGATCGGAGACGAATATTTTTTGAACCGCATCCTCAGCGACGATCTCACCAATAACGCCTATATGGGGGCCTTGATCAATATCAATTCACTGAAGTCCGCACTGGGAAGCCTCAATCTGCAGGCAGGGGGAGACATCCTCTTTGTCGGCAACGACGGAGTTATGCTGTCCTCTCCTTCCGCGTCTCTCGGGGAGGGCTTCCGGCTTCCGGCGGATAAGATGAGCAAGAACTCTTCCTTTTCGATAACGAAGGGAGACAGGCGTCTCTTTGTCATCTCCAGCCAATCTCCCGAGGTTGGCATCAATATGGCGATTGTCCTTCCTAATTCCGAGCTGCTTCAGGGGCTGAATGATTTTCAGACGCTGGTGAATCTGCTGCCGCTGTTTGTCTTGCTGATTCTGCTTCTGTGTCTGTATATTTTCCGCCGGACGGTCATCCGGCCCATTCTGAAGCTGCTCAGCGCCATTCACCGGATTCGGGGCGGGGCGATGGAGACGAAGCTGCCGGATTCCAAATTGGTCGAATTTCAAAGCATCAATCACGCTTTTAACAGTATGGTGGAGGAAATTCAGTACCTGAAGATCGATGTGTACGAGGAGAAGCTGAATGCCCAGAACGCCGAGCTCAAGCATTTGCAGGCGCAGATCAATCCCCATTTTTTCCTCAACACGCTGAACATAATCTACCAACTGGCGGATTTGCAGCGGTATGAGCTCGTGAAGAAGACCGTCCGCCATTTGGTGCAGTATTTCCGGTTTATGCTGCAGTCGCAGAGAGACACGATCACGCTCAGCCAGGAGCTGGAGCATATTCGCAACTACCTGGAAATTCAGAAAATGCGCTATCAGGATTCCTTTGATTTTGACATCCGGATTGCGGATGAGTGGCTTGGCGCCTGCATTCCGTCCCTGCTCATTCAGCCTTTTGTGGAGAATGCCATGATTCACGGCATGAGTCTTAAAGGCGAGTCCTTTATGCTTCAGATTACGGTGAGTCCATGCGAAGACAAGGAAGGGCTGATGCGCATCGAGGTGCGCGACAACGGCAAAGGCATGCCGGATGAGAAGCTGGAGGAGCTGAATGCCCCCGAATATGCCCCGGCATCCGAGGACAAGCATATCGGGATTTGGAATGTAAAAAGGCGGATCGCAATGCGTTATGGAGAACAGGCCAGGATCGATCTCAGCCATAGCGAGCCGAAAGGTCTCCGAGTGACGATGATTCTGCCGGCCGAATATTTCTGAAGGAGTGAGAACATCATGGAGATGCTGATTGTGGACGATGAGAAATTTGCGGTGGAAGGAATCTGCCGCTGCAACGACTGGCAGGCGCTTGGAATCGACGAGGTGCATACCGCCAATCACGCCGATGAGGCAAGGGAGATTATGCATGACCGCCGGATCGACATTCTCATATGTGATATTGAAATGCCCGACGAAGACGGATTGTCTCTGGTCCGGTGGGTCAAAGAATACTCGCCGCACACGGAGTCTTTGTTCCTGACCTGCCACTCGGAGTTTGATTATGCGAAGCAGGCGATCAATCTCGGGAGCTCCGATTATCTGCTGAAGCCGGTGGACGGGGAGGAATTGGCCGGGGCCGTCACCCGCATGCTGCAAGCGATCAGGGAAAAAGAGGAGAACGAGCGCTACACCGAGATGTACCGTAAATACTATTCGCTGTGGAAAAAGCAGAAGCCGCGCCTAGTCGAACGCTTCTGGCAGGATTTGCTGTCCCGCAGGCTGCTTTCCTTCGGCGATTTTCTGGAACGTGCGCTTCAGGATGCGCAGATCGATCTGCATCCTGACGACAGGGTGCTGCCGATTCTGATCAGCATCGAGGAATGGAACAAGCCGATGGATTCGCGGAACCAGGAAATCATGGAGTATGCGGTCAAGAAGGCCGCGGAGGAAATATGGCTCGGCGGTCAGCCCGGAGAAGTCATTACAGACAAAACGGGCGTGATGTTTGCCATCGTCTACGATTCCGCTGGAGGAGAAGCTGCCGCGGCAAGCGCGCCGGATTCTGGCCTGGACTGGTGGGCCCAGACAGGCATCCGGTTCATTAACGTGTGCCGGGAGTATTTTTACTGTTCCGTAACCTGCTACGTGGGCAAATATGCCTCCCTTCAGGAATTGCCCGGTCTATGCGAAAGCCTCAAAAATATGGAGCGTGATAATATCACCCGAACGCAATCCGTTCTGCTGTATGCGCCCCAGTCCCTTCAGGCCTTGCCATCCGCTGGTCCGGGCGAGATTCATATCTCGGAATGGGCGAACTATATGCTGAATGGGGACAAGGAGACGATGCTCCGGCTGATTCACCGGATTGTTAGCCGGCTGGAAGCGACGCCGAATGTTCAGGGCAAGCATTTGTCGACCCTTCATCAAGATACGCTGCAGATTATCTATCATTTTCTTCAGGTCAAAGGGATTAGTTCCAATCATGTTCCGCAGTTCTCCATGTGGGCATCGGCCCAAATCCGCAGCCTGCGCCATTATATGCACTGGGCAGAGAGTCTGGTCTCCGCCGTGATGGAGGCGGCCTTCGAGCCGGTTGAACGGGATGGCGTCATCCAGAAATCCATCCGCTATATCCACCATAATGTGGAGGAGGACCTGTCCCGGGAGGATGTGGCCGCACACGTCGGCCTGAATCCTGCTTACCTGTCCCGGCTGTTCAAGAAGGAGACCGGCCAGAACCTCATCGACTTCCTGATTGAAGCCAAGATGAACCGGGCGAAGGAACTGCTCGACACGACTGGCATGACGGTCAGCGCTATTGCGCAGCAGGTGGGATACAGCAATTTTTCCCATTTTACGAAGATGTTCCGCAAGCAGTTTGACGTTAACCCGCATGAATACCGGAATGTCACAAAACGAATGGACTGAGGTTACAAAAACGGTGGGGCCTTGTCTCTGCCGAACGTATAATGAAGCCATAACAAATCAAAGAGGGTGGAGTTATGGCTTCGGTAGAGGTCCTGGAAGCAAAGGCTTCCATTACGCGAAGTAAGACAAGAAAAGGAAAGCTGTGGAAGTACCGGTCGCTGATTATTCTGGCCTTGCCCGGAATCCTGCTGATGTTAATCAACAACTATTTGCCGATGTTCGGTATTTTCCTGGCGTTCAAGGATCTGAACTACACCGAAGGCATCTGGGCCAGCAAGTGGGTAGGGTTGGACAACTTCAAATTTCTGTTTGCTTCCAACGATGCCTGGAGGATTATCCGGAATACACTTTTTTACAATCTGGCCTTCCTCATCATCAACACCGTACTGGCCATACTGCTGGCGATCCTGCTGAATGAGGTCAAGAATAAGTTAATGTCCAAGTTCTTTCAAAGCACGGTTATCCTGCCGAACTTCATCTCCATGGTTATCGTCGGTTATCTTGTATACGGTTTCCTCAATCCGGATCTCGGTTTCGTCAACAAGTTCATTATGGAGCCGATGGGCTGGGAGCCGGTTAACTGGTACGCCACGCCGGAGCATTGGCCTTATATTTTAACGATTGTAAACACCTGGAAAAATGTCGGCTATGCGGCCGTTGTCTATCTGGCGGCGATTATCGGCATCGATCAGGAATATTATGAAGCCGCTGTCATTGATGGCGCGAGCAGATGGAAGCAGATGACGAATATTACGATTCCGCTTATCGCTCCGGTCATTATTATCCTGACGGTGCTGGCGATCGGCAGAATCTTCAATGCGGACTTCGGTTTGTTCTATCAGGCAACGATGGCGTCGGGCATGCTGAAGTCAACAACGGATGTTATCGACACTTATGTATACAACGCGGCAATAGTTACGGGCGATACCGGACTGGCCTCGTCGGCAGGCTTGCTTCAGTCGGTGGTCGGCTTCATCCTGGTCGTGTCGGTGAATCTGATCGTACGTAAATTCAGCAAAGATAACGCCTTATTTTAGGAGGAAAATATGTCGACACAAAAACGGACTCACCCGCTGATCATTGCGGTTCTGTCACTCTTCAGCCTGGCCTGCCTGATTCCGTTCTGGCTCGTGCTGATGATATCCATTGCCGATGAGAAAGAAGTATTGAAGCATGGATACAGCTTCTGGCCCCAGAAGTTCAGCTTTGTCGCTTATCAATTTCTGGCGCAGGACGCCGAGAAGATTCTGAGAGCGTACGGGGTATCCATTTTCGTTACGGTGATAGGCGTCGTCTTAAGCTTGTTCGTCACTTCGGCGATGGCGTTCTCCATGTCCCGCAAGGACTTTCCGCTAAGAGGCGCACTCAGCATCTACATCCTGATCACGATGCTGTTCTCGGGCGGCCTGCTTCCCTGGTATCTGGTGTACACGCGATTCCTCCATGTGCAGGATACGCTGCTTGCCCTGATTATCCCCGGCTTGATCGGCGGCTTCAATGTCATCATCATGCGCACCTTCTTTACGAACAGCATTCCGCCGTCGCTGATTGACTCCGCCCAGATTGACGGAGCCAGCGAATACAGAACCTATTTCAGCATTATTCTTCCGCTGTCGCTTCCGGTTATGGCAACGATCGGCCTGTTCATTACCGTATCGTACTGGAACGACTGGTTCACAAGCCTGGTCTTTATCCAGAATGAGAAGCTGTTCTCTCTGCAGTATTTGCTGAACAAAACCTTGATGAATGCTTCGTTTCTCCAGAGTATCGCCAATAAGGCTTACAGCACGACGGCGCAGGTTACCCAGCCTCTGGAATCGATCCGCATGGCTATGGCCATGATTGCGATCGGACCGTTGGTGCTCGTATTCCCGTTCTTGCAAAAGTATTTCGTGAAAGGGCTTACGGTAGGGGCAGTGAAAGGCTAATACCGGGACAAACCGGATTAGTATATAGAAACATGAGACGAACTAGGGAGGCTGCAATATGAAATGGTTAAAGAAAGGTTCGGTCATTCTCTCTTCACTTATGCTGACGGTTGCTATGACGGCAACAGGGTGTTCCAGCAGCAATAACGGCAGTAACAATTCACCTCAGGCATCCAGCGGCGGTGACAGTGCAGCAGGCGGGCTGGGGCCGTATGAAGTGGTTATGGTCTTCCCCGACGCGCCGCAGAAGGATAATGAGCTGGTTCAGAACGCAATGAACGATTATCTGAAAAAGACCTACCCGGACATGAACGTGACGGTCAAGTTGAATCCGATCGATTGGGGCGCCTGGAGCGACAAGACGAATCTGATGATGGCCTCGGGCGACAAGTTTGATACGATTTTTACCGCGGACTGGCTCGGTTTCCAGCAGCAGGTAACCAAGGGTGCGCTGCTTCCTCTGGATGACCTGCTTGCCAAATACGGACCGGACATCGAAGCGGTCGAAAAAAATTATCATGATCCGGCGAAGCGCGGAGGAAAGCTGTACGGCATTCATACCCATCAGGAACTGGGCGGCGCACAGGGCATTTATCTCGATAAAGCGCTGGTTGACAAATATAAATTTGATCTGAGCGCGTTTAAATCGGGCAAGGTCGAAGAGCTGGAACCGATGTTGAAGACGATTAAAGAGAACGAGCCCGGCATCACTCCGCTCGTTATGCCGAGTTACCCGCTAGACGCCTATTACTCCTCCGGCACGCTCGATCAGATCGGCAACTTAGCCGCTTTGAATGTGAAGGATACGGCGCCTGATGATTTCACCGTCACTAATATGTACAGCACTCCACGCTTTATGGAACTGGCCAAGATGACCAACAAATGGTACAAGGCTGGATACACCAACAAGGATGCGCTGACTCCGGGTCTGGATGCCTGGAAGAAGATTCAGGCGGGTCAAGCCTTCGCTCTGGTAGGAGATATGGATATCCTGGCGAACATGGAGATCGGCTCGGTATCGAAATCGCCGAACGGCTCCCTCAAGGCCGGAAGAGATATGCTGCAGATTCCGCTTAATGTGGACAGACTGCAAACAGGTAAAATGACGGCAACAATGCAGGCTATTTCCAAAACATCGAAGGACCCGGAACGCGCGATGATGCTGTTGAACCTGTTCTACAAGGATAAAAATCTGCTGACCCTGTTCAACTTCGGTATTGAAGGAACACACTATGTGCTGAAAGACGGACAAGTTGCCCTGCCTGATGGCAAAACGAATAACGATGTAGGATACTATCACGATAATATGTGGCAAATCGGGAACCAAATGCTGAACTATACCCGTGTGGGCGAAGATCCGAACAAATATCAGAACTACGAGAAGTTTAACGAAATGATCACCAAGAATCCTTCCCGGATCTTCGGATTCGTCTTTGACCCGGAACCGGTGAAGAATGAAATGATCACCATCGACAATGCCAACAAAGCATTCGTAGACGGTATCAAGTCCGGCCAGCTCGATCCGGAGGAAAATCTTCCGAAGCTGCTGGAGAAGCAAAAAGCGGCAGGCGCGGATAAAGTCATCGCTGAAGCGCAAAAGCAGCTTGACGCATGGCGCGCGGCAAACGGCAAGTAAGAAGAGAAACATATGAGGATCGGAAAGGGCATAATCTCTAGGGATTATGCTCTTTCATACTGGTTAAAGAATTAACGCTAAAAGAAGGGCAGTTGATCTATGTTTCCGTTTAAATTATCTTTAAACGCATCGACCCTGTTTCCGTTCGGGTTAGGCATTAAGGAGCAGCTTCGCATTGCTGCCGAAGCGGGATATGAAGGCTTCGAAATCTGGATTCGCGACCTGGAAGCCTATGTGACGAACGGGGGTTCCATTCGGGAGCTGAAGCGGTATATCGCCGACACCGGAATCGCGGTTGTGAATGCAATCGCTTTCTTTAAATGGTCCGATCAATCGCCGGAGGTCAGGGAAGAAGGATTAAGGCAGGCTGAGCGCGAGATGCGCATGCTTGCCGAGCTGGGCTGCCCTGCCGTTGCGGCGCCGCCTTTCGGCGAGGTCGAGCAGGTCACGCTGGATGAGATGGCCGTGAACTATGCACGGCTGGCAGAACTCGGCGATCAAACCGGGGTCATGCCTTACCTGGAGTTTTGGGGAAGGGCGAAGAAGCTGGCGAGACTCAGCGAAGCGATCTATGTCGCAGCGGAAAGCGGGCGGGCGGACACCCGGATTTTGCTCGACCCGTTCCATATGCACACCGGAGGAAGCCGGCTGGAGGGTCTGTCCTGCCTGAACGGAAACCGAATCGGCATTGTCCATGTGAACGATTATCCGGCGTCGTCCGATCCGCTGCTCGTTACCGATGAGGAGCGTTTATTCCCGGGTGACGGCGCCGCACCATCCTCCCGGCTCAGCGAATTGCTGCGGCAAATCGGGTATACCGGCTATTTGTCGCTGGAGCTTTTTACCCAAGATTATGGCGATATGTCTGCCGTGGAGGTGGCTGCGCACGGAATCAAGAAAATCAAGAAGGCCTACGGGGTATAAGGAAGAAGGCGTGTGACATGAACAGGAACCAGGCAGGGAGCTTGTCCCTGTGGGCCATTTCCTGGCCGATATTTATCGAATCCGCCTTACAGGTGCTCCTTCGGACGACGGATACGCTGATGCTTAGCAAGGTTTCGGACGAAGCGGTTGCCTCTGTCGGCGTGTCGAACCAGATTATCATGTTCGCTCTGCTGACCTTCAATTTTATCGCGCTGGGTTCAACCGTCGTCGTTACTCAGTATCTCGGTTCCCGCCGGACGGGAGAAATCGAGAAGATCGTCGCTTCATCGCTTGGAGTCAATTTTATTTTTGGCCTTTTGATGAGTGTGGTTGTCGTGCTGCTTGGCGGGAAGCTTCTGCACATATTCAATCTGGGGCCGGGTCTGTTCGACATGGCCCGCACATACTTGCTGATAACGGGCGGAGCGCTGGTGATCCAGGCTTTGAACACGGTGACGGTAGCGATTATCCAATCCCACGGACTAACCCGGCACACGATGATGGTAGCTGTCGGGATGAATCTGCTGCACGTCTTCGGCAACTACCTGTTCATTTTCGGTCCGATGGGATTTCCCAAGCTTGGTGTGACGGGTGTTGCGATCTCTACGAACGTCAGCCAATTGATCGGCTTAGCCATCAATCTGTTTATTCTCGTGCGGGTGGTCCGGGTTCCCGTTCGGTGGTTCAATCTGATTCACTGGGACCGCGAGCTTGTGTCCAAGGTGCTGCAGGTCGGCATCCCCTCTTCAGCGGTCAATTTGTCGTACAACATCAGCCAGATTGTGATCACCTCCTTCATTACATCGCTTGGCCCTATGATGCTGACCACCAAGATTTACACACAGAACATCTCGTTCATCATCATGATCATCGCCGTATCGATCGGCAGAGGCATCCAAATCATCGTAGGGCATCTGATAGGAGCGGGCGAGCGTGAAGAAGCCTACAAGCAGGTGCTTCGCAATTTGTTCCGCAGTATGCTCATAACGTTTGCAGCCGTTGCCGTCATCTGCTTCTTCCGCTTTCCGATGCTTGAAATGTTCACCGGGTCGAAGGAGATTATCCGGATGGGGTCGGCTCTGCTGCTGCTGGGCTTCCTGCTCGAGCCGGGGAGGAACTTCAACATCATCTTCGAGCGCTCCCTGCAGGCGGCGGGCGACGCGCGGTTCGCCATGAAATCGGCCATCCTCATTATGTGGCTGTTCAGCATGCCGCTGATGTATCTGCTCGGGATTCATTTGGGCTATGGCCTGTACGGCATATGGGCCGGATTTATAATTGACGAGTGGGTGCGGGGGCTGGTTCTCTATATGCGCTGGAGAAGCAGAGCGTGGGAACGCAAGGCGCTGATGCCCTGCGCGGAGGAGGTTTCGGTCTGACGGAAAGAGATTCGCGGAAGCATTCCTTTCGGTAAATGGGCTTAAAAATAGGGTGCCGGGACAATGGCTGTCCGGGCACCCTTTTTCAACTTATAAGGAAGATTAGCTGAGGACGGTGCTCTCCCGCAAAGGTTCAATGGGGGCTACGCGGCCGTACGCTACCTTCGCCCCTTGCGTCGGAGCGGCCCAGTGTACGGCGTTCTTGATCACCTGCAGTATCTCCGGCTGATGGTAGATCGGGAAGGTCTCATGCCCTGGCCGGAAATAGAAGAGCTTGCCTTTGCCTCTGCGGTAGCAGCAGCCGCTGCGGAACACCTCGCCGCCCTCGAACCAGGAGATGAAGACCAATTCGTCCGGAGCCGGAATTTCAAAGCGCTCTCCGTACATTTCCTCTTTGGGAATTTCGATATACTCTCCCAGTCCGTTGGTGATGGGGTGGCCGTGCTCGATGACCCACAGCCGCTCCTTTTCGCCGTCGTCCCGCCATTTGAGCGCGCCGGTCTTGGTGCCCAGCAGCCGTTCGAACACCTTGGAGCCGTGTCCCGAATGAAGAACGATCAGGCCCATGCCTTGAAGCACCCGTTCTCTTACTTTATCGGCAATATCATCCCGGACTTCATGATGCGCCATGTGGCCCCACCAGATGAGCACGTCCGTATTGTCCAGTACTTCCTCTGTCAGCCCGTGCTCCGGTTCATCGAGTGTTGCGGTCGTTACTTCCAATGCGCCATCGGCTTTCAGATAGCCTGCAATGGCGTTATGGATACCTTCAGGGTAGATGGCCGCTACCTGCGGGTTGCTTTTTTCGTGACGATATTCATTCCATACGGTTACTTTAAGCGTATTCATTTGCGAGAACCTCCTGTTTGATGGATACCCATTTTTGTTCGGTGAACGATTCGACGATAGCGTCTACAGCGAGCTGGTTGATATATCCGTCCGCTATTGTGGCGTTCTTGCCGTCACCGCGTCCGTTCAGCAGATTGAAAAAGGCCTGCATTTGACCCAGCTTGAACGAATCGGGAATTTGCACCTCACGGAACTCGGTATCGCCTTCATCAGCGAATTTGACCTGGAGCGTGTCTTCTTCATCCAGACTGTACACAAGAGCGCCTTTGGTGCCGTAAATCTCAATTCGCTGGTAATTCCCGCGGCCGTAAGCAAATCTGGAGATGGTCATGGTGGAGGAGATTCCGCCTTCCATTCGGGAGAGGACGTGGCAGTAATCATCGACGTCAACTTCTCCTGTGCCGGCTCCCTCCAGAAGCTTCCGCTCATGAATGATCGTTCCGGCATCGGCCAGAACGCGCTCCGTATCGCCGACCAGAAAACGGGTCAGATCCAGAATGTGGCAGCCGAGATCGCCCATGGCCCCGGAGCCAGTCAGCTCCTTCTGGAATCTCCACACCAGCGGCACGTCCTCGTTAATACCCCAGCTCTGAAGATATTGGCTGTATACATGATGGATGGTTCCAAGCTTTCCTTCTTCGATCAGCCATTTGGCGTACCGCGCGGCCGTTTTGTAGCGATAAGAGAAACAGATCATATGCGGGAGAGGATCGCGCTCCAGCGTTTCCTTGAGAACCGCCGCCTCTTTGGCCGTGAGGGTAACTGGTTTTTCAAGGGCGAAGGGCTTGCGGTGCTCGATTGCAGCTAGTGCAATGGCAAAATGATTGTAGTTCGGCGTGCCGATCGTTACGGCATCTATCTCCGGGTCCTTCAGCAGATCGGCGTAGTTCAAATAGGCGCGTGAATCCGGAATATTCCACTCCTTGCTTCGGGCGGCCAGCCGTTCTTCATTGCAGTCGCAAATGGACCAGATTTCCGCGTCTTCGCTCTCCAGAATCCCTTTTCCGTGAAAATCAGCGATTCCACCGAGTCCGATCATACCGATTTTTAATTTCCCCATATTCATCATCATCCTAACGGTTAAGATTGGTGGAGACTCCTTTGTCAGTATAGTCTGTGATAGAATGAATGAGGATGGCGAATCTAGACTCTTTTTGTACAATAGCGACTTTTGGGATGATTTAAGTTCATGGGGGTGTTCTCGCTTGCTGGCTGTAAATATCGATCTCGTTCCCCGCATTACATGGATGGGGTTCGTTTCCTATAAGAGTCCGTGGATTCACTTCAAGCGCAATGTGAACGAGTACATTATGTATCTGATCAAGAGCGGCGAGCTCCATATGGTGGAGGACGAGAAGGAATATATTTTGAAAAAAGGGGATGTACTGCTCCTTGAACCCAATCTGGATCATGAGGGGCTCGAGAAGCATACGTGCGACTACTATTACATTCATTTTAAGCACCCGGATATAGCCCCTGTTAATGTGGAGGACCCGGAGTCTTTTGCCAGAAGGTTTATTTTTGAGGATCAGGGCGCCGATGAGGACGTCAAATGCTGCTTTCCGAAGCACTTCACCATTACAGACAAATCGGTTCTGTCCCAGATTTACAACAGCCTGAATGAAATGCTGCAGCTGTACCGGCGCAAAAATTACAACCGGAGCCTGACCGCGCTGAAGCTGTCCGAGCTGTTCATCCTGCTCTCGCGAGAGAGTCTTCTGGAGGAGCTGCAGAACAGCCGGAAAAGGACGACAAAAGCAATTGTCAAGGCTCACGGACTGCTGGACTACATTCACACCCACTATCAGAGCAAAATCACGAGCCGGGATATCGAAGCCCTGTTCGAATGCAATTTTGATTACCTGAACCGGACCTTCAACAAGCTGACCGGCCACTCGATCACCCATTATATCAACAAGGTAAGAATCGACCAGGCTCAGGAGCTGCTGCAGGCGACGCACCTAAGCATCGGTGAAATCGCCTACCTCGTCGGCTTCGGAGACATCTATTATTTCAGCAAAGTATTCAAGAAATATGCCGGACTGTCCCCCGCCGCGTACTACAAGAAGATACGGGAAGAGGAGTAGCGAATCTCCCGGCAGCTGAACTAGTGGATGGTCTCTGTATCGGATTCATAAAAACTCACTTCCAGCGGGTTTCTATCCACAAATCTTGGATAGCGGTACTTCGGGCTGCCTACCATAACGGCGCCTGTTATTTTCTTCCCCTCGGGGATATTGAATAATTTCAGCATGGGGGAATGATCCTTCAGCGCAATCTTCTCAAATATTCCGGCCCAACATGAACCTAATCCGAGCGTTGGCGCATACAGCTCCAAATAGGTCAGGGAAAGAATCGAGTTTTCTCTGCCTCTTGGGAAATTCTCATCAGCAATAGCCAGAACAAGAGCGGGGGCTCCCCGTAAAATCGTGTCGATCCCTTGCTCATGATAAGGCTTGAAAAAGTTATCCCGTCCCTTATTGAGCGGGGTATCTTTTTCCAATTCTTCGACGGTCATAGCGACAGCACGGTTTATGACATCCTTATTGTCAATTATTATGTAGGAGACGCCCTGCAGATTGCTTCCCGAAGGGGCATAGTGAGCGATATTAACAAGCTGTATCAGCTTTTCTCTTGGAACGGGAGCGGCTTTATAGGACCGGATGGAACGTCTGGAGCGAAGGAAGTTTTCCGCTTCCTCGGGGCTTAATTTAGGCAGCTTTTTTGAACTTTCTTGATTGGCAAGAGGTGTTTTTTCGTTGTCGATAGCTTCTCTGGGACAGACGGCCACACAATGGCCGCAGGCAATACAGTTCTGCGGATAAACTTCTTCCGGACCATTTTCTCCAAGCTTCAATGCCTGTTCCGGACACTCGTTTACGCAAATTCCGCACTTCGCACATTTGTCTTCATCTACCATAATCAAACTCATCATTCTTCCTCCTTCAGGAAATCGCATTCCGAGTCACCCTATCCGGGTGGAGTAAGCATTGTCGTTTGATGTCTGATTCCGATCATACAATAAAACCTAACATAAATAAAATGAATATTTGTTATATGTTTCATATCAAAATTGGTATGTTTAATGCTTATCTGGAGACTTTGGCAGATGAGAAAAAGGTAAGCAGACAGCTCGTCGAGCCGCTGGCGGCCGATCAACAGAACTGTGAAGTTGCCTGCTATTTTCGCGCATATATCATGAACAGCGAGGAGGTCACGCTCCGGGAAATGGTGGAGTATCTCGCATCGGTGTTGGCCTCGTCTCTGATCCGCCGGATGATATCCAGATCCATCTCGATATATTTCATGCCGAGCGAGAACAGCACCTCCGCATCCCACTGCGGGCGCGTCTTCTCACAGATGTACAAGGACTTGGCAATGGCATTTCGTTCCCTGAGCTGTTCGGCGGTTTGGGTGGGATGGCACAGCTGTTCTCCTCTGTCATCGGCCTCCTTGAAGGCTTGACCGTAGTTGGCGTCAAAATTTAATATCCCGCCTCCGGGAGCAAGCACGCGGCATATTTCGCTGTACGCCTTGTAAGGATCGGGGAGCGTCCAGGTGACATTGCGGGTGATGATGAAATCAAAGCTCTCATCCGGGAAGAGCAGGTCCTGGGCGTCCATTTGCCGGAATACGATCCCGGTATACCCCAGATTGGCGGCATTGGCTTCGGCCTTGGCCAGCATCGCGCTTGAATAATCAATACCGGTCACCGTACAACCCAGATCCTTCATGATAAAGGAGAAGAACCCGGCCCCCGTACCCAGATCCAACACTCTCGGCGAATCCAGTTTCGGCAGATGCTCCTTGATGATCTCGGTATATCTCCCGCGCAGACCGCTGTGAAAGTCATGCAGACGCAGCTCGCTAAAATCCTCGGCCCGATTCGTCCAATAGTTGTTAATTCGTTCCTGCACCATACTCAACTCCTTTTATGAATTCACTTATATTTGCAACCTTTCTTCAATCCCCGGCGATGCAGCTTTTCCTCCCGTTGCCGGATACCTCGATCATCTTGACCGGAATATCGTACAGTTTCTCCATATTGCTCTCTGTAACCACCGCATTGGGCTTCCCGAAATGGACCAGGCCGCCATGGTTCATCACGGCCGTATAATCCGCGACTTCCAGCGCATGATCGGGGAAGTGGGAGGTCATAATGATGCCGATTCCCTTGTGCTTCAAGGTCTTTACGATTTGCAAGAAGCGGAACTGGTTGCCGAAATCCAGATGGGACGTCGGCTCGTCGAGCAGCAGAATCTGCGGCTCCTGCGTCAATGCGGCCGCTATCATCACGAGTTGGCGTTCACCGCCTGATATTTCGGTGTACTGCTTGTCGGCCAAGCGGTCAATGCCGAGAAAATGCAGGTTCTCCAGAGCGATCATCCGGTCTTTTTTGCCCGGGGCTCCGAGATAACGGAAATGGGCGGTGCGCCCCATAGTGACCACATCCAAGACGGAAAACGGAAAGGCAGGCGCGTGCGATTGCGGGATGTATGCGATGCGGGCGGCCAATTGCCTGGCGCTGTAGCTGTGTACGGGCTTGTCATCGTAATACACTTGCCCCTTAGTCGGATTATGCTGATTGACCAGGCATTTCAACAGCGTGCTTTTCCCAGTGCCGTTGGGCCCGAGAATGCAGACGATATCGGGGGAAGCCGCTTCAAAGGAAATATCGGAAAAGACGGGGCGGCCATGCTTGTACTGAAACGCCAGATTCTCCGCTCTTATCTTCATTACCAGTTCACCTTCTCTCTGAGCATAAAGTATGCAAATAAAGGGGTGCCGACAATGGCGGTCACCACTCCGAGAGGGATTTCGACCGCCGTCAGGGATCGGCATAAATCGTCGATCAACAGCAGATAAGAGGACCCAAGGCATATGCAGGCGGGAATCAGCTTTCTGAAATCAGGCCCGACGAGCATTCTTCCTAAATGGGGAATAACCAGCCCCACCCAGCCGACGATGCCGGAAATGCTGACCGCAGCGGCGGTCAAAATGCTGCAGCACACAATAATGACAGCTCTGTCGCGCCGTACCTCCACACCGTAGGATTTCGCTTCCTCGTCGCCCAGACTCAGTACATTCAGCCTCCAGCGGTACAGCCAGATTACAGCGATGGACAGGGCAAATAACGGCAATGAGGCGAGCAGCAGAGTTCTGTTGACGGCGGACAGGCTTCCCATAAGCCAGAAGACGATGGTGGGGAGCTTCTCGAACGGATCGGCAATGAATTTAATAAGCGAGACCAGCGCGGAAAATAAAGAGCCGACAATGATGCCGCCAAGCACCATCGTAACCTTCGAATTCCTGCCCCTGAGGCTAAACAGAAAGGTCAGGCCGACAGCGGCCAGACTGAAGATCAGCGCGAATCCCTGAATGGCGAACGTATGATTCACCAGCAGTATAGCCAGGGCGGCGCCGAACCCGGCCCCGTTGGAAACCCCCAGGGTGTAGGGCGAGGCCAACGGATTGCGGAAAATCCCCTGAAAGACGGCTCCCGATACCGCCAGCCCCGCACCGACCAGCATGGCCGCGGCGATCCGCGGCAGCCGCACCTGCAATACCATATTCCCGGCGAGTGGCGTCCAGGTCTGTTTGGCCGGAATCAGCGGATGGAAGAGAATCCGAAAGGCTTCACCAGCGCCTATATCATATTTTCCCATCGTAAGGGAAAGGGCAAATATGGCCGCAGGCAGCATAATCAGCATGAGCCAGACCAGCATTGGAATGCTGCGCCTGCCCGTCCCGTAATCTTTTGAAATATTGAGCATCCCGGTCATCCCTCCTGATCGAAAAATAAAATCACTGCCGCGAGATGCGCTAACATTTCGGGTGCAGTGACCTTAAATGACTATTCTTTAAAATCAATGCCGTAGAAGGTTTGGTAGAAATGCTGAACCATTGCATTCAGATCCACATCTTTAAACGCATCGGGGTATAAGGTTTTGGCCAGCCAAATTTCGCCGAGAGCCATGGATTCCGGCGTAGGATTGCCCCAGGGCTTCGTATAATCCGGTGCGATGATCAGCTTATTATTCTTGACGGCATCGATTTCGGACCAGGCTTTGTCGCTGCGTATTTCATCCAGCACCGATGCGTAGCGGCTCTGCACAAAGATGACTTCCGGATTCCACTTCGCCACCTGTTCCAAGTTGACCTGCTTGTACCCTTTAATCGTCTCTGCGACGTTGCGGGCGCCAGCCTTGGCCATGGCTACACCGACATATTTGCCTGTGCCGTAAGTGAACATGTCTTCGTTGGCCATATAGACCTTGATCCGGTCCTGCTCCGGCACTTCGCTTAGATGCTTGGATACGATGGCCCGGTTGCTGACGACATAATCCCATAATTCCGCGGCTTTATCTTCAGTTCCCGTAATTTGGCCGATCAGCTGGATCGCCTGCTTGAGCCCCTCGGTATAGGCCTCGTCCGGATTGACAAGATCGGGGTGAATGGTTGATGCCTGCTCTTTATCCGCCACGTACAAAGTAATTCCTACAACAGGGATACCAAGCTGTTCAAGCTGCGTCAGCGACTCCTTCGGAACCTGGTTGGATACGAACACAACATCCGGCTTAAGGCTCGCGACAGCCTCCACGTTCAATTCGGAGATTTTTCCCGGAGTCGGCAGATCCTTGATTCCCGGATATACATCGGCCACATAGCCTCCGAGCAGACTCTCCCAATCGCTTAATACGCCAACAAGCTTGCCCTGGGCATGAAGCTCAAGCATAATATCGAGCGTGTGATGCTGAAGGGCAACGATCCGTTCAGCCTTCTTGGGTATTTCCACCGCGCGTCCCAATTGATCAACAATGGTATATGTCGCCGGTTCGGCGGGTGGAGCGGACGGCTGTTCCGTGGCCTGGGTATTGCTCGCCGCCGTATTCGTTCCCTTCCCGCAGCCGTAGAGCGGCAGCGCCAGCAGAAGCATACACAGCATCAGTGTGAATAAGACTCGCCTGTTTTTCATTCCAGTTCCCCCTGATTCCCAATGTGTTTAAAACATTGTTTGATTTGTTTTAGTTAATATTAGCGACCATTATATAAGAGTGATATCTATAAATCAATGAACTAATTATGTCTAAAATATATCAATTTAATCTTATATATACTAAATATAATTATGGAAGTTAGAGGTATATACACAAACTTCCGGTGATTATTCAGATATGCGGAAGATTCTTTCCTTCCTTGACCTCTCCCATAAAGCGGCGTTAAAATGGTTATACCAGTATTGGTATAACCATTTTGTATGCAGAGGAGCAGACCCTATGCCGCCGGCGGAGAAACAGAACATCAGAGAATACGTGATTCAGCACATTCTGGAAAGAATTGAGAACGGCGAATTGAAATCCGGCGATAAGCTGACCAATGAGCGCGAGCTGTCGGAACGGCTGGGCGTCAGCCGGGTGCCGCTGCGCGAAGCGATTTCCGCGTTGTCGACGCTGGGAATTCTGGAAGCCCGCCAGGGCGGAGGCACGTTCGTTAGCGAGTATAACCCCGGCGTGATCGGCAAAATCATCCGGACGTACCGCTTGTTCGACCGTTCGCTGATCGAGGAGATTTTCGAAGCGAGGGTACTTCTGGAGGCCGACGCGGCCAGCCTGGCAGCCAGAAACCGCACCGAGGAGGATTTAAGCACAATTAAAGAGGCCATTCGCAGGCACGAAGAAACGATCCGCCGGTATGCGGAGAACAAGGCCGATATCGCAGCAGTTCTGGAATGCGACAACGGGGTTCATTTGGGGATCGCCGCCGCCGCTCATAACAATTTCTTTCTGCAGATCATCGATACCGTTCGCCATGCGGGGCAGAGCCGCCGTATTTTTGACGGGAAATATACGGTGAACCCGCTCCACTTCGAGGAATCGGTCGCTTATCACGACAACATTGTCCGTGCCATCGAGCAGCGGGACAGCGAAGCCGCCTACCGGGCGATGAGAGAGCATATTCTGCACATACGGGCGGCCCTGGACGTGGACAAGCTGAAGGTGGATTTCGACGGCAAAAGGGAATAACGCCTGTTCAAAGTTTTCGGGGTCCCCGCGAAGTACTTGGAATAAGCATCGAAGCATCGGCCTCACTTTGTGGGGCTATCTTATGCGGAAAGGAGTCACTTGGTCATGAAAAGAATACAGGGTGCCGGGCTGCTTGTGCCGGTGCTTCTTCTTGTGCTGCTGGAGACGGCTTGCGGAGGGAGCGGTCTGGCATCAGGCAGCCGGGAGGCAAATGCACAGACGGGGACGGCGGCTGGCTCATCGCTGGCTGCTTCCACGGGCAGCCGCTCGGCTGCCGGACAGCAGGCTGCCGGGTCAGCTAAGGCAGGAGGATCGGCACGGAAGCTGGAAATCTCCTTTCCTTTCGTCCGCCAGGACGGAATCGCGACCAATCAGTTCGCCGTATGGATTGAGGACGGCAAAGGCCGATATGTCACGACGCTTTATGCCACCCGGTTTATCTCTACCGGCGGGTACAAGCTGCGGCCGGAGGCCATTCCGACCTGGGTGAAGCATTCGGGGCTTTCGAAGGCTTCACCGGAAGAGGTGGACGCGTTCTCGGGAGCGACGCTTTCCAGCGGTCCGCTGAAGTTCGCCTGGGACTGTAAGGACCGGAAAGGACAGCCCGTTCCCGCAGGGAATTACCGGTTCTACGTGGAGGGAACGACGCGCTGGGAGAACCGGATCTTGTACGAGGGAACGATTGCGGTCGGCAAAAAACGGACAACAGCGAAAGCCGCAGTGAAGTATACGACCGATGAAGCGACACAGAGCGGCATGATTGGAAAGGTGACCGCCGGATTTACGCCTTAAATGAAGGAGGAAGTGAACAGATGGGAAAGAATTACCGTTCGGAGCTTGTCGGGGCCTTCGGCTGCCCGATTGACGAGAACCCTACCGGAGTCATGGAGGAAGCTGCTTTTCAGGCGAAAGGTCTTGACTACCGGTATTTGACGATCAAGGTAAACGAGGGCGACCTGGAGGATGCCATGAAGGCGGTGCGCGCCTTTAACATGCGCGGAATCAACCTGACCATTCCCCACAAGGTCGAGGTGCTTCGCTATCTGGATGAGCTGTCGGAAGCGGCGGAATTGATTGGCGCCGTCAATATGGTGGTGAACAAGGACGGCAAGCTGTGGGGAGAGAATACCGACGGCAAGGGCTTCCTGACTTCTCTTCGGGGCGAGGGAATTTCGGTTGAGGGGAAGGCGGTCACGGTGCTCGGGGCGGGCGGCGCGGCGCGGGCCATTAGCGTGGAATGCGCGCTGGCCGGCGCGGCCAAGGTGAACATCGCCAATCGCGACGCCGAGCGCGGAACAGAGCTGGCGGGGCTCATCAATGAGCGCACCGGCGCGGACGCTTCGTTTCTCCCATGGGATACGAAGCTTAAAGTGCCGGCGGACACCGATATCTTGATCAACGCCACTTCGGTAGGGCTGTATCCGAACGTCAATGACAAGCCCGATGTGGACTACGATACGATCAAGCCTGAAATGACGGTCAGCGACGTGATCTTTAACGATCCTCACACCTTGTTCTTGTGGGAGGCGGGGCGGCGCGGGGCGAAGACCATTAACGGACTGGGCATGCTCGTTAATCAGGGGGCGCTTAATTTTACCTTGTGGACCGGCGTCGAGGCTCCTGTTGATGTCATGACGCAGACACTGAAAAATGAGTTTGGACTCAAATGAATGGGATAAGGGGAACGGCACGACAATCCGAGTAAGCCTTAACCGGGCGGACTCGGGTTTTTTTCTGCGATAAATATATTGATTGAAAACGATTTCTTTGGTATATTGTTACCATAAAGTTTACTAGTTATTAAGTAAAAATATTAGTTAAATCAGTGGGAGTGATGAGCAGATGGCAAGAATTAAGGACGTTGCCGAGTCAGCCAATGTCTCAACGGCCACGGTATCCCGGATATTGAACAATGATCCCTCCCTTTCGGTTTCGGGCGAAACGAGGAGAAGAGTTCTGGAAGTGGTCAATGAATTGAACTACAAGCCCGGAAGAAGAAAGAAGACCAAAGCGTTTCAGGAACAAGGCTCCTTCAGCATCGGCCTCGTGTTGACGAATGATGAAGCCATCGATCCTTACTTCATGTCCATCAGACAGGGCGTGGAGAGCTTATGCGATCAGTATTCGGTTAAGATCGCTACCGTCTTCCATATCGGTAAAAGCCAGTTTTCATCGGGCAGCATGAATGAGCTTGACGGCCTTATCGTTCTGGGCGATGTCAACAGCGAGGAACTGAAGGGTGTGTACAGCCACAACCCCAATATTGTATTTGTGGATTTTGTACCCGAGGAAGTCAATGCGGATGTGGTGATTTCCGATTTTGAAACCGCTACTCTCAAGATTTTGGACCACCTGTTCAGTAAAGGCCACAGCCGGATTGCGTACATCGGCGGCAAAGGTTTAATCCGAAGCATTCATAACGGAAGATCAATTGAGAAAGAAGACGTCCGGCTGAGCACCTTTGAGAGAAGGATGAAGGAGAAAGGGCTTTTTGAAGCGGACAACGTTCTGGTAGGGGAATTCGGCCCGCTGAGCGGATATACGCTGATGAAACAGCTGATTGGCAAGCCGTCTTTTCCGAGCGCGGTTGTGGTGGCCAGCGACCCGATGGCAATCGGCGCGATGAAGGCGCTGCATGAGGCGGGCCTGAAGGTTCCCGGCGATATTTCCATTTTCAGCTTTGACGATATCGAGGCTTCCGCCTTTTTGAATCCGACGCTGTCTACGGTCAAGGTGCATACGGAAGAGATGGGGAGGACCGCAGTCAAGCTGCTGGTTGACCGGATGAAGAACGGCAGGGAGCTGCCGCTCAAGGTCATTTTGCCGACGGAACTCGTCGTGAGAGAAAGCAGCGGGCCTTTATTATAATAAAAATCAAAGTAGGAGTGATCTTCTCAATGGGAGTACATTTTGATGCAGAGAACCGACTCTTTCATTTGCAAGCCAAAGACACCAGCTATGTGATCGGCATTGTCCGGGATGAATACCTGCTGCACCTGTATTGGGGAAGACGAATCGCCGCATACCATCATACCAACAAGATTCAGCTGCTGGACCGGGGATTTTCCGGAAATCCCTACAACTACAAAGAGGACCGCGCCTTCTCGCTCGACACGCTTCCGCAGGAATACCCGCAGTACGGAAATACCGATTACCGCAAGCCCGCCTATCAGGTTCAACTGGAGAACGGATCGACGGTCTCTGATTTGCGCTACCGGTCGCATACCATTGTTAAAGGCAAACCGGGCCTAACAGGCCTTCCGGCGGTTTATGTAGAGGATGAACGGGAAGCGGAAACGCTTGAGATCGTCATGGAAGATCAAGTCACCGGACTAGAGGTGCTGCTAAGCTATACCGTGTTTGAACAGTTCAATGTGATTACCCGGTCTGTCCGGTTCGCGAATAAAGGGTCCGAGTCCCTGAAGCTGCTGAGAGCCTTGAGCCTGAGCGTCGATTTTCAGGATGCCGACTTCGATTTCCTTCATCTGTATGGAGCACATGTGAAAGAAAGACATATCGCCAGACAGCCGCTCAGACACGGAGTCCAGTCCGTTGAAAGCGCACGGGGCGCCAGCAGCCACCAGCACAACCCGTTCATCGCCCTGCTGCGACCCGGAACAACTGAAACGTACGGCGAGGTTTATGCTTTTAACTTTGTGTACAGCGGAAATTTCCTGGCTCAGGCCGAGGTGGATCAATTCCGCAATACCAGAGTGACGATGGGGATCAATCCCTTCGACTTTAGCTGGAAGCTTGATCCCGGCGAAGAATTCCAGGCGCCCGAGGCGGTTATGGTCTACTCATCGGTGGGCCTTGGGGAGATGTCGAGAACCTTCCATGATTTATACCGCACACGGCTGACAAGAGGAAGCTACCGCGACAAGGAGCGGCCGATATTGGTCAACAACTGGGAAGCGACCTATTTCGATTTCAACGCGGAGAAAATACTCGATATTGCAAGCGTCGGTCGGGAGCTCGGAATTGAGCTGTTTGTCCTTGATGACGGCTGGTTTGAGAAAAGAAACGGCGACAAGTCCTCGCTCGGCGACTGGTTCGTGGACCGCGAGAAGCTGCCGGACGGGCTGGACCATTTGGCGGAACGGGTCAATGAAATGGGGCTGCAGTTCGGGCTCTGGTTCGAGCCGGAAATGATCTCGGTGGACAGCGATTTGTACCGCGAGCATCCGGACTGGTGCCTGCATGTGCCGAATCGTCCAAGGTCGGAGAGCCGCAATCAGCTTGTCCTGGATTTTTCCCGGGAAGATGTATGTGAAGAAATTACCAAGAGGGTCAGCGCGATTCTGGAGACGGTTCCGGTATCTTACGTGAAGTGGGATATGAACCGCCATATGACCGAGATCGGCTCAGCAATTCTGCCGGCGGACAGACAGCGGGAAACGGCGCACCGTTACATGCTTGGCCTGTATAAAGTGATGGATACGATCACCTCTTCTTTTCCTGAAGTGCTCTTTGAGAGCTGCTCAGGCGGCGGGGGAAGATTCGATCCGGGTATCCTCTACTACATGCCGCAGACGTGGACAAGCGATAACACAGACGCGGTTTCGAGGTTGAAAATCCAGTACGGCACAAGCCTCGTCTACCCGATTATTACGATGGGCTCCCATGTATCCGCGGTTCCGAATCACCAGGTTCACCGGATTACTTCAATGGAGATGCGGGGCGATGTAGCCATGTCCGGCAACCTGGGCTATGAGCTCGATTTAACCAAGCTGACGAATGAGGAAAAAGAGACGGTCAAACAGCAGGTAGCCAAGTACAAGGAGATCCGAAGCCTCATTCAATTCGGCGATTTCTACCGCCTGCTAAGCCCGTTTGAGGGCAACGAAACCGCATGGCTGTTCACGGACAAGGAGAAGAAAGAAGTCATGGCCTTCTTCTTCAATGTGGTGGCCGAACCGGCGGCCCCGTTAAAATACCTGAAGCTGCACGGAATCGACGTGACGAAGAAATACCGGCTGGTCGGCACGGATGAGATCTACGGCGGGGACGAGCTTGCTTATGTCGGGCTGAGTGTTCCGGCGGAGGCAGAGCGGGATTTCCACAGTTACGTTTGGTATTTTACTAAAGCTTAAATTTCATAACGCAATCATACTGCAGCCTTTCCCTTTTGCGGGAGAGGCTGTTTCACTGCCATCGAACTGGGTTATTTAGTTAATAAACTAGTAAACATTATGGTTTAACTGCTTGTTTTCGTGGTTATTCGCTTTATTGTCAATAAAATCATAATTATCTAATAGAAAATGGGGGAAATCCAATTATTCTATTGAATGTATGCGTTATCTTTGCTATACTCAGTTTAGTAAATTAATCGTCTAATTAACTAGTTAACTTTTAGAAAGCGGTTTACTTGGTGCTTAAAAGAAAGAATTTAAGGAGGAGAATGAATTGAGAACGCTTAACAGAAATTATTGGATTTTTGGAGTTTTCTTTATGCTTTACTTCTTCATTTGGGCTGCTTGTACCATGTTTTTGTCTTTATGGCTGACCCAGGAGGGCGGACTCAATTCCACCAAGACGGGAATTATCTTTTCCGCCATATCGATCGCGGCGATGTGCTTTCAGCCTTTTTTCGGAGTTATATCGGATAAGCTTGGACTCAAGAAGAACCTGCTCTGGCTGTTTATTGGACTGCTGGTATTCATCGGACCGTTCTTTGTTTACCTGTTTCCGGCTTTGCTGAAGACGAATATCATTCTGGCGGCTGTAATTGGCGGCGCTTACCTGGGAGCCATTTTCAATGGCGGCGTCGGTGCGATCGAAGCTTATATCGAGAGAATCAGTCATCTGAACGGGTTTGAATACGGACGGGTCCGGGTATTCGGGAACATTGGCGCTGCGGCAAGCACCTTTGTGACAGGGCATTTGTTCAATACCAACCCGGATCTCGTCTTCTGGATCGGCACAGGCATGGCGCTGCTGCTGGCTGTTGTGTTCTCCTTCGCCAAGACGGGCAAAGCCGAACCCCAAGCCGTTCATACGGAGAAAGCGGAGGCTCTTCCTAAAGGCTCAACGATAGCCCTTTTTAAGAATCGAAAGTTCTGGATGCTCATGCTGTATGTTCTTGGAGTTGGGTGCATTTACGATGTTTACGATCAGCAGTTTGCCGTTTACTTTACCCATTTCTTCTCCACGCCGGAGAAGGGAACGCAGGTCTTTGGCAATCTCGTCACCTTCCAAATCTTCCTGGAAGCGATTGTAATGATACTGGCACCGTTTATTATCAACAAAATCGGAGCGAAGAACGCGCTGCTCTACGCCGGCTTCATTATGTCCTTGCGGATGGTGGGATCAAGTCTGGCCGACGGAGCGGTCGCTATCAGCCTGGTGAAATTAATGCATGCCATTGAAGTTCCGATTCTGCTGGTGGCCATCTTCAAGTACATATCGGCGAATTTCGATATGAGATTGTCCGCGACGATCTATCTGATCGGCTTCCAGTTTTCAAAGCAGGTCGGAGCGATCTTCCTGTCGACCATCGCGGGTAATATGTACGATACGGTTGGATTTAAAAGCGCATACTTGCTGCTTGGTTCCATTGCGCTGATCTTCACCTTGATTTCAATCTTTACCTTGTCCGGCAGCAAGCTGCTTCTTGTGAAGAATGTAAGCGCTCAAAAAGCGAGTTGAAGGAAGCCGTGAAAAATAGAAGAACCCGGACAGATCGTGTCCGGGTTCTTTGCTGTAATTGACCGGGGATGGCTTCGGCGGGCGAGGTTATCCTTAGCCTCCTGGCTAGGGGCACTGCTGCTTTTCCGCCTTACAGGGCGTGCGGTTTGAGGCTTAACGTCACTTTATCGTGCAGCCGGAACGGCTGGGAGGAGACAGCCTCCAGATGATCGGAGCCGCTGCGGATATGGTAGTGATACTCGCGGCCCTGGAACTGGACATTGACGATTTCTCCGCTTATTCCGGCTTGACCTTCCGATGATATATGAAATTGATCGGGCCGGACCGGATAAATCCGGTTGAGCTTGAAGCTGCTGCCCGTGCCCTCACAAGGCCAGGAGGTATCGGTGCTGTTCTCCGGAATAAATCGGTTGTTGATCCAGCGGCCTTTGACGAGATTGGCTTTCGAAACGAATTGGGCGACAAAAATAGTCTGCGGATGCAAATACACCTCAGACGGGGTGCCAACCTGCTCGATCTTGCCGTCCTTCATGACGACGATGCGGTCGGCCATCGCCAAGGCCTCGCCCTGATCATGGGTAACATAAACGACCGACGAGGAGGTCTCGCGGTGAACCTTCTGGATTTCGCGGCGCAAGTCCATGCGGAGCATGGCATCCAGGCTGCTGAGCGGTTCGTCCATGAGCAGAAGCGAAGGCTCCGAAGCAATGGCGCGTGCGATGGATACCCGCTGCTTCTGTCCGCCCGACAGCTCATGCGGCATACGGGTTGCGAACGGGGCAAGGCCTACGAGGTCAAGCACCTGGTCTATGCGTTCCCGCTCCTTCCGCTTGATATGCGCGGGCGTTTCTTTATGCGCGCGAATCGGAAAGCGGATGTGCTCTGCTACGTTCATATGAGGCCATAAGGCGAAGGATTGGAAGACCATGCCAATCCTTCTTTTCTCCGGGGGCACCAGGACGCCGCTGCCGGCGACAACCCGGCCGTCGATGAGGATTCGCCCGGACGTGGGCTGCTCAAATCCGGCCAGCATGCGCAGAAGGGTTGTTTTTCCGCAGCCGGAGGGTCCGAGAATCGCCACGAACTCGCCGCCGCCAATCGTCAGGTCGATGGAACGGAGCGCGTCGAAGCGGCCAAACGATTTGCAGACTGCATGCATTTCAATACTCATGATTGCCACCTCCTTGGCGTGAAGTCCATTTGCGGATGAGCAGCAGCGCCGCTCCCCCCGCCCCGATGAGGGCGACGATCAGACTGGACAGTGCGGTAGAATACAGGGTATCCCCTGCCTGCTCGAAGCTGAAAATGGTGACACCGATCGTCTGGGAGCCGGATGCGTACAGCAGCGCCGATACCGTCAGCTCCGTAAGCGACATGAGAAAGACCAGGATTCCTCCGGTCAGTAGTCCCGGCAGGACGAGCGGCAGCAGAACCGCTGTCCATCGTCGCCGGATGCCCGCACCGGATACCCGCGCCGCCTCCTCTATGGAAGCATCAATCTGCATAAACGCGGTCACGCCCGAACGAATTTGCAGAATAAGGAATCTGCAGATATAAGCGATGAACAAGATCGACATCGTGCCGTAGATGCCGGGATTCCAGCCGGGGATGGGCTCCATCCAGACGAGAATCATCGACAGGGCGAACACGATGCCCGGCAGCGTGTAGGGAACGGATGCGGCAATTTCGGCGGCTTTAGTCCAGGGAGACGGCTTGCGGACGCGAAGATAGGCGAACAGGGAACCGGCCGCGAGACAGACCAGCATGGTAACAAGCGAGAGTATGAGACTATTTTGGATGGATGTCCACACCCGCGGATTCTCAAACAGAATGTAACGGTAGTTATCAAAAGTCAGATTCGAAGCCGTCAGGCCGAGGCCGTAGGCTCTCTTTAACGACAGGGATATCATGGAGGACACAGGAACCGCCGTAATCAGCAGCAGAAACGCCCATAACGCGGCTGACACCGGCTTCCTGAGCCTTCCCAAGGAATAGCGCGGAACGGAGTCCGGCTGAACCGCATCCGGCGCATGACTTTTGCGGAGCAGCAACCATTGAAGCAAGCTTCCCAGCACGGCGGCTGTCCCGAGCAGAACGGACAGGGAAGCGCCTCTGGCGAAGGCGGATGGTCCAAACCCGACGATTTCTTCATAAATCAGTGTACTGAGGACGGAGATATTCACCGGAGTTCCCAGAAAGGCCGGAATGCCAAAATTGTCCAGCGATGCAAGAAACACCAGAAGCCCCCCGGCGGTTATCCCCGGAAGCGCCAAAGGCAGCGTAATCCGGCAGAATGTTTTGAATTTTCCCATCCCTCCGGCCCGAGCGGCCCATTCGAGATCACGCGGGATTTTTCGGAACACGTCCAGCGTTAACATATAGACCAGCGGGAAATGATGAATTCCCATCACGAAAATAATCCCGCCCATACTGTACATGCTCCAAGGAGTAAGTCCGGGGTTAATCCATTGCAGAAGCTGGGAAACCCAGCCCTGCGGCCCCATGAAAGAAGACCACGACAGGGTCAGTACATACGAGGGCAAAATAAAACAAAGTAAAATGGCCGGATGGAGCATTCTTTTTCGCCCGATATCGGTATAGGCGACGAACCACGCGAACAAGGTTCCGAGCAGCAGAGAAAGCGCGGTGGAGCCGAAAACGACGGTAACGGTACTCTGCAGCGTGATCCAAAACCGCTCCTGATGGATCAGCTCGCGGTAATGCGCAAGTGTAATGCCGGCATCGCTCTGAAAGCTCAGCCATACTAATTTGGCGACAGGGAATACAAAAAGCAGCAGAACGGCAGGTACTCCCAGAAGTCTAGCCGCCCAGCCGCCCCGGAACCTGCGAACAAACTGGGGAAGGATCGAATGATCCTTACCTTTGTGCTGTACGGATACGGAATGCGGCTGTATTTCGCTCATATCAACAGACTCCATTCCTCTATTGGCCGAACACGTCAATAAATTTCTGTTTATCACCTTCGCGCTCATCGGTCAGCTTGGCAAGATCTCCGGAAAGTATCTTCATTTCCGAGATGCTTTTCAGTCCTTCCGGAGCCGAAATTCCCTTGCGGACCGGCGAATAGCCAATCTCTGCGGCAAGCTTCTGTCCGTCTTCGGAGAGGACAAAATCGACAAACGCCTGTGCTGCCGCCGTATTTTTCGCATCCTTCATGATGCCAATCGGCTCGGTAATAATCGGCACGCCCTCCTCAGGATAGGTCAGTTCCACAGGCGAGCCTTTCGCTTTTTCGCGGGCAACCATGTAGTCGACGACCATACCGTAGGATTTTTCCCCGCTGGCGACTGCCTTCATCACGGCTCCGTTCCCCTTGATGACCGCCATCCCGTTATCCTTCACAGCCTGCAGGAATTCCCATCCGAAGCCGTCCGTACGGATCAATACGCCGATATTGTAGGCCGCCGCTCCCGAATACAGCGGACTGGGCATAATGCCGGCGTCCTTGGAAGCGGCCTCCGTCAGCACTTTCCAAGACGCCGGGACGGTCTTTACCTTCTGGGTGTTGGTCGCAAGCACGGTCGCCATGACCTTCGTACCCGTGTACATCCCGTCCGGGTCGGCCAGTTCGGCAGGAATTTCCCCGAGCTCCGGGGATTTGTAGGCCTGCAGGAGCTCCTGTTTTTTCAAGCTCTCAAAGGTTACCGAATCGGCGAGCAGCAGCACATCCGCCTGAATCTGGCCGGCCTGCTTCTCCGCTTGAAGCTTGGCCGTCACTTCCTCGGTCCCCGAACGAAAGATTGCGACGTCGACACCCGGGTATTTTTGATTGAAGGCTGCCGCGAGCTTGGTCGCATCTTCCTCAGGCTGTGAAGTATAGAAGGAAAGCTTCCCGGAAAAATTTCCTCCGTTTCCGCTGCCGCTTTGCGCCTGCGAAGCCTGTCCTTTATCCGAGCATCCGCTGAATACGAGCATGGCTGCCAGAGCGGAGAAAATCAAACCCTTTTTTACCGTTCTCAAAACTCATCTCTCCCTTAGTGTAATAATGTTCAGCTTATGAGGTCTGGAGATTGCAGGGGACGCTGATCATGAATCCGAACAGTTACTATTCTGAACAGGCTATGTTATTTGGGTATTGGGATAATGTTAAACGCATATGAAAAAAGGAAACGGAAGATTATGTAAATAAAAATTTACAGCGGGATGATGCGAGGGTAACAGACCTTTTACACTATATTGTTAATTTAAGATTTAGATATTTAAGGAAATTAATAAACTAATACTGGGAACGGAGATGCAGAGCCATTGAAAAGAAGAATGCTTAAAAAGCTGGCGTTACATGCTTCAATTGCCGGCTTGCTGACCGGCTTGCTGGCGCCATACGGTGCGGGCATGGCGAGTGCCAATACGTTAGGTGAGGGAATCGATTCCACAAATATTCCCAAGCTGTTGATTACGGAGATTACGCCGGACAGTTCGAATATCACGAATGCGTTAGGGAATGCTGTCGACGCTTATGAATTCATTGAGGTCTATAACAATTCAAGCCAGCCGGTTTCGTTAAAAGACTACAGCTTGCATTACCACTATGTTAATTCCGGCGGAGATGTTGATGCGATCTGGCCGTTGGCTTCTTCAGCTGATGATCCGGTAATCGAACCCCAACAAGCGGTTGTGCTATGGATTATGAATAACGACAATACGGCCTTGACGGCCGCCGATTTTAACGGCAATTACGGTACCTCGCTGACCGAAGGTGTGAACCTGTTCCGTGTTTCGGGCGGAAATGGCATGCACAATAGCGCCCCGCGGGATTTTATTTTTAAGGATGGCAGCGGAAATATTGTCGTGTCAGCTTCCTACCAAAACGGTGACCAGACCAATCCGAACAAAGGCATCTTTTATGCCTATCCGACGGGCGGAAGTACGGCCATGCAGATGGTGACGTCCGGCGATTATGCGGCAGGTGTACACGTAGCGACGCCGGGAACGGTTGAAAGCCAATTTCTGCCGGAACAACCATCCGGCGAATCCGGCATAACGCTAGCCATTCGGCACGTCCCCGTTACGGAAGCGATCGACGACAGCGAATTGCAGCTGGCGGCTGACGTTACAGCGAATGTATATGGCGACCCGATGAACGTAACCGCAGCCGTATACTACAAGCTGGACTCCGAGGCTGCGTTTACCCGGCTGCCGATGAGCATCAACGCGGAGAGATCGGCGGAGAACAAAATTGCTTTTGAGGCTGTGATTCCAAAGGAACGGCTGACGGAGGACAGGCTGCAGTATTACATAGAGGCTAATGACGGATGGGTCACGAAGGATACCGATGTGAGTGCGGTTAACATTCGCCCAAGCTTCGATTACAATTACATTCCTCCAATTTTAATTACCGAGCTGAATCCGAACTCGGCGAACCTGACCTACGGTTCCGTGACAGCCAACGGCTATGAATTCATCGAGCTCTACAACAACTCGGACCGGACCATCAATTTGAATGATTACAAGCTGATGTACCGCTATACGAATACGACGCCGAACACCGAAACGCGCTGGGCGACAGGGGATATCCTTATTCCGTCGCAGCAATCGGCGGTATTGTGGATCTCGAACGGCTCTAACGACGATAAAGGGGCTGCGGATTTCAACAGCCATTTCGGAGTAAATCTGACGCTCGGCACCAATTTGTTCAAAATAAGCAGCGGCGGTATGGCGAATGGGGGAGCAAGAAGCCTCGCGATCCGCGGCGGAGACGATCGGGAAATCATATCCGCCCATTATGAAGCCGAAGTTAAAAACATCGCGGACAAGCCGCTTTTTTATAAATATCCGGATGACGGCACCACGGCGATGATTCTGGACAGCGCGGGCACGAAGGCGGCGACGCCGGGAACGCCAGACGCGAACCAGGTGCCGAAGCGCCCTGTTTCGCTGCCGGAAGAGGGCACGAACGAACCGCCTGTTATTAACCATACGCCGGTGACTCATGCCGAAACCAATGTCAATCTGCAAATCACCGCGCAAATTACGAACAAGGAAAGCGATGAAGGCATGGCGGATTCGGTGACGGCGGCCGTGTATTTCAAGACAGGCTCGCAAACCGTGTTCACAGACGCCCCTATGAACGTAACGGCAGGCAGTTCCTATCTGGCGGATATTCCGCGAGCGGAACTGAAAGAGGCATCCTTCCAGTATTACATCGAGGCCAAAGATAGCACCAATACAGTGACGACGGATGTCTATACGGTCCAGGTGAACCTGCCCGATTTCGAACCGTCCAAGGTTCCGCCGCTGCTGGTAACCGAGCTTGCTCCAAATACAACCAATGTCAATGGAGCGGACGGGTACGAATTTATCGAAATTTACAACAATACCGATAAGGCCATTAATCTGAAGGATTACAAAATCTATTACCGGTACACGGACTCGGGACCGGATGCGGATCTCGTCTGGCCGACCGACCGGGAGGACATGATGATTGGCCCCGGCAAGACGCTTGTCTTCTGGGTCATTAACAACGGCAATGGCAGTAAGACGGTTGCCGACTTCAACGCGAATTTCCATACCAATCTTGTAGAAAATCAGGATATCTTCAAAATCTATTCGGACGGTATGGCCAATGGCTCCAAGCGCGGCGTAGCGATCGGCACCAACACGCATGCGGACATTTCCGCCGCGTACTACGACGGGTCTTTGACCAATGAAACGGCCGAGAACAAGGGCATTCAGTATAAGTATCCGGCCAACGGCAGCAATACAATGATTAAGCTGAGTTCCGGTGTTGAGAACGCGTCGCCGGGCAGCGTCAGTCCGGCTCAGGTGCCTGAAGAGCCGGTATCGGCAGCGGATGACACCGAGCCGCCGACGATTGTGGATATGACGGGCAACAGCAGTATCGACCAGTCGCAGAACCTGGCGATCATGGGCGACGCACAGGACGATCAAAGCGTCAAATCGGTGAAGCTGTATTATAAGACCGATCAGCAAAGTGACTATTCCAGCCGCTACCTGTACGTGGATTACAATGACACGATGTATCATTTTACTCTCTATTCACCGGATCTGATCGGCAAATCTTCCGTACAATACTACTACGTGGTATCGGACGGAACGCATGAGGTCATTTCGGATATTTACACCGTCCAGATTACCGGCGGACCGGACCGCAGCGTGCTTCGCCTCAATATCAAGGACGGCGATTTGATTCGCGGAACAAGGACGGTTAAAGGAACAGCGGAGCAGGCCGGGCCGGATACCCTGCAGCTTGACATCGACGGCAAGCCGCTGACCAGCGGAACGTATCATGCAGTCGAGCAGGACACGTTCTTTGCTTTTGACGCCAATTCGGTCAACTATTATTTCAAGAACGGTGTAACGATCGGCGATGAAATTTTATATACGTTTATGGACCCGATCAACACCTATATGACGCTTTCCGTGCCGATTGCTGCTACCCGGCTGAAGGCGGGCGACAATGTGATCTCGGTCCGCGCGGGAACGAAATCCTCGCCGTTCGACGATCGTCCGGAAGAGAATAAAGACGATTTTACCGTGAAAAATATCCGGCTTGTTTTTGCAGACGGCACCGCTACCTATGATCCAGCCTACGCGAATCCGGCGAAGGAGATCAAAATGGGGGACAGCGCGGGCAGATTCCCGGCGGTGGATTTTCATTTCAATCTGCCGGACGGGCAGCTGAAATCCAAGGCCTATGACCTGGATACAACCAAGCTGCCGGATGGCGCGCACCAAGTCACCGTGCAGAGCTCGGAATATGGGCACAAGACGGCCCATTTTACGGTAGACAACACCGCTCCGGCCATTATTCCGAGCGTCGAGGACGGTAAGACATATCGCGGCGAATTTGCGCTGAATGCCGAAATTACGGATGCCCTTGCGGGCGTCGAATCCACGGAAGCGGCTCTGGACGGTGAGAAGATCGAACTGCCCTATGCCACTTCTTCGTCCAAACTGAAGCCGGGCAATCACACCTTGACCATCAAGGCGGCCGACAAAATCGGCAATGTCGCAGACAAGACCATTACCTTCAAGGTGCCGAATGAAAATCCGCTGATGCCGGAGCTTGTATCTCCTGTGAGTGAGCAGTCCGGCGCCGCAGGTGACCTGACGGTGAAGGTGCAGGACCCGACGAACGATTCGCTGAAGGTGAGCTTCTATAAAGGCTATCTCTTCGATGGCGCGCATCGTACGGGATTCGCCGCTTACAAGAACGCATCGGACGTGGAGCCTCCGGGACAGCTGAAGCCGGAAGGCGAGCAGGGCTTAACGCAGGAAGAATACAGCCTGATCGGCACCGCGGACGGGCAATATCTGAACAATGATTCGGACGAGAAATTCCCGTATCACCGGTTTGAAGTCAAGCTTGATCCTTCGGTCAAAGCGACCGATTCGGTGGAGATCGATTGGCAGGGGAAATCGCTGGAGGGACGCCAGGTCAGCATGTACGCCTGGAGCCCGGTATCGAATGCGTGGAAGAAGCTGGACGGACGGGTTGCGGGAAAAGAGGATTTTGCCTTGACCGCTGAGGTGCAGGCCGGCGATTATGCCGTTGACGGAACCTTTCATGTCATCGTTCAGGACCAGATTCCGGTTAGCCAGGACCCTTACGATTTCAGCTTCGTCTGGATGTCGGATACGCAGTATTACTCGGAAAGCTATCCGGAAATTTATGAAGGCAATGTGCAGTGGATTGTGGACCATAAGGATGACATGAACATCAAATATGTCATTCATACCGGCGACGTCGTTGACGAGGCCGATAAGGAATACCAATGGCAGGAAGCCGACAAGGACATGAAGGTGCTGGAGGATGCCAAAATTCCTTATGGCGTGCTTGCGGGCAACCATGACGTGTCGCATCAGAGTTCCGACTATACCAAGTTCTATCAATATTTTGGGGAGCAGCGCTTCAAGAGCCAGCCGACGTTTGGCGGTTCCTATCTCAATAACAGAGGGCATTACGATCTGATTTCCGCAGGCGGCAATGATTTTGTCGTGGTCTATATGGGCTGGGATATTCGCGACGAAGACATCCAGTGGGTGAACGATGTGGTAAAAATGTACCCGGACCGCAAGGCGATCCTCAATTTCCATGAGTATTTGCTTGTATCCGGGAACCGCGCTCCGATTGCGGACAAAATTTATGAACGCGTCGTTGTGCCTAACCCGAATGTCATTGCCGTGCTGAGCGGTCATTATCACGACGCCGAAGAACTGATCGACCCGATTGACGATAACGGCGACGGCGTGCCGGACCGCCAGGTGTACCAAATGCTTGCTGACTATCAAGGAGCCGAAAAAGGCGGCCTCGGCTACATTCGTCTCCTGCAATTCGATCTCAAGAATAACAAGATTCATGTGAAGACCTACTCGCCATATCTGGACGATTATAACTACTATGATCCGGCTGCGTATCCGGGCAAGGATGAATTCGATCTGGATGTGGACCTTCAGCCGATGAAGAAACGGGTAGCCACCGACTATTTCGGAGTGAAGGTGTACACTGGAGAGAAGCTTGGCGAACAAAGTGATGTCGCCAGCGGAAGCAATGCGAGCATCCATTGGAACGGCTTGAAGACGGGCGGCTACTATCAATGGTATGCCGTTGCCCAGGACGCGAACAGCGGCTCGGCCCGTTCCGACATTTGGGGCTTCACTGCAGGTGAAGTCACGGAGGTACCGACACCAACGCCGACACCGACGCCAACGCCAACGCCAACACCGACGCCAACGCCAACGCCGACGCCGAGCGAAGAACCGACACCAACGCCGACGACGACGCCGAGCGAGACACCGACACCAACGCCGAGTGAGGCACCAGCACCGACACCGAGTGAAGCACCGACACCGACGCCAACAGCAACGCCAACTGCGACGCCGACACCAACGCCAACGCCAACTGCGACACCTGTTGCACCGTCACCAGCTGCTTCGGCTGAGGTTCCGTTCAAAGATGTGGGCGTGAAGTACGATTGGGCGAAGGAGGCCATCGGAGTGCTTGCAGAAAAGGGAATCATCCAGGGCTCCTCGGACACCTCATTTGAACCGGCGAAGCCTGTGACAAGAGCCGATTTCATGGTGCTGCTGGTTCGAATGCTCGATCTGAAAGCCGATTTCAATTCCAACTTCAGCGATGTCCGCGCCACCGATTATTACTATGAGGCTTTAGGCATTGTCAAGCAACTAGGCATCGCAAATGGAGCGGGGGAAGGGAAGTTTAATCCGAAAGAGACCTTATCCAGACAGGATATGATGGTGCTGTTAATGCGTGCCTTGGAAGCAACGGGCAGCCTGAAACTTTCGGGCACGGCAGCTGATCTTAACGGGTTCCGGGACCAATCCATGATCGCCTCATACGCGAAGGAGGCCGTAGCGGCCATGGTTAACGCCGGAATCGTACAAGGAAGCGGTTCGGGCTTGAACCCGACCGGTACCGCAACAAGAGCGGAAACCGCTCAAATTCTCTACCGGGTATACATTAAAGTGAATTAACATCCAGAATATCATTACTGCTGCAAAAGAAAGCCATGCTGCGCAGCCGCTTCCCTCCATGGGGAGCGGCTGTTTTCATTTAAGCTCATTGAAAATATCACTGTCTTTCAGTAATGTTATTTATATACAGAACAGGGGAGGACGTCCGAATTGAAATCCATAACTCCGCAAGCTTACTGGAATCAAGTGTTTAATCGGATACAAGGGGAAGGATTTGAGAATGCTTCATCCTGGCTGCGGAGGTACGAACTGTATCTTAATGAGATGCATGGTAAGCTGGTTCTCGAAATCGGCTGCGGAAGCGGAAGCGATACGCGGGTTCTTGTGGAACATGGTTATCAAGTGACCGCCACCGACTTCTCGGAAGCGGCATTTGCCCTTGTCAGGGATAGGCTGCCGGAAGCGAACCTTGTCTTGCATGACACACGGTATCCGTTTCCTTTTGCGGACAAGTCCTTTGATGCGGTTATATCGAGTCTGTCCTTGCACTATTTTGAAATGGATGCGATGACCCGGATCATCGGAGAAATCGGACGCATGCTGAAGCCTGGAGGTTTGTTTCTCGTTCGCCTGAATTCGGTAAACGATGCCGAAGCGACGAAGCAGCAACCGATTGAACGTTATTATTACAGCCTGGAATCCTGCAGAGAATTGTTTACGGATTGGAATGAAAGGAGTCTGCAGGAAGTTACCGAAGATTACCATGGAAGACCGAAAGTAATAATTGAAGGAATGTTCGAGCTTGTGCGTTAAATTTAGTTCAGTATGGAAGGTGACAGCATGCCCATCTATAACAAGCTTGTTAGAGATAAAATTCCCCAGATAATCAAAAACGGCGGAAAGGTGCCCCGAACTAGAATATTAGACAAGGATGAATATCTAGGTGAGCTTAATGCAAAACTCCGGGAAGAATCCGAGGAGTATTTCCGGGCGAACAACCCGCAAGATGCCCTGGAAGAACTGGCGGATATGCTTGAAGTCATTCGGGCATTGGCAGTAGCCCGCGGGGTAAGCTGGGAACAGCTCGAAGATATTCGGATAAACAAGGTGGAGGCCCGTGGAGGCTTCAAGGAGCGGGTGTATTTAATCGATGTCCACGATGTTTAACGTAAAACTGAGCGGAAGGAACATAAGCAGGAGGTATTCATTAAAGGAGAGTCATAGACATGTTAAGCAAGCTGCTGGCGTTATTTAAACAAGAACGGCCCCGCAGGAGACAGGACACTAGTCCTTCCAGGAAAAACGATCCAACCCCAAGAATCCCCGGAAAAATCGAACCCGTGCGCATCGGAGAACTGGGTGAGCATAAAATTAACATCCAGCTCGATCAGCTCCCCAAGGATTGCCGATACTTAAGCGATCTCCTGATACCGAACCCCAAATCCCGGACAGGTTACTCCCAAATCGATCACTTTGTCATTTCGCCGTACGGACTATTTGTTATCGAAACCAAAAATTATAACGGCGAAATCAAAGGCGGGCGCAAAGATAAATATTGGAGCGTCAGCAGCCGTTATAAGATGTATAACCCTCTATTGCAAAATGAAGGACACATCAAGGCGCTTGCCTCTCATTTAGGTGAGTTTAAAGCGGCCAAGTATATTTCGATGATTTCTTTTACAATGAGATGCCGCTTCAGCATTGATCCAGCGCTCCGTAAGATCGGTTCGGATGAGCTGATCGTCTATGATGTGGAGTTATCCGAGTTCATTCAGCGAAAAACAACCCGATTAAAGGCGGAGCTTACCGCTCCGATCTTTACACCTGAACAAATGAACGCCATCCACGCAAAAGTAAATGACTTGAACATCACTGATCCCCACGCCAGAGCGGAGCATGTCCGGAAGCTTCAATGGAGGAAATATAACGGATAACAAGGAAAGGAGCGCCATGAACGATCACAATAAGGAGCTTGCGGGCCTTGACCGGCTGGAATCGCAGGAACGGTTAGGCGCAACGCCTCCCGAGCGGCTGCTTGACCTTGCCGGAGTAGGGAACGAGGACGTTGTGCTGGATATCGGCGCGGGTGGAGGCTATTTTACATTTCCCGCGGCGGGGCGGACGAAGGGACGTGTATATGCGGTAGAGGCTTCGCCTGTGATGCTTGAGGTGCTGCGCGGCCGGGCCCTTGATCTGGGCAAAGCCAATGTTATCCCGGCCAAAGGCTCGGCGGAGCGGCTTCCGCTGGAGGATGGTTCGGCAGATGTAGCAATTGCGTCGCTGCTTTTGCATATTTTGCCGTCTCCCGAAGATGGATTAAAGGAAATGTTTCGGGTCCTGAAGCCCGGCGGCAGGGGACTTGTCGTGGAGTGGCTGCATCCCCGGGAGGACGGCAAGCCCGGCCACCGCGTTCCTTTGGAGACAATGAAGCTTCATTTGGAGGCGTGTGGGGCTGAAGCGGTTCATGTGGACATTTGGGCGGATACGTACTATTCGATTGTTTTTCGGAAGGGCCCCCGCATGTGATGAGGCAGGCCGAACGTCTCACTTTTGCTATAAAGTATTGGCAGACGCGAGAATTACCTGTATGGTAAAGGAAGAGGCCTTTTTCCTGAACTTGGGTTTAATAAGTGAATGTATCAATCGTTCCAAGAATCTACTGCCCGGCAATTTGCAGGCCTTTGGTATCAAGTTACAGGTGCGCGTTTGGCAGAAAACGGAGTGAATGAAGATGTCTTTCGAACATTTATCGGGTAAAAAAGTGAAATTCGACATTGTGAACAAAAATGGCGCGGTGCTGGTGCCCGCAGATTCGGTCCTTAACTCGGATACGCTCCGTTTGCTTCAGCAGCATGAGGTCAACCCTTTCGACGTTGTTGTACATGCTGAAAAAGAGAATCAGCCCCCTGGCTCTCCTTCGAAGTTGATCCAAGAGGCTGCTCAATATTCCAAACATTTGTTTGACCGGCTGAATTACGACCGGAAGGTGCCCCTGATCGAAATCAAGAACCAGTTTATCCCCGTGGTGCGCCAAATCTCCAGGCACCCCGATCTATTCGAACTGTTCGAGTCCGTCAAAGCCAAGGATGAATACACGCATCAGCATAACATCGGCGTAGGCGTGCTATCTACTATGATCGGGCAGTGGCTGAATCTGGAGGAATCGGAACTGGCGCTGCTGTCGCTGGCGGCCACCCTTCACGATATTGGCAAGGTCAGGATTCCGCAAGAGCTTCTGCTACGGCCGGGAAAGCTGACCAAAGAAGAATTCGAGGAAATGAAGCGGCATACGATCTACGGATACGAAATACTCAAAGGCACGATCGGGTTAAGTCCGCGGGTAATGCTTGTCGCTCTGCAGCATCATGAACGGCTCGACGGTTCCGGTTATCCTTTGCATCTGAAAAAAGGGGAGATCGATTTTTTCAGCCAGATCGTCGCGGTTGCGGATGTGTTCCACGCGATTTCGTCCAGGCGGCCGTATCATGATCCAATGCCTTTTTACAAGGTTGTCACCTTGATGCGCCAAGGCTCGTTTGGAGAGCTGAATCCGGAAATTGTATCCCTTCTACTGGATAAATTCATCTATGCCATGCTGGGAAGACAAGTGCTGCTGTCGGACGGCCGGGTGGCGGAAGTGATTCATATTAACTCTTTTGACGACTTGCACCCCTTGGTTAAAATAGAAGATTCCCTGCTTGATCTAAGCCGGAACCGGGACATTCAAATCGTGCAAATCCTGGGATAAGGAATCAGCGGGCCGATATATGGGTGATAGATAATGAGCGCGTAAATACGCAGGTGCCTTAAGGCTGCGGACAAGCGCGCGGCTCAACCTTTTGGGAAAGGAGCATCTGTTGCGCCATGATCAAGACACTGGAATGCCCTTACTGCGGGCAGTTGAATCATGTGGAGACGGATCGGTTCGGGGAAGCCCGGTGCGGCTCGTGCAAGCGAAGCTTCAGCAGTGCGGCTCTGCCGCAGGCAGCATCCATAGCGGAGCTTGCTTCCGGCGCGGAAACCGTTTCGGAGCCTTCCGGGAAGGAGGCGCCGGACATTCGCGGCTGGATCTCCAGGATTGGCGGCGAGGACAAGCAAGAGGAGTATGTGAAGCAAGGCTTTTTGCAGAAGATCAAGAAGAATGCGGCGAAAATCCCCTTTGCAAGCGAGGCGGTGGCCATGTATTATTGCGCGATGGACCGGCAGACGCCGATTACAGCTAAGCTTACGGCCATCGGAGCGCTGGCCTACATTGTTCTTCCGGTTGACGCGATTCCGGACCTTATCCCCCTGCTTGGATTCACGGACGACGCGGCCGCGTTCTGGGCGGCATATAAGAGCATCAGCATGCATGTGAAAGACGAACACCGCGAGAAGGCAAGAGAATGGTTTGAACAGTAAAAAAATATGGAATCATGGATAGGGAAACGGCTGCCGTTCTTTAGAAAGAGACGCAGCCGTTTCTTTTTTGTAAACGGTGCCTGACCGGCGATGGCTTTCCTTCCTGCATCATGGTATAGTGGACACGAAAAAAGCAAAGAGAATGGAGAACCTTCATGAACGAACACAAACGTTCCTCAAAGGGAACATCAATATATAAGGAACGAACGGGGGCCTTGCGAGCCGGAGCTGGTAAAGACCGGTTGAAAAATACGAAGGGCCATACTTCCGAAACAGGGAAGGTACCGGGAGAGCGGAGCCGTCGTCCGCGTCCGGACAAGCCCTTGGCGGGCGGCAAGCCGGGAAGAGGCGGCAAGGCTTCTAATCCTGCAGGCCGGGAGCACGCCGAAGAGCTTCGCACCGGCGACCGTATTGTGGTAACGGTCAAACGGATCGGCATTAATGGCGAGGGCATCGGATATTACCGGCGCAAGGCCGTGTTTATTGACGGGGCGCTGCCGGAAGAAGTCGTGAAAGCCGAGGTAACAGAGCTTCAGCCGAAGTTCATCAAGGCGCAGCTGCTGGAGGTGGAGAAGAGATCACCCGACCGGATCGAGCCTCCCTGCCCGGTATTCGGCATTTGCGGCGGCTGCCAGATACAGCATATCTCGTATGAGGGCCAGCTTCGGGCCAAGACGGAGCTGGTGCGCGAGGCGTTCTCCCGTTATGCGGGTCTGGAACAAGTCAAGATCAAGCCGATGCTCGGCATGGAGCATCCCTGGAACTACCGCAACAAAGCCCAGCTTCAATTGAAGCGGAAGGGAAATGAGATTGTAGCCGGTCTGTATGAAGCGGGCAGCCACGAGATTGTCGACATCAGCGGCTGTCCGATTCAGCATCCGAAGGTGAACAGCGCGGTGGAAAAAGTAAAATCCGTGCTGGAAGAGCTGCGGATTCCGCTGCACAAGGAGAATGGCGCCAAAGACGGCGTGCGGACCATCGTGGTCCGGCACGGCTTCCAGTCCGGCCATCTGCAGGTGACGCTTGTCGCGGCCAATGCGAAACTGCCCCGCCAGGACGACCTGGTCCGTATGCTCCGATTGACGCTGCCGGAAGTGACCGGAATCGCCCTGAACGTCAACCCGAAGAAGACCCCGCTCATCTTCGGGGAGCGGACAATGACGCTATGGGGCGAAGACGCGATGGAAGAATCGCTAGGCGATTTGCAATTTTCGCTGTCGCCGCGCGCCTTCTTCCAGCTCAACCCGCAGCAGACGGTCAAGCTGTACGAGTCGGTGCGCGCGGCTGCCGGTTTGACCGGCAGAGAGACGGTGGTCGATGCCTACTGCGGCACAGGCACGATCGGGCTGTGGCTCGCGCCGTATGCCAAGGAAGTGCGCGGCATCGAGACGATCCCGGAAGCGGTCCAGGATGCGAAGCAGAACGCGGCGCGCAACGGCCGCAGCAACGTCAGCTTCCACACCGGAGCCGCCGAGGAGCTGCTGCCGCGCTGGGCCAAGGCCGGCCTGACCCCGGACGTTATCGTCGCCGACCCGCCCCGGACGGGGCTCGACCCCCGGTTCCTGGAGGCGGTGCTCCGCACCAAGCCGACCCGGTTCGTCTATGTCTCCTGCAACCCTTCGACACTGGCGAAGGATTGCAAGGTGCTGCTGGACGGCGGCTATGCCATTGAGTGGGTCCAGCCCGTCGATATGTTCCCGCAGACGAGTCATGTGGAGGCTGTCGTTTTAATGGTTCGTAACGGATAGGCGATCCCGAGAATGATGCAAAATGAAGGGGTGTCCCATAAGTCATAAGTCATGATCATGACGATGGGACACCCCTTTTTGTCCGGGCTAAACAGCAGTCTGCGCATTAATTGTTCTTTCGAACCGTACATTACATGGGGAATATAGCTTACTTTAAAGCAAATGTCCGCCAGACACTTCAATGTCCTGGGCTGTAACCCAGCCGAAGTCATCGGACAATAAGCTCACAATGACCTTCGCCAGATCTTCGGGTTGGCCGATTCTGCCAAATACAGATTGCTCAGCCAGCGGCTTAATGAATTCAGGATGTTTATCGAATACTCCGTCGCCAAAATTGCTGTGCGTAGGGCCGGGCGAAACTGCGTTTACCCGAATTTGGCGAGGGGCAAGTTCTTTGGCAATGTAGCGAGTCCAAGTTGAGAATGCTGCTTTTAACGAGCCGTAGACGGAGTAGCCCGGAAATGACTGGTTTTTAGATGAGCTCGTGGTATTTACAATAGCTCCAGCATCCTCCATGAATCCGACAAGTTGTTGTGTTAGAAAAACCGGTCCTTTGAAGTTCGTATTAAGAATCATGTCGAAGTATTCTTCGCTCATCTCAGTGAACATCATGGGCCCACCGACACCGCCATTATTAACTAAGTAATCAAAAGTGTTTCTGTTCCAAATGTCTTGGAGGCTCTTTTTCACTTCTAGAATAAAGCCTTCGAATGTTGATTTTCGAGTCAGATCCAGCTTCAGTGCGAGTGCCCGGACGCCTGCATTCTTCTCAATTTCCTTTACGACATCTTCTGCCCGGTCCTTATAGGAATGGTATGTGAGAATGACGCTAATTCCGCGCTTGCCAAGCTCAAGTGCCGTCGCTTTTCCAATGCCATTACTTCCACCTGTTACAATCGCAATTTTCATAAGATCCTCCTTATTTTGTGTTCGATCTGACTTAAATTTTAGTCGCATCTGTGGCAATAAAATAGACCTGAAAATGCCTTTGGATTGCCTAAAAACACCATGAAACTTTTTAAGTTGCACGAATTATTCTTTATATTCGACATGGGAGTAACCCAAAAATGCCGATTTATATAACGCTCTGTTGAGGGATAAGAAGTCGTATGATAAACTAAATGCATGAATAACGTCCTTGATGAAATCATTGGTCTGATGAAAGACGCAGGCACTAGGCAGAGTGAGACCGGAGTACCAGGGCTAAGTATGATTAAGGGAGACATCCCCGCTCATCAACTCGCAGCGCTCTACGAGCCGATGATTGGTTTCACGGTTCAAGGAACAAAGATTCTCTCCATCGGGGAGCGTAGCACTGACCTGGAAGGGCCATCATATTACGTGTTACCGATGCATGTTCCTGCAACGGCGAGTGTACATCCAGACCGTTATGGCCGTCCTTACATGTCACTTGGTCTCAAGTTGAATCAGAATGTTCTTCAGAGTTTATTAAGAGATCTCCCTGAGAATCTACTACCGACTGCTTCCGGGCATTTCGCAGCCTGTGCCATGGATATTGAACTTATGGAGGCATGGCTGCGCTTATTGCGATTATCGAAGACATCAAGAGATATTCCAGCTCTTGCGCCAGCTTATGAGCGCGAAATCCTTTACCGCGTTCTGATGGGACCACAAGGATGGTATCTGAGGCAATTTGGTCTGCGGGAATGTAATTTATCAAGAATTTACCAAGTTGTAAAATGGTTTCGCGGTAATTTTATGAGTCCAATAGACATTGGCGAGATGGCATCAAAATCCGGTATGGCTATAAATACCTTTCACCGTCAGTTTAAAAGGGCAACGGGTTTAAGTCCTATTCAATTTCAAAAGCAATTAAGGCTTTTGGAGGCCAGGAACCTCATTGCATTTGAGGGCTATCCAGTAGCAAGTGCCGCATATCATGTTGGCTATCAAAGCCCCTCACAGTTCAATCGGGAGTACTCTCGCTTCTTCGGTTCATCTCCAGCTCGGGACACTGAGAACCTAAGACGAATCGAAAACACGAGGGATTAGAAAGTTATGCCAGAGCCGCGAGAAGTTCAGGTATTCACTCCTGAGATCCCGCGGCTTTTTAGGAGGATTTAATATGGTGTTTCTCAAAAAATGCGTCCAGGTTGCCCCCATTAATTGTTATTATTTATGTTGACTCTGCTTACTCTACACATGTGGAGGTTACAGTAAGACTTGAAAGAAAAGATACAGCCCGATAGACTGTACCTTAGTTGATGGCGTAAGGATTAGAAAGGTTATAGTGAATCTTAATTCTTTCGCCTTCAAACACTTCGATTTTGTGGATTAACCGTTGTAGGACTTGTTTCATTACTTGCTCGTCGTCGAAGTCAAGCGTAATGAAACGTCCTACTTCTTTTTTGAATGCATGTAACTGTTGATCGAAATTCTGTTTTGATTCCAACGCCAATATTAGCTCTGCCTTTTTGTTTGCAAGGTCTTCTTGCTGTTGGGTAATACGTTCGTTCTGTTGCTTAAACTGCTCTGTTGTTATTACCTTGTCAACATGCAAGGTCAATAAGCTATCGAAGCGGGCGTTAGTCTCTTCGTTGAGGGGCAAACGTACTCCGCCGTATTGAATCGCAAAAAAACCGCCTTTTACGTCGTCGAGATCGACGTAAGGATAGACGAAGCCCTTATCGTATGGACGGACGACAACGCCGAAGAGGCGTGCATGAACGATATGAAACGATGGATTGACGTCGAATAATCGGCGTCTTTTTTGGTTTGAATATTAATATTCAAAGACAATCAAGAAGGGCTGCATGTGGAAGAGGGAACTGGTGTAAGAAAATCCCAGGACTCTATCGACAAAAACATTCTACTACAGTAGAATGTTAATGTGTGATTCTACAGCAGTAGAATATATATGGACGAGGTGTTTTCATTTGGTTATGAAGTTATTCGATAGCGAGCTTAATATTATGGAAATCTTGTGGAAAGAAGGCGATACCCCAGCAAAGAGAATTGCAGAAATTGCAAAAGAAAAAGTAGGTTGGAGTAAAACGACAACGTATACCATCATCAAGAGATGCCTTGATAAAGGGGCAATCGAGCGACGGGAACCTAATTTCGTTTGCCATGCGCTTGTTACACGAGAGCAAGCGCAAGAACACGAAACAACAGAGTTGATTAATAAAATGTATGATGGCGCCCCCGACAGACTGATTGCTTCATTATTGGGACAGAAACGGCTATCGACGGAAGAAATAAACCGCTTAAAACGTCTAATCGATAGTTTGGAATGAGGTGAGGGAATGTCGTTACTTCAATTAAGTATCTCGGCTTCCGTCTTTATTCTTGCAGTTATTTTCTTACGTTCCTTGCTTATTCACAAGCTGCCCAAAATGACCTTTATGTTTCTTTGGGGTGTTGCACTAATTCAATTGCTTGTACCTGTTTCAGTTCAATCGCAATTTAGCATTTTTACGGCAGTGGAACATTTAAGCAGAATGTTTACAATGCGAAAATTGATTCCCACGTCCGAAAGTTCAACATTTATTAATGGAACTACGGTAATCATGCCACCAATTACAGAACATTTGACCGCGCCAATTATGCCATTGGAGACGGCTTCACAAATATCGCCTATTGTATGGGTGTGGTTAGTTGGTTTTACGTTATGTGCTTTATTTTTTATCATTCCGCATTTAAGGTATCGCAAAATCTACAAAATGGCTGTTCCTATTAGAAATGATTTTATAAGAAAATGGCAGCATTCAAATTTGTTATGGCGAAATGTTCAAATCAGGCAACTAGATAATATTTCAACTCCGCTTACATACGGTATTTTTCGGCCTGTTGTACTCTTGCCGAAAAATTTAGACTATGACGAAGAGAAACAACTTGCGCTTATCCTGACCCACGAAATTACGCACATCAAGCGATTCGACACACTAAAAAAATGGATTCTTGCTACTAGCGTATGCGTCCATTGGTTCAACCCTTTTGTATGGGTCATGTATATTCTTGCCAACCGTGATATCGAGCTATTCTGTGATGAAGCAGTCATACGAAAATTTGGGGAAAACACGAAACCTACTTATGCTAGAGCACTTGTCCGTTTGGAAGAGAAGAAAATCGGTTTGTCACCGATGATTAGTAGCTTTTCCAAAAACTCAACCGAAGAAAGGATTATATCGATCATGAAAACCAAGAAAATCACGATCACCACGATGCTGCTCGCTATTGGGCTTGTAGCCAGTGTCGTTATCATCTTTGCGACTTCTGCATTGGACAAAACGGAATCTGCTACGGGTGTCGACAATCCTAATTCCGAGCCTATAGCCGAAATGGTGCCCGCATTATATCAAGGTGCCACCACTACAGATTTAATGCCGCACGATTTAACATTCAACAAGAAATATGATGTACCGAAGTTGATAGACAGCCTTATGGCTTCAAAGTATCGTGCAGTTTATATGGACAACGAAATATATCTTCGTGTCATGATGGATAACACAATACAGATAAGCAAAGATAATGGCGCGGTTTGGAAAAAATATGATACAGATGAAATCGATGCAAAAGATTTTGCAAAATGGCTGTTGATAAATGATCCGATTCCGGGCTATTCAATGAAAGAAGTTCAGAGTCGCTTGGCAAACGGGGCAGAAGTAAAACATTTAGTGTTTGAAAATGTGAAGGAGATGTATTTCATAATCGACAGGAACGGCGTACAGATTGAACTTGTACAGCCTGAAAAAATATCTTCTGTTCTGATCGACGGTCAAAGAATGATGATTACTTCCGCTATATCAGCCGAGATGCTGAAATCATTTTATGACTTGTTAGTGTCGAACAATATACTTTCGGAAACTCATGCAAAACAAGATTATTCGGAAAGAATTAAGTATCTTGAAAAAAATCTCCCTAACTTTATCGTGACGAAATAAAGGGGGGTTGCCGTTTTTTGAAGAACTAATCGGCGTCGGTCTAAATGATCGGCGTCTATTCGTTTTTGAAACTGAAATTCAAACGTAATCGCGAAGGGGAACACCGGGGGAACGGGTGTATGTCGGCGCCACATAAGGTGTACTTAATTTACGCGCAATTTTTCGAAATGTCGTGTGCTATATTGTGACATGCCCGGCTATACTTAACCGCCTTTCGATCGGAAGCGAAAGAACGATGCGTTTCCCCCGTTGTGTCCCCATTTACCAAGGCGGCGGGGTTATTCTTCGTTAAGGGGGTAATACGATGAACGATTCGAATATTACACGCCGTCAGACGCCGCTAAGACGTGGTTACAGACGCTTGATATTATCTCCGGGTCTATCGCGAGCGAAAAGCGTTCGTTACGTGGTTTGCCGAGACGACAGGCGTCTACGAAGGCGATACATTTGTTGTTACGAGTCCAACCGCTTTTGCGCAACAATGGATATATTCAAGATATGCTAACGTCGTATTAAGCGCCGTCGAGCAAGTGACCGGGAACGACTCCGTAAAGATCGCGTTTAGATCGTTGAAGCAGCCCGTCGAAGCTTTCGATAAATCACGCGTTGCACTATTAAACGATTAGGAAGTCGTTCTAAGGCGTTCATGACACATTCCCCACGCAAAAAAGACGCCCGATATAGGCGCCTATAATGTTAAGGGCAAATGCCATTCCTGTTCGAATTTATTACCTGTACTCCCTGTCTACTCCACACATGTGGAGTGCTCAGTATTACTTAAATTAAGAGGGGCGAACGATTAGGCCCCTCTTTTTTCCAATTCCTCGCGAGAAACGGGAAGGTAATATCAATTGATTTTCATACAGAAAAGGCATGGTTTAGCCACGCCGATACTGAGGCATATGCGGAGTTTGTTGGTATGTTTGATAATATTGTTGATTGAATTGTTGTTGATACTGTAAACACATCTGGGAAAGATAACTGCTGCAGTTTGTGTAGGGACCTATATAAGTTGATGGTTGAACGGGTTCAATGGCTTCCTTCCATTTATTTTCATCCATACAGTAAGTGTATGCCATAATATTCGCGGGAGTAAATTTCAAAATGTCTGAACCTAAAATCACCTCTGGAGTTGGTGCATCAAAAATAGCTAATAGATGAGTGTTATCAGCATTAGCTATTTCATAATGCCACCACCCTTGTGGAACATTTGCCACTTGACCGGGGGTAATAGAGTAATTCAGAATTTGCTTTGTAAAGGGGTTCAGTATGGATACCGTTGCAGCACCAGAAATACAGTAGACTAACTCGGCAGCATTTTGGTGATAATGCGGTTCTACAACATTATTGGCGCTTAGGAAAATATCCAACAAAGACACATTTTCCAAAGTATTTAATTGTTGAACACCTAAAACGTTAATGTAATTGTTGTTATCTTTTTTAAACAAAGGGCTGGTATTTACGTCAAATGCGTATTGAGTTGATGGAGATGTGTAATCAATATTTGAAGCCATAATATTCGCCTCTTTACATTAGGAACTTTATAGGCATTTATATGCAATTTCAGTTTGTTCGGTGCCCATAACTCTACAATTCTGAAGGCAAACCATAAAGATACATCGAAGTACAATCTGAATTTTGAAGTAATGCGGTGGTTGTTTTTATGTTTGGTCTCGTGTAAATTACAGGATAATCCATTTCGTCGTATACTTCGCGTATAGGAAAAGCCAATTTCTCTTCTTCCAGTGAGAACTGAGCATCCACACCATCTTTATTTCCACGTGCATCTAAACGAATCCATTTTCCAATTGATCTAAGATAAACGGCATTTAGCGCATGGATAACGAAACCTGTATCAGGAGTATCTCCTAAGGTTAGACGTTGGTAACAGAACCCAATTGGTATTCCTTGGCACCTCAATAAAGCACACAAGAGATTTGATTTTGCATAACAAATTCCTTCTTGGAAGAAAAGGACTTCAGATGCTCTACACGTAATGCGTGAACTTTGGATATCCCAAGAATGAGATATGTTATCACGAACAAATTCAAACGCGGATTTAACAAATTCAATTTCATGTAACGATTGGCTGTATAATTCCACTGTTAAATCTTTTATCGAAAAATGACCATAATCAACTTCCTCAGTTTCTTCTAAATAATCATCTAGGTTACTGGATTCACATGTAAGTTCCATCCTTTTTCCCCCTCAAACGTTTATTTTAAAAACAGAGAAGACTCCTTCCTCTATAGGGAGGAGATGAATCGGCGGTTTTTTTGATTAAAAGCGAACATATGTGCTATAATGGAAATATCCTACATGAAAGGGGTTGTGCGGCATGTTAACACATAAAGCTTACAAATATCGCATCTATCCCAATCCCAAGCAACGGCAACTCATCCATCAAATGTTTGGCTGTTGCCGATTTGTCTTCAATCATTTCTTAGTCAAATGGAACGAAACCTATGCGGCAACAGGCAAAGGGTTGTCTTATAACACCTGTGCCACACAGCTTCCTGGACTCAAACAGCAATTTGAATGGTTGAAATCGGTTGATAGCATTGCTTTGCAATCGGCGGTGCGAAACGTGGCAGATAGCTTTGAACGTTTCTTCAAGAAACAAAATCAGGCTCCACGTTTCAAAAGCCGTAAGCATCCTGTGCAAAGCTACACCACCAAATACACCAATGACAACATTGTTATCGATGGAAACCGTCTTAAACTTCCGAAGCTTAGCTGGATTCGTTTTGCCAACTCCAGAGCGTGTGAAGGTCGCATTCTTTCCGCTACCCTGCGGCGAAATGCGGCAGGCAAGTATTTTGTATCCATCCTCTGCGAAGTGGAAGTGAACCCTCTGCCGCAGACCGATAAGGAGATTGGCATTGACCTTGGACTCAAGGAATTTGCGGTCTGCTCTGATGGGTTGCGGGTTGCCAATCCCAAAGTATTTCGCAAATATGAACAAAAACTTGCATTTTGGCAACGCCGCATGGCTCGCCGTAACAAAAGGGGCTCCAATTGGCAGAAAGCCAAACAGAAGGTTGCCCAAATCCATGAAAAGATCGTCAGCAGCCGCCATGATTTTTTGCATCAACTCACCACGAAGCTGATTCGTGAAAACCAAACGATCAGCATCGAAAATCTGAGAGTGGCGAACATGCTCAAAAATCACCGGCTGGCCAAATCCATCGCCGATGCGTCCTGGAGTGAATTTGCCCGTCAGCTTTCGTATAAAGCGGAATGGTATGGACGTACTTTGAAGGTGGCTGACACGTTCGCCCCAACGAGCCAAAGGTGTCATGTATGCGGCACTATCCATCCCGAAGTAAAGAAATTGTCTGTGAGGCAGTGGGAATGTCCATCTTGCCATACCCTTCATGATCGGGATGAAAATGCCGCACAGAACATCAAAAGCCTTGGTGTTTAAACATCAACCCCACCTTTCCTTTAGATATGTTGCTACGGCAAAAATCTTAAAACTGTGGGAAGATCGGTACAGATTTTCCTTTGGAAAACTGCGGGAACCGTAGGGATCGCTTGGTATACGATTTTTCGAGAGAAAATATCGATATGAATTCCCCTCAGTAGAAGGGATTACCCAAGAATCCCCCACTTCAAGTGTTAGCTAAGTGAGGGAGTGTTCAATTGCATTGCAATTTCATCACATGACTTGAATTTTGAACAATTAATATAATCCTCCATAATTTTTGTGGCAATGTGTCTTTATCTACAAAAACATATTTCTGCTAAGTCAAAATCTAATATATGTGAACTGGTCACTCCGACTATTTTAGTATTTTCAATTGCACTAAAATGGAAACTATTTGAAACGATATTAATAATTATGCAATACAATGGATATTTATTCAATACTAATTTTTGGTTTAAAGTACGGTCATAAGTGTCATAAATCTAGGATTTCTTGCCCTCTTCAAGGCGCTTATCTTACATCTATCGTTCGATTAAAGAAAGAACTCAAGCAGTTTATGAAGTTGGACGAACTGACTCCTGAAATGGTACATCGTTTTGTCGATAAGATTGAAGTTCAAGCGGATGGCTCGGTAAACATTCACTATAAGTTTACTACCACCGCTCTTCTTACGGTTTAAATTACAATGGCCGATACTCTAGTCATGTGGAGTGTGTTGTGTTGATGACGAGGAAAGATTAAGTCATAGGTGAAGAAAATTTATATTAGGTGGCGTTTGGTTATGCCAAAAGATTGGCACTTTAGAGACGAAACTTCAGTATGTCTTTTCAGAACAGTAGGTGTATTATTACGAAATAACAAAATTCTTGTTCAATGCGATGAAGGTATATATGCCTTACCTGGAGGGCATGTAAAAATTGGTGAAACGTCAGAAGAAACTCTTATAAGAGAATACAGAGAGGAAACAGGGGCAAAAATCATATGTAACCGGCTTCTTTGGGTGGAAGAAACGTTTTGGGAATGGGACAATAAAGATGCTCATGGAATCGTTTTCTATTATCTAATTTCATTAGAAAACAATGCCGATATCCCTGATGACTGTTTTATATCGCAAAAAGACAACTGCAATATTACGCTAAAATGGGTTTCGAAAGAGGAAATGAAACAGCTACAAATTTATCCATCTTTCATCAAAGAAAAAATTGATAATATTCCAGATAGCATAGAACGCATTATTAGTTATGAATAGCGTATAACATCGGCGCACGATAGGTGCTACGTAATAAACAAAAATCCACATCTGAAAAGATGTGGTTATCCTTGGAGGCAAAAGGCCCTTTATTGGCTAAGTGGGGGAGAGTTCACCCTATTAATCATGGAACAATTTCAAAAACAGTACCTTGATTAAAATCAGCCACTTTCATAGATCCATAAACCCCTAAATATAGTCTGGTTTGATCCAGATTCGTTCCCAAACTGACATAATAAGTGGATTGAGACCCAAAATTATAATCGGTTTCTATAACGCTAAAATCATTGAGTTTACAATCTGTTCGTACCCTCGTGTAAGCTAAAACTCCTCTAACCGGAGGTTGAGATTCTTCATCCCGAGCTAGATCGGTAAACACTACACTTCCCGATAATTCGGGGATTCTATTTCCCATATACGGTTGGACTCCTGTAAGTGCAGTTGCTCCAAACTTATCAGACCTGGGATCTTTATGAAAATAACTAATTAGAGGCTGAAGACGCTGTACTGCAGTTATTACTGCTTCATCGTAATAAGCAATTGTTTTCTCATCCAAAGTCGAATTTGCAGAGCAGTCTCTTATTATCGATGTAGGAAAAGCACCTTCCCACCCTCGCCAGCCAAAGTTAATAAATCCTTCTTGGTCAGGTTCAAATTTCATTAAAGAAGCTTGAATAAGCTGAGTAACCGGTATGGGTTTATAATGAATGAATGAAAAAATCGACTCTACCAGATCTTGTCCGACATTTCCCACATATTTGATATACTGATTATAAAACCTTTGATATGAAATGCCTGGTATATTGCGAACCCCTTTGGCAATTACCGTAAGCGTTTCATAAATGGGGGCAGGAAGTTCATTAAAACGTGTAACCACGGGTGGATTATCGATATATGTATTCTTAGCTACATCAATTTCAATTATTTTGCCGGCGATTTCCATATCATCCTGGCTTAAATTAAATGGATCATAGCCTGATCCGCCATCTCCGGTTGTTAAAACAAGCTTTCCTGTTTCAGGTGAAAAGTTTAAGCTATTGACACCATTATGATTTAAAAATGGTCTTCTTAAATGGAGTAGTGTCCGTCGTTTTTGAGGCTGACCATTCGATTGTAAAATCCATTCTTCAACTGTATCAATATGATCATATTGAATTTCCCTATTTATCCACTTTAGGTTTAAGGTATTGGGGTCACACGGGTTAGGCTTAAACGATTCAAAAGCACCTGGAAGAGCACCTGGTCCTTGTGTTCCAGCTACTGAATAATGAAGATAAAACAGGCCATTATAATAAAATTGGGGATGAAACGCTAGTCCTAATAATCCCCGTTCATCATATCCACCACCAGAGACGCCTAGTTTTAAGATTCGCGGGCGAATATCCAAAAAAGTCCTTATAACTCCATTTCCTATGCAAAAGACCTCTCCTACCTGGGTTGCAATAAATAATTTTTCGATTGTGTCGCCCGGAAGTATGGCTGTCTTCAAGACAGTGGGTAAATTTATCTTACTAACAATGGGCCGTAAACCAACTTTAACTTTTATCAACTAACTTAACCTCCTTCTCATGGTTTTCTTTTATAAAAATATGATTAGGACTGTTCTATTAGTACCAAATCAGTTGCATGCCTAACAGACCCGGGGAGGTGGATATATCGTACCCGAGTCTGTGTTTGAGTTCGCTGTTAGTTCGGAAGGACAATTAATTCGGAGATGTATTGGCAGAACCAGCAAAGAGGGGCGGAGAGCCCCTCTTTTTTCTGCTAACGTTCCTCATTTGTTCAAGAATTTCGTTCTGCCAACATTGGTTCATACATCATAATTGCATGATTTTCGGTAATAAACTCATCGGCAATAAACTCATCATCTGTGTTGAAGACTTTCCTGTGAATCTGGTTATGTCTTACATAACCACCCCAAAATTCTTGGGTAATCCAGTGTTCCTTTTCATAAACTTCATATTTTCTTGTTGGCGGACAATCTGCTCTCCATTCCCCAACCAGATGGGTGTCCGTCAAATAAATAACTAATTGGTAATTATGGTTTGTTTCATTTTTGATCTGCAAATCCAGATAATTGTATGCACATGTTGCACCACTTCCGAAGGGTTGACTTCTTTTGGAATCTGGAAATACATCGTAGCTATGGCGATACCTCTCAGTTACGCTTAGGGAAGAGTGTAATGTCATCCAATAAATTAAATTAGATAATTGACATAATCCCCCGCCTACTCCTGTTATAACTTTTCCATAAAATAATATCATGGCATCTACATAACCTTTTCTTCTTGTAGTATTTCCTATTGAGCGCCAGTAAGAGAAGGTCTCACCCGGTTTAACAATAATCCCATTTACCGTTTGGGAAGCAATTTTAAGGTTTTTTACTTTGTTATATTGTAACCACATATCCACATCTTTGAGTTGACGAAGCAAGGGGGTCTTATGTATAAAAATGACATGCGGCAACAACGAACTTTCTTTTTTTGCAGCATATTTTTTCCCGCCGAAGTACCAATCCAAATAACGTTTGAACCGATAATATTTCTTGCCGAAATATATCCTTAACGAACTTCTTTTTACAGGTTTCAATGATGTCACTTTTCCATTCTCCTTCCTCTGTTGAAGACTGATCTATTTATAGATGGCTAACAAAAAAGGCATGGTTTAGCCATGCCGATACTGAGGCATATGCGGAGTTTGTTGGTATGTTTGATAATATTGTTGATTGTGTTGTTGTTGATACTGTAAACACATCTAAGAGAAATAACTGTTGCAGTTTGTGTAGGGACCTATATAAGTTGATGGTTGAACGGGTTCAATGGCTTCCTTCCATTTATTTTCATCCATACAGTAAGTATATGCCATAATATTCGCGGGAGTATATTTCAAAATGTCTGAACCTAAAATCACCTCTGGAGTTGGTGCATCAAAAATAGCCAAAAGGTGAGTGTTATCAGCATTAGCTATTTCATAATGCCACCACCCTTGTGGAACATTTTTCACTTGACCGGGGGTAATAGAGTAATTCAGAATTTGCTTTGTAACTGCATCCGAATTTTAGGATGTTTAGACAAAAAAACCAATAACTGGTTTGCGGCAACATTGTTTATCGCTGTTTGGGTACTTCTTGCCATTTGGGTTTCAATGTTTATCTATATGAGATTCTTTTAAAGATGGGCACAATGAATTAAAGTTGTTTTCACTGTCTACTCGACACATGTGGAGTGTGTAATAGGAATGTAACGAATAGATACGTAGACATCCTTAACATTTTGAAAGAAACAGCAATACCAACCGGCCTTGTTCGCATTATTGCGGCAAGGTCGGTTTATTTTTGCCCCTTTCCGAGGTTTCAATTTTGTTCCTAACGCACCAAACGGGTCCATCGAAACAAAAAAGTGCGTTCTGTTCAAATACTTGCCTTTGTTTTTATAATGGGCAAAAGGAAAGAGAGGTGCAGCATGATTCCATATCGACTGACTTCGGGAAACTGGAGTATCGCATGGGGAACTCCCCTTGATCTTAAAGCGAGTATAAGCAACCCTTTGTCGCATCGTAATAACGAATCCTTGCATGCAGTCGAAGAATTGCCGGACCTCTGGGAATGGGATCTTCCTGAAGGAGTTTACAGGGCAAAGGACATCGTGCGCGGGGCCGGGATCATTCTCGCCGCAATCGGCATCCAACTCGGCGACGCAGCCAACTCAAAAGCATTGTTGGACAATCTTCAGTCAAGCCTGGCGACGGCCGGAAGGGAGGCGGTCCTGCCGCTGGAACAGTTGAAGGCGGAACACAAGGACGACTCCCGTTCCGAGTTGTCCGACCAGGCCAAACGCATCGGAGACACCATCGCGAATTGGGCAAGGGAAGAAGAGGAGCAAGCGACGGCGCTTAAACGTTATGGAGAACGCACCCTTCGCCGCCTCACCATGAGAAGCCGATGCGACCAGCACTTATGGACTCCGGACGTCGTCCATTTGCTGACCGGGCCTTCCGGTAGTCCTGCCGTGATGCAATTGTTCAATGAGTATCTTCATCAGCTCATCCTACTCAGGGATGCGCTCCTTCCGTTCGAGAATTGGGAAGAAGTGCCTTTAGAGCGCAGGGGGACCGATCGGGAAAGAGGTTTGCGGTGGCTGGAAGAAGCTCGCAACGAATTTCTGGCCGTGCTGTTGACCCGGAAAATTCCGCATAAGGCGATCGTTCGCTATGCCCAGCGGGTGCTGAGTCCGGAACTCTCCGCCGCCGGATACGGGTTCCAATATCGTCTCGGCACGATCCTTCCCGCCTCCATCGGGAGGCCGATCGTCGCTGCTTCGAAGGCCCTTCTCCGCTGGCATCCTGTCTGGACGTATAAGGCGGGCATGACCGATTTTCCGGAGCCGGCGACATTCGACTATGCTTTGGACGATTATTATGCCGCGCAGCGAAGCGCGCTGGAATCCGCTCCTTCGGAGTGGACCGAATCGTCAAGTTCGCCTCCGTCTCTTGCGGCCATTCGCGAAGCCGGACTCGTCCCCGTCGCAACCGATTCCGGCCGTGTGCAGCTGCAGCTGATATTGCCGACTCCCGAGAGGGACTACGCCGTGGATCTCGGGCAGGCGCTGAGAGGTCACCGCTATTTGTACCGGCCGCAGCGGGAAAATCCCGAAGCGGAGCAGCCGGACACTTCGGGTGCGGAGCCGGGGGATTTGCCTGTCCATGAGGCCGATTCGATCCTGATCCTGCCGGGACTTGTAACGGGCGGGGTAGGCGTTCATTCGGTTGCCGCGTATGGAAATCCGCTGGTGCAGTGGGCTCTGTTGGGCAAGTTATATCCGGAAAATGTCGTCGCCAGCGAAGGTGCTGCGGGATCGGCGCTCGGATCGGCCCGCGAATCGGGCAAAGGGTTTGGTGCGAAGTTTCTGGTTGACGGGGCGGTGCGGGGGACAGACTGACATCGGCCCCTCTCAGACGTGCTGATCGCTAGGAACGGAATCGTCTAATGGAAAGCTGTCAACGTAATCCGAACCGAATTTGCACAATTGGGTTAGCAACGGAATCAGCCGCTGGCCTAGCTCGGAGAGCATGTATTCGACCTTGGGCGGCGCAACGGCGTACACTTTTCGGATAATAAGCCCGTCTTTCTCAAGCTCCCGTAATTGCAGGGTCAGCATTTTTTGCGTGGTCTCGGGCATCAGCTTCTGCAATTCGTTGAAACGGCAGGTCTTGTGGGATAAATAGCTCAGGATCAAAATCTTCCATTTCCCGCTGATGAGCCCGAGCGTAATTTCAGTTGTGCACGCGTACTCCTGGTTTCTGAATTTGATCATGGTGTATCCCCATTTCATTAAACTGACTATTAAACTAGTGTTACATTGAATTATAGCAAAATAGAATTGAAATCAACAAGAATACATTAATTTATATGATGAAGGAGACTGTCCCAACAATGAAAAGTTTAATTCGATCCGTCCCGCTGCTGCTGACTCTATCCACCCTGTTGTTCTTGTCGGCTTGCGCCCAGGGTGATGAACGCTCCGACTCCAACCCGTCGACGCCCAATCCGACGGAAACCGGGGCGAGCAGCGGCGCTGCTGTCTATCCGATCCAGACCGACAAGACGTTAAGCTACTGGCTGCAGTCGCCAACCACGCTGAAACCGAGCATCCAGGAGGTCCCCTTTTATCAGGCATGGCAGAAACGGACCGGTGTAAAAATTCAATTCGCCGAGGTATCGAGCGCGCAGGCGAAGGAGTCGTTCAGCACGCTGCTCTCTTCCGGCAACCTGCCCGACATTATCGAATATAACTGGCTGAATGCGCCGGGAGGTCCGGAGAAAGCGCTGAACGACGGTTACATTTTGAGACTGAACGACTTGATTGACCAGCATGCCCCCAACCTGAAGAAATATCTGAAGGATCACCCGGAACTTGACAAGATGGTGAAAACAGACAACGGCGATTACTACGCGTTTCCTTTTCTCAAGGAAGGAGGAATGACCCAGCAGTGGGCGGGACCCGTGCTGCGCAAGGATTGGCTGGCGGAGTTGAAGCTGGACGTGCCCGCGACAATCGATGAATGGCATACCGTGCTGACAGCCATCAAGGAGAAAAAAGGATCGGCCGCGCCGCTATCCCTCGGCAGCCAGACGAATCCGCTGCAGGGCTTTCTCGACGGCGCATTCATCGGAGCCTTTGGCGTCATCCGTGATTTCTATGTCGACGACGCCGGCCAAGTGCAGTATGGTCCGCTGCAGCCGGGATACAAGCAGTTCCTGACGACGATCAGCCAGTGGTACAAGGAAGGACTGCTGGACCGAAACTTCACCCAGACGGACCGCAAGGCGCTCGACGCCAATATGACGTCCTCGGGTTCCGGGGCCACGGTATCTTCCGGCGCGAGCATCGACCGGTGGGAGAAAGCCCTTGCCGCTCAGGACCCGAACGCCAAGTTCGTTTTCGCGCCTTATCCGGTCCTGAAGAAAGGCGATACGCCGAAGTTCGGGCAGCTGGCATGGCCTTACGGAGCGGAAGCCAGTGCGGCAATTTCCGCCAAGAGTAAAAACCCTGAACTCGCTGTACAGGTGCTTGATTATGCGTACGGGGAAGAGGGCTACCGTCTTTTTAACTATGGTACGGAAGGCGAGACCTATACACTGGAGAACGGCAAGCCGAAGCTGACGAATCTGATCACAGACAACCCGGACAAGCTGTCCTACGTCGAAGCGCTCGCCCTCTATACCCATACGGTCAATCCGGGCCCCTATGTAGAATCCCGGGAGTTGATCGACAATCTGGCCGTGACGAATGAGGATCACAACTATGACATCTGGAAGACCGACAACCTGAAGCATGTTCTCCCGCCTGTGACGATTGCAGCGGAGGATTCGAGCGAGTACGCACGCATCATGAGCGATGTGAACACGCTCGTCGACGAGACCACACTGAAGATTATTCTCGGAGCGGAACCGATCAATGCTTATGAAGACTTCGTGAAGGAGCTCGAGTCGCTAGATATCAAACGCGCCATCGAAATCCAGCAAGCCGCGTATGACCGCTTCCAGCAAAGGTAGGGTCTCATCCGTGGAACGAAGACCGGCATCAGACACCCGTCAGAAGAAAGTTCAGAGCCGAATACGACGGTCCAGCATCGCCTCGGATTTCCAGCGCAACAAGCTGCTTTACCTGATGGCGCTTCCCATCGTGGGTTACTACATCGTATTTTTCTATTGGCCGATGGTTGGAGCGGTCATTGCCTTTCAGAATTTCTCGCCGATGAGAGGCATATGGGGCAGCGAATGGGTCGGCCTGGACCACTTTTACGCGTTCGTCAATGGTCATTATTTCTGGCGATTGCTGCGCAATACGCTGCTGCTGAGCGCTTACTCTCTGTTGTTCGAGTTTACGACACCGATCGTATTGGCCTTGCTCATTAATGAGGTGCGCAGCCGCCTTTTCAGGAATGTTGTCCAGACCGTCTCGTACATGCCCTATTTTGTTTCATTGATCGTCGTCTGCGGCATTGTGAAGGATCTGACCAGAAGCGACGGGCTTGTGAATCTAGTCTACACGTTTATAAGCGGAACGGACGGCCAGGATATGCTTCAGCAGCCGGGCCTTTTCCGGGGCGTCTATGTACTATCGGAAATTTGGCAGCGGGCAGGGTGGGAATCGATTATTTACATGGCGGCGCTGACCGCGATTGACCCGAAGCAATACGAGGCCGCCCGCATCGACGGCGCAAGCTGGCTGCGTCAGATGTGGAGCATTACGCTGCCCGGTCTTGCACCGACGATTATCATCATGCTGATTCTGCGGCTCGGGTACATGCTCGAGGTCGGCTACGAGAAAATCATCCTGCTCTACAACCCCGTTACCTACGAGACGGCGGATGTGATATCCACCTTCGTATATCGAAAAGGGCTGATCGACTTCGACTGGAGCTTTAGCTCGGCGGTCGGTCTCTTTAATTCCGTGATTAATTTGGCCGTACTCCTAATTGCGAATGGCTTGAGCCGCAGACTGAGCCGAAACAGTTTATGGTAAGGAGGAACCTATGCGTTTATCCGATCGTTTGTTGGACTTCGTCGTCTATACGCTGCTGGCGGTACTTATCGCGGCCACGTTATATCCGCTTCTCTATGTGCTCTTCGCTTCACTCAGCGACGGGGATCGGCTGCTTGCCCACCGGGGGCTCCTCTGGAAGCCTCTCGGATTCGTCACATTTGCGTATGAGCGTGCTTTATCCAACCCGGCCGTCTGGACGGGTTACTGGAACACAATCCGGCTGGTCGCCGGCGGGGGCGTCCTAAATTTGACGATGACTATTTTGGGGGCTTACGTCCTGTCAAGGAGCAACGTGCTGTGGAATAAGGCTCTAATGATTTTCGTGGTCGTGACGATGTTCTTCAGCGGAGGCATGATTCCGTTCTATCTGGTCGTCAAGCAGCTTGGCCTGATGAACACGTTATGGGCGCTTCTTCTTCCGTTCGCAGTGAAGACGTTTCACCTCATCATTATGAGAACGGCCTTTCTGTCATTGCCTCCCAGCCTGGAGGAAGCTGCCCAGATCGACGGTGCCGGCCATCTTTCGATGTTGACGAGGATTGTCGTGCCACTCTCCATGCCAGTGATTGCCGTCATCCTGCTATATACGGCTGTCGACAAATGGAACATGTGGTTTTTCCCGTCGATGTTCATCCAGGATCGTACGCTGTATCCGCTCCAGCTCGTGCTCCGCGAAATTCTCATTAACAATCAGACGGATACGATTTCCTCCGGCACCGGCGTGGGGGAAGCGCTGAAAATCGGCGAAACGATCAAATACGCGACAATCATCATCGCCACCGTGCCTGTGCTGTTCGTGTATCCGTTCCTTCAACGCTTTTTCGTCAAAGGTGCTCTGGTCGGATCTATCAAAGGGTAATGAAACGCATGAAACCAATCGAAATCTTCAAGGCTCTATCAAATGAATCGAAGATGCAAATTTTACAATGGTTGATTGAATGGAATATATTGGAGTTAAGGCGTGAGAGTGATTACTATCATGCCTTTTCTTTTTGAAAGTTGAAACATTAATAAGCCAAGGAGGTGTGAAGATTGAAAATACTTGCAATAATCGGGAGTCCTAAATCAAATGGAAATACGTATAGGACTGTTAATCAAATAGAAAGAGAATTGAATGAAAAGAATGATGAAATTGAATTTGAGTATATCCAATTAAGCAGGATCAGGCTTGAACCCTGTAAAGGATGTTATGTATGCATCGAAAGGGGAGAAGAAAAGTGTCCGTTAAAGGATGATAGAGAAAGCCTGGAAATAAAAATGAAACAGGCTGATGCAGTTATATTTGCAACGCCGGTGTATACATATAATGTATCATGGATAATGAAGAACTTTTTGGACCGCTTTGCTTACCGCTGCCATCGACCAGATTTCCATGGGAAAAAAGCAATGGTAGTAGTGTCAACGGGAGGAGTTGGTCTTAGCTTCGTTGCTTCGCTGTTATCTTTTATGCTAGGTACAATGGGATTTATAACCTGTGCAAAAGTAGGAGTAACCTTTGCACCACCCCATGAAAAAAATGATGAGAAACTGAAAAAGGAAACAAATAGATTAATTAAGCAAACTGATGTATTCTATAAAAAATTAAATGATACAAGCCCCGTAAAGCCATCTTTTTTAAAACTTTTAGTATTTAAAATGCAGCAAAAAGCATTTTCAAATGCACCTCAAGACTTGGCTGATTTTAAATTCTGGAAGGAAAAAGGTTGGCTGCAGAAAAAAGAAGATTATTATTATAAAGTACATGTAGGAAAAGTTATTAAAATATTTGTATCCCTTATTTCTAAATTATTTATAAAATATTGAGGTTTAATAAAAGATGAGGTTTATGTTATGCCAAAAAAGGATAATATGCTGGCAATTCTATGGATGCTGAATTCGGGCGTAAAAATGACTGCAAAACAAATATCCGAAAAGTTAGAAATAAATATAAGGACAGTTTATCGGTACATTGATGCACTATGTGCCAGTGGAGTACCTATAATATCCGACACAGGTCATAATGGTGGGTATAGCTTGCTGAATCATTTTATTAGAGCACCTCTGCTATTTGATATTGAGGAAAAAAAGGCACTCCTTCATGCTGCTGTTTTTGCAAAAGAAGCCGGATACCCTTTGAGTGAGGCATTAGGCAATGCGACATCAAAATTGAAAATGTATTCGAATCAGAAGCAGGAAAGTATACTAAGCCGTTATTTAGCCGGATTTGAAGTTATAAACCGCATGGGAAACCCTTCTGTTCAGCCAGTATTGGCGGAATTGGAGCAGGCTGTAGCAAACCAATTCTCTGTAGAAATTGATTATCGCACAAGGCAGGAAGAACAACCCAAGAATAGGGTGATAGACCCGTATGGAATGGTTTACTGGAACAATAAATGGTATACTGTTGCATTTTGCCATCTAAGGAATGAGATTCGCAGCTTCCGGGCAGAACGGATTCTACAAATCAAGCGTACTCAAATCATATTTAAGCGTTCCGAAGCATTTTCGGCCCGTGAATTTTTTATGCAAAATCTGTTACCAGATTTAGCAGGCAAGGACGGGTTAATTTCTTTAATTATCGAAGGCAGGTCAGAGGCATTGGATGACTTATGCCTGCATTGGTTTTTGGGGCATCATCTGAAAGAGCGGACATCAAATCAAGCAATCTTTTTACTTGAGGAAAAATCAATTCATACATATGTCCCTAATTTTCTCCTATCCTACGGGAAATCCATTCAAGTAATAGAACCACAGAGTTTGAAAGAAAAACTTGTTGCTGTTGCGTCGGAGTTAATAGAATATTATCAACTTTAATAGCTTCACTGACAGCAGATGTCAGTGAAGCTATTTTATTATAATGATAATCATTGATTACCGGTGAATGGTTGGTATCACTTGATGAATTGTAAAATAAGGAGAACTTGCAAATGAATAATACGGTATATCTTTATGTGTTTGACACAATGTCAGACTGGGAAATAGGTTACTTAACTGCCGAACTGAACTCGGGAAGATATTATAAAAAGGGGCTGGCCCCATCAAAAATAGTTACCGTGGGAATTGAAAAAACTCCTGTGACTACAATGGGCGGATTGAAAATACTGCCTGACATCAAACTGGATGAGTGCAGCATTGAAAGCACAGATGCATTGATTTTACCCGGTGGAGATACATGGACAGAAACAATTCACCAACCCATCTTAAAAATCGTTGAGAAGTGTTTAAAGGAAGGTGTATTGGTTGCAGCGATTTGTGGTGCTACAATGGCACTTGCCCAGACAGGATTGCTGAATTCACGTTGGCATACAAGCAATGATCTGGAATACCTTAAAATGATCTGTCCCAGTTACACGGGCGAAAAGTATTACAAAATGGAGTCTGCTGTAACTGATGGAAAACTGATCACTGCATCTGGAATAGCTCCGTTAGAATTTTCTGTACACGTCTTGAGAGCTCTGGGTGTGTTTTCTTCAAAAACATTAGATGCCTGGTATAGTCTTAATAAGTCTCATGAATCCAAATATTTCTATGAGCTGATGAATTCAATCCAATGAGTTCTCGCTCGTCCTTGGGTAAGTCCTGCAATAATATACTATAGGCCATTTCATTTTAAGATGTATAGTCATGTGAGAATATCTCGAAAGGAGTTTTCCTCATGAATATTACATCTTTTTTATTATACTGTATTATCATTACTATAACGCCAGGGCCTACGAATATCGTCATATTATCCACAGTGCATAATTTTGGGACAAAAAAGGCAATGGAATATACGTATGGAGCAACTATTGCTTTTGGTCTATTGCTTGTTATTTCCGCTATGGTGAATACTATGCTTATCACGGTAATGCCTAAAATTTTAATTGTTATGCAGATCATCGGAAGCTTTTATATGTTCTATCTCGCTTATCAAATTTACAAAATGGATACATCGAAACCAACTGTAAACCAAACCGGTACCTTTATGTCAGGCTTCCTTATGCAGTTTTTAAATCCAAAGGTCGTACTATTTACAATGACTGTAATCCCCAGCTTTATTCTGCCCTACTATACCGCAATGCCTGCGGTGACAATAAGTGTTATAACTATAACTCTTATTGGATTTTTAGCCTTTATTACATGGGTTCTTTTCGGCACAATCTTCAAGGTGGTTTTACAAAAGCATACAAGGGCTGTTAATGTAATGATGGCTCTATTTTTAGCTTATGCTGCAGTAATGATATGGATTTAGGCAAGCTATTGCGAGGTGAGTGAAGTGGACAAATTTATTTATAAAAAATCGGCAGGTATTACTGCGTTGTCAGCAAGCATGACTGATTTTACGTATAAAAAGCACTCCCACAAGGAGTATGCAGTAGGTGTAACATTGCGTGGTATTCAAGAGTATAACCTGGATGGCAGTCTACAATTATCCTATCAGAATGGTGTTATGCTTTTTAATCCGGAGCAGGCACATGACGGAATGGCCCATGATGAGACCGGCCTGGATTATGTAATGCTATATATTGAGCCGCAATTGCTTTTGGAGGTTATTGAGAAAAAGGAAATCGTACGTTTTTCAACCCCCATTGTGTATGATTGTGGACTCGAACAAAAAATATTAAGTCTTTCTAATGCAATATTAAGCGAAAAAGATGAGGCTTTGTGCAGCGAGTTACTCTTATCTCTCACGGATAGCCTTGTTCAAACGAATCTGTCTACAGAATATAAGAAAGATAACGCTCTAATTCGAAAAGCAAAGGATATGCTTCATTCCAACTTGGAAACTGTACTTAAACTTGATGAGATATGTAAAGAGCTTGATTTATCGAAATTTCAGTTTATCCGATTATTCAAGGCTCATACTGGAATTTCACCATACCAATACTTTCTTAACTGCAAGATCGAACGTGCAAAGCAGTTAATAGAAAAAAACGGAGATATTTATACAGCAGTAGCAGATTGTGGCTTTGTTGATTTAACTCATTTAAATAAACACTTTAAAAGCGTATATGGAACAACAGCATTTGAATATAGGTCCCATCTAAATTGAGGAGTGAAATCGGTGGTCCGAGTGATCTCCTTGATCTCCTTATCTTTTGTCAGAATCGTTGGTGATAATGAAGAAATCCAAGGATAGGGCAGGATATTCTATTCGCAAAAGAACCTTCAAATCCACACATGAAGTGGAGATGAAGGTTCTTTTTTATGCGTGAGGCTGATCAAATCCATTAAATTTTCTGAGCATCGTAATGAACGCGTCAAGCTGATCATTGTTCCAATTGGAAATTCGCTCATAGAATGCGTTCTCTTTCTCCTTAAGGGCATGAATGGTCATTTGGTGTCCAAGCTCAGTGAGAGACAGAAGGACCCCTCGTCCATCATCGGGCGAATTTTCTCTATTCACATAACCCAAAGTCTCAAGCTGTTTAACAAGGCGGCTGACGGAGCTGCGGTCCATGGCTGTGGATTCCGCGAGAGCGGCAGCGCTTGTTGGTCCGTAGGAATAGAGCCAACGAATAATATGGAAGGCCGCAGGCTGGATGGAAGGATCGAAACGTCCTGCAGTTCTGACACTTAGCGCATGGGAGGCGCTGATAAGCGCATGAAGCTGTTCGCCAAGCTGAAGTTCCAATTGCTCTCTTATCTCATTTTTGCCTAGGTCATGATCTTGATAATGTTCCACTGCTTTGCCCACATCCTCTAACGATAAGATTTAATTTGTGTAAGTAGTTGACATATATCCATTAAATCAATATAGTTGACATATGTCAATCAAATACTGACTATAGCCTGTTTTCTAAAGCTTAGGAATTATTGCACAAAAAAGTATACCACACAGAGGAGACTTATTATGACTAAACCCATCGTCGTCATCACTGGAGCAACAAGCGGGCTGGGGCGAATTGTCGCCATGGATTTGGCGAAACGCGGCGCTCACCTTGTCATGACGGCCAGAAGTAAGGAGAAGGCTGAGGCAACCCGGCAATGGATCAAAGATAGCTCACCTTCAACAAAAGTAGATTTCTTTTACGGGGACTTGTCCCTGATGAAGGATGTGAAACGTGTTGGACAGGAAATTTCAGCCGCTTTTCCCAAGATTGATGTGCTAGTGAACAATGCGGGGCTCCATGCCTTTGAACAACGGAGTACCTCTGAGGGATTTCCTGAAATGATTGCGGTGAATTACTTGGCCCCGTGGTTATTGTCGCAAGTGCTGGAACCATCCTTAAGAAACGCGGGAACGGCCAGAATTGTAAATGTGGCTTCAGAAGCCTCGCGAAATCACGGGATTCTAAAGCTGCCGGGTGATTTAACCGATACCACTCCGTTTACAGCCAGAGGCTCATCTGCCATCTACGGAAAAACCAAGCTCCTCAATATTATGTTCACAGCTGAACTGGGCCGCCGGTTAACCGGAACCGGAATCAGTGTAAATGCATTGAACCCCGGGTTCAATGTTACAGGACTTGGACGTGAGCTTTGGTTCGCGCCCATACTTGAACGCATCTTAAAATTGCTCCATATTGGCGATCCGCGAAAAGGAGCTGAAATCATCACCCGGTTGGTTGTGGACCCGAAGTACCAGAAGGTGACGGGAGGATATTTTAACGTTGGAACCGGGGATTCCATTGGGCCTGTGAGCCCAGGTGGGGATGTCGAAATGCAGAACAAGCTATGGAGGGTAACCGCAGATCTTTTGGAACAAAAAGGAGTGCTGAATTAATGAACAAGATTAATAAAGGACCTCTGTTGTTCATCATGATATTGGGCGCTTTCATAGCCGTTCTGAATCAGACGATTATGAGTGTGGCTATTCCAGAGTTAATAACAGATTTTAACATCGCGGCCACAACGGCTCAATGGCTGACAACAGGGTACATGCTTGTAAATGGAGTTTTTATTCCTATAACAGCCTATCTAATGCAGCGTTTTACGACCCGTGAATTATTCCTTTCGGCTATGCTTGCGTTTCTTGCCGGATCTGTTGTATCTGGAGTAGCTCCTGGTTTTGAACTGCTGCTCATCGGCCGTCTTGTGCAGGCTGCGGGAGCAGGCATCATTATGCCGCTCCTGATGAATGTTGTGCTTGCCATCTATCCTGAGGAGAAGCGTGGAGGCGCAATGGGGCTCATTGGAGTAGCCATTATCTTTGCCCCTGCAATCGGTCCGGCCTATGCCGGGTATATGCTGGATCATTACGTCTGGCGCTCGCTGTTCTATGTCATTATTCCGTTTGCGGCGCTGGTTATCCTTCTGGCCTTTTTTTACTTGAAAAATGTAACGGAGCGGGCCTATCCCAAACTGGATATTGCCGGAATGATATTGTCCACTGTTGGATTCGGCACTTTACTATATGGATTCAGCAGAGCAGGCGCAATCGGCTGGACAACGACCGAAGTGATTGTAACCTTGCTCGTTGGCGTGATCTCGCTGGTTCTGTTTTCAATAACCCAGCTAAAGAGCAAAAATCCTTTGCTGGAACTGAAAGCATTCAAATACAACATGTTTACGCTGACTACCCTAATTAATGTTGTTGTGACGGTGGTCATGTATGCGGATATGATGCTGCTTCCAATCTATTTGCAGAACATGAGGCACTACACGGCATTCGATGCCGGAATTTTGATGCTGCCAGGAGCCTTGCTTATGGGCTTGCTTATGCCCGTTGCGGGCCGACTATTCGACAGGTTTGGAGCAAGATGGCTGTCGGTTATCGGCATCGCCATTACGATTGTGACAACGATCGGCTTTACTTCGTTAACGGACTCCACAAGCTATACCTATCTTCTGCTATTGTCCACCGGCAGACGAATCGGAATGGCAATGTTCATGATGCCGATTACAACCGCGGGACTCAATCAACTTCCGGCTTCGTACCATGCTCACGGAACCGCCATTTCCAATACGGTCAAGCAGGTGTCGGGTGCCATCGGCACAGCGCTTCTGGTTACGATTCTGACCAACCGGGCGCAGTTTCATGCGGTTAGGATAGCTGCCGAAGGAGTGATTCACGATCAGGCGCAATTGCTGAAGAAGGCCTCTATAGCGGGGATGAACGATGCCTATTTAGCCGTAATTATTTTTGGAGCAATCGGGCTGGTGATGTCCTTCTTCATTAAGAAAACAAAGCAGCCTGAAGTCACTTTGCAAGGTGATTTGATACAGGCTGGAACTGGCAGGGAGGCCTGAATTGCAAAATATGCGGATCAGGCGAATTTGCCAACAGATCAAGTATGGATCGCGAGAGTTATTTCCGCATATCCTCAAACTAAATAAACGCCAGTAAATGGCGAAAATAAGCTAACCCAAAAACGAATCTTAGCACCAGCTAACAGCATTAACCGTGTTAACATTTGTTTCCTCTGTGGTATACTCAACTCAGAAACAGCGTACAACGCAAAGAGAGCCGTGCGGGAACACGACTCTCCGAGCAATAGCCGCTTTTAAGGGCGGCGGCTTATAAGGTAGGCCTCGAGAAATAGACCGTTATCCTTGAGCAGGGCGGTCTATTTCTTTTTGAGGTACGTAAGCAGAGCCAAAACGAACATGCTAAACATGATCATCAGCGACAAAGCTTGATAGATCTGAATGCGGATTCTGTAGCCACGCACGCTTGTCATCACTCTTGCCATCCCTGTGATGGGTATTTTGTCGGATAAAATGGGGTCGGAAACGTTTAATATAGTTAACTTAATAACTGAATTCTTTAAATAAACTTTCAATAAGCTTATATGTATCCTGCCAATCTAAATTTGCAAAATTGCATAGTAAAATAACACTGAATTCTTTTTCATAAAATCGGACAATAATACTTCTAAAGCCTGCATCTCCACCTGTATGCCATATAGTCTTTTCGCCGCAGCGTTCTTGTATCATCCAACCATAACTATATCCGCCCCAAAACTCAGTTAACGGATTGCCAGATGAATCCAGACCAGCTTCAAATATTGTTCTTTTTGTTTCTTCTTTAAGAAGACTATCGTCGTATAAGGCATCATCCCACTTCTTTAAATCCAGAAGAGAGGAAAATACATTTGCACAACCTGTAGCAAACGTATCTGCATAGAAACACTTCCAGTATTCCCCACTCTTCTCATACCCATAAGCTCTATGGGGTACAATTGGTTGTTCTTCGTTAAAGACAGTAGTGTTCTGCATACCTATGATGTCAAATATATATTGCTTTAAGTAATCTCTGAGGGTTAAGCCTGTTATTCTTTCAATGATAATGGCTAACATCACATAGTTGGAATTAGAATAGTCAAATTTGCTACCTGGAACAAAGCAGAGGCTGTTTTCATTTTTCAGTAAATTTAAAACTTCTGTATTACTGGAATACAAAGAATTATTTCTGGCTTTTTGCCAAAGAAGCTCATTATAATCTATTAGCCCAGCCGAATGGTGAGACAATTGATAAATGGTAACATCACCAGCATAATGTCGAACTTCTGGTATATATTTTGTTATCTTGTCAGATGGACAAATTTCTCCTTTTTCAATTAATTGAAGAATAGCCATTCCAGTAAATTGTTTGGAAATAGATGCTAAATTAAAAACGGTGTCTATGTTTATCGGTATATTATGCTCACAGTTTGCGAGACCGATCGTGTCCTGATATACAATTTGACCTTTATGATTTGCAATAACTCCCATACCAGGTGTATTATCACCACATATTTTAGGGAAAATATCTTTTAGCTGTAAATTCATTATCTTCATAACCTCCACTGTATACCGCATTAATATGAAAAGTTATATGTTAAACGCAGATGTATTGGCGGAAATAGTAAAGAGGGGCGCCGCCCCCCTTTTTTGTTACATACATCAATTCCAAATATCAACAATGGGAATGCCATTTTCAATTCTTATTTTGGCTTCAGCAATATAATCTTTGCCCCATTGATTTAACTTAGATAAATCAGGATGATTTTTGTACATGCCGATGTATACAATGATTTCCCGAAGAAGCAGAAACCACGGGATCTTTTTGATCCAATAATCATCGATTACATTTTCGAGAGTGTAACCCCTCATAAAATGCTCCATGAAACGGGTTGCCTGGGATTCGCGCAGCTCTCTTCCGTCATCCCCGCCGTACACATAAACCAGATAGTACAGCTGAGTAACAATATCATCAACAAACCAGCTGTACTGAGCTTCATCGAAGTCAAACAACGTAATGCCGCCCTCATTTACCCTCAAATTTCCAACATGAATATCCCCGTGAGTCAATCCATAGGATTCAGCGTCAATCGGCAATTCTTTTTTTATTAAAGATATTGTATTCGTACACCCAGCAATTACCTTGGTTTGATCAGCGGGAATAAACTTGTGCATATTCATCAAGTAAAAATTGTGTTGCCAGTCTTTTCGTTGTATGGTCTGAGTTGAAGGGGTATAAGCCTTGGAGAGAGCATGTAATTTCCCAACGGCTGCACCGCATTTGTAATACAGCTCATGGTCATGAAGGCAATCAGGGTAAGAAACGGCTTTTCCCTTTGCTTTGAGAAAAGAGGTAACGATAAAAGAGGAATCCTTTACATGGACATATTCAACTAAATTTTTTTGTGTGGATTCAACTGGTATAGATACAGAGAGACCGTTACAATGCAAGTATAGCAGCCAATCTAATTCGCCTTTGACTAAATCCATACTGCGGTGTTCAGTCGGCGTAAACCGTAGAATATACGGGTGTCCATTTCTTTGGTATTCATATACAAAATTCATGGAACCGCCAATGCTGGTCAGTTCCTCTGCAGATATGTCATATAGGGCTGCTCCGTATCGTACAATCTCAGCATTAAATTTTGATTTGATTTCCTGTTCCAAGTCGTTTCTCCTCTCTAAGATAAATTCTTATTGAGAGAAGTTACGAATTCGGATGTACCTGAAACAATGAAAATTCATGATCCATCGCTCCTTTGTCCGGATTTACTGATTCTTACTTTCTACTTGATGTGTCGTAAACCCTTTTAAATATTATATGAACCCTTAATTTAAGGGGCCTTGGAACTATGTTCAGAGAGGTATAACTTATGAATATAAAAAAAATAATCATACTATCACTTGTATCAATTTTTATATTAAGTTCAGCCGGAGGTTATTATTTTTCCTACCAACTTCCAAAATCAATGGTGAATCGTATTATTCAGAAATCAATCGAAGGTAATTTTTCTGATTTAAATATAAGGACACAAGATAAGGAAACCCTACAGCAATTTTTCAAAAGTGAATATGCTACAAAAGATCTGGATTTTTCCGGAGAATTCACACATATGAACCCGAATCTACCTGAACTGCTCTATAATTTCGAATATATTGAATATAATCAAATTAACCAAATCAGACAAATTATTGTTGGGGCTCTTGCTATTGAAATGACTCGCCAATCTTTTTTCAAATGGAAGATCAAACAGGTAAGAATCATAAAAAACCTGCAAATATACAATTAATGTTCACAAGTATTTGAAAGGGGATGAACAACATGGAGTTAACAATTATCGAACGCCCGCCGACTGTTCTGGAACATAAAACTTTATGGGAAGCGGTTGGATGGGGAAAAGTTAATATAGAGATGACCGAACAGTCCATTGCCAATTCAGTCTATGGCGTAGTTGCAATAAGTGATGGAAATGTAATCGGTATGGGACGGATTGTGGGCGATGGAGCAATGTACTATTATATCCAAGATGTAGCTGTACTGCCTGAGCATCAAAACAAGGGAATCGGCAAGGAAATTATCGGAAAACTGCTGAACTATATCAATGATAATTGTGCTGGAGCCGGTTTTGTCGGTCTATTCGCATCACACGGAAAAGATGAATTTTACGAAAAATTCGGATTCAAAGACCATTCGCCCGGAATGACAGGGATGTTCTTGGTCTTGGATAAATAGTTGTAATGAAAATAAGATAGAGGGATACCACTAGCCAGTCTTCATATGAGCAATACCACTTCAGAGAGGGAAAAGTTCCCTCTTTTTTGTTTGCAAGGTAATGTTATTGACTAACTCCTGTCCCATATGCGTTTTACTTCACTAAGCCTTAGATTGTCGAAACTTAACTTGTATATGTCAGGCATATCCAACTGCTTCCAAAATGTATAATCAAACCTTTTATCGAAGTAGTTCATCATTAAAACCATGATATTACCATGTGTACCGATTGCTATATTTTTGCCTTCATATCGTTCCAATACATCTTCGAGTGCTCGAACCCCTCTTTTTTGGGCAACCATGTTGGATTCTCCGCCCTCCCAGGAAAAAGAATCATCCTCCCATACCTTTGCTACAGCGTGTTCAAAGTCATCGACAGGATTTTCAGCTAGTAATCTTTCTCTAAAATCTTCTTCTATGGCTATATCAACCCCAATGATATCGGCTAATCCCTCAATCGTTTGGATTGCTCTTTTATACGGACTTGAAATTAGGACACTTATACATTCATTTTTCAGTAATTCAGTAACTTTCCCAGCATCCGCTTTTCCGCGTTCAGATAAGGGTCTGTTTAATTCATCAGCAGAATAAATAGAGTGAGCATGTCGAACAAAATAAAGATTCGTAATCAACGAGGTCACCGCTCCTTAGATTATTATATAGCCCCCACTAAGCCCCGCTCAAAAATGCCTGAACATATTTAACAATCTTTCTCGCTGCCGGAGACATGGATTTCAAGGATGGGGCGGCGATGCCGATAGACCGGTAATGATCGCCTTCCAGATCAAGGATGCGGATATGGCTCGGAACTTGATGCAGCACCATTTCGGGAAGGATGCTGATTCCCATACCATTTTGAACCATAGAGATAATCGCCTGGTCATCTTCGAACTCGAATTTAATGGCGGGGGACACGTTGTTTTCTTTGAGGATACGCCTCACATCGTTATCGCAGCTTTTCTTGGGCAGGATGAACGGCTCTTCTTTGATTTGTTCAAAACGAACCTCATGCAGTGCAGCAAAAGGGTGTTTATCGGGAACGATCAGCACCATCCGGTCTTTTTTCAATGGAATGACTTCAAATGACTTGGAGGCGGGCAGCGAGAGAAAGCCGAAATCAACGGCGCCGCTGGCTATCCAGTGCTCGATATCTTCATAGCTTCTTCCTTCCAGCAGTTTCATTTCAATCGAGGGGTGGCTTTCGGCAAAGTAACTCATGATTCGGGGCAGCCACTGTATGGACACGCTCGCAAACGTGCCGATACGTACCGTTCCTGTTTCCAGCCCGTTAATATTTGCAATCTGCTGCTTTAACCGCTCGTTCCCTTTTAAAATCTCACGGATATAGGGCAGGATCAGCTCTCCGGTGCTCGTCAAATGGACGCCGGCGCGCCCTCTGCTAAGGATCGAAAATCCCCACTCCGCTTCCAGGCTGGCAATGGCATGGCTCACGGCAGATTGGGTAAAACCCAGTTCCGCCGCGGCTTGGGACAGGCTCCCCAATTCCACAACCGCATGAAAGATCTCATACTTGGCCAGTGACATGTTCTGATCACCCTGTTCGTATTATTTTTTTTCAACTAAGGCATGAATAACATTCATTTTCTTTATATAAAATGTACACGTATACTTCGAAGTAAGCAATATCTCAGGCTGAAAGGAAGTATTGTATGAACACAGGGTTAAAAGCGAATGTGATGCTGTTGATCGTGACGATGTTTTGGGGCTCATCCTACTTGTTTATGAAGATGGGGCTGACGGATGTACAGGAATTTAACCTGATTGCCTTGCGGTTTGGACTGGCCTTTATTTTATCCGGAATAGTCTTTCACAGGCGCCTCATTCATGCCGATTTCAAAACTGTAAAATATGCATTTTGGCAGGGAACGATTTTATTTCTCGTATTCGCCGCGATTACGTTTGGCGTGAAATCCACATCGGTGTCCAATGCCGGATTTTTGGTAAGTTTAACGGTCGTATTTGTTCCGCTGCTGATCGCTCTCCGCTATAGAAAGATGCCCGAGAACAGGGTGATTGTTGGCGTGTTCCTGGCCTTGACGGGCATAGGACTGTTAACGTTAACAAGCCGGTTCGTCATCAGCAGCGGGGACTTGCTGTGCATCCTGGGCGCGTTGATGTATGCCATTCACATCGTCGTTACGGGAAAGCTGACAAAGAACGTGGACTCCCTTACTCTTGGCATTCTGCAGCTGGGGTTCGCCGGAGCATGGGGGCTGGTATTCTCCGCTTTGCTGGAGCAGCCGCAGCTTCCGGAAACAGCAGACGCTTGGGTTTCGGTTCTGGGGTTGAGTCTATTTTGCAGCGCATTTGGCTTTATCGTCCAGACGGCGGCCCAGAAATACACGACCCCAACTCATACGGGGCTGCTCTTTTCATTGGAGCCTGTTTTTGCAGCATGGTTCGCGTTTGCTTTTGCGGGTGAAAGACTGACCCTGCAAGGCTATGCGGGAGCCGGTCTCGTGCTGCTCAGTGTGCTAGCCGCCCAGATCGATATTAAAAAGATACTAAGAAAACCGGGATTTCATAAATCCAGTGCGGAGTCTCAATCTAACTCCATAGCAGGCTAAAAGGAGGCGAACCGTAATGAACGTACTCATTGTCTACGCCCACCCGGAACCGAAGTCATTCAACGGAGCATTGAAGGATCTGGCCGTTGCCGCTCTGACCATCAGGTCATAAGGGCGGACTCCAAGGCAGAAAAGCGATGGTATCGACGACAACCGGATCTCCAAGAGAGGCATTTACTCCATACGGAATGGATGGGGATATTCATGAGAAAATCCTTTATCGGATTCATCATGGGATGCTCTATTTTGCAGGCTTTGAGCCGGTTGAGCCTTATAGATAAACAGACCGTCCGCTCATGACACATGGGGTGGACGGTCTGTTCTTTTTTGGAGCATTTTTCGTATTTCCTGAAGTGTTTGCGGCCGGCAGCCGGGCAATGACAGAACCTTGGGCTGGGTATCCGCATAGGATGGAGCGAATGACTATGAAGCTTTTTTACGGAGGTTATGTTCATGAGTGTTCCATATCCGGCTATGCAGCAGCAGGTTCTTTACCAGGCAGATCCGAGCAGCGTACAGACTTTAAAATCCATTAAGGATCGGACCCATCACATTTGCAGAACGTATATTAATCGGCGCGTTCGTATTCAGACATTGTCAGGCCATGTCCATGAAGGCGTCATTGTAGGCTGCGACGACCGGCAGCTGTATTTGAGAGTTAAAAGTCCGGGCTACTCTCGTGCCTTTTACGGACCCAGCGATGAAGCCATCCTCACTTTGGTTCTTTTTGAATTGCTGGTCATTGTTCTGCTCTCTTAAGGGCGCACTAAAGATGGGGGGAGCATAGGCTCCCTCCATCTTCGGCTGCTTGTTAACGATTCGCAGTTTGATGATCATGAATGGTTAAGCATCACCTAAGCGGACTGATCATCTCACGAAATGATGGTGAAGGTTACATATTTACGGTTGCCGTGTTCGAGTAAGCGGACATTCCTCCTGTATTTACGGCTGCTATCCGATAGGTGTACTTATGACCAGGCAAGACGAATCTGTCGGTAAAGCTGACGCTGCCCAAATATCCCAGCCCAATTACGGTGTAGGCTCCGCCATTATCAGAGCGTTCGATTACAAAACCGGTCTCGTTATTGGCATTGTCTCTCCATGTCAGACGGACTCGTAATCCGGTAAGCCGTATTGCAGTCAAATTGGATGGAGCAGCCGGGGGCTGAACCGGATTGGGAATAACCTTCACGACATTGGAAAAGCCGGAGTCAACTGTCACCACCGGAAAACCGGGAGTGGCGGTGTCGCCGACCGTGTTGGAGGCAACCACCCGGTAGTAGTAAGTGTTATTACTCATGCCGATAAAATCGGTATAAGAAGTTGAATTGGCGGGCAGCGTTGCTAAAGCAGTCCAAGGGCCGGAACTGCTGACTGCCCGCTGGACAGTGAAGCCGGTCTCGTGTGCGGAATTATCCGTCCAGGTCAAAACTACACGCTTGTTGAAGAAGGAACCGGTAAGATTGGCAGCGAGACCCGAGGGCGCTTTCGGCGGGACGACAAATGCCATAGAATGCATCATATCCATCTCTTCATGAGCTAAAATATGGCAGTGATACACGTATTCCCAGCCAAAGTTCACATAATGGTTGGTAACTTCGGTAACCGGATTCCCCATTGGATCGAACCATCCTGCGGGCGGCGGCGGTGTCAGTACAGCGCCCTCGGGCATTGTCGGGTCGATCAAGCGGACACTGTTTGGCACTTCGAATGGTACTTGTTCAGGAGTGGGAATATTGGGTCTGAGCGCAATGATTGTGTGCTCCAGCGGGTTTACCCTGAAGGTTTCCTTCCAGCCCAGCTCATTGGGATCAGGCGGCATCATAGCTCCATCCCAGGCGACACGGTTAATGAGCTGCACAGAGAACAGGTGAGTGTGAATCGTATGGGTATCCACACCGTTGTGAGTGATCTTCCAAATCTGGGTTCCATCCTGAAGAGAGCCAATCGGAGTCGCATTAAGATTTGCTGTGCCCTTGATAATTTCAACGGGCGGACTGGCATAGCCATAGACTACGAATTGATTTAAATTTGAGTTCGTGGCGGGGAATTCCAGTCCAAGCATGCCGCTCATTCGTCCATAGCCGGTGTCATAGACTTCGCCCATCTCATCTTGCAAAGCTTTCGGTTGGATCTGCAGAGTAACAGGCGGCTGAAGAACTCCGCTCGCGTCAATCGGACTAAAGGTTTTGGAGAACTCTTGAAGCTGCACGTAGGCGCTGGCTGCATCTGTAGGCAAGTTGTTAACGTTATAGGCGGAGTTGTAGGCAGCCTGCGGGATAATGATCGGATCATGAGTCGCTTCAAAGACACCTCTTTTTGTAGCTGTTTTAGAAAATGCTGCTTCTAGCGTAGAGAGGTCATACGCAGGTGCGGGAGCGGAAGCGGCCACTCTGATCTGCATGATTGTACGGGTGTTGGGACCGTAGCCAGGCTGCGTGGACGGAGCGCCGCCCTCGGCCGTCTGGTCCGGGTTGCCCGTGTAATAGTCATAGCGCGGATCGGAAGCCGGGAAAGCTGCTGGAGCATCGTTGTAAAGAATGAGGGTCTTCCCTGCATACTGGGAAAAATCGACGATAACATCTGCCCGTTCTGCGGTTCCGAGGAGAAGCGAGTGCTGATCAACATTTCCGAAGTTGAAATTTGTCGCATTGAGGTTCCATGTGATCGGCTGACTGGGTATAACCACAGGTACCGGGAGGAACCCGCCTTCGGTGCCGATCTGAATCCAATCCGGTCCTTTTAAGGCAGAATCGGGCACGCCGCTTGGCCAGTCTGCAGGAATACCCGGTGTTCCACAAGCGGGTACCATCTTGACTTCTGTAGCATATCCCGTATCAGGTGAGATATAGCCGGAAGAATCGGCTACATACATCTGCAAATTAAGAAAACGGTCATCGGCAGCATTAAGGATGCGGAAACGGTAAGCCTTGGGCTCCACTTCCAGGTAGGGGTAGGCTGTACCATTGACAAGCGGGGTGTCCATAAAGGCTTCACCCGGCATCGAGGGGTTTGGCGTAGCAGGCATCATTGGCGGGCGCCAGGACGGATTTGCGGGATCGTAGTAGGGGTTCGGAACCGGTCCATGCTCTATATCCGTCGTTGGCGGCCAGAACCACGGGCCGTACATCCATCGGCCAAACGCGTTTGCCCCGCTTGGGTCCCAGGGATTCTGGGCCGGGCTGTAGACATGAGGATACCAAAGGTCGCCGGTATTAGGTGTACCTGGCGTTGTTCCCCATGCCCAAGTGGGATCCGTACTCAGGATGGTGCTTGCATCAACGAAAGTTTTGTCTTGGATAACCAGGGGGATTCCCAGATCGGGAAGAAGCTTTTGCAAGCCCGGATTCACCCCGGTTGTATTGGTGCCGTTAATAAGATCCTGTTCGACCTTGTCTGTTAATAGATAAGCTGCGGCTTCTCCGGCGTAGACATTAAGGCGGGTGATGCCATAGGAGTGATCATGATAGAACATCAGCCGTGCGCATTGTGCATTGGTATAATACAAGGTCTGTATGCCATCGCGGGGGTCGTCTGCATTCCCCATATCCGGGACGTTGACTACACTGACACCCTGAGGATAGGGAGTATCTTCTCCCGCCGGTGTAATCCACTGATGAGGCGTCCCGTCGCTAATCCAAATGGTATTATTGCCATGAAGATGGATGTTGGCACGATTTTGTGTGTAATTCATAGGCATGGCATCATGTCCTAGAGGCCCATGCCCAGCTCCCATAACGGTTGTATCCACCGGGAGGAACAGATTGCCTTCGGCTCCGGTAGGAAGCAGATTATAGAACTTGATGCGCACCGGCACATCACGGGCGGCGATAATGGCAGGCCCCATATAATGGGGAGCATCCACTCCATAAGCCTGAGTGCCATCACCTTTTAAAATCGGTGCACCATTATGGGTCAAAGCAATATGAGCACCGGGAATGACCGCTGTAGACAATTGCACATAGCCTCTGAGCGTGGTTTGCGGCAGATCCGAGTGCATCTTTTCTTTAAACTCGACCACGGCAATTTCGTAGTAGTCAGAGCCCGGATAAGTCTTCGTATCGGGGACAGCAACCGGGATGTACTGGCCTAAAGCATTTTTGCTGCCTTGTCCAAGTCCCGGCATTGCATCAACGAATTTTCTAAGCGGCGGACTGTAAGCCCAGTTGGCGGTACCGAAGTAGTCCGGAATAAGATACCCTGTGTTCGGATCTGGTACAAGAGCTGCCTGGTCCAAAGATTTTTTTGTCGGCATTTTTCTTCTCCTTATAGAGGTATTTATGAAGCGATGCTAGCAATGATTTTTACTTCACAATATATTATTCCTTACGCAAACTAGGGTTTGTGCGTGAATCATCATACATGAAATTTGGTTATTGAACCCTGATTTGATAGATACCCGGAGTTTATTATTCTGCATCTATTTTGTGCTCTCCACACATGTGGATTTAGATTTTTGTATCATGTAGCCACTCAGTTTCTCTGTCGGAATTCTATATCTTATTGGTGCTGCTTGGCGATTTAGGGCTAAAGTCTGTGTTCTTTTTTTCCGATAACAAAGGTAAAAATTTAGATCGGAAAATTTCTGTAAGGGGATACTCTATGATCATTGCGCATAACCTGGCGGTTTTAAATACATGGGACAAGCTAAGGAAGAGCAGCGAAAGCAAGGGGAAAACTCTAGAGAAGCTATCCTCCGGACTGCGAATCAATAAAGCGGCGGATGATGCTGCGGGGTTATCGATTTCTCAGAAAATGAAGGCACAAATCCGAGGGCTCGCACAAGCGCAAAGAAATATTCAGGACGGAATATCTCTCATTCAAACCTCCGAGGGCGCTCTCGGAAATATACACGAGATGCTGGACAGGGCGAGAGAGCTCGCCGTTCAGGCAGCCAACGGAACGTTAACCAATTCGGATCGCACGGCGATTGATGAGGAAATCACTCAATTGAAGCAGGGCATTGATAAAACGATTGCCGATACCAAGTTCAATACGATACCTTTGTTGACCAAACCCAAGGCAGAAACGCTTTCGATTGATTTTAACTGGAGCAATGTTGCTGTTTCGTCTGTCTTCATGCCGAACGGAGTTTGGGACGGGAATAAATATGTCGTTTTGGACCTGCCGGGAGGTCCCGGCGGGTCGGAAGTTTATCATTCCACGAACGGCATTAGCTGGAATAAAGAATCGGATATTTCGGGCGGATACGCCATGGATGTCCTATGGAATGAACAGCTCAGCCAATATGTGGCCGTCGGCGGGGTAGACGGTTCCACAGCAGGCTTCATTGCGACCTCTTCAGATGGAATGAATTGGAGCCCTCAGGTATCGAACAGCAGCGAGCAGCTGATCAAAGTGATCTGGGCGGCAACCAGTATGTCGCAATCGGAGCCGATAACGGAATGATTGTCACTTCTCCGGATGGATTGAACTGGACCCAGCAAAATTCTACAACGACTAAGCGGCCGCTGGATATTCTGTGGAGCGGAAGCCAGTATGTAATGGCAGCCTATGACGGTACCATCGTCACCTCGCCCGATGGGTTCAATTGGACGAATCGTCCAACGCCTAGTGTCGACGAGTTTTTTGCGATGACATGGAATGGAAATCAGTTCCTGGCTGTAGGCACGAACGCGAAAGTATTGACTTCACCAGACGGAATCACATGGAACCAGACACAGTACGGAGCCTCCGGTGAACATCTGAATGATGTGATTTGGAACGGTAGTCAATATGTAGCGGTTGGTTGGAATATTATCATGTCTTCGCAGGATGGATTCACATGGAATGTGCAGCAATCAACGGGCTACCATTTAAATAAAGTCGTATGGAATGGCACCTATTACACTGCGGCAGGGGATAATGGAGTAATTGTCACTTCATTGAACGGAGTGAATTGGACTCAGCAGAATTCAAACTCGACGGATGATTTCCTGGGCATCATTTTGAATGAAGATACCGGAGTGCCAACGGTTCTGAGCGAATATGGAACATTTACCGGACCATCACAGGTTGTTCCCCCTCATCAGCTTATCTTGCAATTAGGTTCAAACGCAGGCCAGACGATGACATTGGATATGCCCGACCTCGATTTAACCGTGCTGGGAATTAAGCAGGCTTCGGTTAAAACGGCGACTCTTGCCGAAACGGCGCTTGGCTATTTTGATCAAGCCATTCACAAAGTGTCTGCGGAACGGGCTAAACTTGGGGCTTATCAGAACAGGCTGGAGCATGCGATGAATAACGCATCCAATGCTGAGGTGAACCTGACGGCGGCAAATTCCAGAATCGAAGACGCCGATATGGCGCAAGAAGCTATGATGAATATAAGGAATGGGATACTGGAAGAAGCTTCGAGAATTGTTTTGGCTCAAGCCAACCAGATGTCGGAGGCTGTTCTAAGCTTATTGAAGTAGAATTTTAAATACATATGATTTTCATCCCCAACTCCATCGAATGCCTCCATTGAGGAGCGGAGGAAACTATTGCGCGCTGTGAAAACTGGAATAAAATAAAGACAGAATATTTCGTTTTCCTCCGGTAAAATCTTTAGGGGCGGTTAAATTGGCGGTTCAGTGGATCAAAGAAAAGTGGCACTTTCTCGGAATGATTCCGCTGGCGCTTGCTGTAGGCTTTATTTACATAAAAATAAGAAGGCTTGTTCCCATCATGATCGTCCATTATATTATGGATATAATGACTGTCGCTGGCGTGTTGACGCTGTCGATGTAATGTGAGGGCATACCCCGGAAAGGAGAAGGATTTGCATGAAAGAAAAAATCACTTACGGCTCAATTGATGAGTATATTTCAACCTGTGCTCCGGAGGTTCAGGAAACACTTCAAACGTTAAGAAAAGTGATCCAGGAGGCGGCGCCGGACGCGAAGGAAAAGATTAGCTACCAGATGCCTACATTTGATCTCTACGGCAATCTTGTACATTTTGCGGCGTTTAAAAAGCACATCGGTTTCTATCCGGCCCCGAGCGGAATCGAAGCGTTCCAGGAAGAGGTACAGAAATATCACAAGTCGAAGGGAACCCTGCAATTTCCCATTGATGAGCCGCTCCCGTATGACCTTATCAGCCGAATCGTGAAATACCGGGCTGCAAGCAACATCGCAAAGGCGGAAGCCAAATCGAAACTGAAAGGAAGATCCGTTTGAGCATCCATTCATAAGCTGGAACGGTTGGGCCGGTCCTGATGGATCGGATTGTATAATAAGGCGGCCAGAATGAGAAGGTTGGCGACGGTTCCTGCTTTGGCATCCGGCCACCAGAGAATAATCAGCGTTTGGGAAACGGCCACAGCGATAACGGCCAATACCTTCCACCACGGTCGCCGGGCCGCAAGGCCGATAGCGGACAGAATGAACAGAACGACGCAAAGGAACCATATAGCGCCCAAAATCTGGTGCATATACCCGGGAAGCCGGATCAGCGTCTCCCCTGAAAGCTCCGGAATCGCGGCAATCCCCAGCTCGCTAAGACCTCCCATTAAATGAACCAACCCATGCAGCACCATAATCGCAAAAACGATCCAGACCATAACCCTCAGAGCTCCTCCTTTTAAAATATCTCCTAAAACAGCTCGGATTCATTGTACTCGATTTCCGTAATCTCGCACTGAAACCAGGTGAAATCTCCGGTCTTTTCCTTCCACACGATATCCGACCTTGAAGGAATACGAATTCCGTTAAACGCTTTGAACTCCTTGTTCACTCCGCCCCAGTCGCATAATTGAGCGCTGTCAATCCTCATCCACCCATATATTCCCTTCGAACATATGATATAGTGATAGATATCGACTATAGGTCTTAAGAACCGGCAAGATTCGCCTTAGTTCTTACAGTCTTCGCTTGGGGAGCGCGGCGTTTCGATAGATAAAGATTTTTGGGGGGAGCAAGGGTGTATTGTCATCAGTGCGGGGCGAAAAACGCTCCGGAACAAAAAACATGCGTCAAATGCGGCGCGAGACTGCTGACGGCGGAGGTGCGGCAGGCGGTTCTGGAGGTGGCTGCGGGAGCGGAGGCAATGCAGCGGCCGCCGGCGTACCGGCAGGGAGAGCCGGTGGCAAAGCGCGAAGATAAGGCCTCGGGAGCCGGAGGCGTCTTTCAGTGGCTGATTCCGCTGCTGTTTGCGGGATGCGTAGGTCTTGGTCTCATGCTGTATTACAGCCATGAACAGTCCGTGAACCGGACGGTGGCGGCACTGCACCAGCAGGCAAAGAAGGAGGCCTTGGCCGGGCGATATTCGCAGGCGGTCAAGCTGCTGGATGAGGCTTCGGCGAAGCGTCCCGGTTTCGCCGCTCTGCGCCGGGACCGCGACCTTGCGGCCAAGGCGGCGGGACTGCAGAGCCAGCTGAAGGAGGCCGCGGAGCAGTTGAAGGCGCAGAAGCTGGATTCCGGAGAAAAGGCGCTGAAGCAAATCGCCGCCGCGGTAAGCGAGCGGGAGGAACCGCTGTTTGCGCCGCTCAAGAAGGAGCTGGCGGCGGATCAGGTGAAGCTTACGGTAATGAAGGTGAAGAGCGGACTGGACAAGCTTCATACGGTGGACGCCTTGGCGGAGAAGCTGGACTCGCTTAACGGACTTTCCGGTCAAGAGGCGGCCGCGGTAAAGGCGCAGATCATCGGCAAAATTGTCGGGATCAGCTATGCGGCAGCCGAGAAGAAGCTTAGGGACAAGGACTTTGCCGGGGCCTTGGATGAGGTGGACGGCGGCCTGCTGTACGCCGCGGACAACGAGAAGCTGACGGCGTACCGGGAGCAGATCGTACAGGCCAAGCAGGAGTTCGAAGAGGCGGAGGCGAACCGCATCCGGCTCGCCGAGCAGAAAGCCGCGGAGGAAGACTTGAATAACCGGATGGCGGCTGTGGAGGTATCCGGGCTGCAGGTGGTTCTGGACGATTACGGCGATTTGCAAATCAGCGGAACGGTTACCAACAAGGCGACGCGGCCGATTGAATCTGTAAGCATCAGTCTCGATATTTACGATTTATCGGGGGCTTATCTGGGGAATACATATGCGAGCGTATCTCCCTATCGTCTGGAGCCGGGAGAGTCGGGGGATTTTTCCGCTTCGTATTACGGGGTATACAGCAAGGCCAAGGTTTCCGTGGCCAATGCGACCTGGTATTTGGAGTAGGGGGCGGAATAACATGCGTAAAGGAACTGCGATAAGCGTATTTTTCAGCATGCTGATCATAGGTTTAGGAGCTGTAGGCGCATACGGCATTCATCTTTGGACCGAGCGTCAGCTCAGCGGGGGGCCGCTGCTGGCGACGGGACAGGTCAAGGCGCAAGCGGCCGCTGCGCCGAAGACGGCCGTTAATGCGAAGAAGACGCGTAAAGAGATTATCGAAGACAGCCAGAAGCGCGTCGTCACGATAGAGAGCGGGGACGGGCTTGGCTCGGGCTTTTTGTACAACGCCAAAGGAGATCTGCTGACGAACGCCCATGTGGTGGCTGGCTCGCGGGAGGTTATGGTGCGTACGATGGACCACCGGGAATACACAGGACAGGTAATCGGTATCGGCACGGATTTGGATGTGGCAGTCGTACGTGTGCCGGAGCTTAAGGACACCCAGCCGCTTCCGCTTGCCCGCAGCGGTAAGGCTGAGGTCGGAGACGAAGTTCTGGCTCTGGGCAGTCCGCTGGGCCTGGAGAATACGGTAACGACCGGTATTATCAGCGGTGTGGGCCGCAGCTTCGACATCGAGCCTTATAGCTACAGTAATCTGTACCAGATTTCGGCTCCGATCACCCACGGCAACAGCGGCGGGCCGCTGGTGAGTGCCGATACCGGCGAGGTGCTGGGAATCAACTCTGCCGCCGCAACAGAGGAAGCGGGCATCGGGTTCAGCATTCCGATTGCGAATGTGTTGAAGCAGGCGGAAGAATGGTCGCAGCGGCCGATGGCCGAGCTGCCGGGTGCAAGCGGCGGCGGCTACGATACGGCTGAAAGCGATGGGCTAGAGGGCAGCCGGAGCCTCGTGGCGTCCTTCTATCAGAGCCTGAATGACGGCGATTATGTGACGGCGTACTCCCTGCTTGGCAGCGAATGGCAGAGCGGGACCGCTTATGAAGATTTCCGAAGCGGCTATCTGGAGACCGGCTATATTTCTGTCGGTACCCTATCGGCTGAGGAGCAGGGGGACGGAGCCTTGGTTACGGTCGATATTACGGCGGAAGAACGCCGGGACACGGGAACCGTGTATCAGACGTACCAGATGAGCTATTCGGTGGGGGTAGAGAACGGCAAGCTGAAGATTTTGCACGGTAAAGGCAAGAAAGTGGATTAAAAAGGGGCCATAGCCCCGCTTTTTCAGGCGTGAGAAGGCGGGCTATGGCTCTAAGTGTTAGCATCGTCGGTAATGAAAGCTGCGGTTTGGCGAACGCCAGCCTCTTTAGTAAGAGCCTTCGGCGATCATAATATCGCCTTCCAGGTTGGCAACGGATAGATCCTGTTTCAGGTACATGTCATCATGTGGAAGGGCCAGCTGGAAATCACGGCCGCTGCAAATGGAAATATCACCTCCTTCAAGGACAAAATCCAGCACATGTCCACCACCGTTGCGAGCCTCATTGATAAAATGCAGATGATACCCGGCCACTCCAATCCCTTGCGCGAAAGCGGGCGTCCAGAAACCGGCAATCACACCGTCCACATCGGCAAAATGAAAGGAAGGCTGGGACTTTGTCACTTCCACAAAGGGCGGATACGGTTTGGCCTGATGCGGGACCGTGCGGGTATTGACCTCCCGGAAATGTCCGTCGATCCGGATGGCATGAAACAGATTCGGGCTTTCAACCAGCCCGTCCAGCACCTTCTCCAGCTCGGGACGGGTAACCGCCTTATTCAACCGGGAGGTCTGCTGTTTTTCAAAAAAAGTCACGGTAGAGAACGGTGTGGTTTCGTCAAGACTGACTTTTTTGGCGGTTCCGTCCGGATACAAATGAAAGAATTGATCGTCAAAGGCGATCATCTCGCCGTCCAGCTCATGAAACGTGCCGATACCGAAATCCCCGTGCTTTTGGAGCTCTCCAAAAGTGACCGTCCCGTCATACAGTCCGCTAAGCAGTGCAATCATAGTCGAGGCTTGGTAGATTACATGATTATCCATTTGTCTGCAGCTCCTTTTTCTGGATGGTATGAAATGATCATATCAGTTTGCTTTATCAGGCAGCAGCTTTTCCCCGAGTTTGCCGCTGTCCCGGTAGTCAATCGGGATATCGACAACCACGGGGCCGATTTGGTCGAGCGCGCAGCGCAGCACTTCTTCGAGCTGTTCCGGCTTGTTGACCCGCAGCCCCACCGCGCCGAAGCTTTCGGCATACTGGACAACGTCAATGCTGCCAAAGTCTACGCCTGAGGTTCTGCCGTATTTGCCTATTTGCTGGAAGGCGACCATATTATAGGATCCGTCGCTCCAAACGATATGCACAAGCGGAAGCTTCAGGCGGACCGCCGTTTCCAGCTCCATCGAGGAGAAGAGGAACCCGCCGTCCCCGGATATGGAAACGACTCTTTCGCCCGGACGCACCAGCGCCGCGGCAATGGCCCAAGGCATTGCTACGCCGAGGGTCTGCATGCCGTTGCTGAAGAGCAGCCGGCGGGGCTCATAGCACCGGAAGTAGCGCGCCATCCAGATATAGTGCGAACCGACATCGCAGGTGACCGTTACCTGGTCGTCAATGAGCTTGCGCAGGGTGAGAATGAAATCCAGCGGGTGAACCCGCTCGGCGTGGGGAGAGCGGACGCCGGTTCCGTCCTGATCCAGCTTCTGCCGAAGCCCGTTCAGCAAGGAGAGCGATTCCGGGGGGAGGTGATAACTGGCCAAATGGGAGGTTAATGCTTCGACAGTCAGCGCAATGTTGCCGATTAATTCGATCACCGGCTGATAATCCTGATCGAAGTCGGCATGCCGGTTATCCAAATGATACACCTGCCGGACGCCTTCGCGATTCCACAGGTAGGGATCGTATTCTATCGGATTATAGCCGATCGTTAATACGGCATCGGCTTCTTTCAACAGAAGATCGCCGGGCTGGTTCGAGAATAGACCGACTCTGCCCATAAAATGCTCTTCCAGGTCGCGTGAGATGACGCCGGCGGCCTGAAAGGTTTCAACAACCGGAATGTCAGTGCCCCGGATGAGATTCCGGATCGCGGAGGTCACTTCCGGCGAGCTTGCCTTCATACCGAGCAGAATAACCGGGAGTTTGGCGTTGCGCAGTTTGTCTGCAGCCGCTTCGATAAGGACGGAGGGGGCGGTCCCAAGCTGAGGGGTGTTCAGGGGCCCGAAGCTGAAAGGGGCTGCTTCGCCGTGAAGGACATCCATCGGCAGGCTGACGAAGGCCGCTCCCGGCTGGGCGGTGGAAGCCTCGCGGAACGCGTTGGTAATCGCTTCGGCGATATTGTCCGGATGTTCGACTTCCACGCTGTATTTGGTGACCGGTTTGAACAGGCCGGCATTGTCCATCGATTGATGCGTATGCTTTAACCGGTCTGCCCGGGAGACGGCTCCCGCCAGCGCCACAACCGGGTCGCTTTCGGAGTTGGCCGTCGCGAGCCCCGTGACCAGATTGGAAGCCCCAGGGCCGGAAGTGACCAGGCATACCCCCGGCTTTCCGGTCAGGCGTCCGACAGCCGCCGCCATAAAAGCGGCGTTCTGCTCATGCCGGCAAACAATAAGTTCCGGGCCTCGTTCCCGCAAAACGTCAAATACGGCGTCGATTTTTGCTCCGGGAATTCCGAAAATGTACCGAACCCCTTGCGATATCAAACTGTCAACAACCAGATTGGCACCATTTGTCGCGGCGATCGCCGTAGAGAGAGTTGATTCTGCTTCCGCACTCATCCTATCCATCTCCTTGTCTCTGAAATCTTTGAAAATCCATTTCCTTTTCAAAATTTCCATGAATATACAGAAAGCGCAATGCCAACACCTATTATATTACCAAAAAAAGTAAAATCAAGTGAAGAAATTTCAAACATCTATTGTTATAAATAACATAAGTTTACATTAATGCTCTTGGCGAAGTATCTAGTTCAATCATTAAAATTTGATAAATCCATGGCCGGCACAGTCCTATGAAAGCGTTGTCTATGGTATAGTGAAAGCAGGAGTCACAGGACAAAAGGGGGCTTACCATGACGATTGCAACTACGATGATTATCCGGCTGGATATCGAGAAATCGGTCGCTTCTTTCGGAGATGTCGCTTCCGCGATTGCCGCGGCTGGCGGGGATATTGTCGCCATCGACGTGATCCGCGCGGGCAGGGAGATCACGACCCGGGACATTACGGTCAACGTGCAGGATGCCGGCAACGAGGAAATCATCCGCGTGCTGTCCGGCATGCCCGGGATTAAAGTGGTCAATGTATCCGACCGGACATTCCTGGCCCATCTTGGCGGGAAAATCGAGGTCAGCCCAAAGCTGCCGATCAAGAACCGCGAGGATTTGTCCCAGGTCTATACGCCGGGAGTGGCGCGTGTCAGCATGGCTATCGCGGAGGATAAATCGAAAGCGTATACATTGACAATGAAGCGCAATACGGTGGCGGTTGTGACGGATGGAACGGCAGTGCTTGGCCTCGGAGACATCGGACCGGAAGCGGCCATGCCGGTGATGGAAGGAAAGGCGATGCTGTTCAAGCAGCTGGCCGGAATTGATGCTTTTCCGCTCTGTCTCGATACGAAAGATCCGGATGAGATCGTCCGAATCGTCAAGGCGGTCGCCCCGGGCTTCGGCGGCATCAACCTGGAGGATATCTCCTCGCCCCGCTGCTTCGGCATTGAGCGCCGGCTGGCGGAGGCGCTGGATATCCCCGTCTTCCATGACGATCAGCACGGGACGGCGGTCGTCGTTCTGGCGGGACTGCTGAACGCGCTCAAAGTGGTCGGCAAGCCATTTGAGACTGCCCGCATCGTCGTTGCCGGAATCGGCGCGGCGGGCGTCTCCATCTGCAATCTGCTGCTGTCGGCCGGGGCGGGACATGTCTGCGCGGTGGACAAGGAGGGCATTCTCTGCAAGAACGTGCCCTACACCAACGAAGAATGGCAGCTGCTTGCCGAATCTACCAATCCGGAAGGGATAACAGGCCTGCTGGGGGAAGCGGTAAAAGGGGCCGATGTGTTCATCGGGGTGGCGGGAGCCGGCATTCTGACCGTCGAGCATGTCCAGAGCATGGCCCCGGAGAGCATCATCTTCGCGATGGCCAATCCGATTCCCGAAATCCAGCCGGAGCTGGCCGAGCCGCATGTGCGCGTTCTGGCGACGGGAAGGAGCGACTATCCTAACCAGATCAACAATGTGCTGTGCTTCCCCGGTATCTTCCGCGGCGCGCTGGACTGCCGGGCACGGACCGTGAATCTGGAGATGAAGCTGGCGGCCGCTCAGGCGATCGCAGCGGTCGTTCAGCCCGATGAACTTAACGAGCTGTACATTATCCCCAGCATTTTTAATGAAAAAGTGGTTGAGCACGTGCGCGCCGCTGTCATTGAAGCAGCCATCCGTACCGGATCGGCGCGCCGGATACCTCCGGATTTTGCGGGGAGGCAGGAGAAATAAAGCAGCGGCTAACCGGCAAAAAAAGACAAGCAAAAACAGCCCAGCCAGGCCTGATGCCTGACTGGGCTGTTGGTATTCAAGCGGACTAAAGCCGGAAGCTTTAGTCGCTCAGGCGTGAGCAAATTCTCTCGCCCGCAGTTCGACCCTGCGGATTTTGCCCGAGCTAGTCTTCGGAAGGTCGGAGACGAACTCGATTTTGCGCGGGTATTTATAAGGAGCCGTAATTTGCTTGGTGTGGGCCTGCAGCTCTTTTACCAGCTCCGGCGAAGCGGCGCTCTCATCCCGCAGAACGACAAAGGCTTTGACCACATGGCCCCGGATTTCGTCGGGACTGGCTACGACCGCGCATTCTTTGACGAGGGGATGCTTCATGAGCGCTTCCTCCACCTCAAAAGGCCCGATCGTGTAACCGGAGCTGATTATAATATCGTCGCCCCGGCCCTCGAACCAGAAGTAGCCGTCCTCATCCTTGGATGCCCGGTCGCCGGTAATAAAGTAATCGCCGCGGATGGAGCTCGCTTTGCGTTCCGGGTCTTTGTAGTAGGTCTTGAACAGAGCCGGCATGTTCACATGCACAGCAATGTCGCCGACCTCTCCCGGAGGAAGCGGAACACCGTTCTCGTCCACCACATCGATCATGCCCTGCGCCGTCGCCCGGCCCATGGAGCCGATCCGGATCGGCATGTCCTTCAGCGTACCGATCAGCAGCGTGCTTTCCGTCTGTCCGTAGCCGTCCCGGATCGTGATGCCGAAGTGGCGGTTGAACTCGTTGATGACCTCCTGGTTCAGAGGCTCCCCGGCAGACACCGCGCAGCGGAGGCGGGAGAGGTCGTACCGGCCGAGTCCGTCAATCTTGGCCATAAGCCGGTACTCCGTCGGCGTACAGCACAGGACGTGGATTTCCCGGTCCTGAATCAGCTGCAAATACCGGTTCGGATGAAACGAACCGTTGTAGACAAAGCCGGTGGCTCCGTTGCCCAGCACGGACAGGAACGGGCTCCAGATCCACTTTTGCCAGCCGGGAGCGGCGGTGGCCCATACCGTATCCGATTCCCGGATGTCGAGCCACAGCGAAGTGATGCGCAAATGCGCGTAGCCCCAGCCGTGGGTATGGGCGACCGCCTTCGGGTTGCCGGTGGTGCCGGAAGTGTAGGCGAGGATCGCCATGTCATCCCGGCCGGTGGGAACGGCGGCATAAGTATCCGGCCGGCCTTCCATCAGTTCGTTCAGATCCACCCAGCCTTCTTCGGCTTCTCCGGCGTCCTCGGACACCGAGAGGCGGAAATCAAGAGCCGGAAGATCCTCCGCGATTTTATTCACTTCTCCCGTAGCCTCCGACCAGCAGATCACGGCTCTGGTTTCAGAGTGGCGAAGGCGGTAGGACAGATCCTTCGCGCGCAGCATTTCCGACGAAGGAATGATGACGAGCCCAAGCTTCAGGCATGCCAGGTAGATCACATAGGCGATAATCCGGCGCGGAACCATAACGAGCACCCGGTCGCCCTGGCGGAGCCCAAGCTCCGCCAGCCCGCCGGCCAGCCGATTGGCCCGCTTCAGCAGGTCACCATACGTAATTTCCTCATATTCCCCTTTGTCGCTTAACCATTTCAATGCAAGCTTGCCGGAAGGATGGCGTTCCATCTCCGACGTAATATTGTAACGCTCCGGAGCTATCCATTGCTTATAATCCAATACCAACATCTCCTTTATAGGCGCTAGGTGTCTTCATGATCACTCTTATTGTAGCATGAACTCTTAGTACCAGATGCTAATTTAAATGTCGATATAAAAAAATATTCTTGGTGCCGCTATCCGGACGTGAGCTTTATAATAAACGTTCGTGTTCTTTATAGAGTACAGTGAAGATGATACATTAATACAAGTCCGAATAATCCATCGTACATTGGGGGAACGGATCATGGAGAATACACAGGAGTCCAGCAGGGATACGGTTTCGGAGCTGCTCAGGAAGCGGGCGGCCTGCGCCCCTCGAGATATAGCCTACAGTTACCCGGAATGGGAGCAGCATTACACCTGGTCCGACATGTGGGAGAACGCCTCCGCTTTGGCCAAAGGTTTGCTGCGCCTTGGAGTGGCAAAGGGCGACCGGATCGCGCTGCTCATGCAGGGAAGAATGGAGATGATCCTGGCGATGTTCGGTGCGGCCTGTATCGGCGCCATCATCGTTCCGCTTAATGCATACTCCAAAAAGAATGAGCTCCGGGGTTATCTGGACGATGCCAAGCCTGAAGTTCTGATTATCGGAACGGAAGGGTATGGTCAGTGCTATCCCGCGCTTGTCCGGGAACTGATCGCCGAATCGGACCAAGAACACCCGTGGATTCCTTCCCATGTATTCGTGGCGGGCGGGGATGAGGAGACCGAACTGCCGTTTCTTCCTTTTTCCGATCTATATACGCTGGCTGGCCAAATCCGGGAAGGGGAGTTCCTGGAAGCGTGCCAAGCGGTAAGGTCTGTAGATCCGCTAATTCTTCTATACACCTCGGGAACGACGGGACGGCCCAAGGGCGTCCTTCGTACAACCTCATCTTTTCTGGTATCGGAAGGCGGCTTAGCGCAGCGCGGCAGAGCAGCCGAGTGGCTTACCCGTCTAAGTGACCGCATCATCCGGAAATTCTCACTCATGAACCTGCTTCCGCTGCACCATCTGGGCGGCTTTACCGCGATATTTACCGGGCTGAAAGCCTGTAATATCCGGATCGTCATGCTCAGCTATTTTCATCCTGTGAACGCTTTATCGGTGCTGGAGCGGGAGAAGTGTTCGATCCTGTCAGGAACCCCGTTTATGATTCAGCACATGCTTGCCGTTCCGGGACGGGAAGGCTGCAGCTTGTCGTCACTCCTCGGCGTTGTGTTTACGTCGCCTACGGAGAACAGCGCTTTTCTGAAAAATATAATACATGACCCGCAATTGAAGCTCGTCTTCTTTATGGTCAGCTACGGCTCGTCCGAAGCAGGCTCGGTTTCGAACGGCGTCTGCTTCGTGAATCGCCGAAAGAATGCGGCGTTGTCCATGCTGTTCAAGCTGCTGAACTACTCCAATCTGCTCAGCGGGCGCATCGACCCCGGCGAATTTGAAGCCGGAGACTGGATCCATGGGGGAAAGGTGGACCGCGGAGTGCAGGTCCGTATCGTGAATCCGGATACGGGGGCGGTCCTTTCCTGCCTCGAGCAAGGCGAAATTCAAATCCGGAGCCACCGGGTCATGCGCTATTATACGGAGAAGCAGAATGGCTCTTCGTTCACGGTAGACGGCTGGTATAAATCCGGGGATTTGGGATTTTTGGATGACAGGGGCCAGCTGAAAATCACCGCCCGAATGAAACGCATCTCGTGGGGCGGAGAAACAATATCTCCCGCTGAAATTGAACGCGATAAATGTTGTTGAGCCTGGTTTGGAGACTTTGTTCTTTATAAAGCACGAAAAAGATGATACATTAAGTACAAATCTTGGATGCAAGCATTTGTGCCGCCTGGCATTATCGGGCGTTAAGCTTCAGATCGGGAGGGTCAGGATGGGTGCGATCAGCGGATTTTACAGGTTTGGAATGGATACGGATGCCGCCCCGGACGGCGCGTCCATTTTCGGAAAATTGAAAGTCTTCGCGTTTGACCGGTCCGCGGAATGGGCCGATTCGTCCGTGCATCTGGGCTGCGGCATTCAGTACAACACGCCTGAATCGGCAAGGGAGGAGCTGCCTCGCTTAAACTCGGGCGGCACCCTGGCCATTACGGCGGATGCGATCATTGACAACCGGGCGGAGCTGCTGGAGCAGTTCAACCTTAAAGACGGGTCTTCGGACGTTATAACCGACAGCGAGCTGATTATCCGGGCTTACGAGACCTGGGGGCACGCCTGCCCCCTGCATCTTGTCGGCGATTACGCGTTTGCGATTTGGGATATCGGCAAGGAGGAGCTGTTTGTCGCCCGCGACGCCATGGGATCGAGGACGCTGTACTATACATGCGAGAACGGTTATTTTGCCTTCTGCACGGTGGAGACCCCCTTACTCAGTCTGTCCGGTGAGCCGGGCGAGCTGAATGAGAAGTGGATCACCGATTTTTTAGCGATTGACGGAATACAGCATGAACTGGAATGTGAAGGCACTGTTTACCGGGGGATTTACCAGCTGCCGCCCGCTCACTATGGAATCGTCAATATGAAGGGTCTGGTCACAAAAAGGTATTGGGAGCCGCTGAAGGACATCAAGCCGATCGTGTATGGCAGTGACGAAGAGTATGTCGAGGCCTTTAACCGGTGCTTCTCTGAAGCGGTGGCGTGCCGGCTGAGAAGCGCGGGCGAGACCGGGATTTTTCTGAGCGGCGGGATGGATTCCGGTTCGATTGCCTCGGTTGCGGCCCCATTGCTCGCGGATCAGGGAAAAAAGCTGTACGGCTTCACCTCCGTCCCGGTGTCCGGTTTCAGCGGGCGGCCGTCCGGAACGGCCATCTACAACGAATCCCGTGAAGTGGAGCTGATCGGACAGGCTTATCCCAACATCGATATCACTTACGGCAGCTTCCCCGGCAAGGATTGCCTGACCGACGCCGATGAACTGCTTCGAATTTTTGAGCAGCCTTATAAAATCTTTCAGAACATGACCTGGTATCATTCCTTCCTGAAGATGGCCGCCGGCCAAAAATGTACGGTGATGCTGAACGGCCAGACCGGGAACAGCACGATCTCATACGGCAATTTCGGGGTTCAGCTGGCGACGCTGTACAGACAAGGAAGAATCGCTGCGGCGGCCAGGGAAATCTATCAGTTCAGCAAATTGGTAAAGGCGCCGGTAAGGAAGGTGCTGAAAAGCGCAATTCCGGTTGTCATGCCGTACCGCTTGAGCGTTTGGAAGCACCGGAGGGAGCTTAGGACGTTCGACCGTTTTGAAAATATGGTGGTGAAAAGGTCGCTAATCCAAAAATGGGATGTCGTGAGCGGGCTCGACCGGATTGGAGCCAATACGCTGATCAGCCGTTTTCCAGACTATGGGGAAGACCGAAAGGCCAGAACGAGCCCTCTGCCGTTTGCGCATATTGGAGCGGTGGAGACCAAGTTATCGCTGGCCCATGGAATTACGATCCGCGATCCGTCCCGGGATAAGCGGGTCTTCGAATTCTGCATGGCTATTCCCCCCGAGCAGTTTGTGCGGAACGGACAGGACCGTTATTTGCTGCGGCGGGCCATGAAAGGCATCCTTCCGGACCCGATCCGGCTCAATATCCGGACCAAGGGTCAGCAAAGTGCGGACTGGATCTACAGGCTGGCTCCGCAGTGGCCCGGGGTTCTCGCCGAAGCGGAGAGGGCGCTTGCGCATGGCGGCCTGGACCAATACGTGGACAAGGATAAGCTGAAGGAGAAGCTTGCCAGAGCCAGCCGGGACGCAAGCGAGAATGATGAAAATCTGATCCGGTCGATTGTCATTACCGTTATTTTCGCCAGATTTATAAGAGCATTTAATCCGACACCCGAGGTGGTACAATGAGCGATCCCGATTTCGAGTTTCGTTATAAGGCGTTTGGCCTGAATATCGCTTCTAATTTCCTGCTCGAAGGGCTGCTGCCCGCGGACGGGGAGCCGGAAGTCTATATCCGTGAGGGAAAGGTGCGTGTCGACATGCCCGGTCCCCCGGGTTCTTATGGGTACACTCTTGTCGGAGATGACGGTTTTGCCTTTCGCGTCAAGGATATCGGCACCTTTCTCGTAATGGGCGGCACACAGATTCTGGCGGAACGAACCGAAGGCTGCGAGCCGGGTGCCCATGTGCTGTTCATTCTGGGGACCTGCATGGGCGTGCTCTTGTTCCAGCGCGGCCTGCTTCCGGTTCACGGCAGCGCGTTGGCGCTAGAGGGCAAGCATATGATCGTGACCGGGCATTCGGGTGCGGGCAAGTCTACGCTTACAGCGGCATTGATCCAGCGCGGCTGCGCTTTTTTGGCGGATGATATCGCGGCGCTCCAGGAGGACGAAAACGGTGAGCCGTGGATTATGCCCGCCTTTCCCAGACAAAAGCTGTGGCGGGATACGGCCGAGCAGATTTTTGGCAGTGTGGATTCATTGGAACGAATTCCGGGTATAAGGGATAAGTATCATGTATCGATGGACAGCGGGTTTATCGAGGCCCCCCGAAGGCTTGACGCCCTCTTTGAATTGTCCACTCATCTGGGAGCGGAGGTCATTGTCTCCGAGGTGAAAGGACCGGATAAGCTGATGGCCGTATTAAGGAATATTTACCGTTCCGAGTTTGTGGAGCTGAGGGGTAAGCAGGGAGAGCATTTTATGCGGTGCTCTGCGCTTGCCGCCCGGATCCGTGTTTTCCATATCGAACGTCCGGAGAATGGTTTTACGGTTGATGAACAAATCAAGGACATTGTTCATAAATTAAGCGGTTTATAATTGGGTAATAGTAAATTTTTGTGGCATTTTATTGAATTTATGGAATCGGCTATGCCAAGATCGTTCGCAATAACGTCCGAAAATTCTTGATTTTTCGAATTATCTATTGTATTGTAATATCAAATATTGCCAGTGACATCGAGGTTAACAGGGAATATGCGGGGCAATGGCGATATTTAAATATCAGGAGGTGGAGTATATGATTAAAAAGGTGTGGGAAAAGCCAGAAGTGAAGGAACTGAAGGTGAGCGGCACTGAGTATGGCACGAAAATTACCCCTAAGGTTGACGCCACCTGGACGGACGGAACGCATATTTTTTACTCTTTCAGCTAATTGATTTTAAACGAAGGAGACCTCAAACGGTTTAAGGTTTGAGGTCTCCTTTAATGTTGATAGGAAGAGCTTGTCACTTGCTTTGAGTGACAAGCTCTTTTTGTTCATATAAAACGCCGCCGGACAGCCGGTAAATATGGTCGCAGACATCAAATACGGACAAGCGGTGCGTGATGGCGATGCATGTTCTCGGAGGCTCGGCATTCCGGATATTTTGCAGGACCGCCCACTCCGTATCCATATCCAGGGCCGATGTCGCCTCGTCGAGCAGGAGGATCGGCGCCGGCCGCAGCAGGGCGCGGGCAATGGCGATGCGCTGGGCCTGGCCTTCGGATAAGCCCGAGCCGTGCTCGCCGATAACCGTATGAATGCCGTGCGGAAGCTTCTCTATAAAGCTCGAAGCACAGGCTGTGTCAAGGGCGGCACGGATTTCCTCATCGGTGGCCGCAGGATTGCCAATCCGCAGATTGCCTTCGATCGTGCCGGAGAACAGCGTGTTGCCTTGCGGCACATAGGAAAAATAAGACCTTGTATCCGCCGAAAGACGGAGGGGTTCGCGGCTCTTGCCGATGATGCTGATGTTTCCGCTTTGCGGTTCGAGCAATGCCAGCAGAAGCCGGAGCAGCGTGGTTTTGCCTTCTCCCGAGGTCCCGATCAGGGCGACAAGCTCGCCGGGCTTTATGCGAAGGTTAACGTCGGTAAGAATCGGCTTGCTCGATTCATAGCTGTAGGCGACATGCTCCATGCGCAGTTCGGACAGGCTTTCCTCGTCAACAGACGAAGGAGCCTCTTTTTTGGCTTCCGGCTGCAGCTGTTGAAATACGATCAGCCGCTCCGCCGAGGTGATCATGGCGATGAGGACCGGGAACGTGCGGGCCAGACCTTCAAGAGGTCCCTGAATCTGCCCGACAAGCTGCAAGAACGCGGTAAACATCCCGAAGCTCGCGGCCCCGGTGGAAATGCGGAATGCGCCCCAGATGAAGGCAAGGAAGAAGCCGAGCCGGTAGCCGATTCCCATGGTCAGGTCGGCCGCCGCGTTAAAGCGCGTGCGTTTCAGTATCCAGAACAATCGGTTCTGCTGGGAAGCCTGCACCTTCTCCAGACTGTTTTGTTCATTCTCGAACGTTTTGACAATCAGCAGGTTCTGGATGCATTCATGCAGCAGGGAACGATAGCGGCTTTCGGCGGACTGGATCTGATGCTGCATCCTCTTCAGCTTGCGGCCGATATACCAACTAATGAGTACGGATACAGGGCCGAGCACGAAGGCAAACAGCGCCAGCGTTTTGTCAAAATAGAGCAGTGTAAGGAAGGCGGCCGCGAACTGGACAATCAAGGCGATGATGTTCGGCAGGGTATTGATCAATCCGTCGGTAACATTGGCGGCATCGCTTGTCAGATGGGTCAGCAGATCGCCGCTGTGGTATTTACCGGCAGCGCTCCACTCCGTCCGGTATAGCCGGTCCATAAAGCGAAGCTGCAAATCATTGGCTACCGTCTCTCTCAGTCTAACGGTTCTCAGGGTCAGCAAGGAGGAAAGGCCCAGCTGGAGAATCAGAATCAAGGCGAATGCTATGGCGTAGACTCCGCTTAGGCGCATGCTGCTCTGTACGGCATGATCGATGACCTGCTTGGAGGCGACGGCGAGGGCCGCGCCGCTCAGGGAAATGACGACATTTAAAAGGATGATCCCAGACAGCGCACCCCATTTTCCCTTCATGCACTGCGTCAGCCAGCGGTAAATATCGGTGTTAAAGAGATGCCTGAGTTTGTTCATGCGTAATCTCCCCAATCTGCCGGATTACTGGAAATAGTTACGGGTAAAGCAGGGACTAAAGTGTGGGTTCGTTCGCTGTAAAAAACATCTGGAAGTAAATACTTGGAATATGTCTCTGGTCTTAAGGTGAAGTCTATCAAAGATCAATCAAAAATCAAGTGTGAGATTTTACGGCTTGGCGGATTGCTCTTATGTTATGTATTTACAAATTCCGGATTCCATAATATTCTTTATAAAGAACCACTTTGTAGTTAATTTAGACTATGTGAAAGAGAGGACCTGGAAGTATGGTAACGTGTATGAAGAAATACACACGGCTAACGCTGATTGTGCTGCTCGCCAGCGCGATTATGCTGCCAGCCTCTGCCTATGCATCCTCCGGCCCGGCAGAAGCGAAGTATTCCTCTTCTTATGCGACCTCCTTTTTATCCTCACTGACCAACGTGATTGCCTCCTGGTTTGACAAGGAAGCAACAACGTCCCACAGCGGCAGCAACACATCCGGCAATTGGTTCAGTTGGCTAAAAGGCAGGGACTGCGATGATGAAAAGGATTGGTGGGAGGACAATCAGCATGATTCCTACAAGCTATGGAAAAAGTATTACAGTTATAAATGAGAATGGCCCGGGATGCCCCGGGCCATTTTTTTTACTTATTCAGGATATTGCCGCTCTGCACGTCATTGCTCTTCAGAGCAAGTATGGCTTTATTCAGAATATTGTTCTTGACGGTATACGGCGGCGCATTTACACCCGCATAGATGGTGGAAATGCCTATGGCGGCGATGTTGGAGGACACTGTATTGCCGATAATCGAGACGTTGAAGACATCGGCGGGATCGTTACGTTTCCAGTAGTCGTTGATTTTGATCAATTCGACCGAAGTCCGGGCCAGCTTCATGGCCGTCACCGTATTATTTTCGAGCACGACCCGGTTGGCCGTTTCAACCGTAATGGCTGAAGCATCCCCGTTGACGTTGAACTTGGAGTTCGTGATCTTCAGATCCAGATTGGCATGGCTTGCGATAAGGGCGGTGTTGCCGGTGGTGTTAGAGGTAAAGGTGCAATTATCGAAGCTGTAAACGCCATTCGCAACTATGGGGGAACCGAACCGGCTGCCGTCCGCCGCTTTAAATACAGAACTCGTGTACGTTCCCTGCGGTAAAGTCATGCCTTGCGCGGAGTTGAATCCGAGCACTTTGATATTCTCGAAGGTTGATCCCGGTTTCGGGCTGCCGTTGAAGCTGGCCAGTGCGGCTTCCCCGGTTATGGTCACGTTGGACACGTCAATGGCTTCTCCGCTTAGGGCAAAGCCCGCGTCCACCTTCTTGGTAATCCGGATATTCACATTGGAAACTTTGATGCCTTTCGGATTCTTGGCGCTGACGGACAGCTTCCCGTTGGTGATCTCCATACCGTCGATGATGATATTGGGCCCTTGGAAGAAGGTGCCGGAATCATTCATTCGGTTGTTAAGGAAAGTGGCGTCGTGATAGGCCATGATCCGGGTTCCGTCAAAATGATTGTTAACGATCTTGGCGTTCTTAAACGGCTCGGATATGGCAAGGCCGATGATGCCTTTGGAAGCGAGATGGTTGCCCTCAACGGTTGCGTCATGCCCGTCATACAGGATAACGTCATAAACCGCATTATTATAGAATTCGTTGTTTTTAATGAAAATATTGGTGTTCAGGTTTCCATTCTCGCCATATCCGCCTTCAACGTCAATCCCCGATTGGGGCGCGATGCCTTTCATATCATGCAGGACGTTGTTTATAATCAGCGCATTGTCGGCCCCGCCGACCGTAATGCCCTGGCGGCGGTTAAAGGCGAACTCGGAGTTCTTAACGACCGCATTCTGGGTGACAGTCCGGTTCCAGGCTTCCAGATAAGCTCCGGTGGACGCGGCTTTATTGAAGACAAGGTGGAAGTAAGCCGCGCCATCCGGTATTGTCATGATTTCTCTGGCTATAGCTTGCTGATTCTTGATGAAGGAACCGTCCGCGCGATAGAAATACACGGTGAAGCTGACGGGCAAATTGGCGATATTGGATATTTCGAAGGTCCGCTCGGTCTTGAAGATGGCGTGGCTAAAATAAATGCCGTCTTTGGTCCGGACCTTGGCGCTGTCGCTGACCGGCTGGCCGGTTGCGCTGATTCCGCCGGACACAAAGCTGGCGGCGTACAGATCCTTGAACATGGTGCCAAAGCCGCCAAGCACCAGCCCGTCGCCGGTGAAATTCATCGCTTTGACTCCATCTATCGTCGTGTTCTTGGCGCCTTCGACGAATATGCCGTATCCGCCTTCGTGAGTACCCGTATTATAAGGGTCTCTCTGGGAATAGTCGTGGGTCAGCTTGTCGCCAAGGTAGGTTCCGCCGCGAAGCGTTACATTGTTGGCGCCGTACCCGACATACATGACATCGTAACGTTCCTTGCCGTTGGTTTCTTTCTGCAGGACGGCATCCATCGGCAGATCGAACAGCATATCGCCGACCATGTTGATCCGGCTCGCCTTGTCAATAAGATAGGTTCCGGCCGGAAGCGTAGTTGCGGTAATACCGTTCTGGCGGGCCCAGACCAAGGCGTTGTTAATGCCCTTGACGGTCTCCACCGGATGCGTGCCGTCGTTATAGATTCCCCAGCGTGCCAGTTCAATCAGATAGTGCGTGGGAGAGGCCGTCACGGGCGCGCTCAGGGGCGAGCGGTTGCCGCTGGTGTCAACGGCTTCGACCTGAATGCTGTACGTGACGCCGAAATCCAGCCCTTTCGCCTCGTAAAAGTTCTGCGCGAGCGGCGCGGCATTCTTTTTTTGCCCGTTCACATAGACGTTGTATCCGGCCAGATCGCTTTCCTTGCCGGCCGCCCAGGAGACGGAAACTTTGCTTGGACCGCCTGTCGCAGTTACCTCCGCGGGAACGGCCGGCGGGGTAATGTCTTTCGTCCGGATGGAAAGATCAATGCCGCTTGAAGTCTTCACAACCGTATAGACCGTTTTGAGCGTGAAGGAATATTCAGTCGCCCCGGATAGTCCTTCCGCCTTGAATCTGCCGTCCTTCGAAGAGCCGATCAGCACGCCGCCCAGGTAAATATCCACCCGGTCAAAGCCCGGAGAGACGGGATTATTCCAGGTCAGCGTTACCGATGTGCCATCGTCCACAGCAGTCAGCCCGCTGATTTCTTCGGGCTCCACGTAATCCGGAGCCAGCGGTGTGACCGATACTGTGATGGAGGGCTTCGATTCCAGCAGGGCGTCATTCACAGCGGTCACATACATCTTATAGGTTTGGCCATTCTTCAATCCGTTCAACTTGTAGGTGACGCCGGTTACCGTATCGGTATTGTTCTTTAAGCCGTCCACATAGATATTGTAGCCGATAATGCCGCTCTCGCCGCTCTCCGTCCAATTTAACAGCGCCGCGCTGTCCGTAGCGGAGGCGGACAGTCCTGCTGGAGGGGATGGGAGACTGGCAGTGGCCGTCGTCACGCTTAATTTGGTGCCTGCGGACTCCAGGCCGTCCCGGTTAACGGTTTTGAGTACATAATGATAGGTTGTGCCGGGAACCAGACCGGTCTCCTGATAGAATCTATCAGCCGTTGATACCTTCAGGCTGCCTTCTTTATAAATGTTAACAGCTTTAAAATCGGCATAAGCCGGATTGGTCCAGGTAAAGGACAGGCTGGTCGGACCGCTGAGCGGCTTCAAGCCGTACACTTCCTGCAGCACAGTCGTTGGGCTGGACGCAGGTGTTGGCGTAGGTGTTGGCGCAGGCGCCGGTGTCGGTGTCGGTGTTGGCGCAGGCGCCGGTGTCGGTGTCGGTGTTGGCGCAGGCGCCGGTGTCAGTGTCGGTGCAGGCGTCCGCGTGGCTGTCGGCGCGGGAGTCGGCGTCGGCACGGGTCCGGGCGTCGTACCGGGCGACGGGGCTACGGTCGGTTCAAGGGACGGTTCAGCCGAAGGAGCCGAAGCACCCCCGCCTCCGGTTCCGCCGCCGCCAATGGCGGCCATCGCAACAGCGGCGGAAGGCTCGCTCGCGGATACGCCTTCCGGCGAAGCGGACGGGCTGGAAGCAGCCGATGCCTCTTGTAATCCGGCGTCTCCGTACCGCAGATCCTGGTAGAGCGTTCTTGCGAGCAGGGCCGCGAATTCGGAGCGGGTTACCTTTTTGGACGGCTGGAATTTGCCGTTCTCGTCTCCGACTGCGATGCCGTTCGTTAAGAGCTTGTCGATGGACGAAGCCGCCCAGTGGTTGCCGACGTCGGAGGCGAGGGCCGCATCATTCGCCCCCTGGCTGTTCAGATCGAAGGCGCGCGCGAGAAGCACGGCGCTGTCGGCCCGGGTCAGCGTCTCGCCGGGACGGAACGAGCCGTCCATATAGCCGGTGATGAGATTGGACTTCTTCGCGGCTTCGATGTACGGATAGGCCCAATAGGCCGGCGTCACATCGGAAATCGCCTGCGGAACGCCATCATTCGGGTCGATGTCAAGCTGACTTGCCTGAACGATGATTTTGACGGCTTCGGCCCGGGTGATCGGATTGTCCGGACGGAAGGTTCCATCGTTGTACCCGCCGACCAGCTGCTCATCTTTCAGGCGGTAGATCTCTTTTTGCGCCCAGTGCTTGGACGAAATGTCAGAGAACAACGCCGGACCGGCTGCCTCCGCCCGGGGAAAGCTTGGCGTGAGCAGGGCGGCGATCAGAAGCAATGTGAGAGTTCCTGCTATTTTTTTCATGCGGATTATCCCTTCTGTTGAGGTAATTTGTAATCGGAATTGTTGCCTGACATAGTTTATCGGAATTCGCTATAAAGGATTGAAGACGGAAAACAGGAGATTTGGAGGAAAAAGGGCAGGTCTAAAGAACCGTTTTTGCGGAGTGGGACTTAAGCCTTTCCATTCGAAAAAAAACGTGATAGTCTAAAATAGCATAGTTCGTTTTAAAGAACGTTTGATATAGACATTGAATCTTGAAGCGGGAGGACGAAATGGGAATGAGCAAAGCTTTATGGAGATTTCTTCTGCCTTTGTTTGTTTTGCTGCTGCTTTCGGGGGGGCCGCCCCAGATCTATGGTCAGGATTCATCCGAACCGCAGCCTCCGGTGATGATCGAGCTGTCCAAGTGGCAGATTTACAATGACGGAACCCATCCGGCGGAAACGACCAAAGGCATCAACGCGGCTTTAAGCACGCTGCATAAGAGCGGGGTTCAAGCTGTAACGCTGCCGTCCGGCACCTACCTGATTGATAAGGACAGCCGCATTAACATGGTCAGCGATATGACGTTTGTGTTGCCGGATGACGCCGTGCTGCAGAAGGAAGCCAACGGAAAAGAGCGGTACGAAACGATGTATCTTGGCTACGGTGTGGACAATGTTACCTTAAAGGGCGGAACCTACAGCGGTGACAAGGACCGGCATGATTTCTCCAAGAAGGACAACCGTCACAGCGCGGGGACGCACGAGAACGGATACGGCATTTTGATGGAGGGAGCGTCCAATGTTGTGGTCGACGGCGTCAAGACCGTTAATTTTACCGGTGACGGGATGACGATCGGCGGCGTTGGCACGTTGATTAAAGACCTGTATGAGAAAGGATTTGTTTCCGGAGCGCTGGGCGCCAAAGGCCAGGCCGTGAACAACAAGAACAAAATCCGCACCCAGACGCCAATTCCGCTGACCGCTCCCATTCTTCAAACGGAAAAAACTATCGAAATCTCAAACGTCAAAAAGCTGCCATATACATTTGAAGTCTATTTCTACCAAAGCGGCGGCAAGTTCATCAAGAAAATGTCGGCCAAGGCCCGCGATCAAATCGCCATTCCGCCCGGAGCCGCCTATTGTCATCTTGTGCTGAATCAGGCGTCCTCCAAGGGCGGCTATCTGGAGGTGTGGAACCGGGTCGTCAGCCGGAACATTACGGTACGAAACTCGGAGTCCGCGTTCAACCGCCGCCAGGGGATCACGGTCGGCGGGGCCGACAATGTGCTGATTACCGGAAATCTGCTCCACGATATCAAGGGAACGGCCCCGCAGTCCGGCGTCGATGTGGAGGGCGGATACGGGGAGAACGGCAATCTTAACACTAACATCACGATCAGGAACAATCAGTTCTACAACAACGCCGCCTATGACGCCATTCTGTACGACGGGCGGAACGCCTGGGTGGACGGGAATCATTTTGCCTCCAGGGGAGCCATTGGACTTGCGGTATCCGAGCCGTTTCGCGGCGCCTGGATTTCTGGCAACCAATTTGATGGTACGCGCATTTATGCTTACCGGGATGCGACCCTGCAAAATAACAGCATGAACGATTCCGTCACCTTTTTCGAAGGGCCGAATATTGTGATTGATGGAATGAAGATTACGAACGGCACACTTGCTTTAAGCGCGAAACAGGCGTTCGGAATCAAGGTGTCCAATGTCGACATCGCCATTACGCAAAAAGTGGATGCAGGGCTTAGCGTTAACAATCAGCCGGTGCGCCTCAGCAATGTTACGATTACCGGCGAGCCCTCTTTGCGTAGTGTTTCGGGGAACGCCGCCCCGGGAAGCGTGTTCGATCAGTTGAAGGTGATTGGCTACAATGCCGCTTACGGGCTGTCCCTGCCGCCGGGAATCTACAAGAACAGCCGCTTCGAGGCGGCGGAAAGCGGGAAATTCGGGACTCTTTCAGCCGTCTTGGCCGGAGAGTACGTGTTTGACGGCTGCACGTTTAGAGGGAATGCGGACGGGGCGGGCACGCTGTACGCCGAGAACAAGCAGTTAAAGCTGGCCGTGAAGAATTCTACCTTCGAGCTGCCGGGCAACATGCAGGCTGTCAGCATTCAAGCGGCGCAGAGCGTCCTCGTGGAGAACAATGCGGTGAACGCGGAGCATCTGACTTCCAAGGGCACGGAGTTGATCAAAATAGGTGATTATTGGAAGCGGAACGAACCGTATGATGTGCTGGGCGCGGTAATCCGGAAGAACAAGATTACGAGCAACCTGCAGGCCGTAGGGATCTCGACGGAGTATGCCGGAATAAAGGCGCCTCCCTATCAAATCGAAGGCAATATCCTAGTTAATGCGCGTCTCTCTTTAAAAGCGAATGATAGAGTCAATAACAATATATTGAAGCAGCTTAAATATTGACCGGGCGAAGAAGCGGCTCCATTTGTCATTCCTGTGATGAGTGGAAGCCGCTTTTTTTGGTACGCATGAACGAACAGGTACTGATCTTTATAACAAACAAAATCACCGAAAATAAGGGGATAATAGTTGACACGTTCTATATAAAGAACTAAAATTAACGCACAACGTTCTTTATTACGTTACTCTTTAAAGTGGGTGAGAACATGGAAGATGAGAACACGGCATACGAAAAAGAACCTCCAGCGAGAGCCCCGGTCAAGGAAATCAACTTGAAAGAATGGGCTTTAGTCATCAAACGGAGAATATGGATTATTCTCCTGCCAACCCTCCTTTTTGCCGTGCTGGGGGGGCTGTACAGCTCACAGCCGGAAGTGCCCCTGTACTCTTCTTCGGCAAGAATCATGATTCCCGCAACTACACCCGAGCAGCTCAGCACAATCAAAGTATTCATTCGGGAACCGGTTGTTCTGGAACGTGTGATCCGGGAGACCGGTATCCCGAGATCGCCTGAAGGCCTGCGCGGCCAGATCAGCGTGGACAGTGTAGACAATTCCATCATTACGCTCATTTCAGTTGTTGACCCCGACCCTGCGGTCGCGCCGCAGCTCGCCAATGCCGTCGTTCGCGTGTTCGCCGATGAAGTAAACAAGCGCATGGGCTTTACCGGAATCAATATGCTTACGGAAGCGGCCAAATCTCCGAATCCTGCACCGATTAATCCGCCGAGCGACCGTGCGCTGAAGGTGGGGCTATTCGCCGGTCTTGTCATTGGTTTGGGGCTGGCCTTCCTGCTGGATTCGCTGGACGACACCCTGCGCTCCGAGGAAGACATTGAACGGATACTTGGCGTAGATTCATTGGGTCAGGTCTCCAAATTCCAGCGTAAGAACTTCTCGGGCAATTCCCGAAGAAAAAATGAGTATATACGGGGTGAGGCTATTGGCTCATAGGGAGAGAAAGTTGGATTCGCGTGCGGCGTACGGCTGTCTTCTCGTCCATCACATTCCCGCCGCGGCGGCTTCCGAGCAGTACAGAAGGATACGGAACAACATTCGGATAGCATCGGGGAAAAAAGAGCGGCTGTCGCTGGTCATTACCTCTCCTTCGCCAGGGGAAGGGAAATCGACCTCGGCCGCAAACCTGGCGGTAAGCTTCGCCCAGCGGGGGGATCAAGTGCTGCTTGTGGATGGCAATGTCAGGAACCCGGTTCTGAACCAGGTGTTCGGCATCAAGCAATGGCCCGGACTCTCCGACGGGCTGGCTACCGGGATTGATTTTAACGAAATCGTGTATCCGACGAGCATTGAGGGGCTGGCCGTCATTCCCGGCGGGTCGCCCATGCCGGGAACGGCCGATCTGCTGGACTCCCTGGCGATGGAGGAGCTATTGGAGCGGGCCAAAGCCAAGTATACGGTCATCCTGATCGACAGCCCGGCGGTACTCGATACGCCCGACGCGATCGCGCTGGCAGGCCGATGCGATGGAGCTGTGCTCGTTCTGCGCAGCGGAAAGACGCAGCAGAAGAAAGCCATTGAAGCGAAGCGTCTGCTCGATTTTGGAAAGGTGAACCTCTTGGGCACCGTGCTTAACCGGAGTTAGGAACAGGGACGAATGCGCAGTTCATTTCTTTTCAGGAAGGAGTTGGGTGAACGTTGTTTTATAAGCATCGGCTATCCGTTTTAATTGTGGTGGATTCGTTTATTGTGCTGACGGCCATCTTCGCAAGCAGCTTTCTGGTTAACGCTACTCTAGACGTCTTTACATATCCGGTGATTATCAGTTCGGTCACATTGCTCCTCAGTCATCACATCTTCGCTTTTGTGTACCATCTCTACCGCAAAGCCTGGAAATATGCCGGCGTTGAAGAAAGCCTACTCATTGCGAAGGTGGTGTCCTTCTCCTTGCTTGCGGCGGCCACCGTACAGTTCGTCTTCTCGTACGACGTTCAGTACCGGCTGCTGCTGGTCACCTGGATGCTTCATATGATGCTGATCGGCGGATCGCGGTTTTGCTGGCGGGTGCTCAGAACCGCACATGCCAAGCAGGAGACGGGCAGCGCGCCGGACGGCGCTAAACGGACGCTGATCATCGGCGCAGGGTCGGCCGGAACCATGGTTGCCAGGCAGCTTCTGTCCGGAGCAGATAAGGAGCTGAAACCGGTCGCTTTTGTTGACGATCATTTGAGCAAGCTTGGCCTTGATATTATGGGGATTCCCGTTGCCGGCCGAATCAAGGATATTGAATACGTAGCGGGGCGGTATCAAGTGGAGCATATCGTCATCGCCATTCCTTCCCTGCCCAAAACCCGGCTGAAGGCGATTTACGAAGAATGCGCCAAGACCTCTTCCAAGACCCAGACGATTCCGATGCTTGAGGACATTGCGAGCGGCAAAGTGGCGGTCAGCCAGTTCCGGGACGTTCAGGTCGAGGACCTGCTCGGCAGAGAGCCGGTGCGCCTGGATCTTGACAGTATTTCCGGGTATGTAACGGGCAAGGTTGTGCTTGTCACGGGAGCGGGCGGTTCCATCGGTTCGGAGGTATGCAGGCAGATCTCCAGATTCAAGCCCAAAAAGCTGGTGCTGCTCGGCCATGGGGAGAACAGCATCTACACGATTGAAATCGAGCTCAAAGCGATGTTCCGGGACTCGGGCATCCAATTCTATACCGAGATTGCGGATCTGCAGGATGAGAGCAAAATTATGACCCTGATGAAATTTCATCAGCCGGATGTTGTCTATCACGCCGCCGCCCACAAGCATGTGCCGCTGATGCAGCGCAATCCCGAGGAAGCGGTCAAGAACAACATTATCGGCACGATGAATATCGCCGAGGCGTCGAGCCTGACGGGAGTGGGAACGTTTGTCATGATCTCCACGGACAAAGCGGTCAATCCGACCAGCGTCATGGGATCGACCAAACGGATCGCCGAGATGATTATCCAGCATATGGACCGGTTCAGCGCAACCAAGTTTGTCGCCGTCCGGTTCGGAAATGTGCTGGGAAGCCGCGGCAGCGTCATCCCGCTGTTCCGGAAACAGATTGAACAGGGCGGGCCGGTGACCGTTACCCATCCGGATATGGTCCGGTATTTCATGACGATTCCCGAGGCGTCGCGGCTGGTCATACAGGCGGGCGCGCTGGCGCGCGGGGGAGAGATCTTCGTGCTGGATATGGGAGAGCCGGTCAAGATTGTCGATTTGGCCAAAAATCTCATCCGCATGTCGGGCTACTCCGCCCAGGAAATCGGCATCGAATTCACCGGCATGAGACCGGGAGAGAAGCTGTACGAGGAGCTTCTGAGAGATACGGAGGTTCATGATGTGCAGGTCTACCCCAAGATTTATGTCGGCAAGTCATATGAAGTGAACTTTGAAGCCATCAATCACCTGCTCCAAGTCTATGATTCGCTGTCCATCGAAGAGCTGAGAAGCCTGCTGCTGGATATCGCCAACAACCGCTTTGAGAAGGTTCCTGTGAAGAAAGCGACGGTTGTGTAGACGCCAAGGAAAGGAAGGCCGCCCATGTCCCGAAAAGTGTTGTTTTGCGCGACCGTCGACTTTCATTTCAGAGCCTTTCATCTGCCTGTCATGGAATGGTTTAAACAGCGGGGCTGGGAGGTTCATGTCGCGGCGCGCGGCGAGCTTGATCTGCCTTTCACCGACAGGAAGTTCAATATCCCCATTGAACGCTCTCCGCTGCGCGGCGGGAATTGGGCGGCTTACCGCGAGCTGAAGGAAATTATGAGGACCAACGAATATGACCTGATTCATGCGCATACGCCGATGGGCGGGGTTCTGGCCCGTCTGGCCGCGGCGGGTTCGCGCAAGAAGGGAACCCGGATGCTGTACACCGCCCATGGCTTTCATTTCTGCAAGGGTTCTTCGCTTGCGAGCTGGCTGCTCTATTATCCGGTCGAGAGGGGCCTGTCGCGGCTGACGGACTGTCTGATTACCATCAATGAAGAAGATTACCGGCTGGCTGCGGGACGGAGGTTCAAAGCCGGGGTGATCGAGCATGTGCACGGCGTAGGCGTGGATACCGACAAATTCAGGCCCGCCGCCCCTGCCGAAAAGCTCAGGCTCCGGCAGCAATCCCCCTACGCAGCGGAGGACGTGCTGATGTTCTATGCCGGGGAGTTCAACGGCAACAAGAACCATCAGCTCCTTATCCGCGCGTTGGCCCGGGCTCAGGATCAAGGAGCCGAAATCAGGCTGCTGCTCGCGGGGGAGGGTCCGCTTCAGGAGCCGTGCCGCCAACTGGCGGCGGAGCTTGGAGTCGCCGGCCGGGTCGAGTTTCTCGGCTACCGGCGAGACATCGACCGGCTGCTGCCCTTGTGCGACGCGGCGGTTTCCTCAAGCCTGCGGGAGGGGCTGCCGGTCAATATTATGGAGGCGATGGCCTGCGGACTCCCCATTATCGCCACAAGAAACCGGGGACATGCGGAGCTTGTGAAGCCCGGGGAGAACGGGTATCTTGTGGAGCCCGGTCCCGGGCAGGAAGACAGGCTGGCGGCATATATGTTTGAGCTCAGCCTGTCCGCCGGTCTGCGGAGCCTGATGGGGAACAAGAGTCTGGAGCTTGTCCAGACGTATCAGCTGAAGTCGGTCGTCAGGGAGCTGAGCTCCATCTACATAGGGCATATGCGGGAGGAGGAGAGCGATGAAACCGGAAATCAGCGTTATCGTGCCCATATATAATATGGAGGCCTATTTGCCGCGCTGCCTGGACAGTCTGCTGAACCAAACCTTCAGTGATCTGGAGATTATCGCCGTCAATGACGGATCGGCGGACGGCAGCCTCTCCATCCTCCTGCAGTATGCCGGCCGGGACAGCCGAATCGTTCCGGTCACCCGGGACAACGGCGGCGTATCTTCCGCCCGCAATGAAGGGATCGGCCGCGCAAGAGGAAGGTACATCGCCTTTGTCGATCCGGATGATTGGGTCGAGCGCGAGATGTTCATGGAGATGTTCGAAGCGGCGGAGGGGGAAGAAGCGGATATCGTCATGTGCACGTATATGCGCGAATTCGGAACGCATGCGAAAGAGAAAATCTTTCCGCTTCCGGACATGAAGGTATACCGTCACCAAGACGTCCAGGACCGGATTACAAGGCGGCTGTTCGGTCCGCTGAGAGAGGAATTGGCGGAGCCCGAATATCTGGACGCCTGGGGCACAGTATGGGGGAAGCTGTACCGTACGGATTTGATCAAGAGGGCGGCCGCCTCTTTTATCGACCTTAAAACGATCGGCACCAACGAGGATTCGCTCTTTAACATCCAGGTATGCCACCATGCCCGTTCCTTCGTTTTTCTGGGCCGCCCGTTCTATCACTACTGGAAGGCCAACGGTTCCTCCATCACCTCACGCCATAACCCTTTGCTGGAGAGCAAATTCAACAATCTGTACGCACACATGGAAGCCTATATCCGCGAGCGCGGGCTGCCAGAGGAATATACGGCGGCGCTGCATAACCGGATCTGTGTTAATACGCTGGGGCTCGGCCTCAATATCATTAGCGAGGACAACACGGCTTCGGCATTCGGCAAAATCAGAGAGATTCGCGCGCTGGTTGCAAAGCCCGACGTCGCCGCCTCCTTTGACGGATTTGAATTACGGTACTGCGCGGGGGCCTGGAAAATCTTCTTCCTGATGGGGAAATGGAAAATGGCTGCAGGAATGTATCTCATGCTGATCGCGATCAACCGATTGCGAATGAGGAAGACGGGAGGTGCGGACAATGGGTCCCGTTCGAATTCTTCAGGTCGTCACCGTCATGAACAGGGGCGGACTGGAAACGATGCTCATGAACTACTATCGCCAGATGGACCAGGGCGATATTCAGTTTGATTTTATGGTGCACCGGGAGGAAAGGGGGCATTACGACGATGAAATCGAGGCCATGGGCGGAGTCATCTACCGGATGCCGCCGATCAAGCCGGGGAATTACCGGCGGTATTTTGGAAGGCTGAGGGAATTCTTTAACGTGCACCCGGAATACCGGGTGGTCCATTCCCACATCAACGAGAACAGCAGCTTTGTGCTGAGGGCGGCCAAAAGAGCCGGGATTCCGTGCCGGATCGCCCACAGCCACCTTAGCGATCTGAAGCTGGATCTGAAATTTCCCTTCCGCGTATACGCCAAAGCGGTGATGAAGGATAATCCGAACCGGTACTTTGCCTGCTCGAAGAAGGCGGGACGCTGGCTGTTCGGCAGCGCGAGGGAGAGCGCTCTCGTCGTGATGAATAACGCAATCAACCTTCGGGAATTTGCCTTTGACGCGGGCGTCCGCGAGCAGGTAAGAAGCGAGCTTCAGGCGGGCGATCGCCTCGTTATCGGTCACGTCGGGCGGTTCAACGAGCAGAAGAACCACACGTTCCTGATTGATATTTTTCACAGCGTTTATCTGCGGAACCCTAATGCGCTTCTCGTTCTGGTCGGCGAGGGCTATCTGGAGCCGGCGATCCGGCAAAAAGTTAAGCAGCTCGGATTACAGGACCATGTCGCCTTTCTGGGCGTCCGTTCGGATATTCCGAGGCTGATGCAGGGCATGGACCTGTTCCTGTTCCCGTCCTTGTTTGAAGGGCTGCCCGTCGTTCTGGTGGAAGCGCAGGCGGCCGGACTGAGGTGCATCGCTTCAAGCTCAATTACCCGGGAGTCGGATTTGACGGGCCGGGTACGTTTCATCGGTCTTCAGGAGCCGGCCGACACTTGGGCGCGGGAGATTCTGGACAGCTCCTGCGAGCGTGCGGATACATCGGAGCAGCTTCGCGAGAGCGGGTATGACTCCGCGAAGACCGCGGAGTGGCTGGCTTCTTTTTACCATACGGAATGTCAGCCGATTCTTAATCAGAGGTGAGCACAATGGCGCCAACGCTAACGGTCTTTACTCCAACCTACAATAGAGCCCATACGCTGCATTTATGCTACCAGAGCCTGATCAGGCAGTCGTGCCGAGACTTTGTCTGGCTGATTATCGACGACGGCTCGACGGACCGGACCCGGGAGCTGGTGGAGGGGTGGATCCGGGAGGGCAAGGTTCCGATCCGCTACCACTACCAGGACAATCAGGGGATGCACGGCGCGCATAACGCCGCCTATGAACGGATCGACACGGAGCTTAACGTATGCATCGACTCCGACGATTATTTGGCCGATGATGCGGTGGGCAAAATCATTTCGTTCTGGAGAGAGCACGGAAGCCTGGACTATGCGGGCATCGTGGGGCTGGACGCCTCGCCGGACGGAGAGGTGATCGGGACGGAAATGCCGGGGAACCTGAAGGCGTCTACGCTGAACGGGCTGTACGCCAAATGGAAGGTCAAGGGCGACAAGAAGCTGGTCTACCGCACGCAGGTGACAAGCGGCGTTCCGCCATATCCGGTTTTTCCGGGCGAGCGGTATGTGCCGCTGTCGTATAAATACTTGCTGATCGATCAGCAGCTTCCGCTGCTGGTTATGAACGAGGTGCTCTGCCATGTGGAATACCGGACCGACGGCTCCAGCCTGAACATGCTGAACCAATACCGCAGGAACCCGCAGGGCTTCGCTTTTTTTCGGAAAGTGGCGATGCGGTATGCGCCGTCGTTTAAAGAACGGTTCCGCGAAGCCGTTCATTATGTGTCGAGCAGCCTGATTATGGGGAACCGCAGGTTTGTCGCCGAGTCGCCCCGCAAGGGAGTGACGCTGCTCGCGTCGCCGCTTGGACTCTTGCTGTACCTGTACATCCGGCGGACGCAGCGCTCCGCGCCGGTCTCCGCACCGGAAGCGCCGAGTCCGGGCAGGCTGCTGCAGGAGCGTGACGCGCAATGACCGTGTTATGGATTCACTTGGCATTTGCTTTCCTGCTCTCGGTGTCGGCCAGGTACTTCTCGATGCCAAGCGGGGCGCTGCCGGCAGGCGTCAGGCCGAACCGTCTGCTGTTCATTCTGACGGCGCTGTGGTTCTGCCTCATTTCCGGGCTGAGAAAGAATATCGGAGACACGGAAACGTATATCCGCACCTACCGGACCGTGGATTTTACCTGGGAGTATATCTGGAAGACGGGCGACATCGGGTTCAATATTTTTCAAAAAATCCTGAAGATGTACACGAGCAACCCGCAATACATGATCCTGATTACGGCGTTCGTCACCAACATGCTCATTATTCTGGTGCTCTACAAATATGCCCGGCTGTTCGAGCTTGGCGTGTTTATCTATATTACTTCCGGCTCGTTTATTGTCTCGATGAACGGAATCCGGCAGTATCTGGCGGCTTCGATCGTCTTTGCGGCTTCGAAATATCTTTTTGCGGGGGACTGGAAGCGGTATTTCCCGGTTGTCCTGTTCGCCGCCTTGTTTCATCAGAGCGCCCTGGTCCTTATTCCCATCTATTTTCTAGTCCGCCGGAAGGCCTGGACCCTGTCGACGCTGCTGCTGCTGGGAGTCGCGGTTATTATCGTCTTTGGCTTCAATCAATTTTCGGAGCTGCTGTTCTCGGCGATCAAGGACACGAACTACGGCAAGTATGAAACGTTCTCGGAGGGTGGCGCCAACATGCTGCGGGTGCTCTTCTATGGACTGCCGCTGGTGGCCGCTTATCTCGGCAGGCAGAAGCTGAGAGCCATCTTTTCCGATAGCGATGTGATCGTGAACATGTCTTTGATCGGCTTTGTCCTGATGCTGATTTCCACCCAGAACTGGATTTTCGCAAGGCTGGCGATATATTTTAACCTTTATCAGGTTTTGCTTGTGGCCTGGATCGTCAAAGCGTTTCGGAAAAAGGATCAAAAGCTGGTCTATATGATTCTGCTTGGTGTGTATCTGGCCTATTTCTTTTATGAAAATGTGCTTACGCTCGGCATCGAATATCGAAGCAATTTCATTACTTGGTTCAATTAAGGAGGCAGCCGGATGAATTCTTCGGAGAAAATCCCCAAGGTTGTCCACTACTGCTGGTTCGGCCGCGGCGAGAAGCCGGGAAAGCTGAGGAAGTGCATCAGAAGCTGGCATAAGCACCTGCCTGAATATAAGTTCGTGGAATGGAACGAGGACAACTTCGATGTCACGGTGAACCGGTATGTGCGGGAAGCCTATGAGCGGCGAAAATACGCGTTTGTCAGCGACTACGCCCGGCTGCAGGCCTTATACGACCACGGCGGAATCTATCTGGACACGGATGTTGAGGTCATCAGACCGCTGGACCGTTTTCTGGAGCTGGGGGCTTTCTCGGGCTTCGAGGACGCGCATTTTCTGCAATCCGGCACGATGGGCGCGGTCGCGGGGCATCCCTGGATCAAGGAGCTTCTGGATTATTACGAGACCCGGAGCTTTCTGCTGCCGGACGGCTCGCCCGATACGACGACGAACACAGCGGTAATCAGCGGGATTTGCACGCGGCACGGTTTGGAGCTTAACGGGAAGTATCAGGTGACGGCGAATGGCGTGAGCTTTTTTCCAAGGACCTACTTCAGCCCTTATGACTACATCAACGGGGGAAGCTATCTGACCGGGGACAGCTATACGATTCACCATTTCGCCCAGTCCTGGCTGCCGCTTCGCGTCAGGATCAGGAGCGGTGTGAAGCGGACGGTCAGCCGGGTGGTTGGTCCGGACAATATCGCAAGAATGCGAAAATTATTTTCTCAAGGGTCGTGAAGAGGATGAAAAGAGGGTTTGATCTCGCCGTGTCGCTCACGGTATTGCTCTTGTTTTCTCCGGTTATCGCGGTTACGGCGCTGCTGGTCCGGCTGAAGCTCGGCTCGCCGGTTCTGTTCAAGCAGCAGAGGCCCGGTCTGCACGGCCATCCGTTCCATGTCTATAAATTCAGGACAATGACGGATGAGCGGGACGGTTCGGGGCAGCTGTTGTCCGATCATATCCGCCTGACGCCGTTTGGACAGTTTCTCCGCAAATACAGCCTTGACGAGCTTCCCCAGCTGTGGAATGTGGTCAAGGGGGACATCAGCCTCGTCGGACCCAGGCCGCTGCTTATGAGCTATCTGCCGCTGTATTCGGAAGAGCAGGCCAGGCGGCATCTGGTCAAGCCGGGAATCACCGGCTGGGCTCAGGTGAACGGACGAAACGCCATTTCCTGGGAAGAGAAATTCAAGCTGGATACGTGGTATGTCGATCACCGGAGCTTCGCTCTGGATCTGAAAATCCTGGCCTTGACCCTGCTGAAAGTCGTCAAATCGGAGGGCATCAGCAGCGGAAATCATGTGACCATGCCCGTATTTCAGGGAGGCGTGAATAAAGAAGAAGGAAGTCGAGGTTGATGAAAATGGCACAAGAACGGATCTTTCTGTCCCCGCCCCATATGAGCGGCCGAGAGCAATTATATATCGATGAAGCGTTCGATACGAACTGGATTGCCCCGCTCGGCCCCAATGTCGACGCCTTCGAAAGGGAGATTGCCGAATATACCGGCTCTCTCGGAGCCGCTGCGCTGAGCTCGGGCACGGCCGCCATTCATATCGCGCTCCGCCTGCTGGATATCGGGCCCGGAGACCGGGTGTTCTGCTCCAGCTTTACCTTCATAGCGAGCGCCAATCCCGTGCTGTATGTCGGGGCCGAGCCGGTCTTCATCGATTCGGAGCCGGAGACCTGGAACATGTCTGTCGATGCGCTGACAAAAGCCTTCGAGGACGCCGACCGGGAGGGCCGTCTCCCCAAGGCGGTCATCGTCGTTCATCTGTACGGGCAGAGCGCACGGATGAAGGAGATTTTGGCCCTGTGCAACCGGTATGAGGTGCCGGTGATTGAGGATGCCGCGGAATCGCTCGGCTCCACCTATGAAGGCAAGGCGAGCGGTACCTTCGGGAAGTTCGGCATCTACTCGTTCAACGGCAACAAAATTATTACGACCTCCGGCGGAGGCATGATCGTATCCGACGACGAGGAGGCGTTAAGCAGAGCGCGCTTTCTGGCGACGCAGGCAAGGGACCAGGCGCCGCATTACCAGCACAGCGTCATGGGCTACAATTACCGGCTTAGCAATCTCCTCGCGGGAGTGGGCCGGGCCCAGCTTCAGGTTCTGGAAGAGCGGGTGGAGGCCAGAAGAGCGGTGTTCGAGAACTACAGGGCCGCTTTCGGCGAGCTGAAGGGCATCGAGTTCATGCCGGAACTGCCGAGTACGCGCCCGAACCGGTGGCTGACCGCCTTCACCCTTGATGAAGAGGAAGCCGGGGTGAACATCAGCGACCTGCTTGCGGCGCTTGCCGCTGACAATATCGAAGCCCGGCCGCTGTGGAAGCCGCTGCATCTTCAGCCGGTCTTCGCGGGCTCGCGCTTCTATCCGCACAGCGGGACGCTGTGCGTGTCCGAGCGCCTGTTCCAATCTGGCATTTGCCTTCCTTCCGGATCGAGCCTGAGCGCGGAGCAGCAGCAGCGGGTGATCGACTGCATCTGGCGCTCGCTGGGGAAGGTAGCTAATCCTGCCCGTTAGCCGTGCCGGGGATGTTCAGGCGGCACCTGCTGTGCGGCAGGCAGGGACCGGCCGAATCGGCAGCGGGCGGCGGGAGGGGCGGAAGCGGTGGTGGACGGAAGCGGGGATGGGCAGAAGCCTGACGGACGGAAGCCAGGGACGGGTAGAACCCGCTGTGCGGAGGCCGGGAGGGTGGAATTCGTAGCAGGTGAAAACCGGAAACGGACTAAATCCCGCATGGGCGGAAGCCATAGTGGACGGCAGCCAGGCGGGCAGAACCCGCTGGGGAGAGACCGGTAGGGGAGTTCGTACCGGACGGAAGTGGGGATTGGGGAAACCGGAGCAACGAGCAAAAATGTATCCGGTACAAGCAGCAGCGAGGTGCGATGGACCGAACAAACCACATGAATGAAACGAACCAAATGACCCAAACGAACCAAATGACACTGAAAACCTGAAATTGTACATCTTTTTCCGGCCTTGGAGCTTTCACTGGAGGGGATACCTGCTATTA
>NZ_JAAKGU010000006.1:0-307577 GCF_011043685.1 Paenibacillus apii | reverse complement strand
GAATAAACCATAACAAAGACAATTAAAGAACCAAAAATACATACTTAAAAGAAATACCCCTATAAAAGCGTTATAAAATGAGCTATACTGAGGTAAGAATAAGTAAGGAGCCGTGCGGGAACACGACTCCCAGAGCACAATAACTGCATAAAGAGCAGTCGGCCACACAAGATAGGTCGAGAATAGACCGTTACCTTAGGCAGGGCGGTCTATTTCTTTTTCATGTAGGTAAGAAGCGCCAAAATGAACATGCCGAACATGAACATTAAGGCGAGAGCATCTTTGACCTCCATGGGCATCACCTCCCTTCCGGGAGATTAGCCTACCGCCCTTATAGCCGTATATTGTACTCAAAAATTAAAACATGGGAAATCGAATAAAGAACCATAAAATGCTTTAAAAATCTCGATAACACATGAAAAAAGAACGATATGAAATGCTGTTAGAGTCAATCAAAGAAGTTAGTAACATCACTTAACAATGCATCTACGCTGCGGGGCATTTGCCCCTTGGTTGTCGGGAGTTATACATATAAGAATATTCAGACAACACACGACCCGGCCTAAGATAAGAGCTATCTGAGGCCGGGTTGCGTCGTAGATGCGGAGACGTTAACAGAAATCTCCGGAAAGAGCATTTTGAGATCGATAAATGCAATTTAAGTTTCAGTAAGTCAAACAGGAAGAAATATAAAAGCATTACTTAAATTATCTTAGTTTGTTTGGATTTTGCGATGTCTTGATCCTAATTTAATGCATAGGGTTACCTAGAAAGTACGTATGTTTAATAAGAGATGATATTGTGAAATGTCCTTGGTGGAAAGTGAACGACCAGGGGCATTTTTTTATTTATAGGCTCGGTTATCCTTGATTGTTGATTTGTGACTAAAAGAAAAACTGCCACATTAGGCGGTTTATTCTGAACTATCGTTTCCCGTTAGCGTATTGCAAATCACTGGCAGTGAAACGCAGTTTAATGCTCAAACCTTCCTACTGGTTTGTGGCGATTGACCTCCGAACTCTTTTTTCTTCATTCTTATGCCCAATATGATGAAAGCGACATAGATTAGGATGGCAATCGAATCGATTAACGTATCCGTAAGTGCCGAAACATCATAAAATGCCGTTACGCCGAGAATGACCATCAGGCGAACAAGCAGAAGTGACACGATCGTCCATGCAGCAGACCGGATCTTCGATCGATCGCTTTGAAATGACAGGATAATGAATACAATACCGAAGACCAGATTCTCTGCGGTGATAATGTGCCAGACATACCTAAATATTATACGTGTATCCATGGCTATATCATTCATAAAAAGCGTCGGCAGTACAGCGGATTGCCCGTTCCAAGCGTGCGTAACGGCAAACAGTATCGCAAGAACGCCAGCAATCAGATAATAATAATTCTTAATTTTGATGTCCATCACAATCCTCCTTAATTATTCCAGGTTCCTTCTTGTGAAGATCCCGGTAAATCTCCCGAACGAACACTGCCAGCCGCTGGTCACTTTCATGATTAAAGTCCCTTAGCGTTTTAACTGCTACGTCGAGCAACTGACTGACCTTTTCAAGATGTGCAATTTTCTTGCGAGTTTCTGCTTTTTTGGCATCAAGGAATTCAGCGACCTCCTGGCAATAAGCAGGATCTACACTCTGCATTCTGTGGAACTGAAACTTCCCCTTGATTTCTTCGAGAGAAAAATCCGCATACTGCATGATTTGAATATTCATCAAATCGACGAGGTCGTCCTTAGAATACCTGCGGTAAGAATTGTGTTCCCGGGACGGCGATACGATTCCAATACGGTCATAGTACCGAAGCGTATCCTTCGGAATACCAAGTATCCGTGAAACCTCATTTATAGAATATTGTTTTTCCATACATTCACAATAACATTGGAGTAAACTCCAATGTCAACTCGTTTTTACTATATCTTTTTTCACGGGTATTCATGCAATCCTTACAACTATGCTGTCCGTTACTTCAAGGAAAAAATTAACAACACAGTTTAACAAAGCCTATTTAAAAGAAGTAGTGAAATAAGAAAGGGAATGGGATACAATTCCAAATAAGGGCTTGAATTATAGCGTATTTTGAAAGCAGCTCAAGATGTCGGTGACATCAGTTAACATAGTATTCACGCGGCGGAGCCTGGCGGCTCCGTGGTTCGCCCGAAGGGATCGGCAGAGTAGTGGAATCAGGCGAACAACCCTACGAACCTAACCGCAGTCGCCCCTGATGGGGCTTAAGGTTCTCGGGTTCGTGAATACAGGAACGTTATCGGAAACCTGAGCAAAGATTATTTAAGAAAGATGGAATTTCAATGAATAATTCAAGTAAATCGTTAGTGATTATCCTTCATGAAATATATGGAATAAATGATCATATAAACTTTTTCAGTGACGTAATAATCAAAGAAGGTTTTGATGTACTTAGTCCAAATTTATTACAGAAGGAATCATATTCTTACGATCAAGAAGATAAAGCATATCACTATTTTATGAACGAAGTGGGATTTAACAAATCATTAGATGAAGTAATACAAATTGTAAACTTTAATAGAGAGAAATATGATCAGATATTCATTATTGGATTTAGTATAGGTGCAACAATTGCATGGATGAGTAGTGAATATGAGGTTGACGGAATAATTGGATATTATGGATCGAGAATTAGAAATTATATAGAGATAGAGCCAAGATGTCCAACTTTGTTATTCTTTCCTAGGTATGAGAAGTCTTTTAATGTATTAGATTTAGAAAAACACTTAAAGAGTAAAAAGAAAACTGCTGTAGAAATTGTTGAAGCGGAACATGGTTTTATGAATCCTTTTTACAAAACCTATAATTTCAAAGAATATACGGAATGTATAAAGAATAGCATAGATTTTATTAGGCAAATCGAAGAAGGTTCAGGCATCCGATAACACCGTATTCATGCATCGGGCCATTCGGCCCTCGGTCCGATCGAGGTGTTTCGATGAAGCGGATTCAGGCGGACACATCCATTCCCATAAGATAAGAGTTATCTAAGGGGAATGGGCGTCGTAATTTGTGAGGTGAACTCAAATGGACTTGCGATTGAAATTTAATGAAGATGTAGTTAATTATGATAAATGGCGACCAACATATGTTGCGGAGTTGTTTAATGATATTATCCACTATTCGGGTCTGAACAGTACAAAAAATGCACTTGAAATAGGTATAGGGACAGGTCAAGCAACGTTACCAATTTTGAAAACAGGCTGTAAAGTAACGGCTGTTGAGCTTGGTGAAAAATTAGCTGAGTTTACAAAACAAAAGTTTTCACAATTTAGTAACTTTAAAGTGATTAATATTGATTTTGAAAGTTTTACTACTGATGACAATAAATACGATATGATATATTCTGCAACTGCTTTTCATTGGTTACCACAGGATATTGGTTTTACCAAAGTGCATAGTCTGTTAAAACACGGTGGTACAGTTGCATTATTTTGGAATCATCCAATTGCTATTGGCAAAGATGCTACTATGCACATTGAAATTCAAAAAATATATAAAAAATACAAGCCTTTTGGCGACAAATCACCGAAAGAGTTTGATGAAAAAACTTGTCAGCAGTATGCAGATACTATGGGAAAATATGGTTTTTCTAATGTTATTACAAAAATTTACCGTCAAACACGGAAGCTACATGCAGAAGACTATATTTCGTTATTGAATACATACTCAGATCACAGATCTTTACAGATGGAAGTTAAAAACGTATTAGAAAGTGAAATAGCAACTGTAATAGATAAGTTTGGCGGTATAATCAATATTTACGATACTATGGATTTATATTTAGGAAAGAAATATCTAGTCGAATAAGTGAAAATACTATAAATAACATCAAAACATATAAAAAAGGAGAACAAGATGAAATATATTTCTATTTATATACTTTCAATAATAATTGGAATAGGATTGATAATATATGGAAGAAGAGCAAAGGTGAAAGCTTCTATTTTCTTAGGGGGAGTTATAATTTCAATTGATATATTGGTACCATTTCTTTCATTTATTGCAGGGTTTATAGATGGATACCAAGCTAAATAAATAAAACTTAAATGATGAATTTTAAATACAAGAATATAAAGAATTTTCTAAGTGTTTCTGAGATGTCGACTACTTCACATAACACAGTATTCCCGTATCGGGCCTTACGGCCTTTTGTTGCCAAGAGGCATTTCGGAGAAGTGGATTCAAGTTTATACACTAGCAAGGCTAAGTGGCTGCGCCACCCGGTTTCGGGTCCATCACTACGCTCGGATTAACGCGAAAACTTTAAGCCTTTCGGCGTCGGAAATGCAAGAACGTTAGGCGAAACCGCTTAAAGTTTAAAATCTATAGCAGGAGAATTCGTATGGAGCAATACAGTTTTATTCGGATTAACGAAGCTTTTCCAACTGAAGATTTAGTTGGGCGGTGGATTATTGGACTCGCGGTTATACATAATGATTTTCTCTTTCTCAGGAAACAACTATTTATGAGAACAAAAGATATTTCAGAGTTTGTAGTGGAAGCACCCACAAGTTTTAAATTTCTTGTAGCTTCTCTACGAGGAGCGATTTTCTATTTAGAAGAATCTCAGAAACATTACGAAATTAAGAACTATATCGAGCTTTTGCCTTCCAGTCTCCTTGAATTACATAGTCGACTTACTCCTTTATTTAGAACAGGTCATAAAGCCGATTTATTACAAAGACTAACGAATATCAGAAATATAACGTATCATTTCTCTAAACCCCATAGAAATGAAATAGTTGAGGCATTAAAGGAAATCCAGGATCAAAAAATATTTTATGAAGATACAGAAAACAGATTTTTATATGCCGAACATATCAGAAATTCAATAATACTAAATTCGCTTTTTGATCCAGAAGAAATTAAATTGAGGACCAACAATTATTGATCACTGGAGTATTAAGGGAGATCAAAGAGGCTTTTGAGGTATTTATTAAATTTTCAAGGGAAGTAAATAAGCTTTACCTGAAAGATTTTTTGTAAGTAAATCTTCACGGCATCGCCTAACAATGTATTCACGCTGCGTCGCTGTCGCTCCTTGGTCCAGCCGAAGATAAGAAGCCAGGAGGCGGAATCAGCGGGACAACCCTGTGAGGCGAAGTCTAACGACCCGGCAGCTATGCTACCTTAAACCTTTTGGGTTCGTGAATGCGGAAACGTTATCTGAAACTTGGCAAAACTATTTTTGGAGGGTTGTCAAATGAAGCTTGAAGAGCATTTTGAACCTTTTCCTGAACTAGAAACTAAGAGAACAACTTTAAGGCCTATTGATTATTCAGATCTAAATGATATGCTACACAGAAGGTTGGCCCATGGGGAATAGAACTCAAAGAGTCCGGAAGAATAATTGGAAGCTGTAGTTTTGTTTCATGGGACGATAATAATCGCAGAGCTGAATTAGGATATGTGTTATCAAATCAGTATTGGAATCAAGGAATAATGACAGAGGTAATAAGAAGAATTATTGAGTTTGGATTTAAAGACCTTGATTTGATCAGAATTGAGGCAAGGTGTCTGCCAAGTAACCTAGGTTCATTAAAAGTCATGGAGAAAATAGGAATGAAGTATGAAGGCGTATTAAGAAGACATATTTGGGCTAAGAACGATTTTCAAGATTTAAAGATGTATTCAATAATAAGGGATGATTTTGAAAGAGGACTCAAAGATGGCCCAGGCATCAGATAACAATGCATTCACGCTTCGGGCCATTCGGTCTTGGTCCAGTAGAAGAGATTACGCTGATGTCAGAGCAACTGGACACATCGATCTTCCTAAGATAGGAGCTATCTAAGGAAGATCGACGTCGTAAATACCTAAACGTTATGGGAAGGACCTGGAATCTTAATAATCATAGGCTAACCCGAGAAGTTATAATGGGCTGGTAGACAACCTTAACGGATTCAGCAGTACAATAAGGTTAGGTGAAATTACGGAAAGACTACTAAAATAAAGGACGGAACCAACATGCTTGATTTTTTAAGCAAACATGCTCAAAAAGCCTATAAAGAAATACAACAAATCACAGAACAACCAGACCTTCTTTTCTCCAATGATCCAACTCTAATTCCTCTAGAAGCGAGAACTAACTATAGATATATTCATGGATTTACACGTTTACTAAGGAAAGGGACTCTAAATATAGAGGATGTAACGATATCATTATTCTTTGTTAAAAGTAAGCTGGATGAATACTTAAAGAAAATATATAAGAACAAGGATTTTGAATTCATCATTTATGGGGATATTGGAATTCCTGGTTTTTACATTAACGATCACGTCAAATTATGAGAACCATGATGATGAAGGACGATTTGAGCTAGACGAACTCGTTAAGTGGTTCAAATCAACGCATTGTATAACGGATTAAAAATAACCGAGAAGGATAGAACTTCACTTAACATTGCATTCACGCTACAGAATCTGTCAGTCCTTTAGTCTGCAGAAACGAAGGAGAGAAAGTTACGGGAGCCGGACAACCCTCCGAGGATAAGTCTAACAACCCGGCAACTGTGATGCCTTAAGCCTCTCGGGTTCGTGAATGCGGAACGTTATCGGAAATTCCTGCAAAGCTAAAACTATTAATGGATGGGTGATCTCATGGATGTGGTAAAAAGCATTTTAATTGCGAAATTCGAAGAGATCCAGAGAAGGATAATATTCGTTTTAGATCAGTTAAGCGATGAACAAGTTAATTGGCGTCCTAATGAATCTAGTAACAGCATAGCGAACTTAATAGTCCATATTAGTGGCAATATTAATGAAAGAATTGCTAGAGGAATTAATAAAAAAGATGTCACACGAAATCGAGATGAAGAATTTGAAGAACTTTATAGGACGAAACAAGAGTTGATTCAATTAACGAATGTTTCATTGCTTGAAATAATTGAAACGACAAAGAGCATGACTGAAGAAACATTTATGAAAACACAAATAGTGAGAGACAGGGAAAGAACGAATTGGGATGTATTGATACAGTGTGCGACACACTTTTCAGAACATTTGGGACAAGTGTTTTATATTGGGAAGATGATAAAGGACAGAGAGTATGTTACAACATCAGTACCTAAGAAGAGAATCTAATAAGGATGTCTGAAATAATTCGAAGAGGGTAAAACATCCGATAACACCGCATTCCCGTAGCGGGCCTTTTGGCCCATGGTGGCCAAGGGGCATTCCGAGGAAACAATTTCAGGCCACAAATCTGTGCAGTCACGCCCGGTCGGGAGCCAACTGGGATCAGGTTCTGTGCTTCTTTTAAGGTGGTGGGACGTCGGGAATGCAAGAACGTTATGTGAAATCATTGAAACTGTTTTTTTAGAATGTAATTCCAGGTGGTGAGTGAAAATCAAAATTCGTATAATAGGGGCTTGTGGTAGCGGCAAGTCCTACATCGCAAGAGAACTATCGGACAAGTATGGAATAAATCACTATGAAATGGACAATCTTGTATGGGATCGGAGCGCTGTGAATTTACGATATCCAATAAAGGTAAGAGATTCAATGTTAGATGAAATCATACATAAAGGAAATTGGATACTTGAAGGAGCTCATTATAAATGGGGACAGGAGAGTTTTAGGAAAGCTGACTTAATATTTATTCTTCAACCCAATAGATATATTCGTAATCTAAGAGTAATTCAAAGATTTATTAAGACAAGAATGGGAATAGAACAATGCAATTACAAACAATCTGTAAAGAATTTATATCAAATGCTATTTGTATATAATCGCGGATACGATCAGGAAGGCATGCACCAGATACTGGAGCTTACAAAAGAATATGTAGATAAGAGAATAATAACAAGGAACAAGCAAGAAATATGGGAACACATTGAAGAGTATTTGTTAGCTGACTCAAGAATGCAACGACATCATATAACACAGCATTCACGCTGAGGGCTGACGCCCTGGGTCTGCTGAAGAGGTTTCGGCGGCACTTACCAGGTGAAAGATCGGACCCAAAAAATAATATAAAAGATTCAAACGCAACGTCCTGTTGCTTGATGCTAAACCGGATAGAATGGGGATTAATATTGAAACGACGGGTTATTATAACAGTTGGTAAGACTCATAGTGGTAAAACCACTTTTGCAAGAGAGCTAGAACAACAATTAAAAAATTCAATAGTAATTGACCAAGATAACCACGCTGAATTCATAAATACTTACTATAAGTCATTACGTCCCGTACAAGGGTCAAATACCTTCAAATATATCCTCACAAATACAATAGTCGATTATGCTGTACAAAAAACTGATCTGCATCTAATACTTTGTAATTCAAATCGTAATCGTAATGGTCGAGCGGAGCTGCTTAGTTATTTCCATAATAGAGGCTGGAGAAGGGGAGGCAAATTACTTATTTGTAATTAAAGAATTAAACCCAGTTCAGTCTGTTATACAAAAAATAATAAATGTATGTAATGAGTAATAGATTAAAAATTACTTCATAAATACAAATCAATAGATCAAATCTCTAGTATGGATATGCTTGTTATAAAGGAGATCGCTATGAGCGAATTGATAATTAGATGGGCGGATTATCAAGATTGGTTCCAACTAGGCTTGGTTAGTTCAGAATCGTATCGTGAGACTTATTCGGGCATTATCCCAGATACCTATTTAAATTCTTTTTCCATTGAAAATCGACAGACACACTATAAAAGAGTATTGCTAGAAGATGCTAAAACTATTGCAATTCTTTTAGTAAATAATAAAGCAGCTGGCTATATAGAATTTGGAATGAATAAAGATACTGATTTAGATAATACATATGGAGAGGTTTATAACATTTATACGTTAAAGAGATATTGGGGGAACGGGTATGGGAAGCAGCTAATTACTTGGGGGATTGATAGGCTTCATGAAGCAGGATATTCAAATGTTTCCTTATGGGTCCTTAAAGAGAATACAAGTGCAAAGTCTTTTTATGAGCATTTGGGATTTATAAATGATGGATTAGAAAGAACAATTACAAGAGAAAAAGAGCTAATCCAATTGAGATATTCAAAGCGCCTTGATGAGAACAATTAAGAAAAACTGCAGAAGTTTTACTCGAATAAGTCATCTCCATCAGCACCGTATTCCCACGGCGGATCGCAAGCGATTCTTAGTCTGCAAGAGGAAATTCGAGGAAGTGAGTTCAGCAGATATACATGTACCGACTAACCACATCGCGGCTGTCCTTATCGGGGCTTAAGTTAGTGAGGCGTCGGGAACACAACAACGTTATCAGAAATCCCCGAGTGAACATATTCAAATTAATAAAAAAGGAGTTTTCGATGAAGAAAATAATAATGATTAGTTACATTTTAACGACTATGTTGGTGGTACTAACATTATCCGCTTGTAGTAATGATAAAAAATTAAACTTAAGTTCAAATACAGCAAAGGAAGTAGAACAAATAGGCAATATAATCTCAGTTGAACGATATGAGAATGTAAAAGCGATTTATAAAAACGAGATAGACGATGATTTCATTTTGATAACAATCGATGGACAGGACAAGACGTTAGGAATGAAAGGAGATTTTGATCTAAAGGAATATGTGGAAGGTGAGCCGATCAAGATTAGTTATGAGATCACTACGAAGCAGGTAGTGGACGGATTTATTAAAAGACCTTATATAACTAGAATTGATAAGAACTAAAATAGAAGATTCAGCTACGAAGTCGGGGACAGTTATAACAAAGCACTCACGCTGCTGGCTAACGACTTGAGTCTGAGGACAAAGTTTCGAGAATGCAATTGGAAGGCAGACAACCCTGCGAGGCTAAGTCTTCGACCTGGCGCTGACGGGCTTTAAGCCTCTCGGGTTCGTGAATACCAGAACGTTAGACGAAATACCCGAAGATTTTGTGAACTTTATATGGGGGAAAGACAGTGAAGCTTAGAATACCAATTTTTATATTTGCACTGGGAGTTGTTTCTGGAATCGTTCAATTGATTAATAATAACTTTACATTATCAAAGACTGAATCATACATTGAAATCATTTTGTTTTTCTTGATCTTAGGTGTAGCAGTATCTACCTGCGAGCGAATAGGAATGAATGATAAGAGAGTCAATTTATATACCGGAATATCTCTAATTGCTGCTGGCATTAATATTGATTTATTTCTTCTTAGAGGCTTGTAAGAGAAAAGAGAAATAACAGAATAAGAGAATAAGGAAATAAGAGACATAAGGATCGATAAATACTGTTTTAGTAAATCGAAGATGTCGGGTAACTCGCCTAACACTGTTTTCACGCATCGGGCCATTCGGCCCTCGGTCTGCCGGAAGTGGTCGGCACGGAAGCGAGTTCAGCGGACACATCCGCGCCGACTAACCGTGTGCGACCGGTTACTGACACAGCCTTAAGTTGATGGGACGTCTTGAATACAAGAACGTTATTTTATATGAAACTCAGCTAATCAATAATAAAACTATTAAAGAATAATTTTAGCCTAGAAGAAGGGGTAAGAATGAAAGAAAATTGGATACCTTTAAACACTCAAGAAGATATTGATAAATTAATCAATATATTTGGGGGATTTCATGATGCATGCTTAAAAGAGTTGTACATGTGGACGGAACATTATGTGGATTTCGACTTATCGATGAGTATAAGTGATAAGTTGGATACTCGAATAAGAGCACTTTTTCAAAGACAGTGGGAGAATCCCTCAGCCTTAGAGCTTTTATTTGAGGAAGTGACAAGATTAAGTATTACACCGAGCACTGAAAACTATGATTCAATTATTTATGATGGAACACTTTTATATAAGGCGGGGCTATTTTACTGGGCAGACGATAAAAATTGGACTCCAGGAAAAGAGACTAATTATGGCGTGAACTGGATTGCAGCAAAAAAGGTAAGTTGGAGAGAAGTAAGTCAGTGGATGGGGAAACAACAAAGATATGGAATAACTAAATGATTCCATAGTAACTTATAGAAGAGCTGAGCATCTCATAACATTCATGCTGCCGACCCTAATATCAACCAAGGCTACTAGAATTCGGGCTAAAATAGCGTGGGGATTACTATTGGATCGGAGAAAGTATTGATGGGGCATCCAATAATGAAATTTCAAAGAAGCATTTTCGCCAAGGTCTTTCTCGGAGTTATTTTATTGATATTCAATGCAGCAGGGATATATTTCGCCGGCATAAAGGTGGCAGCAGTTTTTTTAATACCTTCTATTGCAGCCCTTCTGGCTATTATCGGCAACAGTTATCTAGTGTCTAACGGCACAGTGACCAAATACTTTTTTGGCTATAGACTCTTAGAAATTGATATTCTCGAAATAGATTTAATAGAATTTTATAGCGTGAAAAAATTTGGCACTATAGAAATCAACATAGCCTCCCCCGAAGAAGATGAATATAGATTGCATTTGAAAAATGGAAAAACGATAAAAATACCATCAAATTATACAGACGGAAGAGTAACTATAGGGAGCTACATATGTAAGAAATATAAAGTGAAGAAGAAAGAAACGAGGAAAATAAGATATTTTTACTCCTAATTTTCAGCTCGTGAATTGGAGTACACTATGGAGATTAAACTTGTTCCAGTAAAACAAGAAGAAAAAAACATACTGTTGAATCTATATCAGTTGTACTATTACGATTTTAGCGAGTTCACAAACCAGGATATCAATAAAGAGGGAAAGTTTGATGTGAATATTGATTTCTTTTGGGAAGGAGATCATAGATGGCATCCTTATTTTATAGAGACATCCGGAAGGATCGCCGGATTCGTAATTGTGCTTCTTGAGAATTTAGATGTAGATCCAGATCCAACACATGTTATTTATGATTTTATGGTTATGAAGAAATACAGAAGAAAGGGTATCGGGCATGCAGCAGCAATCCAAGCATTTAAGTTGTACAAAGCGAACTGGAAAATAGTCCAGATGGCGACTAATACTCCTGCAATATCGTTTTGGAGAAAAGTGATAAAGGATTATACAAAAAGTAAATACACTGAAATATTTAGGGATGATGTAAAGAAGTATGTTCAATCATTTAGCACAAAGCCATAAAAGAGTAAATGATGGGTTATTTTTGTCGGCATCGGCTAACACCGAATTTCCGCATCAGTAGTTAGTACCGGAAAGGAGTTTAATCATTTGAACAAATTTTCTACAATCCTTCTTCTGTTGTTGTTTATGTTGTGTGTTTTACCTGGCTGTACTTCAGATGTTATTGATACGCCAGAGTACAAAGGCAAGCATATAGTTATCGGTATCATAGGAGAACCTCCTACAATAAGAGAAGGAAATGTAAGCTTTAAAAAGATGGATTTTACTCAACTTAAGGAGTTACATTCCCTTTCTGAATATGACGCAGTTTTCATTTCCAAAGAAAATCTGCCCGAAGCGGCTGGCCAAGAGTACGCAAAAATTTATAAAACCGCAAGGTTACCATTTTTCTTTATTCAATCTAAGAAGTCCTATCTGCCCTTTACAAACGAAGAACTGTCATACGACGAAGTTCCAGACCTTTCATCCGATACGTATGCCACTGGTTACTTTCAGTATAAAGATAAATTTCAATATTGGGGTTACGGGTTATACAATGACAAATTAAACAGCCCGAATATTGAGGATGTCTACACACGGATCTTTGAAACAATTGAGTCAATAGGCAAGTACGTAAACGCCGAAACGTAATGCGAAAGATCGAAGATATTTTTGTAGGTGGGTGGATTAAATGATGCTTGTAGAACGGCTGATCAAAATTATGCGTACATATGATTTTTTGAATAGGGATCTTGAGTTGGTACGACAACTTGAACTGCCCAATTGGTGGATTACAGCTGGATATGTGAGAAATTATGTGTGGGATGATTTGCATGGATATTCTAGTCGAACTCCACTGAACGACGTGGATATCCTTTACTATGATCCGAGTGACCTGAGCGAAGAGTCAGAAAAGAAATTTGAAACGATATTAAAGGCTAAATTGCAAGAATATAACTGGAGCTGTAAGAATCAGGCGAGAATGCATATAAGAAATCAAGACCATCCTTATGGTTCAGTGGAAGACGCAATGAAGCGGTGGCCGGAAACAGCAACGTCCGTTGGGTTAAGTTTGGATAGAAATCAGAACATTGAAATCATTGCACCTCATGGATTGAATGATTTGTTCGATTTGGTGATTCGGAGAAGTCCATTTTATAAGGACAAGGAGTATTTTTACAAAAGGGTACAAAGCAAGAGATGGCTTGAGCTCTGGCCGAAACTAAGATTGATTGAAGAAGAGGGTGATTTCATTGAAGATTGAGTATCTAGAGACAGACCACACCGCTCTTAAATTAGTCAAACCTTTATGGGAACGGCTTAGAGACCATCATGTTTTATTGTCCACACACTTTTCAGAGCGCATATCAAAAAATACGTTTGAAGAACGATCAAGAGATCTACTCAACAAGTCTAAACAAGGACAATTAAAGATCATATTAGCTCACGACGCAGTAGAGAAGAGGTTATTAGGATATTGTATTAGTTCGATTAACGAAATGAAGCAAGGAGAGATCGATTCGATTTTTATCATCGATGATTTTAGAGGTATGGGTATTGGAAATACATTAATGAAGCGGACACTTGATTGGTTTGAAGACAATGGCATTCATAATATTTGCCTATCTGTTTTATTCGGAAATGAACAAGCATTGAATTTTTATGAGAAGTATGGATTTTATCCCAGAACATATTTGTTAAAGAACAGGGCTTAAAGGAAAATCCATGAATTATTACCATATTGATACACAAGAACGGAATAAAGTGTAAAATAAGTTAGAGGAGCCGACAACCCAGCGAGGCTAAGTTAACTTAGGAGGATGGTTCATGGAGGTACATATTGAAGAAAAACAATCTTTTACCGTTATCGGAAAAATGGGACAGGGGCTTTCATCCAAAAGTACAGAGTGGATTCCAAAGCTGTGGCAAGAAGCCAATCAAAATTTTAGTGAAATTAGTAATTTAGCCAAGAAAGACAGTGCAGGTAACCTGATTGGGATTTGGGGTGCAATGAGTGATGTTTCCGAGAGATTTGAACGATGGACAGAGCAGGGGAAATATCTGGCTGGTTGTGAAGTTTTGGATGACTCGGTAGCCCCAAACGGTTGGACTAAATGGGTAATCCCTTCATATAAGTTCGCAGTAATGAAATGCAATCAGAATACATACCGGGATAAATTCAAATACATGGTTAATGAGTACATTCCCAATCACAATTATTCAATCGTTGGAGCTGTGCATGAATACTACAATCCATTCGAAGAAATTGGAGATTTAAATTTGTATTTTCCGATAGAAAGAATCTATGACAAATGATCACGAAGATCATTTTATTCTTACTTGGATTAGTGATTTTAACCGGCTGTGCAGCTCATGGGAATCAGCAAATTCATGTGAGAACACCTACAGAGCAGGAATTGGAACGTTTTTTAAGTACAGAAGGAGTTAAAGCATTAGCAGTAAAAAAATACAAGGATCATGCCATCATTCTAGGCGATAGCTCTGTTTACACTTTGTCCATGACAGCGGATAACGAATTTCAGTATATAGGAAGCTCATGGAGTGGCGGGCCTGACCGGATCGATGTAACGGCTGTTACACAGGAAACCCCTTTTATTGGGATTATCATTCATCGAAATGATGTACTGGAGCAAGGCAACAAAATGAAAATAACCTTTGCGGACGGGAAGTCAGTTGAAGAGATTATGCACCATGAAAAAGCTTATATTGTCGATCATCCCCTTGGAAAACGGACCAATTCCTCAAAGGCTATAGTAGAAGTATTTAATGATGAAGGCGAAATGATATATAGTTCGGATATTAATAATCATTGATATTTATAGAAATAAACAAAAGCCATGAAAAAAAGTGAGTTTGGAGGTGACTCCGCATGAAAGCAATTGGCTTCGACTTAGGGGATACGTTAATTTTTTATCGCAATGTTCAGGCCAGTTGGACCGACCTCTATGAAAAGGCGCTCACAAAGCTTTTGCAGGATATGGGTATGGATCATAACGGCGAATTAATAGAAGCCGCAGTCCAAATTTTAAAGAAGTTCAATACGAGAATTAATCCTAGAGATTATGAAGTAAAGGATACTGATATTTTTCAAGAAATCCTCCAAGAATGGGGAATAAATAAGGATATTAAGCAAACGATCCATACGTTCTTTAGTTTTTTTCAGGCAGAGTCACACATGTTTGACGACACATTACCTATTTTAAAATATCTAAAAGAACGAAACATAAATATCGGAATTCTTACCGACGTACCTTATGGCATGTCTAGAGAATTGGTGATGAAGGATCTTCAGGGATTTGAGCAGTACGTGGACGTTGTTATTACATCGGTGGAGGTAGGCTACAGAAAGCCGCGGAGTGAAGGATTTATCCAACTGGCCCATCAACTGGGATGTCACCCTGAACAGATGAGTTACGTGGGTAACGAAAGAAAGGATATTGTGGGGGCAAAGCTACTGGGGATGAAAGGGGTACTCATCAATCGGGAACGATTAGATATAGATTGGGGACAAGATGTGACGATTACAAAACTTCATGAGATAGAGAAATTATATAAATAACTCAGGAGGCCTTCATGGAAGATAGAAAGTTGAAATACATAAAATATATCAAAGAAAAATACCCGGATATCGAAATACAACAAATCAACTCTAACCTAACGGATGGTCTCCATAACGATGTGATCATTATTAATGATAGGGATGTTTTTCGTTTTGCCAAACATGATTTTAGTAAAAGCCTCTTACATAACGAACATAAGGTGCTTCAAATTGTCAAGCAATTCGTAGATATGACTGTGCCGGATTTAGACATGATTGATGATGGGGTATCGAAGTATACCTACATAAAAGGTAAGCCTATTTATCGGAGCAAAATCTTGAAATTAAGCGAAGACGTTCAAGAGCAGATAGCTCAACAATTGGGCGTTTTTTTAACTCAACTGCATTCCATCCCGATGAGCATAATAAGCGAAAATAGAATCAATGCGTTCCCTGGTAATGGAACGAGGGACTCCTATTTGGATTTATATTCAAAAATTGAAACAAAACTATTTCCCCATATGAAGAGCTATGTCATCGATTGCGTTCGAGACATCTTTAATCCTATTTTTAATCACACGAATTTCCTTGATTACACCCCAGCCTTAATACATGGAGATTTAGCTCCCTACCACATCCTTGAGGAATCGAATGAAGTTATCGGGGTTATTGATTTTGGTGTTTCAGGTTATGGCGATCCTGCTCATGATGTTAGTGTTATTCTTGATACATTGGGTGAGGGATTCATCAAGAAATTAAGTAAGTATTATAAAGGCATTGATTCATTTATCGATAGATCACGGTTTTATGCCAATGTCTCGTCAATAAGATGGGCATTGATCGGATATGAAAATAATGATGTATCATGGCATTTAAACCATCTGTTTACGGCAAAAGACATAAGTCCATATAGTGGTTGGTGAATAGCAATAAATATGACTAAAGGACGAAAAGGAATGAATATAGAAGAACTTATAAAAACACTTAATAAAAGAAGTGATTGTATACTTTTTGAACCAAGCAGCTTACCGGAACTAACGGATAAGATTGATGTACCTCAAGAACTGATAGAATTTTATCGATTATGTGGAGGTGGAACCTTATTTGTTGATAGTGCAAGACCTATTGAGATTCTAAAACCTAGTGAGGTCCTACCTGCAAATTTGGTCATTCTTGGGGAAGAGGCATACGAAGAACTTTTACTTAATGAAGAAAACGATATTTCTATGAAGTGGTATGTAGTCGTCCGATACGATGAGATAGAATATGTCACAATAGACTTTGACCAAGTTCGGTGTGGTCGTTGTTATGATAGTTTTCATGAAACCCATGCTGTAGCAGGAAGTTGTGAAATTATAGCTTTAACTTTTTCGGAATTTCTATCTAATTTGTTAGAAACAACGACTAAAACAAGTGACGGTTTGTATTGGCTAAGAGATGATTTTATTCGAATTGGAGATGCTTATGAATATGATTCATAGGAGATCGTGAGGAGTAGAGTTTATATGAGAAATTTCGATTTTACTGTATCAGGATTTATCAAGAAGTATCCCAAGCTAACATTACTTTTTCTGGCTATCTTAGTGTTCGATATCAATTATTATTTTGGAAAAGAAGTAGGAAGAACGCTATATTATTTAACCCACTAGTAGATACAATAATTGTAGTTTATGCAAATAGGGAATAAGGAGAAAAAGGAATGATAACAGAACCTACTATCCAAGAAATTAATAGAATATTTCAATTACATCTTATCAACGATGAGATCGTAAAAATTCAAAGGTTGTCTGGAACAACTAGTGGCCGTGTTTATAGGCTTGATTCCAATCAAAACAATAATTATATATTGAAATTTGATGAACCAAATCAGATTCAAATGGTTGAACAATTGCTCAATACTTATCAAAATTCAATGCTATTACCAAATGTTCTTTTTACCGCTCAAGATAAATCACATTTTATTTACACTTACATCAATGGTACAACTCATATTAACCGTGGATCAAAGAAAAAGTGGTTAACCATACTAGTGAATGAATTATTCAATAAATACAGCAAATATCAACATACAGACATTTGGGGGAGATTAGAGTATCCTCTTCGTTCTTGGAGGGAATTCAATGAAATAAGTGTTGAGGAAGCTAGAATCAACATTGGAAATTCCTTAACAACAGATGACTATATCTTTGTTAAATCACAAATTATTAAATTATTTGGAGAGGAAATAGTACAAGGAGAAAAATATTTATTGCATGGAGATACAGGAGTGCATAATTTTGTATTTGATCAATTCTCTTTAATTGGTGTCATTGATCCATCACCTATGGTGGGACCATTAATTTATGATTTTATTTACGCTTTTTGTTCTTCTCCCGACGATATTAATATTGATACTTTATTTGCAGCACAGGATAATCTTAAACAAGGACACATTGACAAAATAAGGTTAATTGATGAGGTGTCAGTACAGCTATATTGCCGAGTGGGGCTTAGCGTAAAACACCATCCAAATGATTTATCTGAATATCTAAAGGCATGGGAACATTGGAAAGAGCTTTGTAAGAAAACTCAATGAATTAGAATAAAAGGTGAAATATAACGTATTGCCAAAGGCCTTAGAAAGGAACAACCAATGAAAAAGAGATCATTAATCATTATCTTAGTCATTTCGTTTCTTTTATATGGAGGTTACCAAGGCTATGAATATTATAACGATCATTTTGTAGATCAAAGAATAATACAGAACATTTTGGAGCGGAATCATTATGCTATCACCAAAAAGGATACTGCGGTAAAACTTGATCTTTCTATTAAACCGGAATGGATTCCTTTCGAAACGGAGAAACCGCAAAACCTGAATATTAAGATTGCAGAAAGCCACAACACCAATATCCTACTCCAACAAGTGTGGAATCGCGGCAATGATATTTATTTTAGTTTCCATACAACCTATGATTTGAACTTCAATAAGGGTAAGTTTCTATACAATATGTTGTTAAATGATGACGGTACATATACAACGAAAGGGTCGCCAGAGGATTTTCAGCTAACCGATCTCCATGGAAGCCAGATTCAAATAGGTCAGACCGGATATGGACCGGGTTCTGATTTTTCCTTCGGAATTGATCCAAGTGAATATGAGAGAATTCGAAACGGATTTAATGTAAGGTATTCGGGGATGATTTTGTATGAGTATTCTAGAAAATAATTCTTCGCATAACACAATAATTAAGATGCTATGGCAGTTCATATGGAGAGGTCAGGGATAGGAGGAAGAGTATATGATTTATTTTTATAAATAAAGGGAGAATCAAACCATGCTTATTATGAAAGCGGAAGAAGCGGATCTTGAGGAGATTTTAGAGTTGCAGCGCAAGGCATTTGTGGTTGAAGCGGTAATATACAATGATTACACAATTCAACCGTTGCGGCAGACCATAGAGGACCTGAAATCGGAATACGAAACACAGACTTTACTGAAAGCGGTCGTTGAGGAAAATAGGATTGCCGGCTCCGTACGAGCTTTTTTTAATGGGGATACGTGTTATATTGGAAGGCTAATTGTTCATCCGGATTTTCAGAATAAGGGGATTGGAACAAGTTTGCTTTGTGAAGCCGAACAGATGTTTAAGGAATGCAGGAGATTCGAGTTATTTACAGGGCACTTGAGCAAGAAGAATCTCTATTTGTACGGCAAGAAAGGATACAAGATTTTTAAGTCGCAAGTAATAAATGAGAAATTGACGATGATGTATCTTGAGAAGATGAATGGTTTCGGAAGTTAAAATACGGGCAAGGCCTTCCGGCCTACTGCGAGAATGAAATTCACAAAATGACCTCCTAAGCAACAATCAGCAGTAAACTCCGACGTTACTTTTTAGTACCTATATTACTAAAAAGTACCTACTTTCCATTCGTGTCCGTTAGAACTATAATAGCACATACTCATCAAAACCAAGTGTAATTCAGTTTCGGTTTTTACAGGAACTATTTACAGCTCGCGCGATTCGTCAGACCTCTGGCTTGTCGTTGATGGCTATGGACTTGACGGGTGCATAATGACACGAAGGAGAATGGTTATGGAATTGAACTTGAAAAATAAATTAGTTCTTATTACAGGATCCACAGCGGGGATTGGTAAAGGAACAGCCGTAAGTTTTTTGAAAGAAGGAGCCAAAGTTATTATTAACGGCCGCTCTGAAGAAAATGTTAATGCAACGGTTAAAGAACTCTCCGCACTCGGTACGGTTTATGGGATTGCCGCAGACGTTGCCGATAAAGCGGAATGCGAGAAACTCATCAATAAAGTGAATGAAATCGGAGATTTGGATGTCTTGATTAATAATACGGGTGTTTTTACCGTAAAGCCTTTTGTTGATGTAACGGATGAGGAATGGCTGGAATACTACCAAATTAATGTGATGAGCGCTGTTCGTTTATCCAGAGCATTCCTGCCCAAGATGATTGAACGCAATGCGGGACGAATCATTAACGTTGCAAGTGAAGCGGGAATTAAACCCTATCCTGAACTTATTCCTTATGGTATATCTAAAACTTCGCTCATTACGCTTTCAAGAGGTTTGGCGGAAGTGGCCAAAGGAACAAATGTAACGGTTAACTCGGTTCTTCCAGGACCGACGTGGACGGAAGGATTCGGCACTTTCATTACAGACCTGGCTAAAGAGAATGGAAAAGATTTGGATACCTTTGTCAAAGATTACTTTAAGTATGACCAGCCGACTTCTCTGATTCAGCGTTACGCCACAGTTGAGGAAGTAGCGGATACCATTGTGTTCCTTTCATCAGATAAAGCATCAGCCATCAACGGTGCGGCTCAAAGAGTAGAGGGCGGGATTATCCACAGCATTTTGTAATAACGCGGCTGATGTAAAATGAAAAGGAGGAGTACCCATATGAACCCCTTTAAATTTAGTAATCCTACGAAAATCCTTTTTGGACGCGGGCAAGTCGAAGAAATTAAAAATGAAATTCCATCCTATGGACGGCGTGTTTTGCTTCTATATGGGGGCGGAAGTATTAAAAAGAATGGGCTGTACGATCAAGTGATTAAAGCCCTGTCTGAAATTACCGATGTCTATATTACGGAACTGGGCGGAGTAGAACCCAATCCGCGATTAACAACGGTGAAAAAGGGAATTGACCTTATCAAAGACAATAATTTGGATTTTATCCTTGCTGTTGGCGGCGGAAGTGTAATTGATTGTGCAAAAGCTATCGCTGTAGGCGTATACTACGAAGGCGACGTATGGGATATTGTAACGAATAAGGCAGCAGCGGAAAAAGCCGTTCCTTTCGGCACTATTTTGACGATCTCTGCGACAGGCTCGGAAGTGAACGGCGGTTCGGTCATTACGAATTGGGAAGAAAAGGATAAACGTTTTTTTGTCTCTGATCTTACTTTCCCTAAATTCAGTGTTCTGGATCCGGAAAATACTTTTTCCGTACCTAAAAACCAAACGGTTTACGGCATGGTAGACATTATGTCCCATGTCTTCGAGCAATACTTTCATGCTTCATCCAATGCCCCGCTGCAAGAACGGTTCGGTGAATCCATCCTGCAGACAACAATGGAAGCTGCGCCCAAGTTAATTAATGATCTCGATAATTACGATTACCGCGAAGTCATTATGCTTAACGCATCATTAGCTTTAAATGGCATTCTATCCATGGGTGTTCATACCGACTGGGCGACCCATATGATCGAGCATGCGGTCTCAGCCGTTCATGACATTCCTCATGGCGGAGGATTAGCAATTTTGTTCCCTAATTGGATGGAATTTGTCGCTTCCAAGAGACCGGAAAAAGTGGCTCAACTAGGGATTCGCGTTTTTGGAATTGATGCCAAGGACAAAAATGACTCTGACGTGGCGGCTGAGACGATTCAAAAATTACGTGAGTTTTGGACTTCGCTGGGGGCCCCTGAGAAGCTTTCCGATTATGGAATCGATGATACGGAAATCGGCACAATGCTTGAAAGAGCAATGGTGGCCGAAACCCTCGGAAGCTATGTCCCTTTAAATAAAAACGATGTGGAGACTATTTTAAGAAAATCATTATAATCAAAGTGAAAGCAGTAACACCTTCCAGGTCAGAAGAGGGATGCATAAAGTATGTCCTCCATCAATCTATAGAAAATAAAGCCGTTTTTGTGTTTTATGAAATCTGGAAGGATGAAGAGTCTATCAACCGGCAAGTATACCGACTGCAGGAAGTTAATTCATAATTGGACTTGATTGCATAAGTCAGGAGAAAATCAAACGATGTCTTCAACAAAAAATGTTAACCGCCTTAGACTGGTCTTGCTGTTAGGCGCTTTTTCGGCACTGGGCCCTCTTACAATCGATATGTATTTGCCGTCATTTCCGGAAATCGCTGCTGACTTTGGCACCCGTGCTTCTCTGGTGCAGCTTAGTCTAACTGCTTGCCTGGTAGGATTAGGCCTGGGTCAAATCATTATGGGTCCTTTGAGTGACGTTCATGGAAGACGGAGGCCCATAATAATCTCACTTATTCTCTACTTGATCGCTTCATTTGTCTGCGCGGTCTCACCTAATATCGTCTATTTCATAGCAGCACGTTTTATTCAAGGCTTTGCCGCTTCCGCAGGAATTGTTATTTCTCGGGCGATCATCCGCGATGTTTATAGCGGACCGGAACTCACCAAGTTTTTTTCATTGCTTATGCTGGTAAATAATATATTTCCCTTAATTGCACCAGTGGCTGGAGGCAGCGTCATAGCCTTTACTTCATGGGTGGGTGTTTTTGTGGTTTTAGGTACGGTTGGATTGGTTTTAGTCATCCTTGCAACCTTGAACCTGAAAGAGACTTTGCCTGCTCAGAAGCGAATTTCAGGCAACTTTGGCGAGCTGATTAGAGGTATTCGAACCTTGCTTAAAGATCGTGAGTTTACCGGATACGCGCTTGCACAAGGGATTATGATCGGAGGGGTATTTGCTTATGTATCAGGGACTCCTTTTATCTACCAGAATATTTATGGCGCCTCTCCCCAACTGTTTGCAATTTTATTCGGATCAAATGGGATCAGCTTAATTCTCGGTTCTCAAATCGTTGGACGCTTTACCCATGTGATCTCGGAGCGGCGATTCCTGCGTTATGGATTGCTGTTATCCGGCGCGTCCAGCCTTGCGGCCTTAATTGTAATTCTTTTAAACGGCCCATTACTGGCATTGGTTATTCCGCTTTTCTTTTTTGTCGCATCTATCGGAACAACTTCAACAGCTTCGTTCTCTCTAGCCATGGGGTCACAAAGTCATATGGCAGGGAGCGCATCTGCGCTTCTTGGATTACTGCCTTTCCTGCTAGGAGCATTCACCTCTCCATTGGTTGGCATTGCCGGTGAATATACGGCAGTCCCTATGGGAGTTATTATCTTGTCGACCAGTTTATTGGCTATCCTGGCTTACTTTGGACTTGCACATAAATCGCAAACCAGCTATTCTACGTGCTCTTAATTATAGACCATCTGCAAGCAACGACAAAAGTGCCGCAGCACCAGTGCATAGCACTTTAGCCCGCTTTAAAGGCGGGCTTTTTACATTGATTCCTCTCCGGTTGCCACCGGATTCTCCTCATAGCTGATTCAGTCGCCCCAGTTTGACACGTCACAGAGACCAATGAGTCGATAAATTTGAATAGAGCCTCCAAACAAAGTGTGATAAAATATTGAAAACGCATTCATCACTATGGGTACCGGCGGTGAGAGGATGAAGCTTTTTCTATTGAATCGGTTCAGAAATTTCACCCGCAGGCTGGGGAATAAGCTGGGGCTGGCTTTTTCGCTCATCGTTTGTGTGCTGATTCTGGTGCTGGCCACCGTCTCTTATTACCGGACAACCTGGATAATTAAAGACAACTATCTTTCCAATACGGCCAAAGAGCTGGAGCATATGAATGAAAGCCTGGATAACTTTGTGGCGCAGATTGACGCGCTGTCGCTGTCGTTCAGGCGGGACGATAACTTTATGGAGGCGCTGATGAGCGATGAAGAGGATTTCTCCAGCCGTCTCTACATGGAGAACCAGCTGCGGAATCTGTTCTACTCTTCCAGCGGGGACATCGCTGCTGTCTCCCTGTATATTCCCCGGACCGGGGCCCGGTACACCATATCGAGGCTGACGGATTCTCCGAAGCTGGTGGTCGATCATCCCCGGAACATCACGTCGAACGGGTGGTACAAGGAGGCGAGCACGAGAGCCAACGCATTTCGCAGCATTGAGCCGCCGGCGCAGGGACCGTCAGCCGGGGGTTATGATGCAGAGAACCAGCGGCTGTTTTTTACTTTTCACAGGGCACTCATCAATATCCCGAGCCAGCGGCCGTTGGGAATGGTGTCCATTACGATCAGCTCCGCTTACCGGGATCAAATGATCCGCGATATTCTGGAGCAGGATGCCGAGGTTGTGGCGATTTTGGACCAGAATAATACGAGCTTTTATCACAGCGGCGAGAAGAGCTTAAGCGATGAGGCCTCATTGCTGCGGTCCATTAATTGGACAAAGCCGGAAGGCTATTTGAATTGGAGCGGCGAACAGCAGGCTTATCTGGTTACTTATAACGTGTCGCCGGGCGACGGATGGAAGCTGATCAAGCTGATCTCCACCAGCGCCTTGAACGAGCGGGCCAAGAATACGAGAAATCTGGAGTTTTTAATCGGGTTGGCCTTTTTGCTGATTGGCACATTGCTTGTCACCTTTGCAACGAAAACGATTACGCGGCCGCTGAAACGGCTGTCGAAGCATATGGAGAAGGTGGGGGAAGCGAATTTCGATGTGATGATTGATATTAACGGAAACGACGAAATTGCGTATCTCTCCAAAAAATTCAATGCTATGGTAGCCAAGATCAACGAGCTGATTAATGAGGAGTATAAAGCCAAGCTGGGTGAAAAGACCGCGCGCATGAAGGCGCTTGAGGCGCAGATCAATCCGCATTTTCTATATAATGCCCTGCAGACGATATCGACAGAGGCGCTCGTTCACAGGGTCGATCATATTGACCGGATGGTGCAGGCGCTGGCATATATTTTGCGGTATTCGATTCGGACCGGCGACAATGTGAATCTGGCCCAGGAAATGAAAAATGTCGAAAGCTATGTCATGCTGCAGCAGGCCCGGTACGGCGAGAGACTATCCGTCGACATCGCGCTTGAAGGAAGTATAGGCGAAATCCGCGTTCCCAAAATGGCCGTTCAGCTACTGGTGGAGAATTCGATCAAGCATGTTCTGGAGCAGACCTTGGACCCGGTTCGGATCGGGGTTCGGGGGTATTTTGGGGAAGACGGGCTTGCTGTCATCGAGGTCAGCGACAATGGTCCCGGCATTCCGGAAGACCGGCTTAAGGAGCTGCAGGAGCTGCTTCGGCAGGAGAACTGGATAGGCGGGCAGCAGGAGAGCATCGGTCTGAAAAATTTATCCGAAAGATTGAAGCTGCTTATCCATACTGCGGCCAGGCTGGATATCCGGAACCGTCCGGAGGGAGGAGTATCGGTAGAGATCATCATGCCTGCAGAAGACCAGTAGAATAGACAGGGAGCAATCGAACGGGAGGGATCTGACGCATGTATAAGGTGTTGATTGTCGATGATGAACGTCCTGTCCGGACGGCGATCAGGCTGGCGGGCGAATGGGAGCAGCTTGCGGTGTCCGAAATCGCGGAGGCGCCGGAAGCGCGCACGGGTCTGGAGCTGTTGAAGGAGTGGAAGCCGGACATTGTGCTGGTCGATATCAAGATGCCCGTGATGGACGGGATGGAAATGCTGCGCAGGGCAAGCGCCGAGCATCCGGAAGTCAAGTATATCATTATCAGCGGCTTCGACGAGTTTGAATACGCCAGACAAGCCCTCCATTACAAGGTACTGGATTATTTGCTGAAGCCGGTCGACCGGGCCGAGCTGAACCGTTCCCTGCGTCAGGCCATCCGGCAGCTTGATGAGGAAAGACAACAGCGTGAGACGGAGCAGCGCCAGTGCATGATGAATAATTTGTCCCTCCCGCTATTCAAGGAAAAGCTCCTAACTATGATCATCGAAGGCGACAGTGTTCATCCCCCCATAATTGAGGATTACAAGCGATTGACCTCCATGACGAAGCAGGGCGTACTCTATGGCTGCGCGATTGTCCAGCTTCTAAATTTTAATAGTGTATGCGCTGCTAAGTTTAAGGGCGATTCTTTCTCCTGCTATTTTGCCGTGACGAATATGATTGATGAATGCTGCGCCCCCTGGAGCCAGGGCTTCAGCTTCCGAAGCTATAAGTCCGATCATGAGATTATTGTCGTGCTCGAAATTGGCGCTCACCCGGAGCCCAAAGCTTTCAGCGCGGCCCAAATAACGGAAGTGATTGCTTCACTCCAGAACCTGTTTGGATTCACTTCCATCGCCGGTGTCGGCAGCTTCTCCCCCTCCTTTGAACAGCTCAGCTCCTCTTACAGCGAAGCGCATGCGATTAAATCCAGCATCAATATTTTGAAGAACGGAAACCGGGTATTCACGGAGATTCAAACCGGGCGCAGGGCGGGAATGCCGTCAATCCTGAACAAAAAAGAGCTGCTGATCCGCGCCTTCGAAAGCGGGAATATCGAGTTCACCCGGGGGATTGTGGCCGGATATTTTGAACACATCAAGCAGTCCGGTTATTTCAGTATGGACGACGCAAGAAAGGCGGCAGCCGAATTTATCTTTTTAATTGAAAATATTGCGATTCAGCTCGGGGTTGCGGAAGACCTGCAGGGAAAGCAGATCTCCTTTGGAACCGCCCAGTCCTATTCTTCCTTCGAGGAATTTAGCGACTTTGTCTTTCGAGTCATCTCGCATGTATTCGACAGAATTCAGGCAGGACTGAAGGGATCGGAAACATTCAACATTATCCGCATCAAAAACTATATCGACGACAATTTTTTTACTGACATTCATTTGACGATGTTCTCGGAGCAGTATTTTTTGAGCAAGGAGTATTTGTCCAGACTGTTCAAGGAAAGATTCGGGTTCGGCATCTACGAGTATGTGCTCAAAGTTCGGATGGACAAGGCCAAGGAAATGCTCGATGATCCGGCCATCCAAATCCAGCAGATTTCAAGCAAAGTCGGCTTTAACGACAACGCCTATTTCAGCAAGGCTTTCAAGAAATACTCCGGCTTGTCGCCAAGCGAGTACCGGAACCGCATGATGCAATCCAAGAAAAGCATGTGAACGGCCCGTCGTTTCATTTTCCATATTCGTAGTGTGTCTCTGGCAATCAGAGTTCAGGATATTCCTATAAATCCATCATTTTTGTACATTTCAATCGGGAGGGCTTCGCGTTATTCTGGCAGTGAGGGACCTTAAACGTTTACGTGGAGCCTGAAATGGGGAGTTTCAGGATGAAGAAGAGACCGGTAGTTCTCGCATTAAGCTTGATGCTCATGGCCGCGACGTTCACAGGCTGTTCGGTTGGCGGCAGCCATTTTGCTGCGGATACGAAGGAAGCGCGCACCCAGTCCCGGCCGGTAATTCTGAAAATGTTCACCTTCGGGGAAGGCCTATCGGAGCAGCTTCATGATATGGCGGAAAAATACCATGCTCTGCACCCGGAAGTTACAGTGGAAACCGAGCTGATATCAAGCGAATACGATTCGGTTCTCAAGACCAGGCTGAATTCCGGCGATGTGCCGGATATTTTCATGACTCAGGGCTATTGGGCGAACCGGACGTATAAGGACCTTGTGGTGGAGCTTACCGGGGAGCTTTTTGTAGGCCAGATTGAAGACAGTGCTCTGAAATCCGCCGAATGGGACGGCAAAATCTACGGGGTTCCTGTCAGCATCCAGTCGTACGGCTTCATTTACAACAAAAGAGTGTTCGAAGCGGCCGGCATTTCCTCCCTGCCCTCGACCTATACCGGACTGGAGCAGGCGGCAAATCGGATCAAGGCCATAGGCGTGACGCCCTTCGCCAACTCTTTCAAGGAATGGTGGGTGTTCAAGCATATTGCTACCCAGGCGCTTGCTGCCGAAGAAGGGGATTATGAGGAGACGGCACAGGACATTTCGCAAGGGAAGAAGACCTTCAAGGACCTGCCCTTGTTTGGCCGGACCTTCGACATGATTGACCTCATGGTGAAGTACGGTAACGATCAGCCGCTTGCGACGGATTACGGTACGGGACTAGCTCTGGTGGCGCAGGGCAAAGCGGCCATGGTCCACAACGGGAGCTGGGCGGAGGGGGATATGCTGAAGGCGGACCCGTCTGCGGAGCTCGGCTTCTTCCCGGAACCGGTCGGGGACGATCCATCGAAGGCAAGGCTGATGGTTGACTCCTCCGTGCTGCTCCGCATCAGCGATACCTCCAAGCATATTAATGAAGCAAAAAATTTTCTTGATTACATCGTTACCGATTATATCAAGCAATATGGATGGCACGGCGAGGTCCCGGTCGTGAAGGGCGGAGTGCTGCCAAGCGGCCAGCTGGCTGCCGATACGATCCGCTATATGAAGTTGGGCAGGACTTATCCATGGGTTCAAGGCTATTGGCCAGATGGTTTCGATACGCAGCTCGGGGCGCTGCTTCAGGAATATGCAGCCCATGCCAAGTCGAAGGATGAGGTGCTGGAAGAGTTGACGAAAGCCTGGGTGAAGCTGGTGAAGGCGGAGAATATGTAAGAAGGAACCTTTACACAGTCGGTTGACCGTTGCAGCCATGCCGAAAATTTTTGTTAAGGAGGTGAGTTCGCAGCCGGGTGCGATGCTGTTGCAGGCAGGGTTATTCACTCTAAGATGAAACGGGAGGACACTAGGGGATGCAAACAAAGAATAGAAAGCGATTACATCGATTGATGGCCTCGATCATGGCGTTCAGCCTGGTCGTTCCGGCTTTCGGCTCGGGTTCCGCCTTGGCGAGAAACAGCGAGTTTACCCGAAATGGCTCGGGGCCGATGTACTGGATTTCGTATGAGCATCAATGGACCCAAAATACGTATATGCCGGAGGACCGCTGGAAGGCGAACATCGACTGGATGGCGGAAAATTTTCAGCCGTACGGCTACGATATGGTCAGCACGGACGGATGGATTGAAGGAGCCACGCTGTTAAATGAGAACGGTTACATCGTCTCGCATAACAATAGGTGGATGACCGATCCGCTGGGGGCGGGCGGTGAAACGGAGCCGGTATACGGCGTGGTTAACGGGAACTTCAACGATGAAGAGACCAAAGGCTGGACCTTTACCGGACCGGCCGGTCACGGGCGGAACGACGATAACGGCAATAAGTCGTTATGGATATATAAGAATGAACCCCATCAGGAAACGGTCAGCCAGAATGTGTATCTGAAGGATACGGGCCTGTACCGTTTAAGCGCCAGAGCCAAGACCAAGAACGGCATGTTCGCGGACGGCGTACCGGCCTACATGAAGATCAAGGGCTATGATGCCGCCGATCCGGAAGCTGAAACCGTAACGGCGATTACTTATGAAGATTGGACGGATTACAGCGCCCTACTGAATGTGACCAATCCAAGTGTATATCTGGAATTCTCCTATGACTCTTTGTCCAAAAATAAATTCAGCGCCGGGCTGGACCTCGACGATGTGAAGCTTGAGAAGGAAACGGATGAGGTCGATACTTCCAACCATGTCGTCAACGGCGATTTCAATCAAGGAAATACGGACGGCTGGAATATTACCGGCACAGGCGGCGGCGGATCGGGCACCAATGACGACGGACCGGGGGACAAATCCCTGTACACCTGGAATCCGGGAGCCGATGAGGTCCAAACGGTCTCGCAAAGCATTCATTTGCCGAACGGTCTGTACACGGTAAAAGCCAAAGCCAAGACCAAGAACGATATGATCAAAAATGGAGCGACCGCAGTATTCCAAGTGGACGGATACAACACCGAAGTGCCGGAAGCGGCTCTGGCCAAAACGGTGTCCAGCGAGAGCTGGACCGACTACTCCATGACGGTGGATGTGACGAGCGGCAAGCTGGACCTCGCATTTGTCGTAGACCCTAAAGGCAAAGCCGGCTTCGCGGGAATTGATCTGGACGATGTGGAGGTCAAATGGGCCGGGCCGAATGACTGGCAGGGCTATCCTTCCGAAGTCTATCCGGACGGCCACACCTGGAAGTACTGGGCCGACTACATCCACAGCAAAGGCATGAAGCTTGGGATCTACTACGATCCGCTGTGGGTCAGCCCGGAAGTATTGAAGCATCCGGATAAATATCATGTCACGGTTAAGAATGACGATGGCAGCACCGAGCAGATTCCGGTCGCAAGTCTGATCAAGACGGAGCCGTACAACCTCGGCAACGGCAAGCAGCTGAACGGCGACCGCTTCGACGGCGGACAGGGCGCTGACCAGGCGCTGTACTGGCTGGACGTCAACAAAAAGGGCGCCAAAGAATACCTTCAAGGTTATATCAGGTTCCTGGCCGAGCAGGGCGCTTCCTTCCTGCGCGTCGATTTTCTCTCCTGGTATGAATCGGGCTACGATCAGGGCCTCGGCCAGATCGGAACAGGCCACGATTCGGATACGGAATACGCCAAAGCGCTTCAGTGGATGGATGAAGCCTCCGCCGAGAACCATATGTTCCTCAGCCTGGTCATGCCGGACCTGAAGGGCCATGCCAAGTATGAGCAGCAGTTCGGCGACATGATCCGCATCGACGAGGACGTCTTCGCCGGAGGGTGGGATCATACGAGCGGACGCCGCCAGAACTGGACGGCCAGCTGGTCGCAGTGGGCCAACTCCTTCCAGGGCTTCACGGGATTCTCCGATATTTCGGGCCGCGGATCGATGATTAACGACGGCGACTTCCTGCGCCTGAACACCTACAATGGCCAATTCGCCGACAACGAGCGGAAGACGGCCCTGTCGCTGTTCACAATGGCGGGCTCGCCGATTACGATCGCAGACCAGTACGATACCATCAGGGACAATGCCAAATTCTATCAGAACCCGGAACTGATCGAGCTGAACAAATCGGGCTTGGTGGGCAAGCCGATCTATTATTCCGGTGAGCATTACAAGAATAACGCCAGCCGCGACAGCGAGCGGTGGGCCGGGCAGCTGCCGGACGGCACATGGGCCGTCGCCCTGTTCAACCGCAGCGACGAGTCCAAGGCGCTCTCGATGAATTTTGTCAAAGAGCTGGGACTTAATGACGGAGCTTATGTCCGCGATATTTGGGAGCACAAAGACCTTGGATACAAGACGATCTTCTCCAAGACACTGGAGCCGCATGACGCGGTCGTGCTCAAGCTGATTCCGAAGACGGCCTCCAAGTCGTATCAGGCGGAAGTGGCTTCGTATCAGGGCGGAGCGATCTTTGGCAATGACGCGGCGGGCTACCAGGGCTTTGGCTATATCGCCGGGCTGAATCAAAAAGGCGCCAAGCTGACCTTTGCCGTCAGTGTTCCGCAGGACGGGAATTATCCGCTCAATGTCCGCTATGCCAACGGAAATGAAGCGGACGGTTCTTTGGCGGTGACTGTGGAGGATATTGCCGGCAGCCCGGTCGATTCGGACACGGTGACCTTTAAATCGCTGGGCAAATCTACTTGGGATAAGTGGAGCAGCGCGGAGAAGACGATTTCACTGAAAAAAGGAACGAATCTGATCACGCTTGCACAAACGGAGGATAGTGCGGGTTCGGTTCATATCGACTCGATTTCCTTCAGCTCCGGAACCGGCCAACTGATCAACGGTGATTTCGAAACGGGCAACGAGACCGGCTGGACCGTAGATACGCAAGGTACCACCATCTGGCACGGCGTGGATACCAATGATGCCTATGCCGGCCACAAGCAATACCTGTACTCCCCGGATGCGGGCGGAAAAGCGGTCTCCCAGCAGAGAATTACCAGCCTGAAGAACGGGCATTACACATTGTCGGCCATGGTGAAGCTGATGCCGCACACCGACCCGACATTTGCGGGCGGAAAAGCGAAACTGGTTATTTCCCAGCCGGGCAAAGACGATGTGACGGTGAATATTACGCCCAGCCTGAAGGATGGAGTCCCATCCACAGGTAAGGCGAAATGGGATGCGGGCGATTTTCAGTACAAGGAATTCAAAGTCGAAGCGGATATTACCGAGCAGGAAGCGACGGTAAAATTCATCCTGGAAGCTCCCAAGCCGGATACTTCCATGCAGATCGACAATGTGAAATTCACCTCCGAGGAATCTGCGGCCGAAACTTTGTCCGTAGCCTTGTACAATCCGGGCTTTGACGAAGGCTTCGCCGGATGGAGCCGCACGAACATGACGCATCAGGCGATTGCGCGGGACGGGGATAACGCTTTTGCGCAAATCGGCGGCGCAAGCGACTATTCCTCCGATATTTGGCAGTTCGGCAATGCGCCGGCAGACGGCGTGTATCAGCTGACGCTGAAGACCCGCAAGACCGGTGAGCTCGGCAAAGCCCAGGTCTACGTAACGTATTCCGGCGGTACCAAGACGCTTGATATTCCGGCCGGGGCGGAATTTACGGAGCTGAAGCTGCCGAATATTCAACTCGCCATGAATGAAGTGGTCAAGGTCGGCGTAATCTCCGAAGGCAAAGCGGGAAGCAGCTTAAGCATCGACGACTTCTTGCTGCAGAAGGATAATGACCAGCAGTATAAGGATGTTACCTTCGTTAACAGCTTGTCGGAAACCGATCCGTACCAGGTATCCGCAGGCGGACGGGCGGTTGTGCTGAATTCGCAGGGCAGCGCGAAGGTGAAGCTTGAATTCGTGAAAGCCGATACGGCCAAGGTATGGATGGAGCCGACCGGCACGTTTGCCAAAAAGGATACCTTTGTGGTGGACAGCGAGCAGGGCTCCGTAATCCCATCCGTTAAAGATATGGGTGATGAAGGCTATATTTTGATTCAGACGGACGCTTTGAGCATCCGCGCCTACAAGTCGCCGTTCCGCCTGGCCTACTATGACGCTTCGAACACGAAGCTGCTCTCGGAGCAAGTTGGCGGCGCAGGCTTCGGGTATGACGGAGACACCGGCGTATACAACGAGATGGCTCTGGCCGAGGATGAGCATTTCTTCGGGCTCGGCATGGACCGCGACGCGCAGTCGTTCGACCGTCTGGGCAAGAAGGTGGTTATGAACAATGCAATGACTGGAGGCTATGGCGGCAATACCTCCGACGTTTCCAGCACGTTCTTTACGAGCACGAAGGGCTATGGGCTTTATTTTGACAATACGTACGAAAATGTGACCTTCGACATGGGTGCTGCAGATGCCGGAAAATACAGCTTCAGCGCGCCGAACGGGGAAATGCTCTACTATTTCATAGCCGGCGACACCGGCGGTTCCCTGAACAGCATCATGAAGAGCTTCTCCAGCCTGACCGGCACCGCTCCGATTCCGCCAATGTGGGCGCTGGGCTATATGCAGTCCAGATTCGGCTACAGAAGCTGGAACGAAGTGGACGGCATCGTGGATACCTTCCGCAGCAAGGATATTCCACTCGACTCCATGGTGCTGGATGTATACTGGGCGAAGAAAAATCATTATTTCGATATGACCTGGAATGACGATCCGGCACAGGATTTTTCGAGTCCAAAGGCCAATATGGCTGAGCTGCAGGAAAAAGGCGTGAACATCGTAACCATCGTCGATCCTTATATCCAGGTAACAGCTTCCAACTTTAAAGAAGGCGACAGCAAAGGCTATTTCGTCAAGGACGCTTCCGGCAAAACAGTCATTTACCCGGCCTGGTACGGTAAAGCGGGACTGATCGACTTCACGAATCCCGAAGCGGCCAAGTGGTACAGCTCCCAGGTGAAAAAGCTGCATGATGCCGGCGTGAAGGGCTACTGGATCGACCTTAACGAACCGGAACAGCCAACCGACTCGTTAAGAGACCAGTTCGCGGCGGGCAGCGCGGCGGAAATAACGAACGTGTACGCATTGAATGAGGCCAAGGCGTTCTATGACGGTCAGCGCAGCTATACCGGCGACCGGGTCTGGACGCTGGCAAGATCCGGATTTACCGGCATCCAGCAGTACGGCACTACCGTCTGGAGCGGTGATATCGACGCCAGCTGGGTTTCCTTCTCGCATCAGCTGCAGCTGGGTCTCAGCGCGGCGGCATCGGGCATTTCCTACTTCACGAACGACACCGGCGGATTTAACGGCAAGCCTTCGCCGGAGCTGTACACCCGCTGGATGCAGGCGGCTTCCTTAATGCCGATCTTCCGGTCGCATGTGGCTCTCGGCGACAATCCTTCGGACCCGACCAATATCCGGGAACCGTGGGCGTTCGGAGCCAACGCGGAAGCTTCGGTGACAAAAGCGATCAATCAGCGCTATCAGCTGCTGCCGTACATTTATTCCACCGCCAAGCAGACGGCGGACGGCGAAGCTTCGCTGATGAAGCCGCTCGTTATGGATTATGCGAACGACAGCAATGTATATAACATTCAGGATCAATGGATGTTCGGCGGCTCCATTATGGCTGCGCCGGTTAATAAGGAAGGCGCATCTCAAAGAACGGTGTATCTGCCAAGCGGAACCTGGTATGACTGGAACTCCGAGCAGAAATTTAATGGAGGACAGGAAATTACGTACAATGCCGATCTGAACACCGTTCCGATGCTGGTGAAGGAAGGCGCCATCATTCCGACCCGGGCGGTTCAGGACTTCACGGAGCAGACGCCGGCTAGCGAATTGACGCTCAAAGTATATCCGTTAACCAGCGGAGAAACTTCCAGCTTCACGCTGTATGAGGATGACGGCAGCACGTATGATTACGAGAAAGGCCAATCCGCGGCAACCGAGATCAAGGCAAGTGCTCAGGGTGACAAAGTGTCGCTGAATATCGCGGCAATGAACGGCAGCTACACCGGCAAGGTCGAAAGCCGCGTATGGGCTTCCGAAGTGAAGATCGGAGCCGAAGATAAGGATGTTTACTCGGTCAAACGGAACGGCAAAGAACTGAAAGAAGTTGGTTCGAAAGAGGCCGTTCAAGCAGGCCATGACGTCTGGTTCTATGATGCGGCCGCCCATAAGCTGTATTTCCGGACGGCCGAGGCAGCGACCTCCGAGGCGCAGCAGATTACAGCCGCGCTTACCGGTAAAGGCGCACCCAGCATCAAGGACGTGACGCTGGACGCGGCAATGCACCGCGCCGGCAGCGTCAAGGATGTGCAGATTGCCGTCCATACGGCTAATGTCACTGACGGGACGGCTGTCAAAGCCGTACTGCTGAAAAACGCCCTGTCCTATGCGGGAGTTCCGGCGGCATCCGGCTCTATTGCAGGCGGTACAGCGAACCTGACGCTGTCCCTTCCGGCCACGCTGCCAGCGGGTCCGTACCAGATCCGGGTCGAGGCGGGGAACGTATCGTATACGCTGGATTACACGGTGCTGAAGAGAATGGAAGACAGCTTCAAGATGGAGCCTTCGTTCAACATGAATAAGCTTGAAGCCGGCAAATATCTGGATGCCAAGGTCAAAGTTACGAACGCTTTGTCCGAAGACAAGCAAGTGCTGATTATCGCCGCGCTTTATGACGGGAACGGCGGACTGAAGATGGTTAACCACGCTTACAGCTCCTCCCTGGTCAAAGCGGGCCAGACCCTGCAGCTGAACGCAGGCTTCCAGCTTCCTGCAAGTGTGGCGGGATTCAAGGTCAAGCTGATGGTTTGGGAAGGTGAGGATCTGATGAATACGACCATGATGCCTCTGGCTGACGTAGTAGAGTTGACCCCTTGAATTAGATGAACAATCCGGCGGGATTTCCCCGCCGGGGTTTCTTTGCAAAAAGGAGGCAAACAATGAAGAAGAGCATACCTGCGCTAATCCTGATTCTGCTCCTGTCTACGTTCTGGCAAGCATTGGCGACTGCTTCCGAAACTGTCTGGTTCACAAATGTTACTGCAAGCGCCGATATATCAACCAAGCAGGCAACGGTAACGGGAAAAGTGGCGTCCGGAGCGGGACAACTGGTGACGCTGAAGGTGGCGGAGCCCGGCGGCCAGCTTTTTCTGGATAGTATAACAAGCGGAGACGGCGGCGCGTTCACGTTTACATGGAATATTTCAGCCGAAGGCAAGTATGAGGTTCAGCTTGGCGTGGAGAACAGCGACACTCCTTACAAGACCAGTTTCAGCTATGGGCAACCTGCATCGGCGCCGCCTTCAGCAACGCCTAGTGCCAAGCCGAGCGTGGCTCCGAGCGCCACTCCAACCCCTACGCCATCACCAGGTACGGGCTCTGGTTCGGGCCCACCGGCATCCCCGGCGCCTACTCCCTCTCCGGCCGTCGTACGGGTGACGGAGGATAAGCTCGCTATGAACGACGCCCTGAAAGAGGCGACGTTCACGCTGGGAACAAGCACGGAGGCGCGCATTCCGGCCGCGCTGCTGGATAAGCTGGCGCAGGGCGGCAGCGGGCTGAATTTGGCGGGGGCCGATTTTACGCTTAAACTGAGCGCCCGGACGCTCGGCGAACTGCTTGCCGCGGCATCCAAGTCCAGCGGCGAAGCGGTTATAAGCGTCGTGAAGGTGCCGCCTGCCGACAGCGAATCCCTGCTTGCGCTTGCGAAGCAGCGCGAATTCGCCGATTTGAAGCTTGCAAGCGATATCTACGAATTTAAAGCGAAGCTGATCTCAGCTGGCGGAGCGGAAACGCCCGTAACCGCATTCGCGCATCCGGTGACGCTTCAGCTCAAGGCAAGCGGGCTTGCCGCCGCCAAGCTGGCAGGTCTCTACTATATTTCCGATACGGGGGAGCTTGAGTACATTGGCAGCCTGTCCGCAGGGAATGTTGCAAGCGGCCAGACGGATCATTTCAGCAAATACGCGGTGCTGGAATACCGCAAAACCTTCTCGGATGTTCCCGCCGGAAGCTGGGCCTATGACGCCGTTACGGAAATGGCGGCAAAGCATATCGTGGAAGGAATCAGCCAGAGGGAGTTCGCTCCCGGCCGCCAAGTGACACGCGCGGAATTCGCGGCGCTGCTTGTCCGGGCGCTGGGCCTTGGCGGAGGCAGCGCGGCCTTCACGGATGTTCCCGCAGCCAAGTGGTATGCGGATGAAGTGGCCGCGGCTTATCAGGCCGGAATCATCAAGGGAACCGGCACGGATACCTTCAGGCCGGAGCAGACCATCAGCCGCGAGGAGATGGCGGCCATGCTCGTCAGAGCCTGGAGCATCCTCCACCCGCAGACCAAACCGGATGCTGCGGCATCCCCGGTCTTTAAGGACCAGGCCGCAGTCAGCATTTGGGCGCGCGATGCCGTCAGTACAGCGGCGGGACTCGGCCTGATGAAAGGCCGGAGCGCTTCGGCGTTCGTCCCGCAGGGGACGACGACCCGCGCGGAAGCGGCCCAGGCAATCGCGAATATTGGGAATGCCGGAAACGACTAAAATCCGGCACCCTTTTAAAACAAAGAAAGATGCCTCGCCAATCACGCGGGGCATCTTTTTTTAGCTCCGATAGGAGTTTTTCTTATTGCCTGAACGCAGGAAATTTCCCCTCTCTCAAGCCGCCAAAATAAACTTGTAATTAATCATCAATACGATCAGGGTCGCGGATACGAGCGAGAAGGCGATGCAGCCCGCGCCCAGCGCCCTGCGCCGGTCTTTAATGAAGAATTTGAAGCCCAGCGCACAGACCAGCAGCGTAGTTGCAGCCAATACGACGGACGAGCCGATCATGGCGAGCCAGTATAGAATCTCAAACAATTGAGCCATCGCAGCGCCTCCTCCAGGATAAACGAAAGATGGGATTACTTTAACTATAAGCGATACGACACTGTATGAAAAGGGTTACATTATTAGACCCGACGTCTCTGCACGGCGCGCTGCTTGCCTTTTCCGGGACCGCGGTCATTCACTGGAGGAAATTTGTCGGCTGGTTCGTGCAGACGATGCGACAATTTCCTTCATTTTCTCTCTCCGGATGGCGCCGGCGTGGATACTGTCGGATAAGCGCGGAATATTCCCACAGTAGCGGAACTTGGGGCGGGATATAAGCCGCGGCATAGCAGCCCCTTTTTATACGAACGCCTTCTATCAAGGACAATCATACAAGAGGGCCGAATGGAGATTGAGTACAGTATAGCAGGCTTTCAGAAAGGAGAGAGGGGCAATGGCGGGGAGACAACTGGCCAGCAAATGGCTGAAGACCAAAGCTTTGCTCAGCGACGGCCGGATCGCCGGTTATATTCCAAGAACGGTGCATTACAGCAATTCCGCACTGCATTCCATGCTTGGCCGATTCGGAAATGTCGTGATCAAACCAATTGTCGGCGGAGGGGGTTACGGCGTTATTAAAGTATTCCGCGACGGCAGGGGCTACGGCTTTACGTATATGGCCAAAACGCGGATGTACCGGGACTTTGCCGGCATGACGGAAGCGCTTAAGAAAGTCAGGGTGAAGCGCGGCTATTTGATCCAGCAGGGCATATCGCTTGCGAGAATCGCCGGACGTCCGATAGATTACAGAGTTAAGGTAGTGAAGAACGGAGAGCATTGGGAATTCCGCTCCATGGTCGGCCGTCTGGCGAGACCCGGACTGTTCGTGACCAATTTATGCAAGGGAGGCACCATGCTGACCTGCAGGGAAGGACTCCGAAGATCGCTCCCGCGGATCAATTCTTCGGCTAAAAGAAAGGAAATGCGCAATTTGACCCTGACATGCATCCAGGTGATGGAGCGTCATTTTCCGGGGATCGGCGAGCTGGGGTTTGACTATGCCGTGGACCGTTCGGGAAGAATCTGGATTCTCGAAGTAAACACCAGACCGCAATAACCACGAATGAACCAGTATGAACAAAAAAATAGGCAAATGTATAAAAAGAGTTTTACATTTTTGCGCCAGATGTGTATCCTTAGTTCCGATATTAGTTCATTTAACAGGGGAAAAGAGACCGATTTTTTAAAATAATTATAGCAAAGCAGAAATTTTTTTATTATACTACCAAAGGCGAATCCTGTGTATAACTGTTATCCCCATAGTCCACCGCATATACACTGCACTAATCGCCCTTACTCACACATTATGCACAGGATTTCCACATCTAGCTGTGGATAATAAGAACACTTGTTCGAAAATTGATAGTTTGCTATGATAGAGAGGAACCAAAAAAAGGAAAGGTAGGTGAACGTTGTGGTTGAATTATCGGACGAGATGCTGTTGGACTCTTACCATAAGGCCATTGAACTTCAGCTGGAGCATGATTTTATCGCGCTTCTGCTCGTTGAAATTCTCAAACGGAACTTACACTCTCCACACCATGCGGTACTCCAATAACAGACTTCTGGATTATCCATGAAGCACTACATAAAACTATACCGCTACCAGAATTTAAATAGGGTATCCTTTCGAGCTGCAGTTTATCTCAACCCGTCAGGATACCCTTTTTATATTAAATAACCCCTCATAAAGTGCAGCTTTGTCTAAGAAAAATTCTTTTTAGGCGCTTCAGCGGGGTCCCCGCAGACGATTGCTTATGCCAACCGGTTTTACAGCTTAAGATTGCTGCTGTGGCCGGGAGACAGCTTCGCCTCAGGGTCGATGTAGACCTTGGCGTTGTTCACGGCGGTCGGCGCTTCGCCGAATCCGACGGCGATCAGCTTCAGCTTGCCGGGATAAGTGGTAATATCGCCCGCGGCGAACAGGCCCGGGATATTCGTCTCCATCCGGGAGTCGACGACAATGGAGTTGCCTTCAATCTGCAGACCCCATTCGGTGATCGGACCGAGCGAGGAGACGAAGCCGAAGTTGACAATAACGCTGTCCACTTCAAGCTCCTGGGTTTCTTTGGTCTTGACATTGGAAAGGGTCACTTTCTCTATGAACTCTTCGCCGTGCAGCGCGGTAATCTCGGAAGGAGTGATAACCTTGACTTTGGAATTCATCAGGTTCTCGACGCTGTGCTCGTGAGCGCGGAACTTGTCGCGGCGGTGGATCAGAGTAACCTCAGCGGCGACCGGCTCGAGCATCAGCGCCCAGTCGACCGCGGAGTCGCCGCCACCGCTGATCAGTACCTTTTTATCTTTAAAAGCATTCAAATCACTTACAAAATAGTGCAAATTCGCTTTTTCAAAGCGCCCCGCTTCGGGCAGATCCAGACGGCGGGGTTCAAAGGCGCCTACGCCTGCCGTGATGATGACGGCCTTGGCATGATATTCCGCTTTGTCGGTCGTTACGACAAAATGGCGTTCTTCCCGTTTTTCCACGGAAAGGACCTTTTCCTCCAGACGGATATCGGTCTGGAACAGGCTCATTTGCCGGGAAAGATTGTCTACCAGCTCTTGCGCGGTAACTTTAGGGAACCCCGCTACGTCGTAAATATATTTTTCGGGATAGAGAGCGGCAAGCTGCCCGCCCAATTGGGGCATACTCTCAATAAGGGTTACAGACGCCTGACGCATCCCGCCGTAGAACGCGGCAAACATGCCTGCCGGGCCGCCGCCGATAATCAGCAGGTCGTTAATGGGAGAATCGGATTGCTGGGAAGTCACAGGATTCTACACCTCCAAGTTGATATATTCAAATTGCCATACTACCCATTATAAACTTTGCGTGACTTACCTGCAAAGGTCAGATTTACAGAATTAACTGGAGCATTCGCCAATTGTTGTGAATGAATTCCATTTGATTAATGGCAAAGTAAGGTTTACAATGTATATGATTATTTTCGAATTGCTTTAAGTTTTATTGGAATTTATTCCAACTTTATGTGTATAATTTCACAATAATCTTAAAATGAAACAGTTAAATCAGATTCGCCTGTTGGAAGGAGCCGGAAAATGAATAGTATTCCCAAAATCGTAATTCTAGGTGCGGGATACGGAGGTATATTAACCGCACAGCGTCTGCAAAAGGCCTTAAACTACAATGAGGCGGATGTCACTCTTGTTAATCGCCACGAGTACCATTACTTTACGACCCATCTTCATATGCCTGCGGCGGGAACGGATTCGATCGAGGACTCTCGCGTTGCCATTTCCAAGCTTATCGATGAATTCAAGATCGATCTGGTGAAGTCGTCGGTGCAGGAAATCCGCACCCAGCAGAAAAAAGTCATTTTGGAGGACGGCACGCTGTCCTACGACTATCTCGTTATCGCGCTTGGCGGCGAGCCGGAGACCTTCGGCATTCCGGGACTGGACAAGTATGCCCTGACGATCCGCAGCATCAACTCGGTCCGTCTCATCCGCCAGCATATCGAATACCAATTCGCCAAATACAAGAACGAGAACAACCCGCAGGAGCATATCAATTTCGTCGTCGGTGGCGCGGGCTTCAGCGGCATCGAATTTGTGGCCGAGCTTGCGGACCGGATTCCCGAACTCTGCAAGGAGTACGACGTTGATCCGAGTCTGGTTAACATCTACAACGTAGAGGCGGCTCCAACTGCGCTGCCGGGCTTTGCGCCGGAGCTTGTGGAGCATGCCATGAAGGTACTGACGAAGCGAGGCGTAACCTTCAAGATCGGCGTAGCGATCAAGGAATGCACTCCAGGCAGCGTCCTGCTTGCAACGGGCGAAGAAATCAAGGCGTCGACGATCGTCTGGACGGGCGGCATCCGCGGGAACCGTCTGATTGAAGCGGCGGGCTTCGAGGCGATGCGCGGCCGCGTGAAAGTGGACGAATTCCTGCGCGCTCCGGGACACGACAACATCTTCATCATCGGCGACGGTTCGCTCATGATCTCGCCGGAAGGCCGTCCTTACCCTCCGACAGCGCAGATCGCTATGCAGCAGGGCGAGTGCTGCGCCAACAACCTGGTGGCCGCGATCCGTAGTCAGCAGCCGAAGAAATTCGCGTTCAGCAATAAAGGAACGGTGGCTTCGCTCGGCAAGGGCGAAGGAATCGCCGTGGTCGGCGACAAGAAGTACAAGGGCTTTTTTGCGGCCCAGCTCAAAAAAGTCGTCGATCTGCGCTACCTCTTTATCATCGGCGGCATTCCGCTGGTGCTGAAGAAAGGCAGATTCCTGTAGGATGCGTCACTGCAGCGTACAGGTGCGGGGGCTTTTGACCCGGGACGAACTTGACCGTTACAATGGCCTGATCGAGGTTGGCTCCTATCTGGAGGACCAGGGAAGGCATGATCTGGCCTATACAGTCCAGAAAGAAATCGACCTGCTCATCATGCCCGCGATCGAGCGGCTGAAAGAGAAGAGCCGGGTCCGGGACCGGCAGACCGCCGATTATTTGAAGAGCTTGCATGAAGACGGAGACGATGAAGCGTCTTCGGAAGAACAGTGAAAGAAAGGGTGTGCCCTTCGCGTGTTGACGCGAAAGGCACACCCTTTTTGCCGCTTGCTATACTTTTAACATCTCGTCAAAGGATTCAAAAGTCAGCAGGTTGCCAACATAGAACGATCCGAATTCGCCGTAGCGGGCGCTGACTTCGTCAAACCGCATCTCATAGACCAGCTTCTTGAACTGCAGCGCATCGTCAGCGAAGAGCGTTACGCCCCATTCCCAATCGTCCAGACCGACGGAGCCGGTAATGATCTGTTTCACCTTGCCTGCGTATCCGCGGCCGATCAGCCCGTGCGAATACATCAGCTCCTTGCGCTTGGCCATATCAAGCATGTACCAGTTGTCGGCCAGATCGCGCTTTTTGTTCATCGGGTAGAAGCAGATATGCCTGGATTTCGGGAGGGCCGGCTTCAGGCGGGCGGCGATATGCGGATTCTGCATCGGGTCTTCTCCGCTCTCTCCGCTCGGATTATAATTGCTTAGCTCCACAATGCTGACATAGGAGTAAGCTTTGGTTGTAAAAGGGGCAAATGCCGTCTTGTTGAAAGCGACCTCAAGCTTGTTCAGCTCTTCCAGGCTTTCGCGCAAATGCACCATCACTAAATCGGCTTTCTGTCCGACGATCGAATACCAGGCGGAACTGCCCAGCTTCGCTTCCTCTACACCGGACCATTCCTCTATAAATGCATTCAGTTCATCCAGAGCCACAGCGCGTTCCTCGTCATCGGCCGCCGTCCAGGCGGTCCAATCCAGAGAGCGGAAGTCATGGAGCGCATACCATCCTTCCAGCGTCAAAGCGGCTTCACTCATGCGATCACTCCTCAAATGGTTGTCCTTCTAAGCATTGTAGCGCAAGCGTACGGTGAAGAGCAAACGGGGGCGAGGCGCGCCCTATGAATTTCGTTGCTTCGCCCCTTTTTTTCTAGTAAACTGACTACGGGTTGATGCTTTATTCGCGCTTCTTAATCGAGAGAGGGGAAGGGTAACGATGGGATTTATTCCTGTGTTTGTGCTCACCGTTCTGTTCTTTGTGATGATGTTCGGCATCGGCTTTATCCTCAATATGTTAATGAAGACCACCTGGTTTCCGGCTTATTTGTTCGTGCTCGTCATTTTGCCGGTGGTGGTGTATTCGATCTGGGACCGTTCTTCCGTGACGCTATGGGAGCATCTGTCCTCGTTTCACCCGGTGGATTACCTGACCGGTATTGCGGGGCTGGCTGGAGCGGTGCTCAGCGGCTGGACCATCCGGCGCCTGCGGCTCGGCGGCTATAAAATGTTCTAAACGAAGACAAGTGTTCTAGACGAAGATAAGGCATACCAAGCAGGCTGTTCCCCGGCTACGTCAGGGGGACGGCCTGTTCATGTTCCGGATAGTGGCTGAGAACAAAATCCAGAAACCCGCGAGCGGCAGGAGACAGATACCGGTCCGTCCGCCATTTAAGGCCGATCTCCCATGTCCAGTCCCGTTCTTCGATCGGCAGCCAGGAGATGCCTTCCAATTGAAGCCCCGTCATTCTGGGCAGTACGGACAACCCGAGCCCTGCGGAGATAAATCCTGCGACTGTCATTAAATCCTCGGCGTCATATATGACGTTCAGCTCAAAGCCGGTATTCATGAACCGGGTCGTCAGAGTCTTTTTCAGCCCGCAGTTCTTGTTCATGCCGATAAAAGGCTCCCCCGTAATCTTCCGAAGGCTGATAGAGGCTCGAGCCGCAAAGGGATGTTCTTTCGGTACGGCAAGGTACAGCGGAACGGTGCTGATGGACGCCCATTCATGCTTATCGTCAGCCGTCTCCTTGGATGTAATCATTAAATCCGAGTGACCGGCTTCCAGATGGGCGTTGATATCATCGTAGTTGCCCTGCGTCAATTCGAATCTTACGCCCGGTTTCAGCCGCTGATAATCTTTAATAAGTCGGGGTACCTGCTCGGCGCCTAGAATATTGAGATAAGAGAGGTTCACGATTCCGGTGTCGGGGTTGGTATTGGCTTCGATTTCATGGATGCCTGACTTCAGTTCCAGGAGTCCTCGCTCCACCCGCTTGGCGAACATGAGACCAAACGCATTGACCCGGATATTGCGCCCTGTCCGATCGAACAGGGGAACGCCCAGTTCGCTCTCCAGCTTGGATATGGCGTGGCTTAAGGCCGACTGGGTTACCCGCAGCTCCTCTGCCGCTCTGGTCAAATGCTGATGCCGGGCAGCCGTCAGAAAATATTCGAGCTGAGTCAGTTCCATGGAGCCTCCATTCTTTCATTAAAAATATTCATTGATTTGATGAAAATAATAAAATAGATTAATTGAAAAGTCCATTGTAAGATGTAGCTGTCCGATCGGAAGCACATGAAACAAAGGAGATGAGGTTATAGCTTTTTATAGAGGCACAGAGAAGGAATTTGCCGGGAAGCGGGTGCTGGTGACAGGCGGGACCAAGGGAATGGGCGCGGCGATTGCAGGAAGGCTGGCTGATTCCGGCGCCACAGTCATGATTACAGCCCGCTCGGCCCCTGAACCGAGAACCTTTCAAGGCCTTTTTGTTGAGGCGGATGTCAGCACACCGGAAGGAGCCGAAAAGGTGGTACAGGAGGCTTTGAACCGCCTGGGTGGAGTGGACATTCTGGTAAACAATGTCGGTGGCTCATCTGCCCCTTCCGGAGGAGCGCTCGTCTTAAGCGACCAGGACTGGCAGGAGACGATTAACGCCAATTTGTTCGCGTCCATAAGGCTGGACCGCGGCCTGCTGCCCGGTATGGCGGAGCGTAGAAGTGGGGTGATCATCCATATTTCCTCCATTCAGCGCAGGCTTCCCCTGTACGAAGCGACTCTCGCTTATGCGGCGGCCAAAGCAGCGCTTACCACATACAGCAAAGGGTTGTCCAAGCAGTTCGCACCTTTGGGCGTTCGAATCAACACGGTTGCTCCGGGCTTCATTCAGACCAAGGCCGCCGATGCGCTGTTGGACCGGCTATCAGTCGAAACAGGAAGCCGGGAATCGGCGCTGAGCGCCCTGATGGATTCGCTCGGTGGCATACCGCTTGGCCGTCCCGGCCTTCCAGAGGAAGTGGCGGAGCTGGTGGCTTTTCTGGCATCCGATCGTGCTGCCTCCATCACCGGCAGCGAGTATGTGATCGACGGCGGGACACTTCCGGCCGTGTAACCGGGAAGGTACACAGTTTCTATTACGTATAAGAAAAGGAGCTGTTGAGATGCTTATAAATAATTTGCTGATCAAACTCAAGGATAACAGCCCGGAAATAAGGGATCGGGTCCGGGAGACGCTACTCGGCATGAGGGGACATATTGAAAGTCTTGCCGGGATTGAGGTCAGGGAGGATGTACGGACCGGACAATCGCCCTTTGACCTGATGCTGATTACACGGTACGGGTCCATGGAGGATTATCAGGCTTACCTTACGCATCCCAAGCATGTCGAGGTTTCAACATTTATGCAGACCGTGATTGAATCCGGCGCATCCTTGTTATATGAAGATTGATTTACGAATAACCCTATATTAGACATAAGGCGCAACCAGACGGCCGCTTCCCGGGTAAGAATCACTTGAGGATGCGGCCGTTTTAATTTGTTTCATCATATTTTCTAAAAAATCAGCATAGATCAGGATAAGGCGGACCGGATGCGAGCGAGCGGGAGAAAGCGCCCGATTTGGGCTTTTTTCCACATTTATTGACAGTCGATTTATGATAGAATAGAACTCTACTTTGAATAGAAAAGTCCTAAGAATTCGTGAATTGGAGGTATCCGAAGATGCATATCAGTCATTTACATCATTTCACCGAACATCATCGGTACTGCGTTTCCCGCGAATTCGGTCTCAGTCCCGTCGACGAACGTATGCTGAGCTCCATCTACCAGCCTATGGTCGGCGCTTTAGCTATAAGTTTGTACCGTCTGCTGTATTCTCATGTTCCGGCGGAAGCGATCGGGTATTCAGCTGCGGAGCCGCAGCGGCGTCTGTTTCTGACGCTTGGTGTTGAACCGAACGAGAAGGGCCGAAGAACGATGATCGAACAGGCATCCAAGCTGGAAGCGGTCGGTCTGCTTCAAACGAGCCGGGTCTTCATACCGGAATCCGAAGATTATATGTACGAGTACGAGCTGCTGTCTCCGCTGTCGCCGTCGGATTTTTTCGCCACCCAGCATTTGACGCTGCTGCTGCGCGACAAGGTCGGCAAATTCGCCGTATTGTCCTTAAGAGAGCAGTTTTGGGGCCGGGAGCCGGAGGAATGGAGCCGGGGCGCCGTTGGCAAGGAAAATATCTCGCGGCCGTTCTACGATATTTTCGAGCTGAACACGCATGTCATCGACTACGAGCTGGAGCAGGCGCTGACCGAGGTAGCCGCCGTCCGGCAGCCCGTTAAGAATGGGGAAGGGAAGCTTGAGATCGGCTACAGCGACATCATTTTGCGGTTTCCGCGGGAGTCGGTGAACCGGGCGCATGTCGAGAAGCTGCGCTTCGATTATGAGCAGATGGGCGTCATCAACTATGTGGCCCACAAATATAAGCTCAGCGCGCAGGATATATGCCGGCTGCTTGACGAGGACGGTATTTTTGGTCCGGACGGCGATGTGCTGCTGGATGAGCTTCAGCACCGGGCGAGCCAGCATTTCCGGCAAAATATGAAGCGGCAGGAGCAGCGTGAAGCCGCCGCCGCGAAGGTCGTGTCCATCCGGGCGGCCGAGCAGGCCGAAGAACCGATCGTGCCCGATGAGCAGCCGGTCGAAATGGAATATTATGTGGAGGTTCCTCCGCAGTTCCTCTCCAAATGCGATATTCACCAATATAATATGATGCTGCGCAACGAGCCGTATACCCGGCTGCTTCAGACTTTTTTTCCGGGGGCGGTACCGGGTCAGCTGTTGGATATTTTCGAGAAGATCGATCTCAATTACAAGCTGCCGGGCGAAGTCATCAACATTCTCATTCACTACCTGATGGCCATGGTCGCCTCGGGGGGAGAACAGCGGATCAACCGCAATTTTGTCGAGGCCATTGCCTCCAATATGCTGGTCAAGCAGGTCAACAGCTATGAGAAGGCGGTACGCTACATACGCGATCAATCCAAGGTCAAAGGAAAAGCGGCCTCCGGCGCGCCGGGAGCGCGTTCGCGTTCCTATGGGAAGGGCGCAGGCCGGTCCGGCAAGCCCGAAATCCAGATTGCGCTGGATGACGGACAGTCGGGAGCCGTGAGCGATGAAGAATTTGCGGCAATGATGCAGATGGCGGCCGATATCAAGGCCAGCAAGAAAAAAGGAGCGGCGAAGTCGCCGTAAGGAAAGTGAGGGGTTAAGGTGGAGTCGATGGGCGAAGTGCTTCGTTCGATGAATAATCCCGCTCTGCGCCTGCGCTCGAGGGATTTGGAGCATGAATTGCTGAACCATCCGCTCGTGCTTCGGCTTCGCAGCGAACATCCCGAATTGGAAGAATCCAGGCTCAGGCTTCATTTAAGCCGCCTGTATCAATATGTGGAGGAAGCTCGCAACTGTGCGAATTGTCCCGGTCTGGAGCGGTGCCCCAACGATTTTCAGGGCCATTACAGCAAGCTCACGGTGGAGAGCGTCGGCGGGTTCCCGGATTTGTACGAGCGCAAGACTGCATGCGAGCTGCAAGTGGCCAAAGACAACCAGGAACGCATTCGCAGACGAATCCGCAGCTTCTATGTAGACGAACGTGTGCTGAACGAAGGCTATGACGAGATAGAAATTATGGGCAAGGACCCGCGCCGCGCTCCGGCGGTGGGCCGGCTGTTCCAGTACATCAAGAACACGAAAGAATCCGGGCTGTCCGAACGCGGCCTGTACCTGTACGGCTCCTTCGGCACCGGCAAGACGTTCCTGATGTGCTACCTGCTGCATGAGCTGGCGATCGCCGGATTCAGCGGCGTTATTGTGTACATGCCCGATTTTGTCGAGGAGCTGAAGGCGATCATGACAGACGGCCAAAAGCTCAAAGAAACCGTCGATACGATGAAGAACTGTGATCTGCTGATCTTTGACGATATCGGAGCGGAGAATCTGAACCCCTGGGCGCGGGATCATGTGCTGGGGCCGATTCTCAACTACCGGATGAACCGCAAGCCGACGTTCTATACGTCGAACTATCCGCTGGAGGGACTGGAGAAGCATCTCAGCTTCACCAGCAAGGACGGCGAGGAGGTTTATAAGGGCCAGCGCCTGATGAACCGCATTTCGCCTTATGTGGATGTGGTGCAGCTGGTTGGGGAGAATCAACGGGGGGGCCCCTCCTAAATCCTCCCCAATGGGGAGGACCCCAAGGGCTACGCCCTCTGGACACCCGGAAATTTGCGAAGGAGCGGCTTTGGCGGTAGGGAGTTGCTGTGGAGCATGGAGCGGTCCCTATTCGGCCTCCGCCCTGATGGGCGGAGGCCGAAGGACCTTTCATGCGAGGGGGCGGCGGATTGCGCATCAAGCGAGCGTGGCCCGCTGTCCCTGCGGGATGCGCTCTACGTTAGCGCTCGTGAAGAGCGGATTGTGTATCAAGCGAGCGAGCAGCCGCTGTCCCTACGGGATGCGCTTTACGTTAGCGCTCGTGAAGGGCGCATTGCGCATCTAGAGATTGAGCGGCCGCTGTCCTTGCGAGATTCGCTTTACGTTAGCGCGTGAAGGGCGGATTGTGCTTCAAGCGAGCGTGAGCCCGCTGTCCCTGCGGATGCGCAATAAATAGAAACGGCAGGTCCGGTGATCGGACCTGCCGTTTGTTCACTCCGACATCAGGAACTTGATGATGACCATGCCGAAAAAGACAACGAACATAAATGTGGTCATTCCAAAAAAACCGGTCATTAAATCGCCCAGGTCATTCCGGGGCTCTTCGTTTACATGCTCCCGGGGATCGGGCGTCCGCACATTGGTATCCATAGTTTGACCTCCTCGCCAAAAATGGCCGTTCGCTGGGAATGCAGGAGTATGAAGATTGTCATTGACAGATAATGCGCTTTCTTTAAGTATATCCAACTCCTCAGCAGGTTGTAAAGAATCTTTAGAAATAATCGAGTAATGTGACATTTCACATATTCGGGTAAAATATGTTATACTGAGAACGTGTCGATAAATTGTAATCTGGTTATCATACTACATGAAAACATTTATTAACGCAGAGCATACGAAGCGGGCTATACCGAACGCCGCACCGCTTCACAGACGATTAAATATTACGAAGCGGACTTCGCTTCGCAAAACCCTTTGACATCCTTCTTCGCAGCCGGCATCGCTGATGCGTCTGTACGGAAGCCTGTCGCCACAAAACTTTTTAGGAGGAATATATCATGGCAATCGTTAATGTGTCTGACCAATCTTTTAACACCGAGATTCAAGGTCAGGGTACTGTTGTAGTAGACTTCTGGGCTCCTTGGTGCGGTCCTTGCAAAATGCTTGCTCCAATTCTGGATGAACTGTCCACCGAGCTTGGAGACGGCGTAAAAATCGCGAAATTGAACGTCGATGAAAATCCGGAAACGGCTTCCCGTTTCGGCGTAATGAGCATCCCGACGCTGATCTTCTTTAAAGACGGCCAGCCTGTCGATAAAGTAGTCGGTCTGAACTCCAAAGAATCGCTGAAAAATATCGTAGCAAAGCATCAATAATTTATTTCCGTTAGCTCCCGGGTCATTGGCCCTGCCCAGCGCCTTCGGTTTAAACCGGAGGCGCTTTGTGCGCTATGATAAGCGAATCCCGTAGGGAGAGCGGGTCCCTGCACGAATGGAGAGTTATGCGCCGTATTGCGCAGTAAAGCGAATCCCGAAGGGAGAGCGGGCGTCCGCACATATGATGGGCAAGCGCCGGGGACGCGCCGCATGAAAGGTCCCGAGGCCGCCGTCCGTCAGGGCGGGGACCGAGAAGGGACCGCTTGATTCAAACCAGGTCACCACCCCAGGCTTAAGCGCCGCTCATTTGCCCATTTCCGGGTGTCCAGAGGGCGCAGCCCTTGGGGTCCTCCCCATTGGGGAGGATTTAGGAGGGGAATACACCACATGGATTACATGGACAATATCAGGGGCAAGCTGGCGCTGCTGCCGGACCTGCCCGGATGTTACCTGATGAAGAACGAAGAAGGCACCATCATCTATGTAGGGAAGGCGAAGGTGCTGAAGAATCGGGTCCGCTCTTATTTTACGGGCAGCCATAACGGCAAAACCCAGCGGCTGGTCGCGGATATCCGCGATTTCGAATATATCGTCACAGCCAGTAACATGGAAGCGCTCATTCTCGAGTGCAACCTGATCAAAAAACATATGCCGCGCTACAACGTGCAGCTCAAGGACGACAAGACCTTTCCCTACATCAAAATTACGAATGAACGGCATCCGCGCCTCGAAGTGACGCGCCGGGTGCTTAAAGATAAAGCAAAGTATTTTGGACCGTACCCGAATGCCTACGCGGCTCAGCAGACGAAGAAGCTGCTTGACCGGATGTATCCCCTGCGGAAATGCGGAGCGATGCCGAAGGAGGTATGCCTGTATTACCATATGGGCCAATGCCTGGCGCCGTGCGAGAAGGAAGTGCCGAAGTCGGCGTATGACGAGATCACCCAGAGCATTTCAACGTTCCTCGGCGGAGGCCATGAAGCGGTCAAGAAGGATCTTCAGCAAAAAATGCAGGAGGCCGCGGAGGAGCTGTATTTTGAACGGGCCAAGGAATTGAGAGACCAAATTAACTATATCGAAGCCTTGATGGAGAAGCAGAACATCAACACAGCAGACACGAAGGACCGTGACGTATTCGGCTACGCCGTGGACAAAGGCTGGATGTGCGTGCAGATTCTCTATATGAGACAGGGAAAAATGATCCAGCGCCACTCGTCCAGCTTCCCGTTCTACGGTGAAGCCTTCAGCGACTTCATGTCGTATGTGACGCAGTATTATAGCGAAAATCCAGCGCTGCCGCAGGAGATTTTGCTGCCTGAAGCGCTGCTCGTGCAGGACGCGGCGTCCGTGCTTCCGCCGGATGGTCCGGCCGCTGAGGAAAGCGGCGCGGCGGAAAGAGCGGCTGGCGCCGGAACAGCGGCGCCGGCACACGCCCCGGCAGCGGAAACGGCCGGCGATACTTCCGCCGGCCACGCTGCCGGTGACGGCGAGCCGTCGCTGATCGCCCCCTCTGCCGAAGACGCCTCCGCCGCCGATGAGGACGCGCCGGAGACGGAAGCGGAGACGGCGCACCGCGCTGCCGCCGCTGTGGAAGCTGCCGCGGCCGGCGTGGTGGATGCCGCCGGCGGGGCCGCCGCGCTCCAGGAATGGCTGGGCGTCAAGGTGCTGGTGCCGCGGCGCGGCCTGAAGAAGAAGATGGTCCGCATGGCCTGTGAGAACGGACGCGTGGCGCTCGAGGAGAAGTTCCGCCTGATCGAGCGGGACGAGGAGCGCACCTCCGGCGCGGCGCAAGGGCTCGGGCAGAGCCTGGGACTTGAGAGCCTCAGCCGGATCGAGGCGTTCGACAACTCGAACATCCAGGGGGCGAATCCCGTATCGGCGATGGTCGTGTTCATCGACGGCAAGCCCGCGAAGAAGGAGTACCGCAAATACAAGGTGCGCACCGTTCAGGGGCCGGATGACTACGAAACGATGCGCGAGGTCATCCGCCGCCGCTACGAGCGGGTACTTAAGGAGAATTTGCCGCAGCCCGACCTGATCGTCGTGGACGGCGGCAGAGGCCAAATATCCGCGGCGGTCGATATTCTGGAGAACGAGCTGGGCCTGTTCATTCCGGTCTGCGGGCTAGTCAAGGACGTGAAGCACAAGACCGCGCAGTTGCTGGTCGGCGATCCGCCGGAGCCGGTTCATTTGGCCCGGGACAGCGAGGAGTTTTATCTGCTCCAGCGCATTCAAGATGAGGTGCACCGCTTTGCGATCACGTTCCACCGCGAGCAGCGCGGCAAGTCGATGGTCACTTCGCGGCTTGACGCGATTCCGGGCATCGGCGAGAAGCGGCGGAAGCTGCTGCTCAAGCATTTCGGCTCGCTCAAAAAAATCAAAGAAGCAACGGTCGAAGATTTCCGTCCATTGTCCATCGGCGACAAACTCGCCCGGCAGATTCTGGACGCGCTGAGAGATGAAGAGACGGTATAATAAGGCGAGAATGCCCAGCCATTTATAAAGTCCATATTTTACAGCAACAGCCCGGGAGCCGCTAATGCGCTCCCGGGCTGTTTTCAGACTGAGTCCGAATGTTTTCAACGCTTGTATGCAGAGCATCCGATTTGAAATGATCCAGATGTGCTCAAAGTTTTCGGATCGGCGTCACCAGCGCGATGACTACCTCCAGGATTTTGGCGCCTGCCGCTACAGCGAATACCGCTCTTGGATCGGTCCATCCCGACAGGGCGGCTCCGGACATCGCTCCCAAGGGCATGGCCAAACGGGTCAGCACTCTGGAGAAGCCAAGTACGCGTCCGATCATATCGGATGGAATGGTCTCTTGGCGTACGGAGGTGACAATCGTATTCCAAGCGACATTGCAGACCGTGACCGCGAAAAAGGCGATCCCGGGAGCAAGCCAGAAATGACTGAACGAAGCAAAAAGGAAACCGACCGTTCCGATCCCAAGCAGAACGGGGATCAATATGCCCCTGCGGAACCTCTTCTCCAGCGGAACGGCCAGAATGCTTCCGATGATGCCTCCAAATCCTAGCAGGGTATAGTTGATGCTGCTCTGCTGGGTATTCAGATGGAGAGTGTTCAGCAGGTAGAACATCAACACGCCGAAAGCCGCGCTGTAGCCGAAGTTGCCAATCATCGCCTGGAAGGAGAAGGAGAGATTGATTTTGGAACGGATGAGCCATTTGAACCCTTCGCCGATGTCTTTGAAAATCTGCGACAGGCTGGCCATCAACTTGGGCTTGCCGAAGCTTGGCATAAGCATCAAAACGACAAGCGTTCCCGCGAATGATACGGCATCGAGCCAAAGCGTATTGAATCCTCCGATGGCTACGATAATCACGCCGGCAAGCAGCGGTCCCGCCAGCTCCGCGATTTGATTGGTCAACTGATAGGAGGCGTTAGCCCGCGTCAATTGTTTGGGCGCCAGCGAAGGAATAATGGCAACGATGGAAACGTCGAACATCAGCGAGAGTATGGTGAGCACGAAGGAAATCGCGTAAAGATGCCACAGCTGCAGAACTCCAGCAAAGTGCAACAGGGGGATCAGCGCGACGAGCAGCGCTCTAAAGCTATCGGTAATGATCATCAGCTTTTTTCGTTCCCATCTGTCGACCATACTGCCCACAACCGGCCCGAACAAGACGATCGGCAGAACGCTCACCGCGTACATGGACCCCATTACAATGCTGGATTGGGTTAATTTGTAGGAGATCCAGGGAATGGAGAAAGTAAACAGGGAATCTCCCAATCTGGAAATGAACATCCCCATCAGAAACCGGATATAGGAGAGGGGCAGTTCCAGCAGCGTGAGCGCCGGAACCGCCTGCTCATCCGTCTTAGGCTGCAGGGATGAAGACGTACTTGAATTTGTCATAGATTAACCTCTTTAACCTCGGGAACGTAATTCAGGATTCGCTCCGCGATTTGTTCCACATGGGGCTCCTGCAATAGAGGAACCGCCCGGCGTTTACGTGATAGGACCCGGCTCAGGCCCCGAACCCGGCCCGGGTCCTGGCCCGAGATCCAGAGACTGAGGCTTGCGCTCCCGTCCCGGCGGGTTGAAGCGATAGACGATGTAGCCGACGACAAACGGCATCGCAATCGTAATGAATCCCGCGGCGACATTGACCGGCTCCTGCATGAAGATCAAGGTGGCGCCCATCAGAATGCTGTCGAAGACGACATGGCTGAACATGACGGCGATGAAGCCGAAGCGCAGAAAAATATAACTGAACAGCAGCCCGATCACCGTCAGCTCAATCGGCCGGGAACTGATCGGATAGATCGGGTAAAGCGTATGCCCGAACGCCCAGATGATGGTCGTAATGAGGCTGGCGAGCAGGGTGCTGCGCACGATTTTTTTGAGCATCCGGATGCCGAACAGCCGATAAACCGCTTCTTCGGAAAGTCCGGCCAGCCAGGCGACGATCGGCAGCAGCCAGGCATAGCGCATATTGTAGGGCGACTGGGTGGGGTCCGTCGTCGACCAGTTATGCAGCGTGTACTGCAAAATAATGAACATTATCGTCTGCACGCCGAGCAGCACGAATGCCCAAATATACCCGGCGTAGACGCTGTCCATGACGTATTTGCCGTAGCCCGGCTCCTTCGCCCGCGGCCAGGGGTTCAGCCCTTCCTCTTTTCTCCAAAGGCCGTTTCCGCCGACCAGAGAGAAGTAGAGCAGCGCCGACATCAGCAGACTGTACAGCGTATAAATGACGAACATGACGACGGACGTAATCCGGTCCTCCGCGCCGGTTCCGGCCGTTTCGGGGAGCATATTGTACGTGCTGATCATCATAATGGCAAAGTGGGCTGCGCTCAAAAAGGCGCCGCGTGCAAATGATGTATGCTGCCGGCGCAGAATACTGTAGATGAGCGCCAGAACGCCGAGGGCGAAGGTAGGCAGCCCGTAGCCGAACAGCGTGTACCGGGTCGCCGCTGAAGTCTGCGATTTCACATAGGCCGTATGCCACTCCGGAGCGGAGAATCCGGGCCTGAAGACGGACACTTCGCCTGCAGTGAACTTGAAGGCATAGCGCAGCGGAGCTTCCCCGATCTTCACCGAGCTGTCGGTATAGATAAGGCCGAAGCCGCCCGAAGCGAAAGCTTTTTTTAGCCGGGAAGGGTCGGCCCCCCAGAGCTTCAGCCAAGGCTGGGCCAGTCGCTCCTGCTGTACCGGCGACAGCGAGGTGTCGCTGATGACGTCCTCGGTCTCATCTTTGCCGGTCAATGCGGCTTCGGTTCCGTTTCCCTTCTCTCCGGCTCCGGCGGGTATGCGGGTGAAGCCGGCCGGCTCGCCGGTATACATATTGAGATCGACCGCCAGATCTGCCCACTTGTCATCCTGGGAATCGAGGGAAGCATGAAAGGTATCGTATGGGTATTTGCGGTCCAGCTTTCTTTTGCTGTAATCGTCCAGCAGACTTTCCCGCGACATGTAGCCGTAAAAAGCGGAATCTGACTTATAAGTAACGATCCAGCGGTCGCCGGTCTCCGGTATGTATCCTAGATTCTGTGCTGCAAAAAGCGCCGCATTCTCACGGGCCTCCGATTTGCTGATCACCGGTTCGCCGGCGAAGTCTTCCTGGGTAAGGGATGGAACAATCTGGAACAAGACAAACAAAATCAGACCGATCAGGCCTGAGATCATGAGTGTTCGGGAGATGGGCCGCTGTTGTAAAGGTTGGCCTACGGGATTCATGAAACGCCTCCTTGGATAAAAGATTTCTATAGAACAATCTGACTAAAAATGGGTCTGACTATCTTAAAATAGCACAGCAGTGATACGCAAATCCATTATTTGGAGGGGAAAGGGGCGAAAAACACGGAAAAAACAAGTGAAATCGCCATCCGAATTTGGTAATATCGCCTAAGATAGCATATGAAGATAAATCGGATTTTATGGACGGGGGATGGATATGGCCTTACAACTATCAAAGGTTTCGGAATTTCGCTGGCTGAAGCTGTCGCCGCCCCAAATTCTGGTGATTGGCTTTGCCGTCATCATTTTAATCGGAGCTCTGCTGCTGATGCTGCCGGTGTCGCATGTCTCCGGGCAGCCATTAGGTTTTTTGGACGCGCTGTTTACGGCCACATCGGCCACCTGCGTGACGGGGCTCGTTGTAAAAGACACCGGTACGTTCTTCACGACCTTTGGCCAGATCGTCATCATGCTGCTGATCCAGGTCGGCGGTCTTGGATTCATGTCGATGGCAACCTTGTTCGCCCTGGTGTTCCGGCGCCGTATTTCGCTGCGGGAGCGGCTCGTGCTTCAGGAAGCGATGAATCAGAGCTCCATGGAAGGCATCGTTCGGCTGATTCGCAGCGTCCTGATCTATTCGCTGGTTATTGAAGCCTGCGGCGCGCTCTTACTTACGATCCGCTGGGCCTTTGATATGCCTCTGGGACGGGCTGTTTTTTTCGGGATATTCCATGCTGTTTCGATGTTTAACAATGCCGGATTCGATCTGTTCGGCGGGTACCGCAGCCTGACCGGCTACGCGGGCGATCCGGTTGTCAATATCGTGGTAATGTTTCTGATCGTCTCCGGCGGCATCGGCTTTATTGTGATGTCGGATGTTATAGATTACCGGCGCAAACGCAAGCTCTCACTGCACAGCAAGGTTGTGCTGTCGATGACGGCCGCACTGATCGTGATCGGCGCCGTTGTTCTTTTTATCTTCGAGTTTACGAATTCGCGGACTCTGGGTTCTCTGGGCTGGGGCGGAAAAATATGGTCGTCCTTCTTTCAATCCGTTACTCCGCGCACGGCAGGCGCCAACACGCTGGATATGACGGGCCTCAGGCAGGCCTCGCAGTTTTTTATCGTGATCCTGATGTTTATCGGGGCTTCTCCGGGTTCCACCGGGGGCGGCATCAAGACTACGACCTTTACCATCATGATTGGAGCGGTTATCGCGATGCTGCGCGGACGGGAAGATATCGTGCTGTTCCGCTGCCGCCTGGCTCAAGAACGGGTGTTCAAGGCGCTGACCATTACGCTGCTGGCTCTGCTGCTGATCGTCGCCGTCTCCATGGTGCTCTCCACCACGGAAGATACGTCTTTTTTGAAAGTGCTGTTTGAGACGACATCCGCTTTTGCCACGGTGGGGCTCAGTCTCGGACTGACGCCGGATCTGTCCGCGGCGGGTAAAATCCTCATCTGTCTTACCATGTTCGCCGGCAGGCTGGGCGTATTGACGCTGGCTTATGCACTTGGGCCGAAGAAGGGTAAGGAATTATATCGCTACCCGGAAGGCAAAATGATTATCGGATAAGGGGATACGGAAATGAAAGCACAGCAGTTTGTCGTGATCGGCCTGGGCCGCTTCGGCGCGAGTCTCGCGCTTGAGCTGATGGAGAAGGGATTTGAGGTGCTCGGCATCGACCACAACGAGGAACGGGTGGAGGAGATGACCGATAAGCTGACGCATGCAGTCATGGCGGACGCTACGGATGAGAGTGTGATGCGGTCGCTTGGCGTCCGGAACCTGGACTGCGGCATCGTCGCGATTGGTGACAATATGGAGCGGAGTATCCTTACCGCTATACTTTTGAAGGAACTGGGCGTCAAAATGGTCGTGGCCAAGGCGATTTCCATCCTTCACGGCCGCGCTTTGGAGAAGCTGGGGGTGGACAGGGTTATTTTTCCGGAGCGGGATATGGGGATACGCGTGGCGCATCAGCTGGTGACGCCGCATCTGCTCGATTACATCGAGCTGTCCAAGGATTACAAAATCGTCGAGCTGACCGTTCCGTCCTGCATGGACGGCAAGAGCCTCGCCGAGATCAACACCCGGGCGAAATACGGCTGCAGTATTATCGCATTGAACCGCGAAGGCGGGATTATCGTCGCTCCGACGGCGCATGATTACCTGTATGCGGGCGACATCATGGTGGTCATCGGCTCCAACGAGAGCATCGACCAATTTGAGGAGGAAGCGGTGAACCGTGAGGAAGCCGAGGCCTGATAGTCCATTTAGCGGCTGACAAAAGCACGGCTGGTGGGCATTGCTGGATAACTAAGGGGGAAGCTCGCTCCTTACCTTTTCCGGATATTCGCATACCCGCGTAGCAGCAGTTAAAGCAATGAGAAAGACTCTCCAAGGCCGTGACGGGCCGAAAGAGAGTCTTATTTCGAAATATAAGTCCATCTATAAGTTTTACGCTTATAGATGGACTTATATTTTTACGAGAAACGGATGCCCTTCTCCTGAGAAGACGGCGAAGCCGTTTCTTCTTTCATATTAGCGCCGGGGCGGAGCCGAAGGTCCGCGCTTTATCGTTTGGCGTGGATTTCTTCGGTCATCTGTTCGATCAATTCCGCCAGGCTTCGGGAACCAAGATCGCCTTCACCCCGTTTTCTCACGGACACATTGCCGGAGGACTGCTCGTTCTCGCCCAGAATGAGCATATACGGCGTTCTTTGCAGCTGGGCTTCGCGGATTTTGTAGCCCAGCTTCTCGTCTCTAAGGTCCATGCCGGCGCGGATACCGGCGCCTTCCAGCGATTTTTTCACCTCGACGGCGTATCCGTTAAACTTCTCCGAAACGGGCAGAATCTTGGCCTGAACCGGCGCAAGCCAGACCGGGAAAGCACCTGCGTAATGCTCGGTGATAATTCCGATGAACCGGTCAAGTGAACCGTACACGGCGCGGTGGATGACGACCGGACGATGTTTCTGGCTATCTTCACCGATATAGGAGAGGTCGAATTTCTCCGGCATCTGGAAATCCAGCTGGATGGTCCCGCACTGCCAGCTTCGTTTCAGAGCGTCGAGGATATGAAAATCGATCTTCGGACCGTAGAACGCTCCGTCTCCTTCATTCAGGCGGTATGGAATGCCGCTGGCCTCCAGACACTGTCGCAAAGCCTGTTCCGCTTCGTTCCACAGCTCTTCGGAGCCCATGGAATCTTCCGGCCGCGTCGACAGCTCGACAGTGTACTGGAAGCCGAAGACCTGGTAAATATGGTCGATCATTTCTATGACGCGGCCAATCTCCTCCTCGATCTGCTCCGGCAGCACGAACAGGTGCGCGTCATCCTGGCAGAAGGTGCGGACCCGCATCATCCCGCCCAGCGCTCCGGACAGCTCGTGGCGGTGTACCTGTCCGAATTCCGCCAGCCGGATGGGCAGTTCCCGATAGGAATGCAGATTATTCTTGTAGACAAGCATATGGCCCGGGCAGTTCATCGGTTTAAGAGCATACTTTATTTCATCTACATCGGTAAAATACATATTGTCCTTGTAGTGATCCCAATGCCCGGACTGTTCCCACAGCCGGTTATTCATCATCAGCGGCGTGCGTACTTCGTAATATTCCCGCTGCCTCTGCAGTTCCCGCGCAAAATTCTCCAGCTCGTTACGGATCGTCATCCCGTTCGGAAGGTAAAAGGGCATTCCCGGCGCTTCCTCGGAGAACATGAACAGTTCAAGCTCTTTGCCGAGCTTGCGATGGTCGCGTTTTTTGGCTTCCTCAAGGAACTGCAGATGCTCATCAAGCTGCGACTTTTTCGAAAACGCGGTCCCGTAAATCCGCTGCAGCATTTTATTGCTGGAATCTCCCCGCCAGTAAGCCCCGGCGACACTTAACAGCTTGAATGCTTTGATACGGCCTGTCGACGGAAGATGGGGACCGCGGCACAGATCGGAGAATTCACCCTGATCGTAGATACTGATAACGGCATCCTGGGGCAGATCCGCGATCAGCTCCAGCTTGAGCGGCTCTTCCAGCTCCTCGAAGATGCGAACGGCTTCGCCTCGGCTGACAACCCGGCGGACGATGGGGAGATCCTCTTTGATCACATTCTCCATCTCTTGCTCGATTGCGGCAAGATCGCTGTCAGTCAGCGGCTTCTCTATATCAACGTCGTAATAGAATCCGTCTTCGATCACCGGCCCGATGCCGAGCTTGACCGCCTGGGCGCCGTAAATACGTTTGATGGCCTGGGCCATAATATGCGCCGCGCTGTGTCTGTAGATTTCCAGTCCTTCTGTACTGTCCGCCATAACCAGCCGCAGGAGGCTGTCCTGATCGATCGGTTCACTCAGATCCGCGAGCTTCCCGTTGAGCAATCCTGCTACGGCCTGTTTTTTCAGTCCCGTACTGATGGACTCCGCCACTTGTTCAATTGTCGTGCCTTGCTGATACCTCCTAATTGCGCCATCCGGTAAAGTTACTTTGATTTCCATCTGTCCAGCCTCCATTTCCTGATTATTTTGGGAAAACAAAAAAAAACGCATCTCATCCACAAAAGGGACGAGTGCGTTTAAGCTCGTGGTTCCACCCTGATTCGACCTGCGGCGAGTAATGCTCCGGCTGCTGCCGGACACTGCCGCTGCAAGTCCTCATTGGTATCCGGTAACGGGGATAAGGCGGTGCCGCATACTGCCGTGAAACTTAAGCATTCGTTCCATGGGTTCAGCGCCACGGCTGCAAAGGGGTAATTTCGCACCCGGTTGCCGAAGAAGCTTTCAGCCTGAGCTTCTCTCTCTGGACGGCCCGTGAAGGAAATCATGTCTTTGGTCATTGCCTGATGGGGATGTTGAATTGGATGGATATTACATTACCTCACGTTCTAAGATCAAGTCAAGCGCCAATTTAAAGAGCAGCGGGTCGCCCCGCCCGGAACACCTCTTCCGTCACCTGCACCAGACTGCGCGCCGCAGCGCTCAAGTCGCCGGTGTCGCGGTAGATCAGACAGGTGGTCCGCTGGGTCAGCTCCAGCTCCTTGATGTGCAGGGAAGCCAGCCCTCCTCCCGACAGCAGCTCCGGTCGAAGATAGGAGTTGGGGAGCAGCGCCGCCGCCTTGATCGTCGGGAGCAGCCGGATAATGGCCTCAAAAGAGTCGATCTCCATGCGGATATCGGGCTGCACGCCGCTGCGCTGGAACAGGTCGTCCGTCATGCGGCGGTACCAGGTTCCCTTGGAGAACAGGATCATCGGCAGCCCGTTCAAATGCTCCATCTCCAGCCGGGACAGCCCGGCGATCGGATGATGTCCGGCGACAACGAGCCGCAGCTGATCCTCGAACAGCGGGACGCAGCGCAGGCCGGGCTCGTCGGTGGCGGAAGCGATGATGCCGACCTCGGACCGTCCTTCGCGGACGGAAGTGACGATCTCATGCGTCTTGCCCGTAATGAGCTTCAGCTCGGCGGCCGGATATTTTTCCATGTATGCGTTGACGAGCGGCGGCAGCGTCGTCTGCAGCGTGGTCAAGCTTGCGCCAAGGGCGACAGACAGCGGCTCGCCCTGTTTGAACCTTGCGATCGCCTCCAGGAATTTGGCGCGCTGCTGCCGCTGCTCCAGGGCATAGGTGTAAGTGAGCCGTCCGACCTCGGTCAGCTCAAGCCTTTTGCCATGGCGGTTGAACAGCGTGACGCCCAGCCGTTCCTCCAGCTTGGAGATTTTGCGTGACAGGGCGGGCTGTGACAAATTTAGCTGACGGGATGCCCGGTTCAGGCTTGATTGTTCTACAACCGCCGCAAAAATATCAAGGTCATCAAACATAACGTCACTCCTTCCGGCTGCTCCGGATTTTCTGCGAGCGTCCAAGGGTACTCGACCGCTGCCGCCATTTGAAATTCCAGTCATTTTACAGGCAGTCTTATGCGTATAATTTATAACGAATAATAATTAGATTGCAATTCCCTTATAAGATAAAAAAGAGTAACATACAAAGTGACACAAGATATTCACAATTTGTGAAAAATGAAGCAAGGCCTTGCCAGGCGCGGAAGAGGGGGAAATGGACAGGTTCTTCGGCAGAGGAGACCCTTTGATTCCCTGTTTCAACTGCGGTCCAGCAGGTGTATGCTCATTAATGAAAACGCTGTTTTATTCGGAAAGGGGACCCCGCATTATGAGAGGCTTTTATTCCAGAAAAATTCATTCCTTGCTCGGTGTTATCCCGCTGGCATTCTTCTTCATCGAGCACATGCTGACGAATTTCTCGGCGGTGGAGGGGGGCTCTGAGGGTTTTAAAGACAGTGTGCTGTGGCTGAACAGCCTGCCGCTTGTCTTCTTCCTGGAATTATTGTTCATTTGGCTTCCCCTGCTGTACCATGGCGTCTACGGGCTGTATATCGCCTACCAGTCCAAGCCAAACCTGAACCGCTACAATCTGGAACGCAACTGGCGCTATACGCTTCAGCGGATCACCGGCATCGTCACCTTTATTTTTGTCATCTGGCATTTGTACGAAACCCGGGTGCAGGTGGCGCTTGGCAACGTTACGCATGAAGAGCTTGGCGGCGTGATGCATGATATCGTTACCCAGCCTTGGTGGCTTGCTTTTTATATCGTCGGCATTGTCGCGGCCTGCTTTCATTTCGCCAACGGGCTGTGGTCCTTCCTCGTCAGCTGGGGCATCACAGTGGGTCCCCGTTCGCAGCGGGTATCGTCCTATTTGTGCATGGGCTTGTTCGTTCTGGTGACGTTCATGTTCCTGCTGTCGCTGGTCACGTTCCGTGACAGCGATTTCAAAACAGCTGAGGCTATTGTCCAAACTGCAAATACTGTCATCCAATAAGGGAGTGAACCTGTCATGGCAACAGCCGATATCATTATCGTAGGCGGCGGTCTGGCCGGCCTGATGGCTACCATCAAGGCGGCGGAAGCCGGCGTTCATGTGCATCTGTTCTCACTTGTTCCCGTCAAAAGATCGCACTCAGTCTGCGCGCAAGGTGGCATCAACGGTGCCGTCAACACGAAGGGCGAGGGCGACTCGCCTTGGGTGCATTTTGACGATACCGTATACGGCGGGGATTTTCTCGCCAATCAGCCTCCGGTCAAGGCGATGTGCGAGGCGGCTCCGGGCATCATCCACCTCATGGACCGGATGGGCGTCATGTTCAACCGCACGCCGGAAGGGCTGCTCGACTTCCGCCGGTTCGGCGGAACGAAGCATCACCGGACGGCTTTTGCGGGCGCGACGACCGGGCAGCAGCTTTTGTACGCGCTCGATGAGCAGGTGCGGCGCTGGGAGGTCGAAGGCTTCGTGACGAAGCATGAGAACTGGGAGTTCCTCTCCGCCGTGATCGACGATGAAGGCATCTGCCGCGGCATCGCGGCCCAGGATTTGCGCTCGATGTCGATCGAGACGTTCCCGGCGGATGCGGTCATTCTGGCGAGCGGCGGTCCCGGCATTATTTTCGGCAAGACGACCAACTCGGTCATCAACACAGGCACAGCCGCAAGCGCCGTGTACCAGCAGGGCGTACATTACGCGAACGGGGAGTTCATCCAAATTCATCCGACGGCTATTCCGGGCGACGACAAGCTGCGGCTAATGAGTGAATCGGCGCGCGGCGAAGGCGGACGCATCTGGACCTATAAGGACGGCAAGCCATGGTACTTCCTTGAGGAAAAATATCCGGCCTACGGCAACCTGGTGCCGCGCGATATTGCCACCCGCGAGATTTTCAACGTCTGTGTAGATCAGGGGCTTGGCATTAACGGCGAAAATATGGTCTATCTGGACCTTTCGCATAAAGATCCGAAGGAGCTGGACGTCAAGCTCGGCGGCATCATCGAGATTTATGAGAAATTCATGGGCGACGATCCGCGCAAAATCCCGATGAAAATTTTCCCTGCGGTCCATTACTCCATGGGCGGCATGTGGGTCGATTACAATCAGATGACGAATATTCCCGGCCTGTTTGCGGCGGGCGAATGCGAATACCAGTATCACGGCGCGAACCGGCTCGGCGCGAACTCGCTCGTGTCGGCCATCTTCGGCGGCATGGTGTCGGGGCCAAAGGCCGTAGAATATATCAAGGGGCTGAAAAAATCGGTGCAGGACGTCCCCGCTTCCGTATTCGACAGCTACCGGCGCGTGCAGCAGGACAAATACGAATCGCTGCTCGGCATGAGCGGAACGGAGAACGCGTATGTCCTCCATAAAGAGCTTGGCGAGTGGATGACCGCCAACATGACGGTGGTCCGTCATAACGTGAAGCTTGAGGCGACCATAGGCAAAATCAAGGAACTGAAGGAGCGCTACCGGGGCATCAACATGAGCGATACCTCGCGCTGGAACAATCAGGGCGTGGCGTTTACCCGGCAGCTGTGGAACATGCTGGAGCTGGCAGAGGCGATGACGCTCGGCGCGCTGCTCCGCAACGAAAGCCGGGGCGCGCATTACAAGCCGGAGTTTCCTAAGCGCAACGACGAGGAGTTCCTAAAGACGACGAAGGCGTCCTGGACGCCGGACGGCCCGTCCATCTCGTATGAAGACGTGGATGTATCGCTGATTCCTCCGCGGGTCCGCGACTACTCTAAGGACAAATAACCGGCTCGCGTCGGTGCGATCCAAACGAAGTCTACGCTTCCTAAGCCAATTTTTGCGAAGTGATCCATAGAAGCTTATGCTACCAAAACTAAGTCCACGCTTCCGAAGCCAGTTTTGCGAAGTGATTCATAGAAGCTTATGCTATCCAAACTAAGTCCACGCTTTCGAAGCCAGTTTTGCGAAGTGATTCTGTAGTAGCGTATGCTATCAAAACTTTTAGGAGGGGTAACTATGGCGGAACCAGCGGCAGCTCCCAAAAACGTCAAATTTATCATCACCCGCCAGGACGATCCGCAGAGCGCACCCTACACGGAGGAATTCGATCTTCCCTACCGTCCGGGGATGAACGTCATCAGCGCCCTGATGGAAATTCAGCGCAATCCGGTCAACGCCAAGGGCGACACCACGGTTCCCGTCTGCTGGGAATCGAACTGTCTGGAGGAGGTGTGCGGCGCATGCTCCATGGTCATCAACGGCAAGCCGCGTCAGGCCTGCGCCGCCCTGATCGATAATCTGGAGCAGCCGATCCGCGTCGAACCGATGAGCACCTTCCCCGTCGTGCGTGACCTCGTCATCGACCGGACCCGAATGTTTAACGCGCTGAAAAAGGTGAAAGCCTGGATTCCGATCGACGGAACGTACGATCTCGGTCCGGGCCCGCGCATGGCCGAGAAAAAGCGCCAGTGGGCTTACGAGCTGTCCAAGTGTATGACCTGCGGCGTCTGCCTGGAGGCTTGCCCGAACGTCAACAGCAAGACCGACTTTATCGGTCCGGCGGCCATTTCGCAGGTCCGCCTGTTCAACGCCCATCCGACGGGCGAGATGAACGCCGACGAACGGCTGGAGGCGCTGATGACGGATGGCGGCATTGAGGGCTGCGGCAACTCGCAGAACTGCGTCCGCGCCTGCCCGAAAGGCATCCCGCTGACGACCTCCATCGCAGAAATCAACAAGCAGACGACCAAGCATATGTTCAAGCGGTGGCTGGGCGTCTAGCATCTATAGCAAGTATCCAATAGCAAGCAGTCAAATAGCAGATGCCGGACCCACCACAGCGGGCTGCCCCGGATTACGATCCGGCGGCGGCCTGTTCTTTTGCCTTGAATAAGTGACGGATTTAATACAACATGGAGATAATATGCGCTTAATAACTGGAATTTGGATGATACAGCACTCCATTTTGTTCAGGCACTGGGATGAACGGGAAAACCTCCATCTTATTTTCGAAAAAAACGATAATTAAGACGTTGGACGGGAAAACCTCCGCCTTATTGTCCGCGTTTTCTGCATATTCGACCAAATTGCCGGATTAAGATGGAGATTTTCCAGTCTGGATCCTAATCAAGCCCTTTATTTGAAAAATAAGCGGGAGAATTTCCGGTCCATCCATCCAAAGCCCGATTAGCGCGCCTAAATTTGGATTGATCACTGTGCGCCAATTCTGTATTTGTCAACGGATACACTTGACGCTAAAAAGGGGAGATGAACATGACGCACCATTATCAACAGTTAAGCCCGCATGTCATCATCATGCATGCCGAGCATGAAACCGACCGTCCCATCCTTGCGGCCATTGCAGGAGAGCGGCGGACGCTGCTCATGGACGCCGGCAATTCGCCGGTGCATGCGGAGCTGTTCCGCAGTGAGCTTGAGCGGCGAGGGGTCCGCCTTCCGGAAATAATGGCGCTGACCCACTGGCACTGGGATCATACCTTCGGCATGCAGGCCTGGAGGCTTCCGGCAGCGGCCCATAAGGAAACCGCCCGGGCGCTGTCTTCGCTCCGGGGGCTGGACTGGTCGGACGGCGGCCTCCTGAACTTGATTTCAGATGGAATCATCAGCGAAGAGAGCGCCGCCGATATTCGTAAGGAGTTCGGCAGCCATCGTGATATCCGCATCACCGAGCCGGATATTCTGTTTCAGGACCGGATCGAGCTTGATCTCGGCGGCGTTGTCTGCGAATTGGTACATGTGGGAGGAGACCATTCCGCCGACAGCTGTATTTTGCATGTCCGGGAGGACCGGGTGCTGTTTCTGGGCGATGCGCTGGGACCTTCCGTGTACGGGGGGCCGCGAAAGTATACCAGTGCCGCTTTTTTAAAGCTGCTGTCTACGGCATACGGATATAACGCGGACTGGTACGTGGAATCGCATGGCGTTCCGATGAGCGGGGAAGAGTTCCGCAGCGATCTGGCGGGTTGGGAGATGCTGGCCCTGACCGTGGAACGGTTCGGCCATAACCGGGAACAGGTGATCCGGGAAATGAAGGCCTTATTGCAGTTGGATGAGCTGCCTAAAGATCTGCTTCAGGGTCTGGATTATTTCATGGCAGGCGTGGAGCCGGTGTGAGCGGAAGGGGCAAATGTGAAGTCTGTAGCTCAATCTAGGGCGACGCGTACCCGGCTGGCTATTCTTTTTTGAAGCCGATTCTTCCGCTGCCGCCGATTCCAAATCGCCCAGGCAAATATGTTATAATCTCCGTATTAATGTGTGGAAATGGGATCTGCTGGGAGGTATAGCGGTGATTTGTCGGGATTAGGATGAGAAGTTTGTCATGATCAAGCAGCATGACCACGGGCTGCTGGCCGGGGAATTTGCGTCGCGGTTCCGCAGGGAAGAGGTGCCCCGGAAGCGCCACACGGATGAAGTGCTGTATGCCATAGCCAACCATGACCGGGGCTGGGTTGACCTGGACGAGACGCCTTTCTGGAACGATACGGCCAAGGTGCCATACAGCTTTATCGATTTTCCCGTCGTGCCGAAGCTGACCTTTTACCGGCGGGGGCTGGACGAGATTGAGACGGTTACTCCGTACGGCGCGCTGCTGTGCAGCCTGCATTATGAGCGCCTGATCGAAGTGTCCGGCGAGAACGCCCCCGAGCTGACCGTCTATCTCCAGGAAGAGGAGCAGCGCCGGTCCCGGATTCACCGGGAGCTGGAGAAGAACGGAGCGGCCATCGGTGAGGCGGAGCTGTATTACGACAGCCGGCTGCTGCAGTTCTGCGACGATCTGTCGCTGTTTATCGGGTTGCACGAGCCCGGAACGCAGACGAAGGATATCCATCCCTGGTTCAAGGAGGGATTCTCCCGCACCGGGGAATTCGATTTTACCGGCGGACGGGTCATCACGGCTGAATGGCGGGGAACGACGCTGCTGCTCGATCCTTACCCGTTCACCGAATCGTTTGAAGTGACGCTGCCGGTGCGCCGGGTGCCCCGAAGTGAGGCAGCCTCCCGCGGGCTGGCGGCGGCGTACAGCTGTACGCCGGAGACACCGGTAAGCGTGACTATCGCCGAAGGGGAACTGAAGCGGCCATAAGAGCCTCAAGCCGTGCCGGATGCAGGGAGAGTTCCGAAGAGCATCCCGTAGGGCAAAACAGCCCCGGATGCGACATGTTCCGAAAGCCGTAAGTCAGCAAGACACAGACCTTAAGCGGCATGCAATCCATTTTTTCGGCTGCCCGGAGGACCTACCTTGAACGGATTTAGTGTCGCAGTCCCCGACCTCTAAGCCAACAGTGAAGGTGGGGTTAGACACGTCCGCTTTGCCAAACATATGTTCTTGTGCTATGCTGGATTCATCAAACATGCGATGGAGGCGTATCTCATGAAGGTGGTTAAAACACTTAAACATCCTATTATATCTCACCACCGCATGCTGGATGCGACTCTCCATGTATACCAAGAGGCGCTGTCCTTCTTGATTACTGTCATTCAAGAGCAGTTTATAGCCTTTGCATCGTTATCCACCCAAGCGGTGGTGACGGCTGTAGAACGGCTGACTCATCGTACCAGGCACAATCCGAATCCGCTCTACGCCGAGTTTGATCAACGCTTTTATAAGTTTCCTTCGTACTTCCGCAGAAGTGCCATTGCCGAAGCGTTTGGCATTGTAAAAAGTCATCATTCCCGTTTTGAGCTTTGGCAAGCCGAGCGGCAACACGCCCAGCAAGAAGGGAAACGCTTTTCGAAGAAACCGCCGATACTCCAAGCTGAGCATCAGGCGTTCCCTTGCTTGTACAAAGGCAACATGTTCATTCGAACCTCTGATACGACAGCCAACATCAAGATATTTCATAAAGGTGATTGGGTATGGCTCGCCATTACCTTTAAGGGGCAAGACCTATTTAAACGTAACGTGTGGAGCATGAAAGAATGCAGCCCCACATTGGTTCGGAAAGGAAAACGCTATGCCCTTCATATCGCCTATGAAGGGGATGTGAAGTTGACTTCAGCGGAATATTCTAAGCAGCGGGTGTGCGCCGTAGATTTGGGGTTAACGAATTCCGCAGTCTGTTCCGTGCTGGACGCAAGCGGCACTGTCTTGGCGAGGACCTTTATTAACCAAGCCAAAGAAAAAGACCGAATGCGCCAAATCACAGGAAAACTGAAACAAGCCCAGCGACAATCCGGTCTAGGCGCAAAACCGAATTTCTCGCGGCGGATGAACGGCTTACAGACGCATATCGTCCACGATACCGCGCATCAAATCCTCGCCTTTGCCCAAAAGTACCACGCTGATATCATTGTCATGGAGTATTTAGGCAAGATGCGTCTGCCTAAAGGAACGTGGGGAGCCAAGCGGCTTCGTGCCAAACTCCAGTTTTGGGCCAAACGGCGCATCCAAACGAAAGTGACCGAAATGGCGCATTTTCTAGGGATGCGGGTTTCCATGGTCAACCCGGCGAATACCAGTGCGCTTGCTTTTGACGGCAGTGGATTTGTACAACGCAACACAAAGCGGGATGTTGCTGTATTCGCAACAGGAAAAACGTATCACGCGGACCTTAATGCCTCATATAACATCTGCGGACGATACTTGCTACGTAATATACAAAAATCCACATCTGAAAAGACGTGGTTGTCCTTGGAGGCCAAAGACCCTTCATTGGCAAAACGAACGTATTGGACGTTGGCTTCCCTCATTAGGGCGCAACAGGCATTGAGTCTTCAAACATGAAGCTCACAAGCGTGTGCAACCCTGTATCGATGCCAACAGAAGCCCCCACTTCAGGCGTAAAGCTAAGTGGGGGAGAGTTCAACAGGAGCGAACAACTAATGAATAGATGGATGTGGGCCCTCAACACGGCTGTGGTGCTTCTTATGGCTTTTTGTTTCTATCGGGCAAAGACCAAATGGGTGAGCAAGGGCGTGTTAGCCGTGCCGCTCCTCATCTACGTGCTGTTCTCCGTGGAGGATTTGCTGAACTTGATCAGCATGAATGTTCTGGTAACGGGGGCCGGCGGGCTGAGAAGCCTGATTGTACTGTTCTGTTTGGTATCGGTCATTTTTTTTCTGATTTTTATTTTCCAGGAAATAAAGGAATCGAACCGCAGGGAAGTCAAAATCCGCTCCACACTTGCTCGGATCAGTATTGCGACGATGACCTGCATCCTGTTTTTCACCATCGTGTACACTTCGATTTACAAGCTGTTCGGCCAATCCTCCTTTCGGGGAGAAGGAATCGGGAATGATTTGATCACGCAATTGGTCTCGTTCCTGTATTTCAGCGTCGCGACCTTTACGACTGTGGGTTACGGGGACATCGCCCCGATCGACAACACTTCAAGGCTTGTGGTCATTATGGAGATCGGTTTCAGTTTCATTACCGTGTACTACGCGCTGGCGATGCTCGGACTCTTCCGCAAAATACTCGGGAACGAGCCGGAGGAAGAAATTGAGGCGGAGATTGAAGTGGACATCGAATACGGGGCCCGGGATGAATTGAAGGAAGAGGTTAAGAAGGAAGTGAAATCCGGCGCGGGAGACAGAGCGGAGAAAGGCGGCGAAACCCGTTAAAAACCCGGCAATTAAACCGCTCTTATAGAATGGCGGAAGACATATGGGAAGTCCGGCAGCCTAATCCGGCGGGATAGAGAGACAAGGTACGAAAGGAGGAAAGGCCAATGAACGAACCGGCGCATAACAAGTCTTCAGCTCCCGCCCCAATCGGCGGATCCGGCAACTTGGCCGATTCTTCTTCAACCGGAACGGGCGGCAAAAAAATAACGCGCCGGCAGTTTCTGGCCCGCGGAGCGGCAACGTTAATCGGCGCGGGTCTGCTGACGGGCGGGTACAGCTGGCAGGGAGAGACGCGCTGGCTCGATATTACCCGCATGACGCTGTCCTGGAAGGATCTTCCTGCCGCGTTCTCGGGTATGAAGCTTGTCCATTTCAGCGATGTGCATCTGGGCTTCAACAAGGATGCCGACGATGTCAAACGGCTGGTGCGCCATATCCGGGAGGCGGAGCCGGACCTGATCTGCTTCAGCGGCGATATCGTCGACAGCTACCCGGAGGATTTGACGGAGTCCGTTCCTCTGTTTGCCGGTCTGACTGCACCGATGGGCAAATTCGCGGTGCTCGGAAATCATGATTACAAGCATGCCGAGCAGCTCGTAGGTCTGCTGGAGGCCGCTGGTTTCAAGGTGCTGCGAAATGACCACGTCCTTATCCGAAAGGGGGGGGCGGCCATTGCCGTCGCGGGAATGGAGGATTATCTGATCAACAGCCCCGGCCCCGATCCGAAGAAGGCGATGGGCGGCATTCCGCCGGGCATGTTCACGGTGCTGCTCATGCATGAGCCGGATTATGCGGATTTTGTGCAGGACTATTCCATTCAGCTTCAGCTGTCCGGGCACAGCCACGGCGGACAGATTCGCATCCCGTTTGTGGGGGCCCCTTTCCTGCCGGACGGGTCGACCAAATATATCAGCGGCCTCTACACGGTAGGGGAGCCGAACAGGAAGCTGTACGTCAATCGGGGCTTCGGCGAGACGTACATGCCGTTCCGCTTTATGTGCCGGCCGGAGCTGACGGTGTTCACTCTCCGACGGACGGAAGGATAGCGGCCACAGCCGGTCAGAACTTGTTACACAAATGAAATAATACCGTTATCAAACTCTAACAGTGCCGGGGTAAACTGTATACATGACCCCCTTTTGAAAATATATATTTTGTTGGGACCCGAGAAATCGGGTCCATTTTTTTGGTGCCGGGACTGAGCCGTTTTAATTGGCGCTATTGAGACTTTTGCCGGGCTGCTTCCGCCGCAGGACGCTGCCGGCCGCCGGGTCCAGCCGCACCGCCTCCAGCGTTGCGAGTGAAGCGATGATGCCCAGAATGAAAAAGGAGACCGTATAAGCTCCCGAGCCGCCGGAAGATCCGGTTGCCCATCTCGCGATCGGCTCTCCCGCGCGCAGCGCCACCGTTGCCGAGGCGATGCCGAAGGCGGCGGCAAGGTTCTGCATGGTCGAGGCAAGCGCATTGGCATGACGCGTGTTCTCCGGCGAAATGTCGCTGTATGCAATCGTGGTATACGCAGTAAGCGCCGTGGAGCGGACAATACCGCTGATCAGCGTGAGCAGGGCGATCAGAACGATCGGAACAGCCGGCGTAATCAGTCCGTTCAGAATCATGGTTAGAGCGCCAATTGCCGTGGAAACAATCAGAACGCGGCGGAAGCCAAACCGGTTGATCAGGAAGGTGGTGGCGGGCTTAATGCCGATGTTGCCGATAAAAATAAACAGCACAATGCCGCCCGCAAGCGTCGGGCTCCAGCCGAAGACGTTTTGAAACAGCAGCGTCAGCATGAACGGTGCCGAACCGACCATCATCCAGTACAGCGAGCTGCCGAGCTGGGAGGAGCGAAAGGTCGGGATGCTTAAAATCCGCAGCTCGACAATAGGGTTTGAGACCGTCAGCAGATGTCTGACGGCGAAAATAGAGACGGCCAGGAAGACCGCTGTCAGAAGCAAGCCCTTGCTCCAGGAAACTCCGGTGTCCGCAAGCACATGGGCCGCGTAAGTCAAACCGCCTACCCCGATGCCCGTAAGCGCTACTCCGGTTACGTCCAGTCTGGAAGGCGCCGGTTCGGTCTCGTCTTCGATCAGCTTCCAGGCGGCGATAAATCCGGCGATGCCGAGCGGAAGGTTGATCAGAAACAGATATTCCCACGAGGCGTAGGTGATGATAAGTCCTCCGGCAAGCGGAGCGATAGCGGGCGAGATCAGCCCGGGCCAGACGAGATAAGACATGATTTTCAGCAGATCCCGCTTCTCCGTATGCTTGATAACGACCACCCGGCCGACCGGAACCATCATTGCGCCTCCGAATCCTTGCAGCACCCTTGCCGCGACCAGCGTCCCGAGATTTGGCGACAGGGCGCAGGCAAGCGAAGCAAGTGTGAAAATGGCAATGGCCGACAGAAAGATAAGCCGGGTTCCGAACTTCTCGGCCAGCCAGCCGCTGATCGGAATGAACACGGCCAACGTGACCATGTATGCGGTAACAATAAGTCCCATTTGCGCCGAAGAGACTTGGAGCGCCCGGCTCATGGCAGGCACCGCCGTAGTGACAATGGTGCTGTCCAGGTTCTCCATGAAATAACAACCGGCGACAAGCAGAGCGGTATTGCGGAGCTTTGGCGAAATCACAAGGCGCCCCCCCTCTCCCGGCAAGAACCGGGGCAGACCGATTCCGAATGCATTGCGCGATCGCTCCCTCCTGATCGAGTTGTAGACAAATTTTTGTTTAATAAAAGGGCGGATAAATTGGTATAACCATTTAGTTGTTACCAATTTTATGTCGATTTTGCCGGCATGTCAATGCGATTTGTCCGAAACTGTCTTTGAGTCCATGGCTTGGGCGGAACCTCTTGCCAATGACCGGACCGAGCGGTGTCTCCCGCGTTCATTATAGGTATAATGGATATACAGGGAAGGAGGGATCTGATGAAGGAGAACGATATCGCCGGTCGGACGAGCGATTTCCCGGATAAACTGAGCCAACCTGCAAGACGAGCGCTTCAAGGGGCAGGCTATTCGACTCTGGAGCAGCTTGCGGAGGCCAGTGAAGCGGAGCTTCTGAAGCTGCATGGAATGGGTCCGAAAGCGATAGAGCAGCTGAGGCAGGCAATGATGGACAAAGGATTGCAATTTGCGGACAAGGCGCAGGGTTGAAATAAAAACAGCGGCCGCGGGACCTGTAAAAGTTTCCCGAACTGCCGCTGTTTTCTTGTTAAAGCCGGTCCTTGCGGATAATCTGTCCCATTACAACGGGACCTCTATTTTCTGCTTCTGCTTGTAATAGACCCAGGAGGTGAAGCCGATTTCCTTCAGCCGGGCCGCTACCGCCTCATGCTCGTCGCCCACCCTTGACGGTTTGTGCGCATCCGAGCCGAACGTTACAGGCACACCATAGCGCAGCGCCCGTTCCAGGATGTCGTCTGAAGGATACCACCCGCCGCTCAGCTTGGTCTTCCCGGAGGTGTTGATCTCGATCGCCACACCGCTTTCGCCAATAATCTTCAGGCACTCGTCAAGCGGCCCTGGGGCGGGAATATTCGAGAAATCGGGATAGTTGCCCTTCATGGCGTCGATATGGCCGAGGATCTGGAACATGCCGCTGCGGGCGGACTCGGCGATCAGGCGATAATACTCGGTCTTGATTGCGATCTTCTCCTTGTCTCCGAGGCCCTTCCAGCGTCCTTTGTTAAAAATGCTGACGCCTCCCGTGCTGTGCACGGAGCCGATTACATAGTCGAAAGGGTAAGCGTCCAGAATTTTTCGGTACGTCTCCGCATGCTCCGGGAAATAGTCGGACTCGATGCCGAGCAGGACGTCGATGACGCCTTCATACTCTTTTTTCAGAGAGAGGACTTCTTCCACATAATTGGCGAACTCCGATTTGGCCATGGCGATATGGGGAAAAGCACGGTCGCTCGGATCTCCGAAATAGGGGGTGTGATCCGAAATCCCTATAACTTCCAGCCCGGCCTTGATGCCGGCCTCTATGTAGTTCCGGATGTTTCCGTCAGCGTGGCCGCAGCGGAAATGATGGGTATGCAGGTCGAATTTCATTGAAAGAACATCTCCTTGGCCAGTTTGTGTGATAAATAATGACGTTCTACTCCGAACCGATGAACTGCGTCTCCGGCATCCCTTTCAGATCGCTGAGGAACTGCCGCATCGCGGAGTTGACGTATTTGCCCGATTTGGTAATGACCCCGACGGGGTGGGTGACCTCCAGCTCCATGATCGGAATGATCTTGAGGGTCCCCGCGCGGACCTCCTCCGCCACCGACTGCTTGGAAATGATGCCCGCTCCCAGATCCAGCTCCACCATCCGTTTTACTTCTTCGCTGCTGGTCAGCTCCATAATGACATGGGTCTGAATGCCATGCTTGGCAAAAACCTCTTCCGCGAACATCCTTCCAACCGTATCGGGCGAGAGCAGAATAAGCGGTGTTTGGCCAAGCACTTCGACGCGGGCGCTGCCGGGATTCGAAGCCAGCGGATGCCTCGGAGACACGACGAGTTCGAAAGTGTCATAATAGAGAACCGAGGTGGTCATGCCGGGACTGTCTCCGATCAGGTAACCGATGCCGACATCGACCTGACCGTTCTCGACATGCTGATAGATCTGCGTGGAGGACATGGATTGGATGGATGTTTTGATATGAGGAAATTGGTCCTGAAAATACGATAGAATGCGCGGCAGAATCTGGATCGCGATGGAGGTCGTTGTACCCAGTATGATATGGCCCTGCGGCGTTTCATCCAGGTCGGCAAGCCTCAGCTTCAAATCGTCGACGATATTGACGATCTGCTCCGCATGCGTTAGAAATACCTGTCCCTTGTCCGTCAGCGTAACGGGCTGGTTCCGGTCCACCAGCTGGGTTTTGAACTCTTCCTCAAGGCTCTTGATCTGTGCGGAAACTGCCGGCTGGGTCAGATTGAGCAGCTCTCCCGCCTTGCGGAAGCTCATCGTTTTGGAGATCATGATAAGCGTCTCCAGTTGGCTGATGTTCATGGAATACCTCCCCTGCCAACTATTTGTTGACTCATCGGTTATGTACATAGTTTACGCCGAATGTTGGCATTTAATTAAATTATAGGAGATTCTGCCGGGCAGGGCAATGACACCGCTCACCCTGCAGTTATTTCCTTGCGCAAAGCATTAATTTTTGGTGAATTGTGCCGATATATGAGATATACTATACCAAGATCGTTGGGACTTTCGGAATATGACTTAAGTCCGGTAAAGGGGGACACAGCACTATTATGAAGGCAGAAGTGATTAATCCGTTTTTAGAATCTGCGCGCGTCGTAATTGAACAGGTGATTCAAGTGTCGCCGTCGACCGGAAATCTTGGAATCAAAGATATTGAGTTGATCGATAACCATATATGGATCAAAGTCGGGATGACGGGACAGATGAGCGGTGATATCGTCTTTGGGATTGCGGAGCATGTGGCGCTGCGGATGGTGTCGGCCATGATGGGAGGCTATCCCATTGCGGAGATGGATGAAATGGGACAAAGCGCCATTTCGGAGCTCGGCAATATGATCAGCGGCAACGCGAGCACGATTCTGTCCAACCAGGGTGTTGTGGTGGACATCACGCCTCCCCAGGTTATGAAATCGGAAAATCTGACAGCCTTCCTGCCCCGCAAAGCGCTGAGCATTCCGCTTGTTATGGACGGAATCGGCGAGCTGGATATTCAGGTGATGATCTCTTAGAATTATAAGAGAGAATTTGCCATCAGGCAAGATAGGAGCTGAGGATCGGGCGATGGAACTTAAGGGTAAAATCGCGGTCATCACCGGCGCTTCCAGCGGCATCGGCGCCCTTACGGCGCATCTGCTTGGACAGCACGGAGCCATTCCGGTGCTGCTTGCCAGGTCGGAGGACAAACTAAGGGCTGCGGCGGAAGGTATAACGGGCGAGTACGGACTGTACCGCTGCGATGTTAGCCATTCCGGCGAAGTGGAAGAGACGTTCGCCAAGATTATAGCGGCATACGGCAGAATCGATATTCTGCTCAATAATGCAGGCTTCGGCCGATTCGCGGACTTCACGGAAATGCCGGTCGAGGAATTCGGCGAAATGATGAATGTCAATTATATGGGCGTTGTCCGCTGCACCAAGGCGGCTCTGCCGCATATGCTGGAGCGGGGAAGCGGGCAGATCGTCAATGTGGCCTCGATGGCCGGCAAGATCGGCACCGCAAGGTCGGCGGCCTATACCGCCTCGAAGCATGCCGTCCTCGGCTTCACCAACGCCTTGCGGCAGGAGCTGCGCTACAGCGGCATCACCGTGTCTGCGGTCAATCCGGGGCCGATTGAGACTGAATTTTTCAAGCTGGCCGATCCCTCCGGAGATTACATCAAGAATGTGGGCGGCTTCATGATGACTCCCCAGTATGTCGCCGAACGAATCGTGAAGCTTATCGAGAAGGACAAGGAAGAGCTGGATTTGCCGCGGCTGGCAGCTGCCGGCATTCGCTTGTACGGGCTGTTCCCCCGGCTGGCGGACAAGCTGACATACAAAATGCTCAACCGGAAATAATATAGTGAGAAGCAGAGGGGCCTTCCATTTGGTGGATAGGCCTTTTTGGCATATAATGAAGGAATACAATAAAGCGAAAAGGATGAATTTCCCTATGACTAAAGCTTCTTTTGCGGCTATCGGCATCCAGGAAGATCTTGAAGCCCGATTGTCGGAATTCGGCATAACCTCCCCTTCTCCGGTTCAGGCGGAGACCATTCCGCTGCTGCTGGAAGGACGGGACGTGATCGCCGCTTCCCAGACCGGGACAGGCAAAACGCTGGCCTACCTGCTGCCCCTTCTACAAGGAATCGATCCGCAGCGCAGGGCGGTTCAGAAGCTGGTGCTGGCCCCGACCCAGGAGCTTGCGATGCAGATTGTACGCGAAGCGGAGCGCTACGGCGAGGGGCGCGGCATCCGCACGCTCGGACTGATCGGCGGAGCGGCGGTCGGGCGCCAGATCGAGAAGCTGCGCGAGCATCCGCAGCTCGTGGTCGGCACCCCGGGACGCGTACGCGAGCTGATCGCAGTGCGCAAGCTGAAGATGCACGAGATCGCCACCATCGTCATTGACGAGGCGGACCAAATGTTCCAGCTTGGGGGCGCGGGCGAGCTGGAGAAGATCATCGCGAGCGCGCTGCGCAGCCGTCAGCTCGTCATGCTGTCGGCGACCATCGGGCCGGAGACGCGGGCCTTGGCTTCGAAGGCCATGAACGATCCGGCCGAGGTAGGCATCGATCCCGATACCAAGGCGGCGCGCGGGCTGGAGCATCTGTATATCGCCGTGGAGGAGCGGGACAAGGTCGATACGCTGCGGCGGGTGCTGCGCTATTATAACCCGGACCGGGCGATCGTCTTCGCCAATACGCCCGAGACGATTGCGGAGGTGGAGGCGAAGCTGAATCACCTCGGACTGACGGCGGCGGCGCTCTACGGCGACGCCGACAAAGTGACGCGCAGCACGGTGCTGGGCCGCTTCCGGGAGGCGAAATTCCGCGTGCTCGTGGCGAGCGACGTGGCGGCGCGCGGGCTGGACATCGAGAATCTGCCGCTTGTCGTCAGCTTCGATCCCGCGTTCGACGCGGAGCACTACGTGCACCGGTCGGGACGGACGGGACGGATGGGCCGCAGCGGCCTGTCGCTGTCGATCGTCACGCCGCAGCAGACGTTCATTATGCGCAAGTTCGCACGGGAGCTCGGCATCCCGCTAAGCGAACGCGCGCTGTACGGCGGCCAAATTCTGCCGCCGGAAGAAATGCGCGGCGGCGCAGGCCCGCGCCGCGACAAGCCGCGCAGCGGCCAGCCGGCGGTGCGGACCGCCGGCATTCGCCCGCACGCCGCGCCGGAAGCGGGCGGCGCGGCCGGGCGCGGGCAGGGCCGTGACGCCGGCGACGGGCGTCACGGGGAGCCGCGCGGCAGCAACGCGCGCCCCGCGGCAAGCCGCGCAGCGGCGGGCTCCGGGCGGAACGGAGCCAAGGCGTCTGCTCCGGCGGGGAAGTCCCGCCACTCGGACCGGGACCGCAAGAGCAAGAACAAGGGAGCGCCGAAGTGGCTGAAGGACAAACGATCCGGAGGTGACGGGCAATGAGGGCTGCTCCCGTGCTGGAGATTGCGGGCCTGACCGGCGGGTACAGCCTGAACAAGCCCGTGCTGCACGATATTTCCCTGAAGGTGCAGCCGGGTGAGATGGTCGGGCTGATCGGTCTGAACGGAGCAGGCAAGAGCACCACCATGAAGCATATTCTCGGCCTTATGACGCCGCATAAAGGCCGGATCGCCGTTCAGGGCCGAACGCGGGAGGGCGATTCGGAAGGGTATCACAGCGCGCTTTCTTTTGTGCCCGAGTCGCCGCTCTTGTATGAAGAGATGACCGTGCGCGAGCATGTGGAATTTACGGCTAGAGCCTACGGTGTCAGCCGCGCCGATTACGAGGCGCGCAGCCGCCGGCTGTCGGAGCTGTTCCGGATGGAGGATAAGATGGACAGCCTCTCCGGCCATCTGTCCAAAGGGATGAAGCAGAAGGTGATGATTATGTGCGCTTTTGTCGCGAGTCCGGCGCTCTATGTCATTGACGAGCCCTTTCTCGGCCTCGATCCGCTCGGCATCCGCTCGCTGCTGGACTTCATGATGGAGATCAAGCAGTCGGGATCTTCTATTCTGCTCAGCTCCCACATCCTTTCCACGATCGAGAACTACTGCGACCGTTTCATCGTGCTGCATCAGGGCAAGGTTATCGCCGAGGGCGGTTTGGCCGAAATAGGGGCTGCCGCAGGCAAGCCGGGCCTGCCGCTGGAGCAGCTGTTCTACGAGCTGGTCCAGGGAGGGAAGTAGCATGGATCTCAGAGAGCTGCAGGGGCAGCGGCGCAGCCGGGCGGCCGGCAAGCTTCTTTCTTATGCGGGCTATATTATCCAGAGCGGTGTGGCGGTTGTGCTGATGTTCATCCTGATCGCGTTTTCGGCCTGGTACACCTCGGTGCTCAGGGATATTCCATCCGGCCTGCCGATCCGCTGGATCATGCTGGCAGCGCTGCTGCCGGCCGCGGTTCACAGCGGCTTCCGCACCTATTTGCAGCCCGCGGACGCCGTCTTTCTGCTGCCACAGGAGCACCGGATGCACGAGTATTTCGCCCCGGCATGGACCAGGGGAACGGTGTGGAAAAGCCTCCGGCTGCTTCTCGCGCTCCTCATTTTGTGGCCTTTATACATACGGACGGAGGAATCGCCGAAGTCTCTGCTGGTCACCGCTGCGCTGCTGCTTAGCGTCAAGCTTCTCTCCGCCTACGGCTGCTGGCGGGAGCTCAAAATGCTCTCCCCCGCCGCATCCGCCGGGTACCGGCTGCTGCGCTGGGCGGTGGGCGGCCTGATCATCGCCGCCTGGCTGTGGCAGCCTTTCCATAAAGGGCTGGGTTTCTCGCTGCTGCTGGCGGCGGCTTACCTGTCGGCGCTGGCCGTGCCCGCCCGGCACACCGTTCCATGGGAGCGGCTGATCGCCCTGGAGAAGGCGCAAAGCGGCCGGGCGTTAATGCTGCTCGGATGGTTCGTCGAAGTTCCCGGACGCCAGCAGCGTGTCTATCCCCGGCTGTGGCTCTCCCGCTGGGGGGCGGGGCTTCCGTGGCGGCGGGACAGCGCCTACCGCTATCTGCTGACCAAAAGCTTTGCCCGCGGCGATATCCTGGGGATTGTGCTGCGCCTTGGACTATTGGCGCTGGCGCTGGAGTGGTGGAACCGCGGCAGCCTTGTCGGGTCGGGGATTTATCTGTTCTTCCTGTTCATCATCGGCGTCCAGCTCTCCGCCCTGGCGAAGCTGCACGGTGAATCCTTCTGGCTGACGGTCTATCCGCTGCCGGAGAACAGCCGGAGCCGCAGCACCGTCTCCTTCGTGTTCCGCGCGCATCTGGCATTCGCGATCGCGATGTGGCTCCCGCTGGCTGCTGGAAGCGGCACGCTCCCCAGGGCGCTTAGCGCGCTGGCCGCCGGCGTGGTGATTGTTCTGATTCTCCGGGCTCGCCTGGGGAAGAATATGCGGAGGGCCGAAGGCGACGATCTCTAGAACATCCCGAACCGGAGTTCTCCTGTCATGGCAGTGGTTGGCCGGCCATCACGAGTATTTATTACGCAGCGTCTGCTCTCTAAAGCACTATAAACCAAAAAAACGGGACCGGATAAGGAGTCAATCCTTACTGGTCCCGCTTTTTTTGCCAAGCTTTTGGTTCAGACAGATGATGAGCTGAGCTCCGCAGCACACTGTTTTTTTTGAAGACTTGATCGTGAAAAGACCCGTAATGTGCTCCGGTTTATATCAGCCCGCCGTTAAGATTGATATTTTTGTACAGGCGGATTTTTGCATCCTCCAAATGCTCGGTCACCACTTGTCTCAGATCGTCATGGGAGCCTTCCTTGAGAGACTGGATAATCCGATCGTGCTGCTGCAGGGAATGAAGAACCATTTCTTTCGTAATCAGGTACGATTTCATCGCCAGATAGCGGTAATTCATACTGTTTTGGTAGATATTCATGATATTCTTGTTGCCGCCAAGCTTCAGAAATTCCATGTGAAAATGAAGGTTGTAGTCTCCTTCGTGGTAATTCTCCAGCTTCGACGAGTTTACGATATAGACCGACGTTTCATGAATCTTCTCCATGTTGGCGACGATGTTTGGACTGGCCTCGGCTTTTCCCGCCGCCAGCTTCTCCACAACCCATAGTTCAATCATCAGGCGTGTTTCCATGATGTCGAGCACGTTCTCCGCCGAAACGCCTACGACAAAAGTGCCGACCTTCGGCACCGTCTTGATCAAACCGTCCTTCTCCAACCGGCCCAGCGCGTCGCGGATCGGCGTCCGGCTTACCCCGAGCTGAGCGGATAATTCGGGAATGGAAAGCTTGTGTTCGGGCGGGAATTCTCTCTTGATAATCAGTTCTTTCAGAATGCCGTACGTTTTCTCCAGTAAATTGGTATTGTCAATTCGGATCAGGTTAGGCATGGAAATCATTCCTTATCGGGTTGATACTTGCATAAATCATGTATACAACATTTATTTAAATCATAGGATCGACTCTTTGTCAAAAGATATTTTCGGCAAAAATAGTTGAGAAAATAGCATTGACAGGAAAAATAGGGCGGTGATATGATACGTGGCATAGCAGAAATAAAGCCGACTAAACAAATAGGGTATATATATTTCTGTTGGGGATAAAGAAGTATTACCTTTTTCTCTTATATGTTATATACAACATATATTAGTGTCGACCGTACGGACGGAGACCTGCCTTTCGGCTTTATCAAGCCTCGGCGGGTTTTTTGCGTTTAAAACGGTCATAGTCAGGAGGAATGAGAATGAAAAGCGCCGCTGACCGCTCTGCCGGAGCACTGGCCGTTCTGGCCGGCTGTCTCTCTCTTCGCGAAGCCTACCGCCTGTACCCTTATCATGTCAGTCAGCTGGGAGGAGACCATACCTTCCCCGCTTTTATAGGAGCGGGACTGGCTCTGGCGGGAATCTGGCTGGTTTTGTTTCCCGGGCCGTCCGCACGGTCGTCCTCGGCCGGATTAACAGCTCCGGAAACGGCGGAAGCCGAAACAGCCAGTGCCGATACAACCGGTGAAAAGCACAGTGTAAACGAGTCCATCGTTAATGGAGAGTCCTTCACGGGCACCCAATCAGCGAATAGGACAAGCGGTCGGTTTCCGTTTTTGCCCGGGTACAGCCTGATCCCTCTCCTGCTGCTGATCTACACTGTTATTCTTCCTCGGGCGGGTTACCTGGCGGGAACTTTTGTTATCGCTCTGCTTCTGTTTCGGGTACTGGGAATCGCCAAGTGGTGGCGCTGCGCGGTTTACGCTCTGCTGCTGACGGCCGGGCTGTATCTGGTCTTTATCGAATGGCTGCATACTCCATTTTCGGCAGGAACGCTGTGGCTTCATCAAGGAGGCGATTAAATGAGTAATTTATCCATGCTGCTTGACGGCTTTGGACATGCGTTCACCCCGATGAACCTGCTGATGGCGGCCATCGGCGTGCTTGTGGGAACCTTCGTCGGCGTGCTGCCGGGGCTTGGTCCAACTTCGTCGATCGCCATTCTGCTGCCCGTAACGGCGGTTCTGGAACCGACGCAGGCAATTATTATGCTCGCGGGCATTTATTACGGGGCGATGTACGGCGGATCGACAACCGCCATTCTGCTTAATATTCCGGGCGAAGCCTCCTCCGTCCCGACCTGTCTGGACGGCTACCCGCTCGCCCGGCAGGGCAGGGGAGGTCCAGCGCTGGGCATCGCCGCCATTGCTTCTTTTATCGCCGGGGTGCTCGGTGTGATCGGTCTCGTCCTGTTCGCTCCGGTGCTGGCCAATCAGGCGCTGCGCTTCGGACCGCCGGAAATGTTCTCCGTGCTGCTCCTGACGCTGGTTATCATGATGGGAATGACCGGCGGACGCTTCGTCAAATCGGCCATCATGGGTCTGATGGGCATTGCCCTGTCGCTCATGGGGCTCGGGGCCAACTCCGGCCTGTACCGTTTCACCCTGGGCTGGAGTCCGCTCGAAGGAGGCCTGGATATGGTGAGCATTCTGATCGGTCTCTTCTCGATCGCAGAAGTCATGAGAGGCTTGTCCGAGAAGAAGACCGCCATTTCGTCCGGAAATATCGGAAGTGTCTATCCGGGCCGGGAGGATCTGAAGCAGAGCGCTTCTTCCATCGCCGCCGGTGGAATTATCGGTTTCTTCATGGGCTTGCTTCCGGGCTGCTCGGCCGCTGTAACTTCCTTTCTGTCCTATGATTTCGTCAAAAGAATCTCGCGCCGCCGCCATCTGTTCGGGAAAGGAGCGATTGAGGGCGTGGCCGCTCCGGAAGCTGCCAACAACGCGACAAGCTCCGCCGGTTTTATTCCGCTGTTCGCGCTTGGCATCCCATCGTCGCCGCCGCTGGCCGTGCTGCTCGCCGGCCTGATGATCTACGGGCTGACGCCGGGGCCGATGCTGTTCGAGCAGAAAGGAAGCTTTGTGTGGACCGTCATCGCGAGCATGTTCATAGGCAACGTGATGCTGCTAGTTCTGAACCTGCCGCTGGTGGGCATTTGGGCCAAGCTGACCCGGGTCCCGTTCTCGATTCTTGCGCCGGTAATTCTTCTGCTCAGTATGGTTGGCGCCTACACGGTGCGCAACAATCTGTTCGATGTTCAGGTGGCGATCGCCTTCGGCATCACTGGTTATTATCTGCAAAAGCATAACTGGCCGATCATGCCGCTTATTCTCTGCTTTATTCTGGGCCCCTTGATGGAACAGTCGTTTTCGCAGTCGATGGCAATTTCCGGCGGAAGCCTTGGCATTTTTGTCCAAAGAGGTCTTTCCGTAGCTTTCATTATAGCTGCAGCGGTCATGCTGGTCTTCTCCCTGTACATGGTCCGCCGCACCAAAAAAAGAATCCGCGAGGAACGCGGCGATTCGCTCAGCATCGTCAATGCCGAAGCGTAAAGCCGACTATAATACACATTTTAGGAGAGTGAATGAATTGAAGACATTGAACAAAAAGACTTTCCGGCTGCTGCCGCTGACGCTGGCGCTGCTCTTTCTGGCCTCCGGCTGCGGAGCCAATTCAACGGCGGAGTCCGGTGCAGACGGGGCCGCCCAGACAGGCGGTGCAACGGCCGCTGCTGAAGCGAAGGCGGCGGGACCGGCTTCCTCGGCAGGCACCGATTATCCGAACCGGCCCATTGAATATGTCGTGCCGTTCTCGGCCGGCGGCGGCGTGGATCTCGTTGCCCGGACGGTCGCGGAAGGGCTGAGCAAGGAATGGGGGCAGCCGATCGAAATCGTCAACAAGCCCGGTGCGGGCGGAGCCACCGGCGCGCAATACGCGCTCAAGCAAGCGGCCAATGACGGCTACACGGTGCTTGCGGATAATGTGGCGAGCACGACCATGCTTCAGGCCGGATCGGCCTCGGCGCCGGTTCTCTTGAGCGACCATGAGTTTGCGGCCCGGGTCGTAACGGACGCGCCCGTCTTCGTGGTTGCCGCCGACGCGCCGTGGAAGGATTTTCGCGAATTCTCGGAATGGGCGAAAGCGAATCCCGAGAAGCTGACTTGGACCAGCGTAGGGCCTGCGGGTTTCTCCACCTTTGCCGTAGCCGAATGGCTGAAAGCGATTGGAGCCGACTTCTCAAAAACCCGGATGATTGCCACCAAAGGTGCGTCCGAATCTCTGCCCCTTGTTGCCGGAGGCAATGCGGTTCTGGCCGTGCACACCGTCAATGAGACCTCTACTTTGGTCAAGGCTGGAAAATTGAAGGTGCTGGCCGTCCTGTCTCCCGAGCGCAGTCCGTATTACCCGGATGTGCCTACAACAGCGGAGCAGGGAGTGAAGGATTTGTCCGTCTCCTGGTGGACGGGCATGAGCTTCCCGAAAGGAACGCCGCAGGAGATTGTCAAGAAGTGGGCGGATGGAGTCGCCAAGCTGGCACAGGACCCCGATTTTGTCGCGAAGCTCAAGCAACTGCAGGTTGATCCGAATGTGCTTACAGGACAGGAGTTTACGGATTTTGTAAACAAAGAAGCCGAGTATTACACAGGTCTCGCCACCGAGACAGGAATCCGCAAGTAACGCAAAACTTAAGATTGGGGGAATGAGCATGCATCATTTTTTGATTCACAAACGGGGAGATCAGGTGGGTGTCGCAACGACGGACATTACCGCTGGGCAGCAGGTCGTCGGGGTCTTTATGGATGACGATTCGGAAATAACGGTGACAAGCCTTCAGGATGTTCCGCTGGGGCACAAAATATCCATCAGCGTTCTTGAAAAAGGCGGCAAAGTCATTGAATACGGCATTCCCATCGGCATTGCGCCGGAGGGGCTGACCGAAGGGGAATACGTTCATACGCACAATATTAAATCGGCGAGGTGGTAACGATGGGACAATTATTCGGATATCGCAGAGAAAACGGCAAGGTGGGCATTCGCAATCATGTCATTATTTTACCGGTTGACGACATTTCAAACGCGGCCTGCGAGGCGGTGGCAAAGGTCGTCTCCGGAACGCTGGCTCTGCCCCATGCTTACGGGCGGCTGCAGTTCGGAGAGGATCTGGCGCTGCACTTCCGGACCATGATCGGAACGGGCAGCAATCCGAACGTGGCGGCGGTCATCGTAATCGGCATTGAGCCGAACTGGACGAAGATCATCACGGACGGTATTGCCGCCACGGGCAAACCGGTAGCCGGATTCTCCATCGAAGGATTGGGCGATCTGGAAGTCATCCGGCGGGCGGCCTGGAAAGCCAAGGAATTCGTGCAGTGGGCTACAGAGCTTCAGCGGGAGCCCATCTCTCTCTCCGAGCTTACCGTAAGCATCAAGTGCGGAGAATCGGATACGACAACGGGACTGGCTTCCTGCCCGACGGTGGGAGAAACAGTGGACTATTTGATCGATCAGGGAGCGACCGTGTTTTTCGGGGAGACTTCTGAGCTGACGGGCGGAGAGCATCTGATCGCGGACCGGATGGCGACGGAAGAGCTCCGCGGACAATTCCAGCGCACCTATGACCGTTATGTCTCCGGATTCGCTTCCCAGGGCGTGGACCTGCTCGGCTCCCAGCCGACTCAGGGCAATATCGCCGGCGGGCTGTCCACGATTGAAGAGAAGGCGCTGGGCAATATCGAAAAAACCGGAACCAAGCAGGTTATCGGCGTACTGAAGCCTGCCGAGGCGCCGCAGAACGGCCCGGGTCTGTATTTCATGGACAGCTCTTCCGCCGCTGCGGAATGCGTAACGCTCATGGCCGCTGCCGGAGCGGTCGTCCATTTCTTCCCGACAGGGCAAGGGAACGTAATCGGCAATCCCATCGAGCCGGTGATCAAGATTTCGGCCAATCCGAAGACGGTCAAGCTGATGGCGGAGCATATCGATGTCGATGTCAGTCCGCTGCTCGAACGCGCCATTACGCTGCTGGATGCGCGGGAACGCTTGCTTGAGAACCTGGAGCGGACGGTCAACGGGCGGCTGACGGCGGCGGAAGCGCTCGGGCACCGGGAATTTGTGATGACGAAGCTTTATCCAAGCGCGTAAATAACATTTAAGATAAATGAATAGGGAGGCGTAACGCGGAAATGTCGGCAAAGCGCTATGACAGCGGACAGCTCTACGAATTTGTGCAATCGGTTCTGATATCCCTGAATGTACCGGAGGAAGACGCCATCATTACGGCCGATTCCCTGATCCGTGCCGATCTGGAGGGGCACGGCAGCCACGGCATCAGCAGGCTACCGGTCTATTCCCGGCGCATTCGAGAAGGGAGAATCAGCGCTTCGCCGGACATTGCCGCCGAGCGCCACGGCGCGGTGCTGACGGTGGACGGCGGGAACGGGCTGGGCCAGGTTGTCGCCCTCCGGGCATTAAGGGCGGGCATTCCCGTTGCCCGGGAGCTGGGGATTGCAGCGGTATTCGTCCGCGGCAGCAATCATTTCGGGACGGCGGCTTATCTATGCCAGGAGGCCGCCAAAGAGAACATGGCGTCGGTCGTCATGACCAACTCGCCGCCGGGCATTGCCCCTTGGGGAGGCCGGTCGGCCTTTCTCGGGACGAACCCGATTGGGTTCGGGTTCCCGTCAGGCTCAGGAGACCGGCCGCCGATCGTCGCCGACCTGTCTTCCAGCATTGTCGCGCGGGGAAAGATTATGCAGGCGCAGAAGCAGGAGCAGCCGATCCCCGAAGGCTGGGCGATCGACGGCGAGGGCAGGCCGACCACCGATCCCGGAGAAGCGCTCAAGGGGGCGGTTCTTCCGCTGGGGGGAGCCAAAGGATATGCGCTGGCGCTCGCTGTGGAGATGCTGTGCGGCATCCTGACCGGGGCCTCCTTCGGCCCGCATATCGGGAACCTGTACAAAGAGGGCGACAAGAACGCGGATGTGGGACATGTAATCCTGCTGTTCTCGCCGGCCCGCTGGCTCGATATGGAGGCGTATTACGACTCCGTCTCGCAGTTTGCGGACGAAATTAAGCAGGTTCCTTTGTCCCCCGGTGCGGAAGAGATTCTGCTTCCGGGAGAGCGGCGATTCCGTTCCGCGGGGAGGAACCGGCTGTCCGGCATATCCCTGCCGGATAATGTCGTAACCGAACTGGAGGATTTGGCTGCGGTAGCCGGGGTTCCGTTTCCTCCGCGGCTCTCGCGGCGGGAAGAAGGAACACAAAGGGGAAGTGAAGCATGAATATTGTGATCACGGAGTGGAACGCTCCGAATGGGCTGGAGCAGCTTAAGCAGGCAGGTCATCATGTCCACTATGATCCCGGCCTGTGGAACCGTCCGGAGCTGAGCGAAGCCGTTAAAGCAGCGGATGCCCTGATAGTCCGCAACCAGACGCGGGTCGACGCGGCTCTGATCGAAGCCGCCCCTCGTCTTAAGGTGATCGGAAGGCTCGGCGCAGGGCTGGACAATATCGATCTGGATGCTGCGGCCCGAAGGGATATCCCGGTGGTTACGGCGGGGAGCGCTAACGCTTCCTCTGTGGCCGAATACGTTATCGCGGCCATCTTTCATTCCGCACGGCGTCTAGGGGAGGCGGCGGACAGCGTACGTTCCGGGGGTTGGCTGCGGCAGCAGTTTACGCTGCATGAAATTGAAGGTAAGACGCTGGGGCTCATCGGCGTAGGTGAAATCGGCAGGCGGACGGGGGACAGAGCCAAGGCGCTCGGGATGAACGTTCTGGGCTTCGACCCCAGATTTGAACAGGACGGAGATGCAGCTGCCGAGACGGGGATTATTCACGCCGCCTTCAACCGGGTGCTGGCCGAAAGCGACTATGTCAGCCTGCACCTTCCGCTCCTTCCTTCGACCCGGGGGCTGATCGGCGCTTCGGCGCTCAACCAAATGAAGGCATCCGCCGTTCTCATCAATACATCGAGGGGAGGCGTAGTCGACGAAGACGCACTCGCTGCCACGCTGTCCGCGAACAAGCTGGCCGGGGCCGTGCTGGACGTGCTCAGTCAGGAGCCTCCCCGGAAGGATCATCCTTTGCTGGCGCTTCCGACCTGTACGATCACGCCCCATATCGCCGGGCTGACGCAGGAGTCACAGGAGCAAATATCGGAGATCGTATCGGCCGGAGTCATCAACGCGCTGGGCGGACAGGCCGGATAACGAACGCGCAATTAGCTCCTGTTCTTGACCGGATTGCCAAATGCGCGCATGAACTTTATACTGAAATAGTAATTCAATTCTTGCACTTTCCATCTCCCAAGGAGGATTTTTAATCATGGTGCATTACATCAGACTGCGTTTCCCTACTTTGAACCTGTAATCAAATACGTTCAAAGGCTCTGTTTGTGATACAGAATAAACGGGATCAGTCTGTCCATTTTTAATGATCTTCTTTTGCCAGGGAGAATACCCATACGAAAGAAGGGCGGATCATGCCGCCTTTCTTTTTTTTATATCCTTCTCTTTCTTCCGGCCGGCAAGCGGAAGGTTGTTTGGCAATGGCTATCTTAAAGCTTCATCCGGCTCAGGCAGGAGGGGGCTGTTTCCCTTTACTTTCGGATCACAGGCGGCTGCTTGTGATTTTTATTTTGAAGGGGAGACAAGGTATGAATGGAAGAACCAGAAGCGCTGCGCGTGTAAAAGAATTGGAGCCGGCCTTTCAGTGTCCGATTTGCGGATGCCGGGTGATGGTGATCGATGATAAAAGCTTGATCTGCATCAATAAGCATACGTTTGATTTTGCCAAACCGGGTTATATCAACCTGTCGGTCCGCCCCGCAAAGGGGCCTTACACGAAAGAATTGTTCGAGGCCAGACGCCGCATGATCACGGAATCGGGACTATACGCTCCGCTGCATGAAAGGTTGGCAAGCATGATCAAGGAGCATACGAAAAGCTCTGCAATCCCCTGTACGGTTGCCGATTTGGGCTGCGGGGAAGGATCGCATTTATACCGAATTTTGGAGGGCTGCGACTGTCCGGGGATGACCGGAATCGGCCTCGATCTATCCAGGGAAGGCATCGTCCTGGCCTCCAAGCGGTATCCCGAAACCGTCTGGATCGTGGGCGATCTGGCGCAATCCCCTTTCGCTGACGGGGCGGTCCAAGTGATCCTCAATATTTTATCTCCTGCAAATTACAAGGAATTCAAGCGGATTCTGGCCCGGGACGGTCTCGTCATTAAAGTCCTGCCCCGCACCGGTTATCTAAAGGAATTAAGACAATCAGTATTCATGGAAAGCGAAAAAAGGATGTACCGGAACGACGGGACGGCGGCGCTTTTCCAAAAGCATTTTCATGTGCTGGATACGGCAAGGCTCCATTACACCAAAGAGCTGAATACCGGGGAGCTTGCCGATCTGGTTCGCATGACTCCTCTTGCCTGGTCCTTGGGCAATAAGGATATTGGAGCGTTTATCGAACGTGAATCGGCGGTGATTACCGTAGAGCTGGATATTTTAATCGGACGCGCTCCCAAGCCATTTGACGGCTAAAACAAATTGCCTTATATTTGAACTAACGGTCGTTAGTTAGTCTAAACGGAAGGAGCGTATCCATGACCGTTTATGTGGATTTATCAAATAAGGAGATTGTCAACGCCACCAAGAACCGGCTGATCGACATTGCCATCGACGCCTTCTCGTTAAAAGGTTTCAGCGGGGTTTCCATCCGGGAACTGACCCGGGAGGCCGGGATCAAGGAAAGCTCGTTCTATAATCATTTCCGCAGCAAGGAAGAGCTTCAGGAGACGATCTTTGCCAACTTTCGCGTCAGTGCGGAGAAGATAAAGCCCCAGGTGGAACATCTGGAGTATATCGTCAAGGCGATGCCGCTGGAAGCCTTTTTAAGGCAGGTTTATCTGAATTTCATGGATCATGTGCTGAGTCCGAAAATGGAGGAGATCTGGCGCATCCTGTATCTTGAGCAGATTCGCAACAAGGAGGCGCGTGAAATTTATCTGAACGAGCTTGTCGGAAAGTCGCTTTGGTATATGGAGGCGGTGTTTGCCAAGTATATCGAATCCGGCAAAATCCCTCCGAGTTCCCCGGCGATGCTGGCGGCCGAGTATCAATATCCGGTGTTCAGTATGATCTCAGAATTTCTGCTGCTGCGTCTGGACGGAAAGGCCACGGACGATATCCGGAGGCGAATGGAGGAGCATATCGCTTTTTTTGCGAGGCTTGCGGAAAATAAGGAGGAATCATGATGGTCTCGATTTACCGAAAGGGAGGCAGCCCGCAGCGGCTGGCCGAGGCGTATGACCGGACCGTGGGCTTGATGAGAATACCGGTGGAGACGCGGTATGCCGCGACTTCATATGGCCGGACGCATTATCTTGCGGCAGGACCGGAGGGTGCGCCTGCACTCGTCCTGTTCCACGGCTTCTGCTTCAGCTCGAGCGGATGGGTGGAGAATATCCGGGAGTTGTCTTCCGCCTACCGCGTATACGCAGTGGACCTCCCGGGCGATATCAATAAAAGCGAGCCCGAGCGCCTGATCCGCAGCAAGAAAGACTGCGCCGAATGGTTCGAAGAGCTGCTTCAGGTGTTCGGTATACGGCACGCGCATATTGGCGGCCATTCCTATGGCGGCTTTGTTGCCATGATTGTGGCCTCTCTGCGGCCGTCCCTTGTTGACAAGCTCGTTATTCTGAGTCCCGGCGCGGGTGTGCTTCCGCAGAGCAGACGTTTCTTTTTCCGCTGCGTGCTTGCGGGCTTCCTCCCGTCGGAACGGCGGATCCATGCGCTGTTGGATGATATGACGGGCGAAGGGAACACCATCAATCCGATGCTGAGGCGTCAAGTTGTCGTCGCCTTACAGAACGCGCTTCCGCAAGTCAAACTGTTACCCTCCCGGATGAGCGATGATGAACTGAAGCGGATCACGGCGCCCGCCCTGCTTCTGATCGGCGATCAGGAGGTTCAGTATGATGCGGAGCGGGCTGTAAGCCGTGCCCGTGCTGTTATGCCTGATGTGAGGGCGCATGTCATCCGGGATGCAGGACATGGGCTGCCGCTGGAGAAGCCCGGGGAGGTTAACGGACTTATTCTCGATTTTCTCGGGGAAGAGCGGCTGATGAACGGCGTTGGTTGATCAAGACTATCATGTAACAAAAAAAGAAGAGATCCTTTGGGCCGTGGAACGGCTTGAACGGATCTCTTTATTTACGCCCTTATCAGTCCAGCTTATGGTGCGGATAGGCCAAAAAAAAGCGGCGCGAACATGATGAGAGGGAAGGGAGCCCGGAGGCTCTCTTCCGAGGATGAATCAATGGCCGATTAAACAAACAGAGAACGGCTGATGATAACCAGCAGGATGAAGAGAACCAGGATGGCTCCAGTGCTGGTGAAAGGTGAGTATCCGTATCCGCCTCTTACTTCTTCGCTCATGTTCATTCCCCTTTCGGTGAAGTTGTGTTGTACTTGAGTACACCGTATACTATGTGCCGTGGTTTAAAGGGGTATGGGCCAATGCCGCCAAGACCTCAAAATTTAGAAACAGGGCTTCCGGATAACGATCATTCCCTATAAAAAAGAGTTAAAAAAGAGCTGCCTCACAGCGGTTGGAAACCGCTGCGGGACAGCTCTTGATATGCCGGAGGCTGGACTTTGGGCAATCGGTCAGGCTTGTTCGAGATCGCGAATGCCGGCGTACACCAGGTCGAACAAATCTTCCAGATTCTCTTCGGCGATACAGGAAAAAGCGATTCGCAGATCGGTATCGCCGAGAGCGATCGTGCCAAGGCCGTAATTGTGGATCAGATGCTGGCGAAGCTCCTCCGCATTGACGGTACGAAGCTTCAGGCACATGAAATAGCCGGAATTGAACGGATAATATGTCCACACATCGTCTCCGTATTTTCCACTGTCAAGCAGTGCCTTGACCTTGTTGGCCCGGCCCTTCATGACCCGGAATTTCTCTTCCTTCTGCTCCTCGAATGCCGGCGCCTTGAGAGCGTCAAGCACGAAGGTCTGCGATGGATGCGGACCGCTGGAAATAGTGGCCCGGATAATGCCGAGCGTCTTCTGCTCCAGAGCGGCCAGCACGTCCTTGTTCTCGGAAGCATAGGTGATGAAGCCTACGCGGAAGCCCCATACATATTCTTCCTTCGTCGCGCCGTCGATCTTGACCGCAAGCACCCGCGGGTGCACGTTCGCCAGCTTGCCGAACAGCGATTCCTTGAGAGAATCCTCGAAGAAGAGTCCGAAATACGCGTCATCGCATACCGCGACCACATTGACGCCCGCTTCGGCCGCTTGCAGAATGGCGGCTACGATCGCGTCCCCTTCCTTGATGCCCGGTGTGTAGCCTGTCGGGTTGTTCGGGAAGTTGAGCAGCACGATGGCTTTGCCCTTATCCTTCTGAGCCAGCAGCGCCTCAAGCAGGCCGTCGCTGTTGAAGGTCATATCCTCGGTGAACAGCGGATAAGTAACCAGCTCCGCGTGCCGCCGGACGTTGAAGGTCAGCTCGTAGTTCTCCCAGTTCTTGTCGGGATAGACGACCGCGTCGCCGGACTCGGCGAACAGGTCGGCGACAATGCTGAGCCCGTGGGTCAGCGCGTTGGTTACAATCGGATTGCCAAAGGATTTGCCTTCGAGCGAAGGGTTCTCGCGCAGCATTTTCTCGCGCCATACGGTACGCAGCTCGGGCTTGCCTGCAGGCGGAGCATAGCCGTACAGGTCCTTCGGAGCGAACGCGGAGAGCTTCTCCTGAATGACGCCCAGATGCATCGGGCCGCCGTTCTCCGTGGCAATGCCGATCGTGGCGTTGTATTTCTTGGCATGAGCGGTCGCCTCGGCGGATTGGCTCAGAATGCCTACTTTTGGAAAATAGATTTCTCTGCCGAGAGTGGACAGCATGTCGTACACATGCGCGTTTCCGGCTTTAATGCTTTCATTTAATTGTCCAGCCTGTGGATTCATCGGTTTCATCCTTCCGGTTAACTTTGAAATCGCAGCGTCTTGCAGTCGGAGTTAGTGTGTTAACATTGCCTAACATTATATCATCTGCGATACGGGACAGTCACTTCGGATTATCGGTTTTTTCTAAAAGTTTTTGGGATAATTTTAAGGGGTTTGTTAAACGTTCACACAGCAAAACGGGGACAGCCCGCGTAAGGCGGACTATCCCCGGTAATACTTGCCTACCTGAGCCACTTATGAGGAGTGGAACGGACAGAATTTTTTCATCATTTCAACGGTTTCGGCATCACGCTCACCGTCTCTGGCCTCCAGCCCGCTGATGACGGCGCTGCGCTCTTCTTCCTTCAGATTTTGCCCGAACTTGAATTTAGCGGTAATTTCTTCCGGAACGATCCGCACGACGGCGACTGCTTTAAGCTGGGGGCGGTACTTCGGGTTTTCCGCGTCAATGGGGTCGTACCCGCCCTCCGGCTGAAGCTTCTGCATGAACTTTTCCATAGCTGCCGCTTTTTCGCTTAGATCAGTGACGATCTCGGCCTTGCCAAAGGCGGTGACGCTTTTGAAATAGGCGGTGGCCGGACAGGCCATTTGGGGGTCGGTAAAATACGAAGGAATCAGGGCGAACTCGTCCGCTACGGTGAAACAGATCTTGTCCATCCTGCGGATCGCCTCCATCTTGCCGCCGGCATGGCTGCCGTGGAAATAAAAGCATCCTCCAATATAGACGAAATTAAGCGGGGTGACGCGCGGACGGCCCTGTTCATCAATCGTGCCAAGAAAGCCAAAGCTCATTTCATTAAGAAAGGCTTCCAGTTCTTCTTCCTGCTCGACCTTAAATTCTTTTCTTCTCATCACGCAAGCGCTCCTTCCAAGCTGTTTAGAAATGGTTAACCAACAGCATAACAGGAGATTGACAAGAAAAAAGAGCCCATTTACATTATTTTTATTGGTCCAATTGAATGGAGGAGACAGCTATGTACGGCATGCCGATCGTAAACTTTGACGAATATCTGGCCGAATACCGCTATAAGTATCTGGCGCTGTATCACGCGCTCCGAAACGCGATCCTGAGCGGGGATTTGCCGGGTGGCACGCGGCTTCCCTCTACCCGCAAGCTAGCCGCTTTATTCGGCCTGTCGCGGGGGTCGGCGGCTCAGGTGTACGATATGCTCGCCGCCGACGGCTACGTGAAATCGGAGACGGGACGGGGCACGTTCGTGTCCGGGGAAGGCAGCGGCTTCGCGGCGGAGAGCGGCTTGCTGGCAGAGGGAACAGCGGGACAGGCGGAAGCCGCGAGGGATGCAATAGCAGGCGCGGGGCTGGCCCAGGCCGGCGCCGGGCTGGCGGAGCGCTCCCGCGAATCGGGGCAGGGCGGCGCACCCGCCGGTGAAGGCCGGGCGACGGACATCCCGCTGTCCGCCTGGGCCCGGCGGCTTGCGGCGCAGCCGCCTGTAAAGGAAGAAGGCGCAGAGGGCGGCTCGATTATCAGCTTCCGCAGCCCCGGGACGCCGATGGAGCATTTCCCTTACGCGGAATGGCGCAGCGCGCTGTCTCATGCCGGAGGCCGGAGCGGCGGCTCGCTCGGCGTCTCCGCTCCGCCGGAAGGGGACGCGGGGCTGCGGCGGGCGATTGCCGCGCATCTGCGGATTACCCGCGGCATCCGAGCCGAGGCGGAGCAAATCGTGACGTTCAGCGGCTCCATGCAGGGCATCATCCTGCTGACCCAGCTGCTGCTGGACGGCGGGGGCCGGGCTGTGGTCGAGGACCCCGGCTTTCAGGGCATCCGCCGAGCTGTCGAGATCTCCGGCGGCGTGGCGGTTCCGGGGCGAGTCGACGGCAGCGGCCTTGTGCCTCAGGACTGGGAGGCCCGCCTGCTGTTCGTGACGCCGAGCCGCCAATATCCTACGGGCGCCGTCCTGCCGCTGGAACGGCGGCGGAGGCTGCTGGAATGGGCGGCCTCCCGGCGGGCGATCATTATCGAGGATGATTATGACAGCGAATTCCGCTGGTCCGGCCGCCCCATCGAGCCGCTGAAGGCGCTTGACCGGGAGGAGCGCGTCGTATACATCGGCTCCTTCTCCAATACGATGTTCGCCGGGCTTCGCATCGGCTACGCCGTCCTGCCTCCTTCTCTGGTGGCGCCTGCGGCGGCCGCGAAGGCACTGTACGAGCCGCAACCAGCCGGTCTGCTGGAGCAGCGGGCGCAGGCCCGCTTCATGTCGCTCGGCAATTATGCCCGTCATATCAGGCGCATGACGCGCCTTTATGGCGAACGCGGACGCCTGCTCCGCGAGCTGCTGGCCGGACTGCCGGGCGGCCTGTTTCATCTCCAGCCCGGCGACGCGGGGCTGCACATCTACGCCCGCTGGCTGCGGGGCGAGGAGGAATTCGCACGCTTTCAGGCGGCGGCCAAGCGGCGGGAAGTCGATTTTAGGGATGCCGCCCGCTACCGGATAACGCCCGGCGAGCCCGCCGCCTGCTTCGCTTTTTCCCATCTGGACAAGCCCGAATTGACCCTAGGAGTAAGGCGGCTTGCGCAGGCCTGGAACGATGTGCAAAATGAAGCGTGAAAAGGTATGATTAGGATAAACGATTTAATGATGAAGGAGGGAAAGAGGATGCTGAATGCATCGCCTTCCTCTTTTGTCATCCTTCCCGCCTTGGCCAAAATCGTCTGCGAGCCGGGTTGGAAATGGCAGAAAAGGGAGAAGCCGCTCCCCAATTACGACTTGTTCTACGTCTGGAGCGGCGAAGGAACGGTTGTGCGCAACGGCACAGCCTATGAGGTCGGCCCGGGAAGCTGTTTCCTGTTTCGTCCGGGAGACCGTACAAGCGCAAAGCATAACCCGCAGAAACCCCTTGTGCTTACATACATTCATTTTGATGTTAAGGAGCCTGTCACCGATATCCCGGAGCCTTACCGCAAGCTGACCGAAACGGTGGAGTTCGAGCACCTGCTTGCGCGCTACGTCCGGCTGTTTCTGGTGAAGACCTTCGCCGCGGAGGAAGAAGGCCAGCTCATTCTTAAGCAGATCATGATTAACCTGCTGCGGGAAGACCGGGCCAAGCCGGTGGAACGCAGCGTCAGCAACCAGCTCGCCGAGGTTATTCACGAGGTAGCGAATTACATCAGCCAACATCCCGGAGTCGCTCACCGCGTCGAGGAGCTGGCCGCCCGGGCCGGACTGTCGCCCCGTTATTTTTCCATAAAATTCAAAGAATTGATCGGCTCCTCCGTGCAGTCGTATGTCATCCGCACCCGGATCGAACGGGCCCAGCATCTGCTGCTGTACGCGGGTATGAACGTGACGGAGGTGGCGGACGCGCTTGGATACCGCGATATTTTCTTTTTCAGCCGCCAGTTCAAGCAGCATACGGGAAAGAGCCCTTCGGAAATCCGCTAAAATGAGGTTTCGCCGGCGGAGCTCCAGGGTAAATACGTTCCGGGTACAGCTTGCAAAGCTCATCGGGAATTACAAATGAAATTGAACCGAAGGCGCTTTTCCACGGTCTTCGGTTTTTGACATTTCCCCCGGAACATAAGGCGGCTTGGGCTGGAATTTTGTACGAAATGGACAAGATGAGCAGATGGGAATCAAACGGAATAAGGGAGGAGAACGCGCATGTATGAAATCGTGCTGATACGTCACGGGGAGAGCGAGTACAACAGGCAGAATCTGTTTACCGGCTGGAGCGATCCGGATCTGACGGAGAAAGGGATACATGAGGCCAGGGAAGCGGGCAAAATGCTCAAGGAAGCCGGGTATACGTTCGACCTCGCCTTTGCTTCGGTGCTCAAGCGTTCCATCAAGACGCTTCATCTGGTTCTGGAAGAGTTGGATCTGCTGTGGATTCCCGTACAGAAATCGTGGAAGCTGAACGAGCGGCATTATGGCGCGTTGCAGGGGCTCAGCAAGTCGGAGACGGCGTTAAAATACGGCGACGAGCAGCTGCAGATTTGGCGCCGCAGCCTATCGGTCCGCCCGCCGATGCTGGAGCCGGATGATCCGCGCTATGCCCGAAACGACCGGCGTTACCGGGAGGTACGTCCCGGCGACATCCCCCGCGGTGAAAGCCTTGAGGATACGGTTCACCGGGTCGGCGACTTCTGGGGAAACCGGATTGTGCCGCTTGTCCGCAAGAAAGAGCGGGTGCTGATTTCGGCGCACGGCAACACGCTGCGCGCGCTGATCAAGTATATGGAGGATATTGACGAGACCGCGCTGCTGCACCTCAATATTCCGACCGGCATTCCTCTCGTCTACGAGCTGGACGACGATGTGAAGCCGATCCGCCGGTTCTATCTCGGGGAGCCGGAGAAGGTGGAGGCCAAGGCCCGCGAGGTGGCGAACCAGGGGAAGGTAAGCGAGTAAAGAAGGACGGAGCAAGTAAGCAAATGCCGTCGTATAAGCATAACAGAGGAGAGACGGGAAGCCTCCCCGCTTTCATGACCTGTGCGATGAAAAATGATCAGCCCGGCCGAACGACGGATTCTCATCCTGTCAGATCTGCCGGGCTGATTCGGTTTGATGATGTTATTCCGGCGGCCGCAGGAATCCGAGCAGCTCGCCCATTTTTACTTTCATGCCGGGCTCAAGTCCCGGGCGGGGAGTGAAAATGCCGCTCTCGGCCAGCAGGACCACCGTCGAGCCAAACTCGAAGTATGCGAGGTCCTCGCCGATTGTCCACGCCCGCTTGCTTTCGCCTGAATAGTGAATGCCGCTGACGTTCATTGCGCCAACCTTCACGACGGCCACTTCGCCATATTCGTGGTCAATGTAGGTAATGAGCCGCTCGTTGCGGCACAGCACGCCTTTCATATGCCGCATCCCGAATTCATTGACGGGGTAGCAGCGCCCGCGAATATAGTCGCTCTCCGCCAATTTCCCGGTAACGGGAGAATGAATGCGGTGATAATCGGTCGGACTTAAATACAGCACGAAAAAAAAGCCCTTCTTATAAAGCTCCTGGTGAGGAGAGTGGTTGAGCAGCTCCTCCAATTTATAATCCTGCCCTTTTACATTCAAAATCGTTCCCGAAGAAATGCCGCCCATCGCCGTAATCATCGCGTCAACGGGGCTGGCCACAGCGTCCGTCTCTACTGTGACGGTCCGCATGCCCGGCTTCAGCCTCCGGCTGAAGAACTCGTTGAGCGTGGCGTATTCGCCGGGATCTTTTTCCGCCTCCGAGGCGGGAATCTGATAAGTCCGGATAAATGCCGGGATAAGCACGCGGCTGATCCTGCTGTGGGAAAAAGAGCCCATCATACGGGAAATCCATCTGTGCGAGGACAGCTCGGTCATCAGCCGCAGCAGTCGTTTAACCATGCCTTGTCTCCCTTCCGTCATGCAGCGGCCGCGGGTAGCTGAAGACCCGGCCGCTCTGCATTATATTGACATAGAATAGAGGACAAATCAATAACGTTATTGCATCGCTCCGCCGTCCAGCAAGTAGCGCGCATATCCCATGGGACGCCGGTAGCTCTCCTTCCAGATCTCCGGCAGCCCCGCCTTGTAGAATCCGTACCGCTGGTCCCGTCCGTTGCATTCGATGAAGAATAGCTGGCCGTCCTGTGTAACCGCGATGTCGAGCCCGAGATCGGCCAGCCCGGGCAGACTGCTCTCCAAGCTGCGCGCTACAGCAAGGGCGAGCGCCGCGGCCGACATGCGGTAGTGGGCGGCAGCGCGGCTCGGAAAGGCCTGCTCCAGCGCAAAAGCGGCCTCCGCCGCTTCTCCGCCGCGGGCGATATTGGAGACGAAGCTGCCGGGAGAAGCCAGCTTGGCGAACAGGCCGGTGACGGCCCATTCACCGCCCCAGCCGCGCTGGACAGTGACCCGGAGGTCAAAGGGTCTTCCAGCCGCCTCCGCAAGCGGAATCCGTTCCTGAACCAGATAGGTTCCGGTGTCCATCAGGTTCAGCAGAGCAAAGGGGAGCCGGGAGGGAGAGATATTCGCCTTCATCATCCGGCGGTTATGCAGATAATTCAAGATCCAGTCTTCATTGTCATCGCGTTTCAAGCGCATAATCCCTTTTCCGACGCTTCCCCGGCGGGGCTTCAGAATAAGATCCGAGTGACGCTTCATCATCTGTTCCAGCCCATCGGTGCCCGCCTCTGTATCGGGAAGATGGCGGCGAAGCCCCGAATCGAGCTCAAGCAGCCGGTGAATCTCATCTTTGCCGTACCTGCTCTGCCGGTTGAACACCTTCACCCCGCAGGCGGCCAGCTGTTCGGTTCCGGTGCTTCCGACAGCGTAAATGGCACGGTTATGGATGACTTGGGGAATCGGCAGGAGCATTTTTTTATAACCGCGGGGGCCCTTGATATAAGCGGCGCAATATCCGTAGACGGGATTGATGTCCGATAGCTTCATATAACAGGGGGTCAGGCCGTAGGCGGCTGCGGCTTCTTCATAGCAGGCAAGGGACTCCCATCCCGTCCTGCCCCGGGGAATCCCCCGGTGTGCAGCGGCATTAAGCAGTATACCGACGAGTCGTTGCCCCATTAATCGATCCCTCCCAGTTAATCATCCTCGCCCTGCCGTTTAACGGGCGGCGCAGCCTTTCTTCTTGCCTTTTCTTTCAGAATATGTGATTAGCGGCCTATCAGGGTGGACGAATGAGCGAGTGACAGAAGCCCTTTTTCACTTTCCTCCCGGATTCCGGCAGCTGGGCATGCCCCAACAATTCCTCCGATACAAGAAAGCCGGATGCGTAAAATCGCGGCTTAGTTGGCGTTCGGGAGGGGAGAAGGGTGTCATTCACCCGGTTCCGTGCATATGATGCTTAGGCGAAAACACAGCGGAGGGAGGGACTGCTAGTGAGCAGATCCAGAAAGAAGCTGCCGGTTAAGTCGAAGAAACGGCTTTATTTTGTGGATAACCCGAATATCAAGGAAATAAGTATATTGGATGACGGGGAAGAGCAGTCGTGGAAGGTCGATACGGTAAGTGTTGAAAAAGCAATAGCTCCGGCTGTCAAGACGGAAGCGGAAGAGGAGAAAGAGGCGCTGGCGCTGCACTCCTCGGCCGCCGCCGAGCCTGTGGAAATCCTTAACGAGCAGGCGGAGACGGTCTCCGAGACCATTCCGGAGACAGCTCCCGAGATCAAACCGGAGGAGGCTCCCGAGGCCAAGCCGGAGATTGAGCCTTTTGCCGTGAAGCTGGAGAAAGAGAAGCGGCAGGTGTATACCGACGATCTGTCGGACGGAGCGGTAACGGGACCGAAAATCGCTCCGCGCAGCATCGATGGTTCGAAGCTGAAGCCCGGCATCATCGGCGCTCCGTGGCTGCAGGACTATGCGGTCCAGTCCATTCATATCGCGGACAAGGCGATTACTTCGGTCAAGATCGCGCCGGAATCCGTGTCTGGCGTTCATCTGGCCGAGGGCAGCGTGTCCGGCGGCAAGCTGCTCGATCACTCCATCGGCGGCGAGAAGCTGAAGGAGGGCAGCATCGGCCCCGAGAAGCTGGCCGACCGGCTGATCGATGCCAGCAAGATCGCCGAGCGGTCGATTGAAAGCCGCCATTTAAGCGAGTGCATCATCACCACCGAGCTTCTGGAGGAAGGCGCCGTCACCGGAGACAAAATCCAGAGCGGTTCGATTGGCATCCGGCATCTGGCGAGCGGCCTGATTGACCGTTCCAAGCTGGCCGACGGCTCCGTCGGCGGAGATATCATCGAAGATGGATCGATCAACGGAGCGAAGATCGAGGATGGAGCCATTGGGGCTCACCATCTGGGAGAAGGCATTGTCGGAGCGAAGCATCTTGCGCCGGGAGCCATCGGCCCGGAGCAGTTCACCGGCCGGGTGATCGGCAGCGAACAGCTGCAGCTCGGCAGCATCGTCAGCAGCCATCTGGCCGAAGGCGCAGTCGGCGAGAGAGAGCTTGGCGCAGAGTCAGTACAGGGTTCGCATCTTGCGCCGGACAGCGTCTCCGAAGGGCACATCGCCAGTGGAGCCGTAACGGGCCGCCATCTGGCAGACCGGAGCATAACGTACACCAAGCTGGCTGAAGGCGCGATCGGTACGGCGCAGCTTGTGGAGCAGGCGGTCACTTCATCCAAGATTGCCGATCAGAGTATAATCGGGCACAAGCTTGCCGATGAGTCCGTGGGAACCCGGCATATCGCCAAATCGGCCGTGCGCAGTTCGCAGCTTGCGCCTCAGGCCGTAGGCTCCGCCCATATTCAGCCTGAAGCGGTGGGAGAAGAACAGCTTCGGGCCGGTACGGTAGGGGCGCCGCATCTCAAGGACGATTCGGTGCATTCCCGGCATCTGGCGGCCGGAGCTGTTACAGGCGGAGAGCTCGCCGGGGAAGCGGTGGGCACAGGACACCTGCGCGCCCAGAGCGTTACCGCCGCCAAGCTTGCGGACGGCAGCGTGGTTGCAAGCAAGCTGGCGCCTGGCGCGATTGGAGACTATGCTATCGCGCCAGGAGCGGTTAGCGGCGAGCATATTGCGTTGTGCGCGGTGGAAGAGAAGCATTTTGCCGATTCCAGCGTCAGCGCTCGCGTGCTCCAGGATGCTGCCGTGGATGGCGAGCATTTGGCCGCTGGAGCGGTAGACAGCCGGCATTTGCGGAAGAACAGCGTAGCGCCGGTTGCCATTCAGCCGGGATCGGTGTCGGGGGAGAAGCTGGCGGAAGGCGCGGTAAAAGATATCCACATTGCCGCCGAAGCGGTCCAGCCCCATCATCTGGCGGATCATGCGGTCACTTCGCTCAAGCTGTCGCCTGAAAGCGTGACGAGCGACAAGCTCAGCGACCTTGCGGTAACCTCCGCCAAGCTCGCGGACGGCAGCGTCACTTTCGCCAAGCTGGCCGAAGCCGCCGTTGAAGCCGAGCATCTGGCGAAGGGCGCGGTAGGGAAGGAAGCGATCGCCCCCGGCTCGATTTACTCGGAGCATTTGTCCCCCAGCATTATCGGCGGCGAGCATATCCGCTCCCTGTCTGTCGGAGTCAGCCATCTTCTGCCGGGCTCGATATCGTTCGTCCAGCTTCAGGACGGCAGCGTCACGGCCAGCAAGATTGGTGCAGGAGCTGTGCACTCCGACCATTTGGCTGCGGAATCCGTCGCCGGAGAGCATCTGGCGGACGGCTCTGTGGAAGGCCGCCATATTGCGGCGGGCGAAATTACACTTGAGCATCTGGCTGCGGAAGTGCGCTCGCAGGAGCTGCTGCCCGATGGATCGATTGGCGGCAGCAAGCTGGCGCCAAAGAGCATCGGCAGCGACAGACTGGCGACAGGGGCAGTAGGCGGAGGAGAGCTTCAGGACGAAGCGGTGGACGGCTCGAAGATCGCCTCCCTCTCCATCCAGTCCCGCCACCTGGAGGAAGAGAGCGTGCAGAGCCATCATCTTGCCGTGGAAGCCATCCAGCCTCATCATCTGGCGGAACATGCGGTCACCTCGCTCAAGCTGTCGCCCGAAAGCGTGACGAGCGACAAGCTCAGCGACCTCGCGGTAACTTCCGCCAAGCTCGCGGACGGCAGCGTCACTTCCGCCAAGCTGGCCGCATCCGCCATTCAGCCGAAGCATCTGGCGGCAGGCTCGGTAGGGAAAGATGCAATCGCGGCAGGCACGCTTCGCTCGGAGCATTTGTCTCCCGACGTGATCAGCGGCGAGCATATCCGCTCTCAGTCTGTCGGAGTGAGCCATCTCCAGCCGGATTCGGTCTCTTGGGTCCAGCTTCAGGACGGCAGCGTCACCGCCGGCAAGCTTGGGGCAGGAGCCGTCCACTCGGAGCATTTGGCCCCGGGGTCCATCACAGACGAACAGCTGGCCGAAGGCGCAGTACAAGGCCGCCATATTGAAGAGGGCGAAATCACGCTCCGGCATCTGGCTGAGGAGGTACGATCCCCGGAGCTGCTGCCCGACGGCTCGATTAACGGAAGCAAGATTGCGCCTGGCAGCATCGGGAGCGGCCTGCTGGCGGCAGGCGCGGTAGGCGGAGCAGAGCTTCAGGACGAAGCGGTGGACGGCTCGAAGATTGCTCCGTTCTCGATCCAGTCCCGTCATCTGGAGGAAGAGAGCGTACAAAGCTATCATCTGGCCCCATCTTCTGTCGGCAGCCAGCATCTGGAGCCATCGGCCGTTCAGCCGGGGCATCTGGCGGCAGGCGCGGTCGAAAGCCGTCATATTACGGCGGGCGGGGTGACGCTGGAACATTTGTCAGCCGAGGTGCGCTCCTCGGAGTTACTGCCTGACAACTCCATCACCGGAAGCAAGCTTGCGACGAGAAGCATCAGCGGTGACAGGCTGGAGGGAGGAGCGGTAGGCAGAGCGGAGCTTCATGACGAAGCGGTGGACGGCTCGAAGATCGCCTCCCATTCCATCCAGTCCCGTCATCTGGAGGAAGAGAGCGTACAGAGCACCCATCTGGCAGCCGAAGCGGTTCAGCCCCATCATCTGGCTGATCATTCGGTCACTTCGCTCAAGCTGGCGCCGGGAGGCGTGACAAGCGACAAGCTCGGCGACCTCGCGGTAACTTCCGCCAAGCTTCGGGACGGCAGCGTCACTTCCGCCAAGCTGGCCGAAGCGGCTGTTCAATCGAAGCATCTGGCGGCGGGCGCGGTAGGATCGGCAGCGATCGCGACGGGAGCGCTCCAGCCGGAGCATCTGTCCCACGGTATGATCGGCGGCGAGCATATCCGCTCCCAGTCCGTCGGCTCCGGACATCTTCTGCCGGACTCCGTCGCTTCCGTCCAGCTTCAGGACGGCAGCGTTACCGCCGGCAAGCTCGGGGAAGGAGCCGTCGGTTCCGGGCATTTAGCCGAGGAATCCGTTACCGGAGAGCATCTGGCAGACGGCTCGGTGGAAAGCCGCCATATTGCGGAGGGCGCAATTACACTGGAGCATCTGGCAGTGGAGGTACGCTCTTCGGACCTGCTGCCCGACGGCTCGATTACCGGAAGCAAGCTGGCGCCGAAGAGCATCGGCAGTGGCCTGCTGGCGGAAGGCGCCGTAGGGGGAGCTGAGCTTCAGGACGAAGCGGTGGACGGCTCGAAGATTGCACCGTTCTCCATCCATTCCCGTCATCTGGAGGAAGAGAGCGTACAGAGCTACCATCTGGCTCCCTCTTCGGTCGGAAGCGAGCATTTGGAGGCATCGTCCATCCAATCGGAACATTTGGCGGACGGCTCTGTGGAAAGCCGCCATATTGCGGCGGGCGGAATTACGCTTGAGCATCTGGCAGCTGAGGTTCGCTCTTCGGACCTGCTGCTTGAGGGTTCGATCACCGGAAGCAAGCTGGCGCCGAAGAGCGTCGGCAGTGGCCTGCTGGCAGAAGGCGCCGTAGGAGGAGCGGAGCTTCAGGATGAAGCGGTGGACGGCTCGAAGATCGCCCCGTTCTCCATCCACTCCTGCCATCTGGAAGAGGCGAGTGTGCAGAGCCATCATCTTGCCGCTGATACGGTTCAGCCCCATCATCTTGCGGATCATGCGGTTACCTCGCTTAAGCTGTCGCCTGAGAGCGTGACGAGCGACAAGCTTGGCGATTTAGCGGTAACGACCTCCAAGCTCGCGGACGGCAGCGTCGATTCCGCCAAGCTGTCCGTATCGGCTGTTGAGTCCGAGCATTTAGCGCCGGGCTCGGTAGGGAAGGAGGCCATCGCGCCGGGCGCGCTTCAGCCGGAGCATTTGTCCCCGGGCATTGTTGGCGGCGAGCACATCCGCTCCCAGTCCGTCGGCTCCGGTCATCTTCAGCCGGACTCGGTCTCGTCCGCCCAGCTTCAGGACGGCAGCGTCACCGCCGGCAAGCTTGGGCCAGGGAGTGTTCGTTCCGCGCATTTGGCTGCCGAAGCTGTCAAGGGAGAGCATCTGGCGGAAGGCTCGGTAGAAGGCCGCCATATTGCCGCTGGCGGGGTTACGCTTCAGCATCTGTCGGCCGAGGTACGCTCCTCGGAGCTGCTGCTCGACGGCTCGATTAACGCAAGCAAGCTTGCCCCGAAGAGTATCGGTAGTGACCTGCTGGCCGAAGGTGCGGTAGGGGGCGAGCAGCTTCAGGAAGAAGCGGTGGACGGTTCGAAGATTGCTCCGTTCTCCATCCAGTCTCACCATCTCGAGGAAGGCAGCGTGCAGAACTACCATCTGGCCGCCGAAGCAGTCCAGTTCAATCACCTCGCGGATCATGCGGTTACCTCGCAGAAGCTGTCATCTGGAAGTGTAACAAGCGACAAACTCGGCGGCAGCGCAGTAACGGCCGAGAAGCTCGCGGACGGCAGCGTCCATTCCGCCAAGCTGGCCGATGCAGCCGTTCAATCAGAGCATTTGGCAGATGGCTCGGTAGAAGGCCGCCATATAGCCGCAGGCGGGATTTCGCTTCAGCATCTGTCGGCCGAGGTACGCTCCTCAGAGCTGCTGCTCGACGGCTCGATTAACGCAAGCAAGCTTGCTCCGAAGAGTATCGGCAGTGACCTGCTGGCCGATGGTGTGGTAGGGGGCGAGCAGCTTCAGGAAGAAGCGGTGGACGGCTCGAAGATCGCTCCATTCTCCATTCAGTCTCACCATCTCGAGGAAGGCAGCGTTCAGAGCTACCATCTTGCCGCCGAAGCGGTTCAGCTCCATCACCTCGCGGATCATTCAGTTACCTCGCAGAAGCTGTCATCTGAGAGTGTAACAACCGACAAACTCGGCAGCAGCGCAGTAACGGCCGAGAAGCTCGCGGACGGCAGCGTCCATTCCGCCAAGCTGGCTGATGGAGCCGTTCAATCGGAGCATCTGGCGGAAGGCTCGGTAGAAGGCCGCCATATAGCCGCAGGCGGGATTACGCTTCAGCATCTTTCGGCCGAGGTGCGCTCCTCGGAGCTGCTGCCGGGTGGCTCGATTGACGGAAGCAAGCTGGCCCCGAAGAGTATCGGCAGTGACCTGCTGGCCGAAGGTGCGGTAGGGGGCGAGCAGCTTCAGGAAGAAGCGGTGGACGGCTCGAAGATCGCTCCGTTCTCCATTCAGTCTCACCATCTCGAGGAAGGCAGCGTGCAGAGCTACCATCTCGCCGCCGAAGCAGTCCAGCTCCATCACCTCGCTGATCAATCGGTTACCTCGCAGAAGCTGTCATCTGGAAGTGTAACAAGCGACAAACTCGGCGGCAGCGCAGTAACGGCCGAGAAGCTCGCGGACGGCAGCGTCCATTCCGCCAAACTGGCCGATGCAGCCGTTCAATCGGAGCATCTGGCAGACGGTTCGGTAGAAGGCCGCCATATAGCCGCAGGCGGGATTACGCTTCAGCATTTGTCGGCCGAGGTGCGCTCCTCGGAACTGCTGCCGGGTGGCTCGATTGATGGAAGCAAGCTTGCCCCGAAGAGCATCGGCAGTGACCTGCTGGCCGAAGGTGCGGTAGGGGGCGAGCAGCTTCAGGAAGAAGCGGTGAACGGCTCGAAGATCGCTCCGTTCTCCATTCAGTCTCACCATCTCGAGGAAGGCAGCGTGCAGAGCTACCATCTCGCCGCCGAAGCGGTCCAGCTCCACCACCTCGCGGATCAATCGGTTACCTCGCAGAAGCTGTCATCTGGAAGTGTAACAAGCGACAAACTCGGCGGCAGCGCAGTAACGGCCGAGAAGCTCGCGGACGGCAGCGTCCATTCCGCCAAACTGGCCGATGCAGCCGTTCAATCGGAGCATCTGGCAGACGGTTCAGTAGAAGGCCGCCATATAGCCGCAGGAGGGGTTACGCTTCAGCATCTGTCGGCCGAGGTACGCTCCTCGGAGCTGCTGCCGGGTGGCTCGATTGACGCAAGCAAGCTTGCCCCGAAGAGTATCGGCAGTGACCAACTGGCCGAAGGTGCGGTGGGGGGAGCGGAGCTTCAGAACGAAGCGGTGGACAGTTCGAAGATCGCTCCGTTCTCCATTCAGACCCGTCATCTGGCGGAAGAGAGCGTACAGAGCTATAACCTTGTGCCCTGCTCCGTCTATGGCGAACACCTGGCCGCATTGGCCGTTCAATCCGAACATTTGTCGGATGACTCGGTGAAAGGCCGCCATATTGCGGCGGGCGAGATTACGCTTCAGCATCTGTCCGAGGAGGTTCGTTCTCCGGAGCTGCTGCCGGGTGGCTCGATTGACGGAAGCAAGCTTGCACCAAGGAGCATCGGCAGTGACCAGCTGGCAGAAGGTGCGGTGGGGGGAGCGCAGCTTCAGGACGAAGCGGTGGACGGTTCGAAGATCGCTCCGTTCTCCATTCAGTCCCGCCATCTGGCGGAAGAGAGTGTGCAGAGCCAGCATCTTGCTCCATCCTCCATCGGGGGAGAACAACTGATGCGGGAAGCGGTGAGCCCCGAGCATCTGACCTTCAATCCGGTGCGGAGCGCGGGTAACCGGTCGACGCTTCAGCAGTTTGGAATGTCGGCGTTCTTGTTCGCCGCAGGCTCGGATACCGTAGATGTCACTGTGACCTTCGATGAGCCGTTCGGCCACACAGGCTATGTGATTGTCGCCATGACCAACCAGCCCTTCTTCTATGTTTCATTAAAAAGCAGGGGAAGCGCAGATGCCGTACTTCAGGTTGTTCGTCTGCGTGAAACTCAGCAATTCTACGGTGTCATTTCCTGGATTGCGATCGGCGCCCCTGCGGCGAAGCCCGCTCCTGAGGACCGGTTATACGATTAAGGTTACGGTATCAACTATAACTTCCGGATTATCGAAATCCGGTTTCCCAGTTGAAAAATAACGAAAAGCGCAGCCAAGAGACTGCGCTTTTTCTTTATAGATTTCACGCGTGTCCCCTTTCTCCCAGCCCGCTGCTGTTCATTCCGAATTGGCCGGAATATTGACAAACGTAGACGTTGGCCGTTCCAGGCGGCTATTGGTTACATACACTGTGATGAACCCCGCCCCGGGGGAATGCTTGCTAGGAGGATGATTGTGCATGAAGCGAATAATAAAGCGCTCCCGCCCCTCCCGGCGCAGTAATGTACGCCGTGCGGCCCGGACTCATAAAGCCGCATACTCCGGGAATCATCCCGAGCCAATCGTGTCCGTTATCATTCCGGCAATGAATGAAGCGGGCACGATTGCAGCGGCCATCAAGGAAGCAAGAAAAGTCGATTTGCGATGTGAAGTCATCGTTGTGGTTAACGGTTCCTCTGACGGCACCGCAGAGATTGCCGCGTCCTGCGGAGCGCGCGTGATATCCTACGCGGAGCCGCTGGGACACGATGTCGGCCGCAGCGTAGGGGCGGAGTCGGCGAAAGGTGATATTCTTTTGTTTACAGACGGCGATCTAGTCATTTCGGCTTCACAGCTTCGTCCTTTCAAGGCGGCTGTAAGCAGGGGAGCAGACATCGCTTTGAACGATTATTCCGGACCGGTTCACCGTTCCCGTCCCCATCCGGTTGTGCTCTCCAAGCATGCGCTCAATATTCTGCTGGGCCGTCCGGATCTGAAGGGCTGCTCGATGACGGCAGTTCCTCACGCGCTAAGCCGCAAGACTCTGGAAACGCTTGGCAGCGGGATATTGTCCTCTCCGCCGATGGCGCAGGCCATGGCTGTTCTGAAAGGCCTTAAAATAGAAGCAGCGTATAAGGTACCTGTCGGCCGAATGAACGTTATCCGCCCCAAGACGAACGGGACAGATCCCTTGCAGCAGATTATTGTCGCGGATCATCTCCGGGCGATTTCTCTGGTGCTGGAAAGCAGGGGCGAGAGAGCCGGATTCAGCGACGGGACTCGGCGGAGGGAAATGGTGAGGTGATAGACTCATGAGAATTGGAATTCATCCGAAGCCTGCCGGCAGGTCCAAGGCTTCCGCTTCAGGGCGGAAAAGCGTCTTGCAGGGCCCTGCAAAGCTGCAAAAGACTCGTATCCGAAAAGTCCTTAGCAGCGTTAGAACTCCAGGACCGGTGCGGCCCTCCGGCAGAACCACCGGACGAAGCTCCCGGAAGACGACATGGATTCGGCCGGCGCTGAACAGGAAGCTGTCGGTCATTATTAGCGCATGCAACGAGGAAACGACGCTGGGAGCGGTGCTGAAAGAAGCGGAACGGCTGAAGCCGGAGGAGATCATCGTCGTGCTGAACGGCTGCGTCGATAACAGCTTCCGGCGGGCGCGGAAGTCCGGCATGGCCACCATCGTCCACTGTCCGGAGGCGGCGGGTCATGATATAGGGCGGGCGATTGGCGCAAAGCTCAGCCGGGGCGATATCCTGCTGTTCCTTGATGGCGACATGGCCATCCCCGCTCCGGAGCTGTATCCTTTCGCTGCGGCCGTGGACCAGGGAGCGGATGTGGCGCTTAATAACCTGAATCCGCTGCTTCCGGTATTCGGAGAATGCGATGACGTGACCCGCTGCAAAATGTTTCTGAACACAGCGCTTGGCCGCGAGGATCTGGGTTCCGGTTCCATGACTGCCGTACCGCATGCGCTTTCCCGCAGAGCATTGGAGCTTATCGGCCCACAGACGCTGGCGGTGCCCCCCAAGGCCCAGGCGGCCGCCATTATGCAGAAGCTTTCCGTTAAGGCCGCGGGCACGGTCAATGTCATCAAGCGGAACCGGATTCGAAAAGGGAATACAGGCGCGGGTAACGGTGTGGAACAATTGATTATCGGCGATCATGCCGAGGCGCTTGCGGAAGGGTTCGCCCGCGGCGAGACAGGGCTGCTCTGGCGAGAGAGCGGGACGGACAGCCGCCGCTTGCTTGCGGCATGGAGGAACGGAATATGACGCGAACCAGTATTATTATTCCGACCTTTAACGGACTGAGGCTGCTCCGGAACTGCGTGGAGGCCATTCGCGGGCATACGGCGGAGCCTTACGAACTGATCGTTGTAGATAATGCCTCCAGCGACGGCACGGCGGATTACTGCCGCAGAGAAAAGATCGCCTTCATTTCCCTGCCCGCCAACGCCGGGTTCCCGGCCGCCTGCAATCACGGCCTTCAGCTGGCATCCGGGGACGAACTGCTGCTTCTCAACAATGATGTCATTGTTTCGAGGGGATGGCTCACCAATCTGAAGGCTGCCTTGTACAGCGCTCCACATATAGGCATTGTCGGTCCCGTGACCAATTATGCCAGCGGCAGGCAGCAGATTAGCACCGGTTATTCGGACATTGCCGGGTTCCATGCGGCGGCGGAGACGGCGAATATTTCCGATCCCTCCAAATGGAGCGAGACGACCCGACTGGTCGGCTTATGCTTTTTATTCAAAAGGGAAGTGTTCACAAAGGTAGGTCTGTTCGATGAAAGATTTTCGCCGGGGCATTTCGAGGACGACGATTATTGCATGCGCGCACGTCTTCAGGGCTACCGGCTGCTGATCGCCGGGGACTGCCTGGTGCATCATGAGGGAAGCGCCAGCTTCAAGGAGGTTTACCGTTCCGGCTGGAAAGAGCTGATTGAGCGCAATCGCGGACTGTATATGGACAAATGGGGGGTCGACCCCGGACAGTTTATTTGAAATCCCGGAAATGACAAGCTGCGCACTACATGTGAAGGAGGAATGGGCTTTGAAAGGAGTCATACTGGCAGGCGGTATGGGAACGAGGCTGTATCCGCTGACCCGGATGATGAACAAGCATTTGCTGCCGGTAGGCAAATATCCGATGATCTGTTACGGTCTCGACCGGCTGCGAAAGGCTGGCATCACCGACATTCTCCTTGTAATCAGCAGGCAATCTGCCGGAATGTATACCGATTTCCTGGGAAGCGGCGCCGAGTTCGGCGTGTCCCTGACCTATAAAATCCAGGAAGCCGCAGGCGGAATCGCCGAGGCGCTGGAGCTTGCCAAAGATTTTGTTTCCCCGGGAGAGAGGTTTGTCACGCTGCTTGGAGACAATTTATTCACGGAGGATCTTACACCTTATGTCAACAGTTATCTTAGGCAGCCGGAGGGAACCGCCAAAGTGCTGCTTAAACCGGTGGAGGATGCGCGACGGTACGGGGTACCTGTCTTCGACAGCACAGACTCGGCCTGGATTGCCCATATCGAAGAAAAACCGAAACAACCGAAGACGAGCTACTGCGTAACTGGGATTTATATGTACGACAAGGCCGTGTTTGATATCATCCGGCGGATTTCCCCTTCCCGGAGGGGAGAGCTTGAGATTACCGATGTAAACAACCTGTATGCGACTGACCGCAAGCTGAGCTACGATGTGCTCAAAGGATGGTGGAGCGATGCAGGCACCTTTGAATCCCTGCGCGAAGCGGGGGAGAAGCTGAAAGATGCGCTGCCGTAACGGCGGCGTTTTTTTAAGGATTAAAGAAAGCTTGAAAGGGCACCGATCGGTGCTTTTTTTATAATATAAAAATGTCCAAGCTGTCCGCTCTTCCTCTACATTCCAGGTATGCTGTGACGTTCCGTGGAGTTTTACATACTTTGTGATTGAAATCACTATCCCTCCATGTGGCCCATGCTACTCTGATGTTGAGAAGGGTTCTCAATAATATTGGGACTTGTCACCAAGCAGCCTGTAAGGGGAGCAGCCATATGAACAAAACGCTGAGTCTAAACGAGTCGATATTCGATCTGGTCAGCCGTGATCCCGAAGTGATGGACATTATGCTCGAACTGGGCTTTCGGGATATCGCCAAGCCGGGGATGCTGCAGACAGCCGGTCGAATCATGACATTGGCTAAAGGAATCAAGCTTAAAAAAATGGATATAGACACCGTCAAGCAGACATTTCTGCGTCACGGATTCATCATTCAGGAATAGAGGAGCGGATCAATATGAGCGAATTAATCAATAACCGGGAAGTCCATGCGTCGGAGCAGACCCATCGGCAGAACATGCTGAAAGAAATTATCAAGGAGCTGCATGCCGGAAAAAGCGTCGAGGAAGTAAAAGCCCGCTTTGAAGAAGCGGTCGGAGACGTGACGGTGGCGGAAATCTCTGCAATGGAGCATTCGCTGATGACGGAGGAGGGAATACCGGCCTCGGAAGTCCAGCGTCTGTGCTCCGTGCATACGGCCATCTTCAAGGGCTCGATTGAAGAGATTCACCGGCCGTCCGGGCCGGAGGAGCAGCCCGGTCATCCGGTGCATACGTTCAAGCTGGAGAACCGCGAGATTGAGAAGCTGGTCAATTTCCGGCTGGAGCTGCACAAGGATAAATTCCGCAAAAGCGATAATGAAACGATCATCTTCAAGCTGCTGGAGGATCTGGGCCTTCTGCTGGACATCGACAAACACTTCAGCCGCAAGGAGAATTTGCTGTTCCCTTATCTGGAGAAGTACGGAATTTACGGTCCGACCCAGGTGATGTGGGGCGTGGACGACGGCATCCGCGGCATGATCAAGGAGGCCAAGGCTCAGCTGTCCGGCTACACCGGAAACCGGGAGGAAGTGGTGTCGGCGCTTGAGCTTATCATCAAAGAAGTGAATGAGATGGTCTTTAAGGAAGAGAATATTTTGCTGCCGATGGCGCTGGACAAACTGACCGAGGACGAGTGGGTACGAATTGCCCGCGAAAGCGGCTCGATCGGCTTCTGCCTGGCCGCGCCGGAGAAAGAATGGGTGCCGGAGCGCAATCCCGAGCCCGGGAACGCCGAGGTGCCGGAAACGGCAGACACCGGAGCCCCGCAGGGCTTCATCCGCTTTGAGACCGGAATACTGTCTGTACAGCAGCTTGAACTGATTATGAATCATCTGCCGGTCGATCTGACATTCATCGATGAGAACGATGTGGTCCGTTATTTCTCCCACGGCAAAGAACGCATCTTCGCCCGCACCAAAGCCGTCATCGGCCGCACCGTGCAGAACTGCCACCCGCCGCAAAGCGTGCATGTCGTCGAGAAGCTGCTGGAGGATTTCAAGTCCGGCCGCAAGGACGCCGAGGATTTCTGGATTCAAATCAAGGACAAATTTATTTATATCCGATACTTTGCCGTCCGCGACGAAGCAGGGCGTTATTTGGGAACACTGGAGTTTACGCAAAACATCGCTCCGATTCGCGCCCTGGAAGGGCAGAAACGAATTTTATCCGAGTAGAAAAGAGTTTGAACCGCCCGCGAAAACGCCGGCGGTTTTTTTGTCTCCAAAAGTTCAGCATACTCACCCGCCCGGCAACCATTCCTTCAGTAATCCGCTTTACAGGCAAATCGGATGTAAAAATTTAGATATTCTAATCATGGCGTATAAGCTATAATTAAGGCGATTTTTTAACGGAGGTGCCTCAACATGTCAAGAAGCCGACAGCTCGAACAAACAACTATTATTCTGCTCAATAGAAAACCAAATGTAAACAAATCTCAACAGGAACGGCAGCGCGGGCTGGGCGGCTTGGCGGCAGCGGAGGATTAAATTCTCCACCCGAACGCTAGGCAAGAAAGGTCCGCCTGCCTGAAAGGCGGAACATATTGAATCGTTACTCAGCATCACAAGTGTATTTATTTATGAAGTTTATGACGGCTTTGGCCGGCAGTACTATTTTTACGACATACAGCGTCTACTATGTGGCGAAACTGGGATTTAATCCGCTGCAGCTTATGCTGATTGGAACGGTGCTGGAGCTGACCGTACTGGTGTTTGAGGGAATCACGGGGGTAGTTGCCGATACGTACAGCCGGAGGGTGTCGGTCATCCTTGGCATGTTTATTCTGGGCGGCGGCTTCACGCTGGAGGGCAGCGCGGTCTGGCTCGCGGGAGGCACGTCTCCGTTCTCCGCCTATGCCCTGGTGCTGGGCGCACAGCTGCTGTTCGGTCTTGGCTGGACGTTCATCAGCGGAGCGGATACGGCATGGATTGTCGACGAGGTGGGCGAAGAAGAAGCCGGAAGCCTGTTCATGCGTTCCAAGCGTCTCTCGCTGGCCGCTTCCCTGCTGGGCATCGGTATCAGCGTTGGGTTGTCGATGCTTATGCCGAATCTGCCGTATTTGGCCGGCGGAGCCATCTACTTCGCGGCGGGGTTGTATTTGCTGCGCTGCATGAGGGAGACGAAGTTTCAGCCCCGCAGCCGCGAACCGCAAGCTTCACATTTTCGGACGATGCGGAATACGTGGCTGGAAGGGGCAGCCGTGGTCCGCCGAAGCCCGTTGCTGATTACGATGGTCTTCGTAACGCTGCTCGGGGGCGCCTCCTCCGAAGGCTATGATCGTCTGTGGCAGGTGCATTTGATTAACGGCATCGGCTTTCCCGATCTCCCGCTGTCAATGGCGGCTTGGTTCGGCCTTATCAACGCGGCGTCAACCCTGCTGGGACTGATTGCAGTGCATTTTGCTGAGAGAAGAATCGATATGGGCAGCGAGCGGAAGCTGAATGCGGTTATGCTTCTGCTAATGGCTGTCCGCATTGCCTGCATCGCCGTGTTGGCGTTGTCGCCGTCATTTGGCCTCGCGGCCTCCGCCGTGCTTGTCATCGGCATGGCTGCTTCGGTAGCCGAGCCGGTGTACGCCTCCTGGCTGAACCGGAATCTGGAGAGCGGGAGCCGGGCGACCGTCCTGTCGATGGTGAGCCAGTCCGACGCGCTCGGCCAGACGGCCGGAGGGCCGGTGGTTGGCTGGATCGGCAGCCGGTTCTCGATCCGGGCGTCTTTGCTGGCGTCAAGCATACTGCTGCTGCCCCTTTTGGCCGTATTCGGCCGGGGGACGCGCAGACCGGTGGAAAGCAAGCTCATTATGCAATACAAAGTGGACGAATAGGGGGAATAACGATGAAGCTGACGGAAATGCCGGGCACGGATTTGACGTTTAAGCCTTTGGCGCTGGGGACGGCCGAGTTCGGCAGCGCCGTATCCGAAGAAGAATCCTTCCGGATCATCGACCGATTTGTGGCCGCTGGCGGCACCTGGATTGACACGGCCAGAGTGTATGCCGATTGGCTGCCGGGAGGCCACGGAAAAAGCGAACATACGGTAGGGAAATGGCTAAAGAAAAGCGGGATAAGGAATCAGGTTCTCATCTCTACGAAGGGCGGGCACCCGAGATTGGAGACCATGAAGGTGTCCAGACTGTCCGAGGCCGAAATCCGGTCGGATGCGGAGGAAAGCCTGCTCTGTCTTGGTGTGGATACCATTGATATGTACTGGCTGCACCGTGATGACGAAAGCATACCGGTTATGGAGCTTCTCGGCCCGCTTAATCGTCTGGTCAAGGAAGGCAAAATCCGATACTTCGGCTGCTCCAACTGGCGGCCTCACCGGATTCGGGAAGCGGCGGAGGCCGCAGCGGCCCACGGTGTGCAAGCTTTCTCGGCCAGTCAAATCCAGTGGAGCCTGGCAGATATCAATGATGGTTCCATTGAGGATACGACGACCGTCGAACTGGAAAAGGAAGCCTACGAGCTTCATCAACAGACGGGACTCGGACTGTTCGCCTTTACTCCGCAGGCCAAGGGATTCTTTCAGAAGCTGCATGCCGGTGGCCCAGATACGCTCAAGGACACGGTAAGAAGAATGTTCTATAACGAGACAAATCTTGCACGTATGAGACGGGTGGAGGAGCTGGCCGGTCAATTAAAGGTTTCCGTCTCGTCGATTGTGCTCGGCTATCTGATCAACCAGCCCTTTACGGTAATCCCCGTAGTCGGCGCCAGCTCCCTCGCTCAGATTGAGGATGCTCTTCCGAGCCTTGAGGTTAAATTAACTCCGTCACAGGTCAATTATCTGGAGCGGGGCTAAATCTGTTCAATAAAAAGCGTGTGCCTCCGGTTTGGGAGATGCACGCTTTTTTTTCTATCGGTTCTGCGAGTCCCGGGACCCGGTTATATGCTATCCGCCGACTCCTTCCCCGTAACCCTCCGGGCCACCGCCGCATATGTTGTAGCAGGGCGCTTAAGCAAAGGAGACATGATATGCAAAATCAGATTACCAATATTCTTCAGCACATGGCCCATTCGCATGAACAGATGGCGCGCATTCTGGACGCCGAGCGTCATGTGGCTGTCCGTGTGGCGCAAATCATCCATGATCTGCCGGATGCGGAGCCCGACTTTGGAGGAACCTCCGGCATCATCGAGAGCGCAGGCCAGGTGAACAAGAATATTATCTCCTACCTGAACGCATTCGCGGATCTTCAGGAGGCGATAGCTGAGCAGGTGGGCAGGGTCATTAAGGAACTGAACGGCCAGGAAGAAGAGTAGCGGGAGGCGGATGATGAGCAGAGAAGAGGCCTATCTGAAAATGCTTGAATCCACCGCGGCCATCCAGTGGAACATCTCGATGATTCTGGAAGCCAAGGCGGTGGAGGCGGAAAAGGTAAAAGAGTGGACGCATCACCACATTCATCCCCGTGCGTTCGAAACGCACGAAGACCAGCTCAAAGAATCGCTAACCATTCATGAAACGATTGTGGAGCTGCTCGAGGGGATGACCAAGCTGGAGAACGGATTAGTCAGCAATTTGAAAGCCGTTCTGGACACCGGGGAAGAGGAGGAAAGCGGAGGCGGTTTAGGAGGTTTAGGCGGTCTGACCGATGGCGGATTCAGTTTCGGGGAAGACGAGAAATGAGCGGGCTGCAGCTCTCGGAACGCGCCGTCAAGCTGGAAATGATCCGCTCCATCGCCCGCAGCCAGGCAGCGCTGGCCGCGATTCTGGAGAGCATTGCCGAAGTGACCGGCCATTCGGAGCATGCAGCCCGAAAGCTGAGCGAGAATGTCAGATTGCTCAGCGAATACCAGAGCGCCATGTGCCGGATGATGTCCGGAATTTCACTGAACCGGCACAAGGAAGGGATTCCCTCCAAGCCTTGGCTGGCTTCGGCTTGCTCTTTGGGGAATCGCCGCGCTCATGATGCACGGAAGGAGTGACAGGAGATGAAGAAAGCAAGCAGCAAGCCGTCCAGAACGGGAAGAACGGCCCGCAGACGCAAGGTCCTGCTGTCGCGGAGAACAAAGATCCGCAGAATCGGCAAGGGAGCTTCGTTAAAGGGACGGAAGAAACGGGCAGTCCGCCCTCTTCGTTCCCGGCTTCGGAAAAGAGGCGCCAGACTGGTCAAAAAGAAACGGCTCCGCCGGAAGGACACTCTGCCGGCAGCGGCGCTGCAGCTCGTTCCCGCAGAAGCCCAGGCCCCGACTGAACAGGTAGTCGTGCCGCTGCCCGCCGAACCGGGCGTCCCGCCGGAAACGCCCCCGCCTGATGCCTATCAGCAGGGCTATAATGAAGCTTATGATGTCGGATTCGACACCGGGTTCGCCAAGGGTTTTGAGGATGGGCACAAGCTGGAGTTCAGCTAAAAGCCTTGTGGCGGCAAAGGATTCCTTTGCCGCCGCGCGGTCACTCCTGAGGGGAACTATTAAGATTTCAATTTTGCCCGTCATCTGTGGTAGACTGTCCTAGGCGGAAGTCTTGAGCATTTAACACACAGACGAAAAAGGCGGGGATGTCAGGAGTATGGAGAGCGACATCAGACAAGGAAGAGTGGCAGAGCTGGAACAGATTATGGTTTTGATTGCCGAGTGCGTGCGCGTGATGCGGGAGGGCGGCAGCGACCAGTGGGACGAGACTTACCCGAATGCGGAGGTCATTACAGGGGATCTTGAGCGGGGGACGCTGTATGTTTGCGAAGACAACGGAGCGGTTGCCGGCATTATGGTACTGGATGAAATTCAGGCGGAGCCGTACCGGGCGGTTGATTGGGTGCAAAAGGAAGGTCCCAATCTGGTGATGCATCGTCTGGCGGTTCATCCACAGGTTCAAGGCAAAGGGATTGCGCGCAGATTGATCTCGTTTGCCGAGAATTTTGCCGCGGATCAAGGGTACAAAAGCATTCGAATGGATACATACGCCAAAAACGACAGGGCGCTTGAGCTGTACCGCCGTCTCGGATACGATATCAGAGGACAATTCCGCCTGCCCGGCAAAACATCTCATTTTCCGGTGCTGGAAAAGATTCTGGTTCGGCCCGATTAAGTCTTTTTTTTTGGCCTGCAGCATTAAAAAACAGCTCTTAAAATTCTCTATGAAAGCACTTACATAGAAAATGGGCGAAAAACCTATCTTTTTTTTGAAAGCGTAAGCATTTCGCATTTAATCTCTATTTTTGCAGGAATACCGTGGAAAACGAAGCTATAATCCGTAATATGAAGTTTTAAAATTTAAAATAAGTAGGCTATAATATAGACATCACCAGAAGAACTGGAGGAAAAAAAGAGCCGGATGGATAACGCTCTGAAGCGAATGTTCTTATCAATCAGCGGCCAAACCTTTTTCCTTACAGAAGCGGAAGGTGATGATCCCAAAATCCTTATATTATATAAGGAAGGGAGAGAGCTCCGATGGGCTAGGCAAACGGTGCATACCCTATTTAAGCGAAGCTGGGAGACGGTAATTAATACCGATTTCAGTACACTTAAAAGGTATGTTATCGGAAATTCAAGCGAACCATTGAAGAAGGAAGAAGCTGTTTCAGAACAAGACTAGCGGTCTTGTGAGAAAGGAGCGGGATTCCATTGGAAAAGGTTAGCGAAGCGTACAATTAACGATAATCGCATATAAGGAAAACGGAAGTGACAACGTTTTTCGCGAGAATCGTGTACGCGGGAACCGAACACCCATATGCTGGACATGGATCTTTCGGTGAAGTACTTCGGGAAGAAAACCGGGGTATGAAAAGGTAAGGAAAATTTGAAAACAATCTGACGATTGTCCAAAGCGGCTAAATACCGAATGGAAATCGGGCAACATGGAATCATCGAAAAATGTTTACCATGTCGACGGTATGGATTGTTGCAGGAGGAAATGAATTAAATTGCATAGCCAAGAGGAGACTTAAAACCCCGTTGCCTTCATAAAAGGTTAACGGGGTTTTAGGTGTTTTATTTGGCTGGGCCGAGAATTAGTCGCGTGCGGATTCCTTCAGCTGCAGCCAGACGGCCGCCATATCCAGATCTCCCTTGCCGTTTTGCGTCGCATCCGCGTACGTTTTTCCTGCGGCTTCGGCAAGCGGAAGATTAAGGCCCGCGCGGCGCGCTTCATCCGTGAGCAGCCCCAAATCTTTGGCGACGAGGCTGATCATGAAGGCCGAAGGGTATTCGTCCTTTACATACATCTCTTTCTTGCCCTCGAACAGCTTCGTGGATACGGCCGATTCGCTGATCATCCGGAGCACCAGCTCACGGTCAAGCCCGGACTTCTCCGCGAACAGCAGCGCCTCGCCTACGCCCTGCGCGGTTACGCCGAGCAGCAGATTGATCGCCAGCTTGGCGTAGCTGCCCGCTCCGACGTCCCCGAAATGAATGACCGCCTTTCCCAGTTTGTCCAGATAAGGACGGCATGCTTCCAACGCATCGCGGTCCCCGCCTGCAAGGATGACCAGCTGCGCTTGCACCGCAGGACCGACCGAGCCGGACACGGGCGCATCAACATAAATTCCTCTGGCTTCACCGGTAAGCCGGGCGAATTCCTTGGCTTCCTCCGGGCCGATCGTGCTCATGTTCACTATGTAAGCATTTGGCTTGAGGTGCGCCAGAATCCCTTCTTCCCCGGCAAGCACATCCTTCACCGCATCTCCCTTGGTCAGCATCAGGAAGATGAAATCTGCTCCCTCGGCGGCCTCGGCCAGCGTCCGGCGGATGACCGCCCCATCCTTGCCGAGCGGCTGCGCTCTTTCCGCAGTCCGGTTATAGACATGCAGGCCGATGCCCGCTTTGATCAAATTGCGGGCCATTGGCAGTCCCATATGCCCTGTTCCAATCCATGCAATTTTTGTCAATGATATACACTCCTTTTCAAGGACATCATTGTTATTTTAAACCTAATGCGCCGGGGTGAATAGTCGATTTTATAGCATCTCTGTGTCGGTTATATTTGATATGTAAACTTTGTTCACTTCTATTGACAAATATTCTGTCCTTGAATTAAGATGAAGATAAATTAATACAAATTTGATCTTTTTCGTATATCCTTAATAATCGGATTAAGGGTCTCTACCGGAAACCGTAAATTTCTGGCTACGAAAATATGCCCCGGCATGTTTTTGTGGCCTTTTTTTGCTTTTTCAATTTCATTTAGGGGGAGAAATTATGGGCGGCATTCTGATAAAAAATGCAGAAATAATCACGATGAACAAGCAGGAGGAAATTCTGCGCGGCGACATCCGGATCAAGGACGACCTGATTGCGGAAATCGGCAGCGGCCTTGTGCCGCTTCCGGAAGAAACGGTGATCGACGCCACGGGGCGGACCGTCATTCCGGGCTTTGTGCAGACGCATATCCACTTGTGCCAGACGCTCTTTCGGGGCAAGGCGGACGACCTGGAGCTGATGGATTGGCTGCGCAAGCGCATCTGGCCGCTCGAAGCGGCGCATGACGGGGAGTCGCTCTACTACTCCGCCATGCTTGGCATCGGGGAGCTGATCTCCAGCGGAACGACAACGATTGTCGATATGGAGACGGTGCATCACACGGATTACGCGTTCCAGGCGATTGCGAAGAGCGGCATTCGCGCCCTCTCCGGCAAGGTCATGATGGACCAGAAAGGCGGGGATATCCCCGAGGCGCTGCAGGAGGACACGGCCGCTTCGCTTCAGGAGAGCGTGGATCTGCTGGAAAAATGGAACGGCTATGACGGCGGGCGTATCCGTTACGCTTTTTCCCCGAGGTTCGTCGTTTCCTGTACTGAGCCGCTGCTGAAGGAAGTGCGCGATTTGTCCGCCCGTTACGGGGCCAAGGTGCATACCCACGCCTCCGAGAACCAGGGCGAGATTGAGATCGTGCAGGCGATGACCGGCATGCGAAATATCGTCTACCTGGATCATATCGGCCTTGCGAACGAGCGGCTGATTCTGGCCCACTGCATCTGGCTGGATGAGGAAGAGCGGCGTATTTTGCGGGAACGGGGCGTGCATGTCAGCCATTGTCCGGGCTCCAACCTGAAGCTCTCGTCCGGCATCGCCGACACGACTGGGCTGATCCACGAGCATGTCTCGGTAAGCCTTGGCGCGGACGGCGCTCCCTGTAACAACAACCTCGATATGTTCAATGAAATGCGCCTGGCGGCGCTGATCCAGAAGCCGATTCACGGCCCGACGGCGATGGACGCCAAATCCGTATTCCGGATGGCGACGATCGGAGGAGCGAAAGCGGTGGGGATGGAGAATGAAATCGGCAGCATCGAGGTCGGCAAAAAGGCGGATCTGGCGATCCTGAACCTGTACAATTTCCACACGTTCCCGTCCTTTGACGTGGACCCGATCTCCCGGATCGTGTATTCCGCTACGCGCGCGGATGTGGAGAGCACGATCGTTAACGGCAAAATCCTGATGGACCGGGGCATTCTGAAGACGGTAGATAAAGATACGGTGCTGCGCGAATCGGACCAGTCGATTAAACGGCTGCTGGCCCGCACGACGCTGGGGTAATGGGGTTATTTTGAGTTTACTGAACCATAGTTCCGGAATTAATAAATGACGCCATATAAAAAGCCATGTATCAATACCAAGACCAGTAATGAGGGCTGTTAGCAGACCCAATAATTCTGGTCTTTGTCTTTTTAGTAATGAGTTACATCCGACCTTATCATAACTGCGCAGCAGATAATTCTTTTATCATTAATATATGCGGAATTCCATCTTCCATAAATATACTTGATGAAGTTTGATAGCCAAGTTTTTTATAAAAACCTTCTGCTTGGGTTTGACCATGTAATTTTACCCGGGACACTCCTTTTTCTTCCGCGATTTCTTCTAGCGCTTCAATAATTACTCTTCCAAGACCAAATTTACGGTAAGACTCTAAGATACAGATTCTCTCAAATTTGCCTGAGCCATCAACCCATCTTATTCGTCCAGTTCCGACAGGTTGTTCATTATAATAGACCAAAATATGTTCAGAAAGCTCATTAAGGGTGTCGAATTCATCAAACTCATCGTCTAAGGGTACACCTTGCTCTTTAACGGCATTCCGAGAGAAGTCCCCTTCCTCTACAGGTAGGGGATGAATATCGGCCAGGTAACAACTCTGGAAAATTATTGATCTATATTAGCCCCATTTGATATAATCAGTCTTAGTTAGAGATAAGGCTGGTGTATCAATGAAATTAGACTCGAATAATCACTCGGTATTCTCCCTGAATTACCATCTCATCCTCTGCATTAAATACCGCAAAAAAGTGCTTACTGGCGAGATTTCCGAGTATGCAAAGGCCATTTTTGAACGGATTGGAGAGAACTATCGTATTACGCTGAGCGAGTGGAATCATGATAACGATCACATCCATGTTCTGTTCAAGGCGCACCCCAATACCGAACTATCCAAATTTATCAATGCCTACAAGAGTGCCAGCTCTCGCCTCATCAAAAAAGGCTTTCCCGAAGTCAAAACGAAGCTGTGGAAAGAGTACTTTTGGTCGCAAAGCTTCTGCCTAACTACTGTGGGCGGTGCACCTTTGGACGTACTGAAGGCATACATCGAGAATCAAGGGAAGGAGGCGAGAACCAGATGATCCGATGTGTCAAAACTGCGTTTCACACCTCCAAAACGGATCTGGAACATTTGTTTACTTGTAACCGGATTTCAGCGGAAGTTTGGAATCAGTGTCTATCGGCGGCCAAAGACTATGCCCTACTGCACGATGGGAAATGGATCGGAAAAACCGAACTTCAAGCGGCGCTGAAAAATCAGTTCCCTCTACATTCCCAGTCGGTACAGGCGGTTTGCCATAAATATCTTTTTGCCAGAGACAGTGCAAAACAAGCCAGAAAGCAGGGCCTGCGCACCAAATACCCTTACAAGAAGAAGAAGCACTTCAACACGAAATGGGTGGATCAAGCATTCAAAATTGAGGGCAATACGATCTACTTAAGTCTGGGTATTCAAAACGGCAAACGGCAGCAGCCGATAAAAATCACTATCCCGCGTCTACCGGAAGCCGATATCAAGGAAATCGAGCTGGTATATGACCGGAAACTAATGATATCCATGAGCTATGATGATGGACAAGCGGTAGCGGACAATCATGGCAGCCAAATCGCGGGCATTGACCTAGGTGAAATCCATTCCATCACGGCAACGACCACCGAAAACAAGTCGATCATCATCACCGGAAGAAAGGTAAGAAGTATTCACAGGCTGAGAAACAAGAAGCTGGCTGAGATCCAGAAGCTCATGAGCAAATGCCAAAAAGGCAGCCGGCAATGGAAAAAATACAACCGGGCTAAAAGATACATACTTAGCAAAAGCGAGCGCCAACTGAATGACGCCATCCACAAAACCACAAGACAATTCGTAGCGTGGTGCACGGAAAATGAAGTCAATGTGGCGGTTGTCGGCCAAGTCGACGGCGTGCAGCGTAACACGAAAAAGAAGAAGAGAAGGACCGTGACCCAAAAGCTGTCCAACTGGAGTTTCGGCAAGATCCAGAAGCAGCTCGGATACAAACTCGAATCTCAGGGAATCACGATAAAAACGATAAATGAAAGCTACACCAGCCAACAATGTCCTTGTTGCGGGAGAAGAAAAAAAACGTCCACCCGAAATTACAACTGTTCCTGCGGTTATACCGAACACCGGGATGTGCACGGGAGTAAAGGGATATTATCCAAGTATCTTTATGGAGATATCCGTTATTTGGGCGAAACAAAAGAAATCAAGTATCTACGAATCGCGTGAGTGCGAGAAGTAGTAGAAGGTGAGTTCCCACCCACTTGTACAAGTGTTGCTTACTGAGCCTTGCCGTTAGATTTCCGCATTCAGCGAAAGCAGATAGCCAACCTATGTGCTTATCGAAAGTAACGGCAGGGGCTGGTAAGAAACCTCTGCTTCTAAACGAAGTGTAAGCAGGGGAGGTTCATCGAATACTTTCTTTTCTTATTTCAAAAGCTTTGTTTAAATCGTTATCCCGTGTTATTCTTTTAGATTTCATTTTCTCAGTCCTTTGCTAGATTTATTTATCTAGACTGGTCAAAATTAATAGTCATATGATAATATAAGTTAAATCATTTTTGTTGTAAATGCAACAAAATTAATTAACCACAGGAGAGAAGTAATAATATGACTATCACTATGAAGAAGTGCACGATCGAAGATTTACGCATGCTTCAAGAAATAAGTTATGAAACATTTAATGATACTTTTGGAGATTTGAATACGTCCGAAAATATGAAATCCTATTTGGAAAGAGCATTTAATTTAGAGAAATTAGAACAAGAATTATCTAATGCAAGTTCATTTTTCTTTTTTATTTATAGTAATGAAGAGCTGGCTGGTTATTTTAAGGTTAATGTCAATGACGCCCAATCAGAGAATATTGCTGACGAGGCGCTTGAGATTGAGAGGATTTATATAAGCAGAAAATTTCAAGGGCAAGGTCTGGGGAAGCGTCTTATCCATAAAGGCATAGAAATTGCGAAAGAGCAGAATAAACAGCAGGTTTGGTTAGGCGTATGGGAAAAAAATGAGGGTGCCATCCAATTTTATAAAGGAATGGGTTTTGTTGAACACGGAGCCCACTCCTTTTACATGGGAGATGAGAAGCAAACGGATTTTATAATGGTTAAAACACTTTGATGATTGTTATTAAGATCGCGCGCTGCGCGGTCTTTTTATGTTGAAGTTTTATATCTTTTGAATCATCTTCATAAGCTTCATCTCTGTCCCGTCGGCGGCCGGAGTATAGATAATGCACCGCAAATCGGCGCTGCCGTGGACGTGCATTGAGGTGAGCTCGAACAGCATTTTGCCGGCTTTGGAATGCCGGAACTCGATCAACACGTCGGGAGCGTTGTTCACTGTGCTGCGCTGCCAGAGACAGTTGAAATCCGGGTAGTGTTCATTCATGTCGCGTAAAAATTCGGTGTACCATTCGTCATCAACGTATTGCCCGTAATAGGTTCTGAAAATGGCGAGAAACCCTCCTACAAAATCCTCCCAGTTCACGGCAAGCCTTTGCAGCTCTTTGCGGGCAAATAGCAGACGGATCAAATTGCGCTGCGCTGCTGGAACGTGCTCGAAATCGAGAAAAACATGTCTTGCGGCATCATTCCAGCCGACAATCTGGCACCGGCGGTCCGTTACAATCGTCGGGGAATATTTCAGATCCCTTATAATTTTAAGCAGGGAAGGGCGGATTTCAGGTTGAGTCTCGGAGGGAAATTCAGGTCCTGTATGCGTATCCAGCGCGAGCGAATACAGGTAGCTTCGCTCATCGGCGGTAAGCCGGAGAGCCTTGGAGACATTGTCAAGGACAGAGGCGGATACCTGGATATCACGGCCCTGTTCCAGCCAGGTGTACCAGGTAGTGCTGACGCCCGCAAGCTGTGCGACCTCTTCCCGTCTAAGCCCGGGCGTCCTTCTGCGTGTACCGGCGGGCAGGCCTGCCGACAAGGGTGAAATTTTGGCACGCTGCGATTTCAGGAAGACGGACAACGCTTCCCTCCGGGCCTCGGCATTCATAAATCATCCCTCCAATTATTGTTATCCTGGAACTCATTATACTAGTTTAAACAGCAACTTGTAATAGGATAAAATTCATGACATGATAACGGTGGATTTAGAGTATGGGAGATTTATGAAGGGGGATTCCGTATGGAAAGAGTCGTCATTACCGGGATGGGCGTCATTTCGCCTCTTGGAAATACTGTAGAGGAATTCTGGAAAAAACTGAGGGACGGACAATCCGGCATATCCGAAATTGATGCCTTTGATACGTCCGCCTACAAGACTAAATTTGGCGGGGTTGTGCGGGATTTTGACGCGGAGGCTTTGTTCGGACGTAAAGATGCGCGGCGTATGGACCGCTTCACCCAATTTGCGCTCGCCGCTGCCGATCAGGCCATGGCCGATTCGGGGCTTAGGCCGGAGGAGATGGAGCGGGAACGGTTCGGCGTATACGTTGGTTCGGGCATCGGCGGCATTGGCTCACTGCTGGATCAATATCAGGTGCTGCTTCAGCGGGGGCCGGACCGGGTAAGCCCAACCTTGGTCCCGATGATGATTTCCAACATGGCCGCGGCCTCGATCAGTATCCGTTATGGCGCTTTGGGTCCGGCATTATCGCCTGTAACGGCTTGCTCCATCGGCAATACAGCCATCGGCGAAGCCTTCCGGGCAATCCGGTTCGGCGATGCGGACGTTATTTTGGCCGGAGGCGCGGAAGCGGCGATCAATGAAATCTCGCTCGCCAGCTTCGGCAACGCGCATGCTATATCTGTCCGTAATGGCGACATCCGGCGGGCTAGCCGCCCGTTCGACGCGGAAAGGGATGGATTTGTGATCGGCGAGGGCGCGGGCATTCTCGTTCTGGAGTCGCTCGCCCATGCGCAGCGGCGGGATGCGCGGATTTACGCGGAGGTGATCGGCTACGGAGCCAGCTCCGACGCCTATCATATGGTGGCAACCCATCCGGAAGGAAGAGGAGCTTATCAGGCGATGAAGCGGGCGCTGCAATCAGCCGGTCTGTCGCCTGGGGACATTGATGTAATCAGCGCGCACGCCACCAGCACTGAACTTGGGGATCTCTCCGAAACGAAGGCGATTAAAGCCCTGTTTGGGGATGACGCTTACCGCATTCCGGTTACGGCCAACAAATCGATGACGGGACATATGCTCGGCGCTGCCGGCGGAGCGGAAGCAATCGCCTTGGTCAAGAGCCTTATGAACAACGTCATTCCGCCGACGATCAACCTGGAGAACCCCGACCCGGACTGTGATTTGGACTATGTGCCCAATGAAGCCAGAGTAAGGGATCTTGAGATCGGCATGTCCAATTCCTTCGGCTTCGGCGGGCATAACGCAGTTATAGTAATTCGGAAATATCCATGAATGAAGCTATTTTGCTCAATCGGATGATTTATTGTTCTTATGCTGGTTCATGAGAAGGGACTTCAGCTCCTGAAGCTCCGCTTCAATCCGGTGCAGGTGGCCCTGCATGTCGTCGATCTCCTGCTCCGCCTTGTAGTTGATCGCAAAGTCAATAATCGCCTCATGTTTGTCCCGCGCGGCCTGCCGGTTCTGGCTCATCATGATGACCGGAGCCTGGAACGCGGACAGAAAGGACAGGCATAGATTCAGCAGAATAAACGGCGGCGAATCAAAATGCCGGGTGAAGCTAAGCACGTTCCAAATAATCCATAGCGCCAAAAAGCAAGTGAAATAAATGATGAACGTCCAGCTTCCGCCGAAAGAGGCGATACGGTCGGCCAATTTTCCGCCGGGACCCGTCTGCTTGTTGTATTCCTCATCCAGATGGGCGACGATGCGTTTTTCATAAAGCTCCACATATTGGTCAATGCGCCCTTTATGTTTGTCGTTCAGTTCAATGCCGAATCCATTAATGGTCACGTCCTCGGGCGGGACCGTTTTTGCGTTCTCTTGCGCCATTGATTGTCCTCCTTAGGTGAAAAAAGAATGCCATCATCTTACTCCATCCATTTCCATTTGTATATGGGATGAATTGGGCTGCCCTTTTATTTTTCCGGTAACGGGAACTGTTCCGCACTTGCCATCGTCTAATCCAGTGAGGTGAATGCATTGAATTTAGATGAACTGAAAGATGCAGACCATATGGACGAAGATACGCTTCGGGCTGTGATGGAGCGATTCGGCGACGACGTCTGGAATTATATTTATTATCTGACGTCAAGCATCGAGCTGGCGGACGGGCTGGCGCAGGAAGTGTTTGTGAAATGCTATTACCGCATCGGGACGTACCGGGGAGGGTCTTCTTTTCAAACCTGGCTGTTCTCCATTGCGCGCAATGCGGTGTTCTCCCACCGAAAATCCCGTTTTTTCAAAGCAAGTCTGTGGGGAGATTTCACTGCGCTGCCGGATCGGACGGAAAAGATCGGGGTGAACGCAGGCGGAGGAATGGTTGTTGCCGCTTCGGCGGAAATGCAGTATTTCAGCAGCATGTATGTCAACGAAATCTGGGATGTCATTATGAAGCTGCCCGCGGGTTTCCGTGAAGCGCTTGTGCTCGATTTGAAGTACGGGATGTCGGCAAAAGAAATAGCAGAACTTACGGGCTGGTCCCCCGGAACCGTCAAATCGAGGCTGTACCGCGCCCGCCGCAAGGTTCAATCCAAGCTGAAGGAGATGGAATAATGGACAACAAGCCGAATTGGTATGAGCGTGTGGCGGCCGGCCCCTTTGAAAAGCACGGATTTACGGCAGAGCATGCGGAGAATGTGATTCGCACCATCCGTGAGGGTCAGCTCCGATCGGCCCGGAAACGCCGGGGTACCCGCTATTTGAAAACAGCCGCTGCCGTTTGCATTGCGTTGACCATCGCCAGACTGGGCTGGGCGGCAGCGGATGGTCCTCTCTCCGGTTACCGGGGAAAGGATAATGTTAGTTCAACTACTGCGGGAGTTGTTAATGAGGCGAACATGAGGAATACGGCCGATAAGGCGATGCGGGATATGGTGGGTACCTCTTTTCCTCTGGAATACTCTGACCACCTATCGAAAAAGAAGCAGATCCTTTATTCGTACCGCAGTGGATACAATACCGCCAAAATATGGATCAGTACGGAAACAGGGGCGTTGGTACGGGCTCAGGTGAACAGTACGCTTAAACCTGGGGATGTGGCGAAGAAAATGAGTGAGGGAGCAAGAACGGCGCTGGCGAGTTTGGGGTATAGAGGAAGCTTTGCTTATTCCGCTTCCCGTCATGTCGATTATGATGCTGCCAAAGACAAAACGGCAGCCATCCGAACCACATTCAGGGCAGCGGATGCACGGGTCGAGTTCATCAACGGAGACATTACGGTAATGAGCTGCAAAATAGACATCGGAACCCTGGACCCTGTTACGATAGATGCGGGAATCAAGGCGTTAAAGATCATGAACAAGAATACAGGAACCCCTTCTTTATCCAGAGCCTTCCGCTTCGTTAAAGGAACATCAGATTTGCTGACACTAGGTTTTAGCGAGGGGGCATCCGTTGGCGAGGCATTAGTTACGATGGATAACAAGGTCCGAATGGTCTACGGGGTGAGCGATCCTGCTTTGTTCGATGGGAAGTCAGACTCCGCTTCGGTGCAGGCCGAACGGGACAAACAACTGCTCGCTATCAGTGAGAAGAAGCTGCGTTCGGAGGCGGAAGCTCTAAATTCGGCATACGGCTTACATCTTGAGCTCAAAGATTATCAATTTAAGAAAAATCCGAAAGCCCCCGGTATCGCCGCATTCACCAAGCCGGGAGTTCCAGCTATCTCAATTTCTTACAACATCTCGGGAAAGATATGGAGATTTTCGGTTGATACTCTAAAATAATTTCACCGCCGCTTCGCCAAAGCCGCAATATCCCGGCTGTGCAGGATGGAACTGTCCGCGCCGTGGACGGCAGACCGGATCATCGCCTGCCCCAGCTCCTTTAGCGTAATGACATGGCCGGGGAAGAGAACCCGAAGCGCCGGGTACAGCCAGGTCAAAGCGTAATAGTAGCGGTGGGTATTCCGCAAGCCATTGGTCGGATGAATATAGCCCGGGCGGTACATGTACGCTGACTTGAAGGGCAGGCGCAGCAGCCGGTTCTCGATCCTGCCCTTCACCCGGGCCCACATGCTGCGGCCCTGTTCGGTGCTGTCCGTACCTTCCCCCGAAACGTAGCAAAATACCATTTGCGGATTTAGTCCCGCAAGCAGCTCGGCCGCATGCAGCGTCAAGTCGTAGGTCAGCCGCGCGTATTCGGCCTCGTTCTTACCGACAGAAGATACGCCCAGGCAGAAGAAACAGGCGTCATAGCCCGTAAGCCGATCCCGGATGGGCGCAAGGTTGAACCAATCGGCATGGATGATTTCCTTCAGCTTGGGATGGGATATGCCGCAGGGTCGTCGGTTGACCGCCAGCACCTCCTCCACATCGGGATGCAGCAGGCATTCATGCAGGACGCCTTCACCGACCATGCCCGTAGCGCCGGTAAGGATCACCTTGATTGGGCTAACGGCTGGCACCTTCCCATTTTCCATAAGTAATCTCCTCCTTAGATGGTTCTGTTATTCACTCAGCTTCAGTACCCTTGCAATATTCTCGCAGGTTCGTTCCACATTGCGCGGCCCTTCCGCCAGCAGCTTCTCAAGGCCCGATGCGCCCGGAACAATGCCGAATACCGCATCAATGCCCTCTGCATACAGCGTATCAATTCCCTCTCCGATATACCCGGCCAGGGCAATCACCTTTTTGCCGCGTTCTTTGGCGGCCCGGGCTACCCCATAAGGGGTTTTGCCGAATTTGGTCTGAAAATCGATGCCGCCTTCCCCGGTAAACACAAAGTCCGCATCCGCCAGCTTCTCCTTCAAGCCGGTATATTCCACAACAATTCCGATGCCCTTACGGAGCACCGCCTGTGTAAAGATCAGCAGACCCGCGCCCAAACCGCCGGCCGCGCCGGCTCCCGGTATATCCTGCACATCTTTCTGAAGCTGCCGCTTCACGATCTCCGCATAATGGGCGAGGTTGGCGTCTAGTCTGCGCACCATCTCGGGCGTGGCTCCTTTTTGCGGACCGAACACATAAGAGGCGCCATGCTCCCCGCACAGCGGATTTGTAACGTCGCACGCCACAATCAGCTCTGCATGTCGTAGCCGTTCATCGAGCGAGGAAATGTCAATACGGGTCAGCCGGTCCAGACTTCCTCCTCCCCGGGGCAGAGGTTTTCCATCCTCGTCCAGAAATTTGGCTCCAAGCGCTTCGGCCATGCCTGTACCGCCGTCGTTCGTTGCGCTTCCCCCGATGCCGATGATCATTTTTCGGATTCCCTGGTCCAGACATTCACGAATCAGCTCACCCGTTCCAAAGGTTGTCGTAATCAAAGGATTCTTCGTTTCCGGGGTCACCAGATGAATTCCGCTTGCGGAAGCCATCTCGATTGCCGCGGTCTTTCCGTCGCCCAGAATGCCGTACTTGGCTGTCACCGGCTGCCCGAGCGGTCCCGTTACTTCCTTGTAATGGATTTGTCCGCGCGAGGCGTCGACCAGCGACTGCACCGTCCCTTCGCCGCCATCCGCCATCGGAACTTGAATATAATTAGCCGACGGGTAGACCTTTCGCAGCCCTTTTTCCATCGCGATACAGACTTCTTTTGCCGTCATACTCTCTTTAAAGGAATCCGGCGCCAGCACAAACGTCTTCTCTTTCATCTTCTCACCCCATGGTTATTGTTTAAGCGAAAATACATAAATATAGCAGCGCTGCACGATCGCCTTTGAGGTTCGCTCTATTTTGACTATAATGGGTATTACACGAATTTTACAAATAAGAGGGGTAAGCATGAACGGAAAAAATAAAGGGACCGCCGCCGGGTTCTATACCGTGTCCGCGCTGCTCGTATTGAAGCTGCTTCTGCTGCGGTTGCTGTTCTTCGACCGGATCGCATGGGAGTGGGTGCTGGCGGAAGCCGCGCCGGTGCTGCTGCTGATGGGAATTCTGGCTGTGGCCGTGCCTTCCAGGGCGAAGAACGCCGCATTCTGGATACTCAGCGGCTTGCTGTCGCTGCTGCTGTTCGCCGCAAGCGTCTATTTCAATCATTTCGGCTCGGTGCCGACTTATCTGGCTCTTTATGAGCTGAATCAGGTGTTCCAGATCAGGGACAGCGTGGAGTCGACGATTCAGCCGGTCGATTATTTGTTCTTTGCGGACTTTGCTGTGTATGCGATATACCGCTTGTTCCGCCGTTGGAAGCCGGCTCCGAGGGACATGCGCTCGGCTTACTCGCCTCCGAAGCATCGAGGCGCCTTTCTGGTCGTACTGTTCGTCTCGATCATCGGGGGCGCTTCGCTGTCCGCCTATTCGATTCATGCCGCTTCGGGGATTACGAACGAGCTGGTGCAGGCCGAAAACGCGGGCTTCCTGAACTACGAGGTCGTAGCCGCGATTCGGGAGCGCCGGAACAATGAACTGCTCGGCATCGGCAACATCAAGGATACGATCGCCAAGGCGGAGGCGCTGGAGTCCTCCTATAACTATGGAGGAGCGCCGTCCGGCACGCCGTCCGCAGCCTTCTATGGTTCCATGAAAGGCAAAAATGTCATCGTCGTGCAAATGGAGGCTTTTCAGAACTTCCCGCTGCATCAGTCGCTGAACGGGCAGGAGCTGACACCGAATTTGAACAAGCTGGCGAATGAAGGGTTTTATTTTCCCCGCATCTTTCAGCAGATTGGTCCGGGCAACACCTCGGATGCCGAATTTATGAGCAATACGTCCATTTATCCGATCGGCTCGTTGGCGATGTCCACGGGCTTTGGAGACCGGACACTGCCGAGCCTGCCCCGCGTACTGGAGAAGAAAGGGTATGAATCCTATACGTTTCACGTGAATAAAGTGGGCTTCTGGAACCGGAAGGAGCTGTACGCGGCGCTCGGATTCAGCGGGTATTATGACAAGCCTTACTATAAAAACGACCATTTTAACGCCTTTGGCGCTTCGGATGAGCAGTTGTACCTTACGGGCGTAGAGAAGCTGGCCGAACTGAAGAGGAAGGGGACGCCTTTTTATGCCCAGTTCGTGACGGCCTCGAGCCACCACCCTTTTCAAATTCCGGATTCGTTCCGAAAAATAACCGTGCCGGATAATCTCGAAGGCACCATGCTCGGCGATTATCTGACCGCGATTAACTATACCGACTATGCCATCGGAACGCTGATTGACGGACTAAAGCAGAGTGGGCTGTGGGACAGCACCTTGCTGGTCTTTTACGGCGACCATTTCGGACTTCAGCCGCAGGACGTTCCGCCGGAGCAGGTGGAGGGTGCGCTGGGGATCAAATACGACAACCGCATCAGCCGCTTCAATATTCCGCTTATTATTCACATGCCCGGCTCGAAGCAGGGGAAGACGGTCGAACGGACGGGCGGACAGCTGGATATCATGCCGACACTGGCCAATCTGCTGGGGATATCGTTGAAAAACGAAGGGGTCACGCCGTTCGGACACGATCTGCTGAATATACAGCATAATGTGGCGGGAATGAGGTACTATCTGCCTTCGGGGTCTTTTTTCAATGATGATATTCTGTTCGTTCCGGGCAAAAGCTTTCAGGACGGCGAGGCCGTCTCGCTGAAGACGCTGCAAAGGATCGCCGATTTTGCCAAGTATGAGCGGGATTACAAGTATATTTTGCAATGGATGAGCCTGTCGGACGAATATGTAAAGCTGCTGCCAAGACGTTAGCGGTCACGGTACGTCGGCTGAACGATGAAGAAGCTGGGAGAGAAAAAAGACAATGAAAAGATGGTTAAAACCGCATGTACTCGGGGCGGCGGCGGGCCTTGGCCTGCTGCTCGGCCTGCTGTTCCTCGGGCCGTTCATCGGAGTGGCCGACAACGGCGACTTTCTGCGCATGATGAATACGATCGGCCTGAATTATTACAACGTACCGGAGGCGTATCAAGACCGCTTTTTCAGCTACAGCCATTCCCGGTTTGCGTATGATCATCTGTTCCGCGGGTTCTACCCCTCGTCGCAGATTTTTATCGTGCTCGTTCCAAGGCTGCTGGGCGGTTTGCTGCACGGAAGCTGGTTCGACATCCGGATGCTGGCTGCGGTGTACGGATTATTGCTGCTCGCGGCGACCTGGCTGCTGGTCAAGTATAACGCCCGCGGCTCCTATGTAACGGGACTGCTGTTGGCGGGAGCGCTGCTGTTCGTCTTTTACGATATTGGCTATCTCGCGTACTTCAATTCGCTGTTCGGCGAGCCGGTCTCGCTCGTATTTATGCTGCTGGCCTTCGCCCTCGGGCTGAGGCTTCTTTCCAGGGAAACGCCGTCCGTCAAGGACCTGTGGCTCTTTTTTGCCGCCATCTTCTTCCTGACCTGCTCCAAAATCCAGAACGCGCCCATCGGCGTTGCCTTCGCCCTGATCTTTCTGCGGCTGGCGTCGCTTCAAGGGACTGCGGGCTTCCGCAAAGCGGCGATCCGTTTCTCGGCTGCCATCTTTCTTATTTCCGTCATTATGTACGCCGCCGCGCCCAAGGATTTGAAGCATATCAATCTGTACCAGACGGTATTTTACGGTATTCTGAACGGTTCGCCGGATGTGAAAGGAGACCTCAGGGAGCTGGGGCTGCCCGAGCGGCTGGAGGTGCTGGCGGGTACGAATTATTTCGAGAGCGGGACGTCGATCAAGCAGGATGACCCGTCGCTCGTTCCCGATTTTTACAGCCGGATATCCCACAAGGATGTGCTGCTGTTCTATCTGAAGCATCCCGGCCGACTGCTGGACAATATGCGTTACGCCGCAGCGAACAGTATGGCGATTCGCCCTTCGTATCTCGGGAATTTCGAGAAGGCTGACAATAAGCCGCCGGGCGCTCTCGCCTATTCCTACAGCGGTTGGAGCCAGTTGAAAAATAATGTGCTGTCGCATAATCTCGTATTTCTGGCCATCTTTTACGCCGTTTATTATGCCGGGGCGCTGTATGAATATCTGCGAAGCGCGGACCAGCGGCAGCGAGTGGCTTGCGAACTGATGATGCTGCTTGGACTCATTGGGATATTCGCCTTCCTGGTTCCGATCCTCGGAGACGGACGAGCGGACATCGGCAAGCATCTGTTTCTGTTCAATGTCTGCTTCGATATGATGGCCGTCACGATGTTTGTCTGGGCGGTAAGCAAGCTGACAGGATGGATTTATCGCCGCGCAAATTAGTATAGATGCGTTCAGCTCTGAAAGCCGTGACGGCTATCCCGTCACGGCTTTTTCGCCAACACTTGATATTCACCATGTAAAAGCATCGAATCAATAATAGTATTTGGATACTCGCTCATACAGCTCTACCAGCTTTGGAAATACACCCATCTCTTTGACCGCGGCGATATCTTCGCTGACTGCTTTCTCTTCTTCATACCAGGATGCCGGACGGGCAATGGGCAGCGCGACTGAATTATTGTACCGAAGGCTTGCAATCATCAGGTCAAGCGTCTGGTTCAGGTAATGATGCAAAGACTTGAACCGGTTCTTGTATATCGCCCTGATATTGTTGTAATCCGACAAGTAATCGCTAAGGACAGGCAGGGTCGCAAAGTCAGGCACCATGGTTAGAACGAATAATTTGATCTCCATCTCATGTGGATACTTTTCACAAAGTTTAATGAAATTCCAGCGGGCATCGATGTGGTTATCCGAAGAAACCGGATGTTCCTGGTGGTAGTTAACCAATGCGTCATCATGAATAAATATCGCTCCATTTCGGGCGGCGCGGTAGCCAAGCTCCCAGTCCTCCCAGCCGAATCCCTCGAAATATTCCTCGAATCCGCCAAGCTCATCATAAAAACGTTTGGTCATTGAGACATTATTCGTGATCAGATTCACCCAGGCGTAATTAAACAGTTTAAATCTGCTGCCATAGGTTTGCAGGATGTTCTCGAAGAATCCATTCTTGTTGCTCCAATAGTTAAGGTGCCCGGGATCAAACATCATTTCAAAGGGGAGCAGCTGTACCGGCGTCTCGTCTCCCTGCATCAGCCGCTCAACGATCGGCGCGGCGATCGGGTGACCGGCATACAATGAGCTTATTGCCGCCTTCTGTCCTGAAGAATAACCGGGACCGGTCATCGTATACAGGAGTCTTGAACGCATGGCGCCGGATACAACCTTGTTTTCTCCGCTTTGATGGTGGTTGACATGGTTCATGACAAAGTCGGGCCCGCATATCATCTCGGCATCCACAAAGAGCAGGGTATGCCCCACGGCAATGCTTGTGCCGATGTTCCGGATTTTGGATCTTCCTCTGCTCTTAAGCTGCTGCACATAAATGAACGAGTATTCCGGATACACCGAGTAATAAACGACAGGCGTAGGATCAGTAGAGCCGTCATCCAGAAAAATAACCTCCAGCTGCTGAAGCGGAAATTGCTGCCGCTCCAGACTCAGCAGGGAGAAGTAGTTCAAAGGGCAGCGGTTATAGGAAGGCATAACTATGCTAGCTGCAAAAGTTCTTTTAATCCCATTGATCACTGCAATGCTTCTGCTTGGATCGCGGTAGAAATAGAGGCCCGCCTCTTCTCCATCCAGCTTCGAATACATGTAATCCCGAATCTCTTCCGCGCTTCGGACCGACGACCATAAGCGAAACTCCCGGACCTGACCTTTGAAAGTACCATACATATTTCCGCCGAGGCAGAGAGAGGGAATGATATGCTCTACATTGGTGGACATGCTTTCTCCCTTTACCCCAGTTCCGTTAATATACAGCCGCAGCTTCTTGTTGTCGCAAATGACAGCAACATGCTGCCATTCCGAGAAATCATGCGCAAAGACGAGCCTTGCAGGAAGATGATTGACGCAATGTTCGAAGACCGAGATTCCGTTCGTACCCACCGAGATTCCGCAGCCCGCAGACCCCACCGGGTAGAAATCCGGTCCCACCAAGAATTTTCTTCCGCTGATGCCGTCCGTCCCTGTATTCCGTTCTTCGTCCAGAATTTGTTCCTCTTCCGCTTTTACCCAAAATTCATAAGTAAAGTTATTGCTAATCTCACAGGTTCGCTGAAACTTAATCCAGCCGTTGCCGTCAAACCGCAATGTGCTTTCTTCATACATGAATAATCCCTCCTATTTTCCCCCGTGCTCCGAGATGGCTATTTGATACAGTTCAAGATAGCCTTCGACCATTCTGGATACCGAAAATCTTTCTTCGACATGGTATCTTAATTGGTCGGGGGGATAGGGGGGCTGGTAATCATAAAGTTTTTCTTTCATTTGTTCGATGGAGTCACACATCATCTCGGGGAAGGGCTCCAGTATTTCCGGAACGGCCCCTTTGGACAGAGCAAGTACAGGAGTTCCGCAGGCCATCGCTTCAACCAGCACAAGCCCGAACGGTTCGGCCCACTGGATGGGAAAGAGAAGACATTTGGCGTTCTTTAATAAATCCTGGCGGATTCTCCCGCCGACCGGACCGACAAATTGGAGCAGGGAGTTGCGTTTCAACCGGGGAGAAATCTCACTATAAAAAAGCTCTTCATCATGGAGCGGTCCGGCTATAACGAGCCGCTGTCCGGTCATTTCCGCAAGATCCATCGCTTCAAGTATTCCTTTTTCCCGGACCACCCTGCCCATAAAGAGCAGATAATCTTCTTTGTCATGGCTGAACTCATATTCTTCAGGAACAATACCGTTGTGAACGTTAAATCCGTATCCGCCGCCTATCGATTCTCTTGCGCTGCGGCTTACATATATCGGAAATCCAACGGGGTTGAAGACCGGCAGATGAATGGTATGCACTAACGGAACATTCACCCCAATTCGGCTGATCGCAGAATCAAAGGTATGGTCATGAATGATATCAATGTTTTGCGGAAGATTTTCCATAACATAAGATCCGATGGAGTCATCTCCCCAAAATGGATAGGGAATGACTCTTCCCGGGATATGGCTTTCGGATGGAGCAAAGAGAATAACCTCATGCCCCCTGTCGGCTAGCCCTTTGGAAAGCTCATAGATGATGCGTTCCGTTCCGCCATCCCTGTGTGGAGGGACTGTTTCATGATTTGGCGCGACTTGCAGAATTCTCATGGAGAACCCTCCTGTACTTAAGCGTTGTATATGGACTAAGACATCATATGATTTCCGTTTCATCGCTGCATACGGAGTCTGCCTATAACCTTAAGCATCCTTCTGCCCAACCTGGTCAAAATATGCGGATTGCCCGGTTCAATTGTCCATGACTAGAGTCCCTCCGCAGGAATCTATTGTAAGAGGGGGAGAAGTGGATGGCGAACCATGATCCAATCGCGCTGAATGGTGTTCTAAACCGTTTATTGAGAGGACAATTTCACATAAATCCTGAAAGGGGATGTCCGGAATGAAGGCAGTAATTCTGGCGGGCGGCTACGGCACACGCATCAGCGAAGAATCGCATCTGAAGCCGAAGCCGATGATCGAAATTGGAGAGAAACCGATTTTGTGGCATATTATGAAACTGTATTCCCACTATGGATTTAACGACTTTGTCATTTGTCTGGGCTATAAAGGCAATGTAATCAAAGAATATTTCTCTAATTATTATCTCTATAACTCCGATGTCACGTTCGATTACACCAACCACAATGAAATGTTAATTCATCAGCGCAAGGCGGAACCCTGGAAGGTTACCCTGGTGGATACGGGGCTGGAGACGCTGACCGGTGGTAGACTGAAAAGGATTGCCGAGTTCATCGGGGACGAGACTTTTATGATGACTTACGGTGACGGACTCTCTTCGATTGACCTTAGCGCTCTGCTGAAATTCCACCGCAGTCACGGTAAATTAGCCACGGTAACCGTAACCCAGCCTCCGGGAAGGTTCGGTGCGATGCAGCTTAATGACCAGCAACGGGTGGAGGCTTTCAGGGAGAAGCCCAAAGGCGACAACTCTTGGATTAATGCGGGCTTTTTTGTGCTTGAGCCGCAAGTGTTTCAATATATCGAGGGAGACCGAACGGTATTTGAGCAGGAGCCGCTGGAGCGTCTTGCCAGTGAAGGCCACTTGATGGGCTATCCATTCGAAGACTTTTGGCATCCGATGGATACTTTGCGGGACAAGAATTATTTGGATCAATTATGGAAATCGGGGAATGCTCCGTGGAAAAAATAAACTTTTGGAAAGGCAAAAAGGTGTTTCTTACCGGCCACACGGGCTTTAAGGGTTCTTGGCTGTCCATCTGGCTGCACCGGCTTGGAGCGGAGGTTGCCGGCTACTCCGAAGCGCCTCCGACTAAGCCCAGCCTGTACGAGTGCTCTAATGCGGGCCGGCTTCTGACCTCAATCACGGGGGATATCCGGGATGCCGACCGCCTGCAGAAGGCGATGCAGGATGCCGATCCGGATATTGTATTTCATCTCGCCGCGCAGCCGCTCGTCAGGGAATCCTATCAGCGGCCGGTGGATACGTATGCGGTTAATGTGCTTGGAACCGTACATGTACTCGAAGCGGTGCGCCAGAATAATTCCCAAGGAGGCCGGATTAAGGCGGTCGTTAACGTTACGACGGACAAATGCTACAGCAACAAGGAATGGTTCTGGGGATACCGGGAAAATGACAGGCTTGGCGGCTTTGATCCTTATTCCAACAGCAAAGCCTGCTCCGAGCTCGTCACCGCTTCGTACCGGGATTCCTTTTTTAACCCTAGCCGGTATGAGGAGCACGGTGTGGCCATCGCATCGGCAAGGGCCGGCAATGTGATCGGTGGCGGAGATTGGGCCGGTGAACGGCTGATCCCCGACAGCTTCCGGGCCTTCGGCGATCAAGTTCCCCTGGTCATTCGGAGTCCGCGTTCGGTACGCCCCTGGCAGCATGTACTGGAGCCGCTTGGCGGTTACCTGCTGCTGGCTCAGCGGTTGTATGAATATGGAGTGCGGTATGCGGAAGGCTGGAACTTCGGGCCGGAGGAGCAGGATGCGCAGAGCGTTGAATCGGTAGTCAGCCGTTTTTGCCGTTTATGGGGAGAGGGAGCTGCCTATGAAGTGGTGCCAGATGATAAGCTGCATGAAGCCGCTGCATTGAAGCTTGACTGCTCCAAGGCAAAGGCCCGGCTGGGCTGGCGTCCCAGATGGAATCTGGATACGGCCCTGGCTCAGACCGCCGCGTGGTATAAAGCTTACTTGAATGGGGAAGACATGCTTGAGTTTTGCCGCGCACAGATTGGGGGATTTGAGCAGGCTGGCGGCTGATTAGGAGAGGTTTGGTAAAGGAAGGGGTGTCCCGCATGCCATGGAAATGGCTGATGTCATTTGAACATTAGTCCCCTGATACGATAAGAACAAACCCCAAATAATTAGAAAAGGGCACCTTTTTGAAAGTGTCCTTTTCTGTTATTTGGAGACTACACCACAATAATATGGTTTGCGACCTCTTTCAATTGAACTGGCGCTTGAACTTACACAGACAGCCTGCCATGCCTATTCTGCACGACAGGCTGGAGTAATAACTTAACTCAATTCAAGTCATCGGATGCATCACTTAGTCGGATTTGAATCTGCTCGTTGGCGTAAGCTGTAGAGGAAATCATAAAGGTCGCACGACCGTTGGGCTGAATCGAAACAGATTTTTTATTATCAGTTAAAGTACCCGAATCGTCAGGTGTCAGGTGAAGTGACTTGCTAACAGTATAGAGCAGATCCTGACTCTCAACCGCTTCCTTTCGGTTGTTCTGTACCGTCAAAGTGAGGGCAATGCCCTCAAGATTTTGTCGCTCCGGCAGGGAACTATCATTAGGGACTCCGGATCTTGACAAGGAATATTCTACAATAGATATCCCCTCAGGGAGGCCGAGCACATTCAGTTTATTTCTAAGTTCAGAAGATAACGCAGGTACAGTACCGTCAGTAGGGTCCGACAGGATATTGAGCGTCCGGGATGCCTGATTCCAAGAAATTGAAGCATCAAATAGGTAGGGCAGCAATCGGACCGGAATATAGATCTTTCCTTGCCAATTTTGAATGGATAGATCAGCATCGACTGGGTCGCCGTTTAGGTAAGTAACGCCTTTTGAAAGTCTCAATTCAACCTTCTTGCTGCTTTTGGTCGTAACGAGAGCTTTGGAAGCTTGATTCCATTGTATGTGTTGATTCAATATCTTGGACAAGACTCTAACGGGAATCCAGATTCGATTATGGATAATTTTAGGGGGGATTGTCGGCGTGGAAAGAACCCCATTCACGTAAATCTTCACGGTATCCACAGAAGCATCAGCCGCCGAGGGTAGAATTGCCATGCATAAAAGTAACGAGAGTAAAATCCTCAGCCATTTGTTCATCTTGAATGTACCTTCTTCCTATGTTGTTTGTCGAATAGAAAATTACGGATTAAAGCCTACATTTTCATTATAATATTTTGACAAACCACTAGTGATGGTTTTGGATGGAACTGTATTTGTAGGGGACGCAGTCATGGTTGAAGACTCTGCCCATAAATACCAGGCATTATTCATGAAGGCTGAAGTGTTATTCCATGTCATAGGTGAATATGCTCCAACGGTTGTACGTTTTACAATAGTATTAACCCGTTTAATCTTCACACTATCAGAAACTAAATCAACCAATGCGTCGTCTTTTACAAGGACTCCGTTAAGATACAGGTCTACTTTACCTAAACTGCCAGAATATCCATCTGTTTTCATCTTTAAATCAGCTGTAGATCCATAGTATGGTGAACCTTGCCACCACTTGAAAACTCCATTTTCATGGTAACCACAAAATGGAACCCATGCATGTGAGGCTGCTAAATAGTGTAGACCATATTCTGCTTTGGGATCATTATTGCTTGCCTTATTCATACCAATATAGATGTAAGGAACATCATATTGCCCTGAAGTGTTTGCAGCGACTGATACAGTCGATGGAAGTGTAACACTTGAAGCAACACCTTTATAACTTTGGTTCGATTCCCACTTATATGCGTAATCCGTCAATGCTTCAGTAACTACATTTGAAGAAATAGAATCTGGCTCAAGTTGTTTCAAATATTTGTCTGCCGATTCAGTCTCGCTTTTAGTGAAAAATTCACGAGGCAGCTTATTCCCGTTTACAGACATTGAAAATTGATCAACTTTAAACTCTTTGGAATTTCTTGCACTATCTTTTGCAGCTTTATTTAACTCATCAGAATAAACCTTCTTGTCAAAATCGTATGAGTCAGTAAGAGACTCAGCGTTTACTTGTGCAGGTAGGTAAGATAGAACCATTGCTGTTAGTAAACTGGCAGAAAAGAAGCCCAAAACACTTTTTTCATTACATTAACTCCTATTTATTTTATTCAAATACTAGATAACAATAACATAAAACTATTTTAGGTTAATGGGGATATTTTACCAATAAATACCATTCATGTTAACGAAGGGTGATATATGCTATTAGATGTGTTGTTATCGAACATTTGTTTGTTTCTTAAGCTCAAATCCGCGAAAGCGATTCGATGGTTGGTCAAACCTTGCAAGAAAAACAGCTTACCCCACCCTATCAAAGTTACTCGCGTAAAACTGAAACGCTGCAATAGAAAAAAACAGAAGCCAGCCAAGTCTTTCAATAACCGAAAGGCTTGCTGGCTTCTTATTTTGCAAGGGACTGTACGCCCTCTAGCGCTCATTGAGCTGAGCGCTCCAGGCTGCGGAAGATGAGGCCGATCTCCTTGCGGAAATCTCCGGCCCCGAGGTGCTCCTTGAATCCGTACCGGTCCTCCAATTTCCGCAGGGAAATTTCAAACCGGTTCTCCTGCTGCGGCTCATCCCCTAGAATGAGGAGCTGGACCGGATCGGGATACATTTCATCATGAATCTGCTTTACACATTTCGCAGCTTCCAGAATAGTCATATGAAACGGGGAGCCGATATTCAACGTGTCATAGGAAGAAGGGAAGTTCGCCAGCACGGCGCTTGTCGCCTTGGCTACACTCTCTACATTGACAAAGTTTCTTCTTTGTCTCCCAGAAGAGCGGATGGTAATGGTCTTGTTAAAGAACGCTTCCCTGCAAAAGCAGGCCGGAACCAGACTCCAGCGGTTGATCGTCGGAGAGGAAAAGTGGCCGTACACATTCGTCGGCCGGATGCTGACTGCACGCAGCAGTCCCTTTCTTGCGTACATTTCCGTATACAGTTCAGCCACCGCATGATTGGCGGCATAATCGTTCTCAGGCAGAACGGCCGACTCTTCCGTGATCATCCCTTGCAGCTCCGATCCGAGCACCTGTATGGTCGAAAAGAAAATCATTTGAGGTATTCCGTTGTTCACCGCAAAATCGAGCACATTTTTGGTCCCGATCAAAGAGAGCTTTAGGCCTTCCCGGCCATCCCTGGAAACGATATCGTTGGCGGCTGCCAAATGAATCACGGCATCTCCGCCGAGGCGAAGTCCGGTGAAGCCGTCCGTGAGCACATCCGCTGCAATATCCTCATAGGCTCCCACCGAATTGGCTGCAGACGCAGGCGGGCTGCGGAAGATCCGCACCACCTCATGGCCTTCCCGGCGAAGCTGGTCGCACAAAGAACTTCCGATAAAGCCTCCCGCTCCGGTTACGATATATCTCATACCGAATCAAGCCTTTTATTTTGCGATAGGAACATATCCAGCGTCGGCAGATTTTTGTCTTTATCCGAGAGAATCGGAGTGTCCGTCGGCCATTTCACAGCGACCAACGGATCATTCCAGCAGATACCGCTATCTTCTTCGGGAGAGAATTTCGAGTCTACTTTGTACTGTACGGCGCAGTGATCGCACAGCGTGCAGAAACCGTGGGCGAAGCCGCGGGGGATATAGATCATCGCCCGGTTGTCTTCGGACAGTTCAATGCTGTCCCATTCTCCGAAGGTCGGGGACTCTTTACGCAAATCTACAAATACGTCAAGCACGGCGCCGGCAGCCACCCTTACAAGTTTGGTTTCCGTACTGGGGGAATATTGGAAATGCAGTCCCCGGATCGTCCCTTTGTGGATCGTTACCGACTGATTCTCCTGAATCCAGCGGCGATTGATGCCGTAAGAGGCGAAGATGGATTCGTCGTAGAGTCTCATAAACTGCCCCCGGTGATCGCTTAGAGGGGTCAGCCGGATTTCAAACACGCCTTCCAGCCTTCTTGGGATAATCTTCATCCTTGATCTCCTCCGGTCTTAAAGGCGACTGCTCCTCTGACGGAAGTGCCTGTGATGCTTGCCTCTTCACCAAGAATGCCGGTAATGACGGTACCGCCGGTTCCGGCCACTGTGACATCCCGCAGCAGAATGCTGTGCTCAATACGGCATTCCTCCAATTGGGCTCCGGACATGACCGAAACATAGGGGCCGATCGTGCAGTTCTTCAAAATGCAGCCGAAACCGATAACGACCGGAGCATGGACTGTGCAATTAATCAGAGTGGATTCCCCGGAAAAAATGCCGTTCTTCTCTCCGTACAGCTCATCCATCATCCAGTGGTTGGCCGCAAGCCACCGCTCTGGAGTCCCTACGTCGGAGCAATGCTGTGAGGTTATCGCATAGGCAACCCTTTCACCGCAGTTGATCAACGATTGGATGGCGTCCGTTATTTCAAGCTCTCCCCGTTCCGAAGCCGTCAAGGCTCGAATATAATCAAAAATTCCGGCTTTAAAGGCATAGCTGCCGACGACCGCGAGATTGCTTTTGGGGAACTTCGGTTTCTCTTCCAGCGCGATAATCCGGGTTTCATTGATTTCCGCAACACCGAACTGCTGCGGGTTCTCCACGTTAGTGAGCAGGATGCAGGCGGCCGAGTCCTCGAGCCGGTCAATCAGCGTCTTGAGCGGTTCTTTGATCAGATTGTCCCCGAGAAGCAGAATGAAGTCACTCTGCCCGATGTAATCCTCGGCTGCAGCCACTGCATCCGCAATGCCCCGGGGCTCTTGCTGGTACAAATAAGTCAGGGATACCCCGAATCGTTCTCCGCTGCCCGCGGCGGCGCAAATCATCTCCTCCTGGGACGGGTGGATCACGATACCGATGTCATGAATGCCTTCTTGGGCCAGCTTTTCGATCGCATAGAACAGAATCGGTTTATTGGCGACAGGAAGGAGCGTCTTTGGTCTGGTGAGCGTAAACGGTCTTAGACGGGTACCTTTTCCGGCGCAGACGATCAGCCCTTTCATATTCCTCCGTCTCCCTCGCGGGAGCTAAAAGGATCGCGTCCAGATTCAAAAGCTTGGATATTGCTGCCGTATGCTTTCCTTTCTTGGACAGTTACAGGAGTGCCGTCCAGATAGTAGTCATAACTCCATGGAATCTTCGAGAGCTCCTCTTTGCCCATAACATCCATCTCCTCTAAGTAGAGCTGCAGCAGCCGGTATAACGGGTTTCCACGGTCGGGAATCCACTGGCTCATGCAGTACTGCAGCATCCCGTGCAATCCGGAATAGTGATAGCATACGAAAGGAACATTGTTTTCCAGCCAATATCGTCCATTGTCCTCCCATACAATCTTTCGGCAGCGCTCATGCAGATTCCAGGCGGCGACATTATACCCCGGATGCTTCCATACCTTAACATTAAAAAAAGCCGGTGCCAGATCCACCCACTTCTGGTCCACAAAAAAAGGAGCGTGATAATGGCAGTAGCTGTACAACCGCTGTCCCCACCATTCCAGAAAACGCATCGCTTCCTCCGATCTTCGAAGGGCAAGAAAGCCTGTATTGAAGATGCCATGCTGCAGATAGCCCAGAGGATCGTCGCTCGGCTCTAACCGGTGGGGGGACAACAGGATATCATGGTGCTCCAGAGCGGCCAGCAGATCGTCGTAAGGAGCATAGGCGATGATATCGGTATCCATGAATACGACATTCATCTCCTCCGGATACCGGTCGAACAATAAACGAAGAAACGCCGGTTTGATGGAGGTTACTCCCTCAAGTAGACTGTATTTAAAGATACTTCCTTCAAAATGGGGAATTCCCAGATCCTTGGCAAGAATAACTTCATCAATCCACGGTACGTCAAGTGCCGCCGGATGAATCTCCCGTTCCATCAGGCAGATAACAATCCGGGCATATGGCATGTGATATTTGGCTGCTCTAGCCATCATTTTTGCCTCATGCAGATTATCGGCACAGGTCACTGAACAAATAATCATGGAGTGCCCCCTTCTCATTGATCGGATTAGAAATCACTGTCGTTCGAAAGAGTGAAGGGATTCCCTTCAATTGAGCGGTTTATTTTGGCTTCTCTGTAGCGCAATTTGGTTTCATCGGCAATTTTCTCCCCGCTGTAAAAGTAGTCGTAGGCCCAAGGCAGGGCGGGATGCTGAAGAGACAGCCAAGCCCAATTTTGCTGATATTCGTTCCACATTTGTTTAAAAGTCCCGTCATGGGGATAATAGGTGTCTATGCAGCTGTCCAGCAGTCCCAAAAAGTTGCTGAAGTTCGCGCAGCGAAGAGGGGTGTGGTTGGTTAGAACGTATTCATCCCGGATGCGATAGACCTTTCTGCCGCTCTCGTGCAGATTCCAGAATGCCAGATTATACCCCGGATGACGCAGGACGCCCGCATTGAAAAAAGCGGGTACGAAATTCAGAAAAGGCTGATCCGAAAAAATCCCGCTTGGCTGACCGCTGAAATCGCCTGCTATGATCTTCATCCACCATTTTGCAAAATGACGTCCTTCCTGGGAGTTCTTTACGGCCACAAGACCGCTGTGAAAGGTGCCGTCCTGCAGCGTGCCGATTTCCCGGGAGCTATCCCAGGCGTCCGAAGGTTCGAGGTGATGGGGGGTTAACGCAACATCATAGCAGCTGAGCATTTGTTCGATTTCGTGAAGCGGCTTAAACACATACATCTCCGGATCAAGATAGACAATATGCTCTTCATCCGGAAAGGCTTCAAGAAGATAGGTTAACAGCCGCCCCTTCATCGCCGTTCCGCACTGGAGGGAGTTAAATTTGAATATATAGCTGTCAAAATCATAAAGTCCCAGGTAAGCGGAGATTTCTCTGGCCGTAAAAATCCAGTCAACGTCCGGCACGGGTTCTGCCGGTTTCTCTTCTACCAGACAGACTAAAACTTTGGCGGAAGGCATCTGCCGTTTGACTGAATTTGCCAGAAGTCTTGCATGCGGCAGTCCGGATGCATTAACAACCGTTCCGATAATCAAAATGGGTCATCCTCCTTATACTGGTATCCGAATACTGCAGTATATAGGTTGCATGCGTATACCGTAACGGCGCCTGTCTCCCTGTTTGGACTCCCAATAAATAAAAGGTTTAAATACTAATATATCGGGGAACCTCGGGCGCCATCCTCAACAGAAATCCTCCCCGCGGTCAAATTGCACATAAAAGCTATGAAGCCAGCAAGTCTTTCTATAATAGAAAAAAGACTTGGCTGACTCCTGTTGTTCTACCATCGGAAATGGTTCGAAATAGAGTAATTGAGGCGGCCCGACATCTATATGTATTGCTGCAGTGTCTTTCAAAACGGCTAATCTGCAGGCTTTTTGAACCCAAAACGCTTATTCACATAGAAAACCTGCTGCTCTACAGGTATTTGAGGCTGTGCTGACTGAAGCTGAGGGTGGACCGGAAAAAACCTGTATTTTCGCAGGTATGTTATTGAACGTGCGTTCCTACTCGACCCAAAGATGCACAATTTCAGGTATTCTGCATTAGCCCTGCTTCCAGCACAAAAACATTAGGCATCCAGCAGCCATTTCCATTGCTTATGGGGTACCCTTACATATACCTCAATCCTCTCCCAACAGCTCGCGCAGCATTCCCTCGCGGTCATTCATGAACGCCTTGGTCACTGCGTAATGCTCCGTTTCCTCCAAGGCCACCTCCCGGATCCCTTCCTCTTCCAGCTGCCAAATATCCGCCCCCGAATAGAACATCAGGATCGGCCGTTCTCTCCCACCAGGAAAGTGACCGGATTCCTGAATACGAGCCGTTCCAGTGACCGGATCACCGGCAGATGAAAAGGATAGGAGCGAAAGGACGGAACCTTGTTCCTCAGTAGCTCCATATGGCGTAAAATTCAGCTTGTCATTCTCCATAGTTATATTCCTCCCCTGCATAAGGATGCTTCGATCCGAACTTAATCCATAGCGTCGTTTCTTCCACTCTATCATCCGCATTTCCTTAATTCCAAGTCGAGTCCAGGTCCATCTCTCCAGCTTGTACGGTTGCCAGAGGGCATCTGCCAATTTATTGCCTTTACGGACAGGTGTCTATAAGGCGGATATCTCCAAAGCATATAACTATTCTGTCAACAGATTACGACTGGGTAGGGTGAGGCTGTGAAAGCGAAAATATTGCAGGAGCGTAAACAGGGCTACCGTGACGGTTACAGCCATGGCTACCATCTTGGTCTGTGCGAAGCTGTCAGACGGTTGATTCCGGTTACTGCCGGTCCCCGGCGTCCCTTGAGGCTGATGTATGTCCCGCAGGGATTCGATGCAATTGACGCCGGGGTAACGGAGGCGCTGACCGGTCTCGTTAGCGAACTGATCGTATGCCCAGCGCAGAGCATGCTGGAGACAGCCGCCAGGGAATCTCCTGAAGCGGTGCTGGTCATGAATGGACTGCATGTATTCCCGGATGACCATTTGGAGCAGATCGCGGAAATCCGCAGGCGGGGTATAACCACAGCCATCTGGTTTGTCGACGACCCCTATTTTACGAAGGATACGGCGGTTCTTTGCCGGCATTACGATCATGTGTTTACGCACGAGCTGGGGTGCATTGAATTTTACCGGTCGCATGGAGCGGAATCGGTGCATTACTTGCCGCTGTGCGTCAATCCCGGAATGTTCAACCCCCGTCGTACCGGGCCGGAGTATCGCTATGACATCGTCTTTATCGGCAATGCTTTTTTTAACCGGACTGAGCTGTTCGACTATCTGGCCCCTATGTTCATCCGGCACCGGACGCTTATCGTCGGCGGATTCTGGGAGCGGCTGAAGACATTTGACACACTGTCCCCGTTCATCCACAAAGGCTTTATTCCTCCGGGAGAAACGGCGAATTATTACAGTGGCGCCAAGCTTGTCATCAATATTCACCGTCCCTGGGAAGGGGGACAGGACAACCGTAATTCGTATCAAATTGCCGGAAGATCGATCAACCCGCGCACCTATGAGATCAGCGCTTGCGGCGCCATGCAGATTACGGATGTCCGGGAGGATCTGGCGAAGCATTACCGGCCGGGTTATGACATGGAGACTTTCGGCTCGCCCGAGGAGCTGGAATCCAAAATTGAATACTATCTGAACCACGAAAAAGCCCGGCAGAAATTCGCCTTGCGGGCTCTGCGCACGACACTTCAGAATCATACCTTTGCGGCCCGGCTGCCAAGGCTGCTTGATGTGATCGACGAGGCGCGGACGAGAACTTAATTAATAAAAGGAGCGAGTGAACGATGAGCAAAGATTTCATTCTTCCGGTCCCGCCGCTTCCCCTCACGACGGCTGAGCAATCGAAGCTGCAGGGGAGGCTGAACGGTTTTAAGAACGGCTATGAAGAAGGCTATTTCCGCGGGCGTCTGGCCATTCTGGACGGCCGCCCCGAAGAGCCGCTGCCCGTTCGCAATATTCATGTCATGTACGTCGCTTCCGGCAAAGGATATCCCTATTCCCCGCTGGACGAAGCCGTGCTGTCGTCGCTGCAAGGCCTCACGGCGGCTGTAACGGTAACCGATGTGCATCAGAACTTGTTGGAACTGGCCGGTGCGAACAAGCCGGACTTGGTACTTGTGCTGGACGGAATGGATCTGCCGCTGGAACAAATCGACCGGATTCGGGGAATGGGCATTCGTACGGCGATTTGGCTGACGGATGATCCCTATTATACGGATTTCACGCTGGGCCTCGTGAACCACTATGATTATGTATTCACGCTGGAACGAAATTGCATCGAATATTACCGGCAGCTTGGCTGTAAAGAGGTGCATTATCTGCCTTTTGCGGCTTACCGTCCGCATTACCGCCCCACCATTTCGAGATCGCCGGTCACTCGCGAAGTAAGCTTCATCGGCTCCGCATATTGGAACCGGGTCCATTTCTTCCGGGAAATTATGCCGCAGCTGATGGAGTTCAATACAGTGATTAACGGTATCTGGTGGGATCGGCTTCCGGAGGCACCGCTTTACGGCAACCGGATCGAGATCGGCAAATGGATGTCCCCGCAGGAGACGGCGACCGCCTACAGCGGTTCAAAAATCGTGATCAATCTGCACCGTTCCCATAAGGATGATATCGCCAACAACAACACGCTGGCGATTTCGGCCGCTTCGCCGAATCCGCGAACCTTCGAAATTGCCGCTAGCGGTACGCTGCAGCTGAGCGACATCCGGGATGATTTGGCATCCTTCTACAAGCCTGGAGAAGAGATTGTAACGTTCGGCTCTCAGCAGGAGATGATCGATAAAATCCGTTATTACCTGTCTCATGAGGAGGAACGCCAAGCCATTGCGCTTAAAGGGCTGGAGCGGACACTCCGGGAGCATACGTATCCGAAGCGGGTCAATCAGCTGTTAACCACGATATTCGGATGAATCTCCGCCCGGCTTACGTGTGCCAATTTGTGCTCCTGCCGCGGGCAGCTGTCACGTCCGCTTCCTCCGCCCCTTTCATACGATAAGCCAATGGCAAATCAGGCAGAAGACGCCGGATCATGCGGGAATCTGTTTCCGGTGCGGAACTTTGGAGAGCGGCAGGGGAGGTCTTTCTATTCGGGCGGAGGAACCGGCAGGAGGTTGCCGTTAGCGTCCGGGCTTTGCATACCTAACAGGGAGGTGAGCGGCGGCTCCGAGAGCATCTGATCGGAAGCGCCAATACGCCAATGGCTGATAAACCTGCCGTTGTCCTTTTTTCCCACGTATCCAATGACAACAGTATTACCGGCGCCGAGAAGCTGCTGCTGTTCTTTGCCCGGGAACTGTCCTCCTACTTCGACTGCCTGCTCGTCGCTCCTCAAGAAGGCAAGCTGACCAGGCAGGCCCGCCACAGTGGAATACCGGTGGAGCTGCTGCCGATCCCGCTTGTGTACGGCATGTATACTCCCTATGCGGGACTTGAAGAGGACATAAGGTCGTTTCAGGAAGACAGGGAGTACAAGGAGCTGAAGGCATGGCTGGAACAGCGCCGTCCCGCCTTCATCATAACGAGCACTTGTGTGCACGTTCTGCCGGCTGCAGCCGCCAAATCGCTGGGCATACCGGTGGTATGGAAGATCAGCGAGATTATTACCGAGAACGAGAACACTCCGCTGAGCATCCAGGTGATCAACCGGTTCAGCGATCAGATTATCTGCATATCGCAAACGGCGGCTCTTTCTTTTACAGAGGAAATGCGGGCAAGCAAAATCGCACTGCTACCGCCAACCTGGGACGAAAGAGAGGTCATGACCGGGGCATGGAGCAAGCTGAGGATTGAACGGCGGCGTGAGCTGCGTGTAGGGCCCGCTAGTCCGCTCATCGGCTATATCTCCTCATTTATCATCTGGGAAAAAGGGCTGGAGCATTTTATTCATATGGCCATACTCGTGGCACAGAAGCGTCCGGATGCTCGTTTCCTTGTTATCGGCCAGCCTAGAGACAAGGAATATTTCAATATCTGCAAACGCAAGGTGAGGCTGGAGGGCTTGTCTTCCCGATTCCGGTTTGAGAGTTATGCGGAATCAATTGCGGAGACTTACTGTGCCATGGATGTGCTGGTCGTTCCGAGTCTTGTCCGCGAGGGCTTTGGCATGACCGCCATGGAAGGACTTTCGTTCGGCAAGCCGGTCGTCGCCTATGATTCCGGGGGATTGGGAGAGATCATGCGGGCCGTTGATTGCAGCGAAGGCCTGGTTCCGCGGGAGAACAGCGAAGCGCTTGCGGAGCGCGCCCTTGCGCTGCTCGCGCAGCCGGAGCTGGCAGCGACGATCGGCGCCCGGTCGCGCGGCCGCGTGATCGCCCTCTACGGCCCGGCGGCTTACCGCGAGCGCCTGCGCGGGCTCGCGGAGGCGTGGCTGCTCCGCTGGGCCGTGCCGGCTGCTGCGGCCGCTCCGCCGGAGCCGCCCGCCGGCGAGGCCGCGGGCGAAAGCGCCGCGCCCGGGGCCTCGCCGCAGCGCTCGCCCGCAGGGCGCCGCGCAGCGAAGCGGCGCGGCCGGCTCCGGCGCAAGCTGGCCGGCCGCACCGCGCCGCCCCGGAGCGCGAAGCGGGCGAAACGCCCTCGCCGCGCGTCCCGGCGGAGGCGGACATCCCGCAAGCGCCGGAGCGCTGCCGCGCGGCGCCGGTAGCGGCACCACTCTAAAATGACACCAAAGATTTAGAGCAGGGGAGTGAACGAATGAAAATCATGACCATTCTGGGCACGCGCCCCGAAATCATTCGCCTAAGCGTCATTATTCCGCTTCTGGACCGGTATGCGGACCGCCATGTGCTGGTGCATACGGGCCAGAATTTTACCGCCAGTCTAAGCGGCGTTTTCTTTGAGGAGCTGGGTCTGCGGGCGCCGGATTACGTGCTGCAGGAGAAACAAGCGGGACTTGGCGGACAGCTCGCCGCCATGTTCGGCGGGCTGGAGCCGATCCTGCTCAAGGAACAGCCGGACCGGGTTCTGCTGCTCGGCGATACGAACAGCGCGCTGTGCGCCATTCTGGCTGAGCGGATGGGCATTCCGGTCATTCATATGGAAGCGGGAAACCGCTGCTACGATTTGGGGGTGCCGGAGGAGAAGAACCGGCGCGTCATCGACGCCGTTTCGACCATCAATATGCCTTATACGCCGCAGAGCAAACGGCATCTGGCCGCCGAGGGCATTCCGAACGCCCGGATCATGCTCACCGGCAATCCGATTTATGAGGTTATGACGCATTACGCGCCGCAAATTGCGGCAAGCGATATTTTGAAGAGGCTCAGCCTGACCCCGGGACAATACTTTCTCGTTACCGCGCACCGCGCCGAGAACGTCGACCGGACGGAGTCGCTGATGGAGATCATGAAAGGTTTAAACCTGATCGCCGAGCACTTTGGCCTTCGTCTGATTTGCAGCATCCATCCCCGCACCCGGTCGAAGCTTTCGGACTCTTTTCCACTACAGATGAATAGCCTCGTCGAGTTTTACGAGCCGTTCGGCTTCTTCGATTTCGTGGCTTTGGAGAAGAACGCACGCTGCGCCGTTACCGACAGCGGCACGGTTCAGGAAGAATGCTGCCTGATGGGTGTGCCGACCGTTACGATCCGCCGGACGACCGAGCGGCCGGAGACGGTGGACTGCGGAAGCAATGTCGTATCCGGAGTGGACAGCGGAAGTATTTTGCGGTGCGCCCGGCTGATGACTTCGATGAACCGCGATTGGGAAGTCCCGGACGGATATAGTGTCCCGGATGTGTCGTTTAAGGTAGTTAAATTTTTACTTGGAGGGAACCTGTATGTTCAATAATCAACGGATTGCGGTTATCGGCGGTACCGGTTCCTGGGGACATGAACTGATCCGGCAGCTTCTGCCCCAGAATCCGAAAGAAATCATCATATTCTCTCGGAACGAATCCGCCCAGGTAGCCATGAGCCGGGAATTCGAGGACAGACGATTAAGCTTTGTCATCGGGGATATCCGTGATAAGGAAGCGCTGATTGCTGCATGCCGGGGAGTGGATTACGTGTACCATCTGGCTGCGCTGAAGCATGTTCCCGTCTGTGAGGATCAGCCCTACGAGGCGCTCAAGACGAACGTCATCGGTACCCAGAACGTTATTGAAGCGGCCATAGCAAACATGGTGAAAAAAGTGATTTATATCTCGACCGACAAGGCGGCCAATCCGTCCAACTTCTACGGCATGACCAAAGCTATCGGCGAGAAGCTGATCGTCTACGCGAACCTGCTTGGCTCGAGCACAAAGTTTGTCACAGTACGGGGCGGAAATGTGCTGGGAACGAACGGCAGCGTCGTCCATTTGTTCATGAAGCAGATTCGCGAAAAAGGTGAAGTGCGGATTACCGATTTCAACATGACCCGGTTCTTCCTGACGCTGAGCGATGCGATTTCCCTGTTGTTCAAAGCGTCCGAGGTCAGCGTGGGCGGAGAAATTTTCGTGATGACCATGCCGACCTGCCGGATTGTCGATTTGGCCGAGGTGCTCATCGAGGCATCCGACAGACAGCATGTAAAAATCATCGAGACGGGCATCCGCCCCGGAGAGAAGATCAATGAAATTCTGATGAGCGATTTCGAAAGTCTGACCACTGTAGTATACGACGAGCAGTATCTTGTCATACTGCCTACGCTTGACATGCCCGATCTGAAGGCGCGGTATCAGGCATGCGAGCCGGTGTCCTTCAGCAGCTTCAGCTCCGCGAACAATCTGATGTCCAAACAAGAGATCAAGGATATCCTGATCCGGGGAGGTTTCCTCCAATGAAGCTGCTGATCCTCGGCGGAAACGGCATGGCGGGGCATATGCTGGCAGATTACTTCCGCCTTCAGGGAGAGCACGAGGTATTTTACACGACCAGGGACAAAAGCGACCGCAAAGGTCTGATACTCGATGCGGAAGATATTGCATCAGTGGAGAGTACGGTAAGCATCGTCTCTCCTCACTGCATCATTAACGCGCTGGGCGTTCTCAACCAATCCGCGGCGAACCATAAAATTGCCGCCTATCATATCAACGGCATCCTCCCTCATCGTCTGCGGCTCGCCGCCGACGATGTATCCGCTCGGCTGATCCACATCAGCACCGACTGCGTGTTCGAGGGAACGCGGGGCGGCTACACGGAGGAAGACGCACCGGACGGAACCTCCGTGTACGCGGTAACCAAGGCGCTTGGCGAGGTTCGCGCTTCCGGTCATCTCACGATTCGCACATCGATTATCGGTCCTGAAATACGAAAGAATGGCATCGGCCTCATGGGATGGTTCCTGTCACAGACCGGCAAGGTTCCGGGCTACCGCCGCGTCATGTGGAACGGGGTGACGACGCTTGCGCTGGCCAAGGCCATCGATCGTCTGCTCGATTCTGAAGTGTCAGGTCTGATTCACCTGGCCCATCCCCAGCCGGTCAGTAAATACGAGCTGCTCGGGATGATTCAGACGGCCTTTCACAAGACCGACGCCGAGATTGTTCCCGATGACGATCATGTCCAGGACAGGACGCTGGTCAGCACACGTCCCGATTTAACCTTTCATCTGCCTTCCTACCCTGATATGCTTGCCGAACTGGCGGACTGGATGAAGCAAAGCCGGAGATATCCATGACCGCCAGAAAGCTGCTGATTACCGGCGCCGCCGGCTTTACGGGGCAGCATGCAGCCGCCTATTTTGCGGCGGAAGGTGCGGAGGTTACCGCAGTGCTGCGAAAGGCGCTCCCGGACGAATCCCGGGAACGCTTATTTCCGAAAGACGTTAGGACCTATATTTGCGATTTGAACGATGGCGAAGCCGTCAAGAAGATGATAGAGAATACCGCTCCGGACGAGGTGCTTCATCTGGCCGGAAAAAACTCCGTACCGGAGTCGTGGCAGCACCCGGTTCGATATATGGAAACGAATGTCATGGCGGCTGTATATCTGCTTGACGCGCTTCGTTCCCGTAGAGAAGTTCGTCTGCTGGTGGCAGGATCGCGGCTGAAGTTCAATCCGGGAGCCGGAGAGCGGGCCGCGCATCCGTACAGCCTCAGCAAGACGCTGGAAGAACTGATGTCGCTGTCCTGGGGATCGCTGTTCGGGCAGAAGGTGCTGGTCGCGGAGCCCTGCAACTTGATTGGCCCCGGCCCCTCTACCGGCTTCTGCTCGCTGCTTGCCGGACATATCTTCCGCAGTGAACAGGGGATTGCCCAATCTCCGTTTCGGCTGTCTTCCCGGCTAGACCAGCGGGATTTTCTTGATGTGCGGGATGCGGTAAGGGCGTATGATTGCATCTTGAAGCAGGGAGAACCGGGCATCGTGTACCAGGTCGACTCGGGTAAAACCCGCAGCCTTGGCGAGGTTACAGAAGGCATGCTGAGTCTGACCCGGGCTGAGGTTCCGGTGGAATGGGGAATAGAGTCCGGGCAGGAGCCGATGAATGCCACCGCTGCCGAAGCGCTGCAAAAGACTAAGGACCCCTCCGACCCAGGAGCGCCGCAAAATCAGCCGGAGGCTGTCTCTACTCATGTGCATGCGTCCGTCCTAAACTGGCGCCCTGAAGTGCAGCTGGAGCGTTCGCTTGCCGACATTCTGGAATATTACCGAAGCAGCAACCGGAAAGGAGCATCGCCATGAATGCGAAAGTGTCGGTCATTATTCCCTTTTATAACTGCCCCTATATTGAGCAGGCTCTGCAGAGCGCGCTGTTACAATCCCAGACTCCTTATGAGATCATTGTCATCGACGACGGCTCCACCATGCACAGTGAGAAAATTGCTCCTTACCTCGCACATCCTCACGTTCATTATCTGGGCAAAGCCAATGGAGGCACCGCGTCTGCGCTGAATCACGGCATTCGTCATGCCTCCGGCGATTATGTCGCCTGGCTGAGTTCGGACGATGTCTTTTATCACGATAAAATCAGAAACCAGTCACTGTTCATGGAGCATAACCATCTGCTGATTTCCTACACCAACTTCAATTATATCAATGCCGCATCCCAGCTCGTTCAGTCGAATGCCGGGGCTGTTTTTGACAATCGGCTCGATTTCCTGCGCTGCTTTCTGCAAGGCAACCCTGTAAACGGCTGCACGGTCATGATCAAAAAGGAACTGTTTGGCGCCATCGGCTTGTTCGATGAATCGCTTCCTTTTACTCATGATTATGATTTATGGTTCCGGGCGGTTCTGAACGGGTATCCTCCGGTAATGCTGAATCAATCCTTAACCGGGTACCGGCGTCATGAAGGTATGGGCACGATCAGGCATTATGACCGGATTATGGCTGAAGTGTCGGCGTTAAAAGAGCGATACAGCCCGCCGCTGCGCAGTCTCATCACGTCTTTGGGAGGATAAAGAGCTGCTTCATGCCAAATCCTTTCAGCATAGCCCGCCCTCAGGGGAGCCATCCTAACGATTGTTGAACAGCAATCATAATGAGTGGAGGGTGAATGCATGTTGCGAAAGAGTATTGGCTTGTCTGTCTCCGCGGCCCTGCTGTTGGGGATGGTTGGAATCGCGGGATGCGGGGGCAACAACACAGCAGGAAATTACGGTGTACGGAGTGTACATGACGGCCGCATAAATGATGGTGTACGAGGATTGCAAGATGGCCGCCTGAATGTCAATTCGGTGAGGGGACATGCGATCGACAGGCTGGATCTTGATCAGAAGCTTGCCGACCGCGTGGCTGCCATGAAGGATGTGCGTACAGCTAATGTGCTAACCGCCGGCCGCAGCGCATATGTCGCTGTAACTCTGGAGAATAATGCCACCGGAGGGATGCGGGCCAAAGGCGTCAACGGTTTGGGTGCGAACATGATGCCGGGCAGCACCGGCTACGGAACAGGAAACGGTACCGGCTACGGTACCGGAGTCGGTACCCACTACCCGGTACGGGGGAGCAGCATGCCGGGAGCTGTTGCCAATAACAACAGAAGCTTAACGGGAACGGGCGCGGCGATACCTGGAACGGGAATGGGCGCAGCGATACCTAATCCGGCAGGACGTGGAGGCTTCTTTGGCGGCAACGGAGTAACCACGGGAACCACGGCGACGAGCGTTCAAGATACGCTTTCCAAAGAAGTGAAGTCCAAGATCGCTGATGTTGTCAAAAAGAATGCGACGGGCATTGACCGGGTGTACGTCTCGGCCAATCCCGATTTCGTTCAGCGCGTGAATAGTTATGCCGAGCAAGCGCGAAACGGCCAACCGCTGCAAGGCTTTGTGAATGAATTCCGCACGATGGCGGAGCGTATTTTTCCTGCGCGCACCGGGGACGATATGAACAGATAAATGAACGGCAAAAAACGCAGAGGTTCTTCCCTGAGCGGATGGGCCTCTGCGTTAATGCCGTTTACATAACAAGCTTATAAAGGATGCCGCCGTCCGCCGATCCATACGCCGCGGAGGTTAAGCGTACCGTCCAGCAGCAGAATATCCGCCCGCTTGCCGGCTTCCAGCGATCCGATGCTGCGCTCCATCCCGAGCGAGATGGCCGGGTTCAGGCTCGCCGCCCGTGAAGCGTCTTCTAGGCTCAGGCCCACCTCCTGGATCAGATAGCGGAAGCCCTTGATCATAGTAAGGGTGCTTCCGGCAAGCGCATCCGGGTTGTCCCGCAGGCGGGCAACGCCGTCCTGAACTTTAACCGGCAGATCGCCAATGGCATATTCCCCGTCGCTGAGTCCGGCTGCCGACATGGCGTCGGTAATCAGAATCAGGCCTTCCGGGCCTTTCAGCCGCGACAGAATGGAAATAGCCGCCGGATGAACATGAATGCCGTCTGCGATGATCTCCGCACGAATTCGTGCATCGGACAAGACCGCTCCGGCAGTACCGGGCTTGCGGTGATGCAGCGGGGTCATCTGGTTAAACGCGTGCACCGCCTGGTTAAGACCCGCGTCCGCTGCTGCGATAACCTGCTCGTATGTGGCGTCGGTATGGCCGAGAGCGGCCGTTATTCCGTGCTTACGAAGCCAGGTTATAGCGGCTTCCGCGCCCTCGCGCTCAGGGGCCAGAGTAACCTGCCGGATGAGGCCCGGGTAGTCACTCTCCCATTCCTCCAGCCACAGGGTGTTTGGCGGAACAATATGCTCCGGATTCTGGGCACCTGGCCATTTCGGGCTGATGAATGGCCCTTCCAAATGGATTCCCGCTATCTGTGCGTACGGCATATCTTCCGAGCGGTAGGCACTGACGACGGCGAGCACGCGATCAATCGCCTCCTTGGAGGCAGTCATCGTCGTTGCCAGCAGCGTCGTTGTTCCGCTCGATGCATGGAAGGCGGCCGTCTCCGAAATCTCCCGGGCGTCGGCGTACATGAAATCATGGCCCGCGCCGCCGTGCACATGCACATCGACAAAGCCGGGAATGAGCAGGCCGTCCAGCCTGCGTTCGCCCTCCGTCCAGCCGGAGCAGGCTTCCGGCAGCCAACTCGCCTCTCCCGCATAGACAATGATGCCGTCCTGAACCGCGATGACGCCGTCTTTGACAACCCCTTGGGGAGTCAGCACGATGCCATACAGCAGTTGTTCCCGTTCCTGATTTACTTCAGCCATTGTCCCGCTCCTTCATCAAGCAGTACGACAACGTTCGGATGGGTCTGAAGCAAAGAGGCGGGGCACTGGGTCGTAATCGGTCCCTGAACCGCGTTTCGGATCGCTTCGGCCTTTTCCGCGCCGCGTACGAGCAGCAGAATTTGCTTTGCTTTCAGGATACTGCCGACGCCCATCGTAATCGCCTGCCGGGGAACATCGTCAATCGAAGGGAAGAAGCGGGCGTTGGCCTCCCGTGTTGCCTGAAGCAAATCAACGACATGAGTGCCGCTGTTTAGCCCGGCATCCGGTTCGTTAAAGCCGATATGGCCGTTGCTGCCGATGCCGAGGATTTGCAAATCGACAGGTCCGTTATTTTCCAGCATTTGGTCATAAGCCAGGCATTCGGCCTCCAGATCTTTGGCGCTGCCGTTTGGCACATGGGTTCGGGACAGGTCGATGTCGATATGGCTGAACAGATGCTTGTTCATGAAGCTGCGGTAACTCTCCGGATGATCTGCCGGGAGCCCTACATATTCGTCAAGATTGTAGGAAGAAGCCTTGGCAAAGCTCACGAGACCCCCCCGGTACATCTGGACCAGCCGCTCGTAGACGCCGATGGGCGAACTGCCGGTGGCGAGGCCGAGGACGGCTTTTGGATTGCTCTGCAGCAGGCTGGCGACCAGACTGGCCCCCGTCTGCACGAAATCTTCGTCGTTGTGAAATTTCATAATATTCATTATTCTCTACCTCCCCGTTTATGACGGAATTGCCGGACGTTCCGGTAGGATTGCTCCAACTTCGGAATATAATCGCTGAACCGTTTGCTGACCATCCCGGTAAATAAAATATCGATCACATGAAGCTGGGCGATCCGCGATGCCATGTCTCCTCTGCGCATTCCTTGCTCCAGCGAGGAGGAGAAGAGCGATATCCCGCTGAGCGAGGCCAGCGAGCTGCTGCCATAGGAAGTAAGCGAGACCGTGGCTGCGCCGCTGCTCTTCGCACACAGAAGCGCGTCGATCGTCTCCGGGGTCTCCCCGGAGTACGAAATGGCAAAGGCGACGTCCCCCTCCGACAGGGAGGAGGCCGAGGTGATCTGCATGTGCGAATCGGCAAAGGCCGTGCAGTTCACGCCGATCCGGATCAGCTTCTGATAGAAATCCTGGGCGATGATGGACGAGGTGGCCATTCCGTACAGATCCACCCGCCGGGCGCTGCAGAGCAAATCTACCGTCTGCTCAAGCCGCCCGATGTCCAGCAGCGACGTCGTGTCGCGGATGGAAGCAAGGTGATTCGCCTGCATGGCTTCCACGATTACGGAAAGCGGATTTCCGGCCATTATATCCTGATAGGAGGAACCGCCTTCCTGGGGTGCTCCATCGCCGTGGGCGATTTCGGCAGCCAGCTTCACCTTGAAATCAGGGAAGCCTTTAAAGTGAAACTCTTTGCAAAAGCGTGTGATCGTTGCGGCGCTGATGCCGCATTGCTCCGCCAGCTCTGTGATGCCCATATGGACAATCTCGCCGGGGGAGGCAAGAATCCGCTCCGCCAGCCTGCGCTCCATTTGGGAGAGCTTGGACTTTTCGCGCTCCAGTGCATGCAGGATTGGAGTCATCGGTCCACCTCGTATTCCAATTATTGAAATTATTTTTGTTATTATAAACGAAAATAAGAAAATTATTTTCATACATAGAATAAAAGAAAAGCTTGCGGGATGCAAGAGGTCTTTTCATAATAAATGGCCGCCCTTCCGGCTTCAATACCGGAAGGGCGGCCGTTAAGATTCAGGTAAAATCCCCGTACCCTGCATGTTTTAAATATTCGACGAAGGCTTTGATATCCTGGGCCCTCTCCTTCGGGCAGACCAGTATCACGTCTTTCGTCTGGATAATCATCATATCCGATACGCCGATCGAAGCTATCAGAATATCGCTGCTGATGATGACCGAATCCCGTGTATCCATTCCGATATGACTGCCTCTGACGGCGTTGCCGCTGCTGTCACAGCCGGTCAATCTTCCGAACGCCTCCAGACTCCCGATATCATCCCAATCGAAATCGCCTTTAACCGCCATCAGGCTGCTGCTGTGCTCCAATACACCGTTATCAAAAGACAAGTCGGGCAGCCGGCTGTAAGCCTGTTCGATCAATGAATGGAAGCTTGGGGAGTCGAGATGGTCCAAGGCCTCGGACAGAATATGGAAGTGCTCCTGCATATGCTGCTGAATCCCGCTTTTGAAGGCCTGCAGACTGCCCGCGACGATCCCGCTATTCCATAAATACTGCCCGGAAGCTACATATGCGCGGGCGGTTTCCGTATCCGGTTTCTCCTTGAACTGCCGGACACGGGAAATTTGCCGGGGGCCGGCTGAAGGGTCTGAATCTATGTTAATGTAGCCATAGCCGATAGCCGGGTAGGTCGGATTCACGCCGATTACAGTTAATGTCGAGCTGCTGCACTCCTTGAACGCCAGACGGATTGCCTTAAGGTACTCCTGCTTGTTGCCGACATAGCTGTCGGCTGGAATAAAGCAGACCGAGCCTTTCCGGAATCGCCGTTCCAGCAGTAAGGCCGCATAGGAAATGCAGCCGCCGGTGTTTTTGCGGAGGGGTTCGAGGATAATATTTTGGCGGGGAATGAGGTTCCCCAGCACTTCCTGCGTGAGATCGGCATAGTTATGATTCGTAATGACAAAGCATTTGTCCGGCGGAATCAGTTCTGAAATGCGCTCAATTGTCCGTTGAAGCATGCTGCCGGTTCCATCGGCACTGATAAACTGTTTTGGCCTCTGTTCCCTGGAGAGGGGCCACAGCCGAAGTCCGGCGCCGCCGGCCATAATGACTGCATACTGATCCATTTTTTCACCTTCCCGATGTCGAGGCCTGCCCGAGCAAGTGCGATTGTAAGGTATTTATATGAGCGGGAAGATGTGAAGGTATGGGTATTACCCTCGGCAGCCATAAAAATAAGCGGCAGCACATCCGGATGCTTCCTGACCGGATGGCTGCCGCCCCTTCAGCTTAGGGAGCCGGCCTGCGTTTCGAATCGCAAGTGGTTAATCATTAGCCTGAACGGTTACCGGCATGCCGGATGAATCATGCGGCTTGCTCTGCATGGCCAGCAAAGCCTGCTCCTTATTGAGCAGCCCTTCCCAGCGGGCCACGACGAAGGTTGCGACGGTGTAGCCGATAATGTTGACCGTCGTGCGGAAATTCCCCATAATGCGGTCAGGTGCAAGCATCAGAGCAACGGCTGCGATGGGAATAGAGCCTGTGCTTGCCGCAGTAGCTGACAAGGCGACGAACGCCGAGCCCGGAATGCCGGCCATTCCCTTGGAAGTCAGCAGCAACACGGCGAGAAGTACGATTTGCTCATATATGCTGAGTTCTACACCGGTTGCTTGCGCCAGGAAGACAAGCGCCAGCGACAAGTAGATAGAGGCGCCATCGAGGTTGAAGGAGTAACCCGTTGGAACTACGAGCCCGACAACCGAGCGGTCGCAGCCCGCTTTTTCCAGCTTGGTCATAATTTGCGGCATAACAGCCTCTGTCGAGCCGGTCGCAAATGAAAATACAATTTCCTCACGTACAAGCATAATGGCTTTCCACAGACCGATTCCGACAAAAACACGCATAATCACTTCCAGAATGAGCAGGAAGAGGAGACAAGCTACCGTCATGGCGAGGAACAGCTTGCCGAAGGCAAGCAGCGTCTGCATACCATACTGGCTTACGGTGAACGCCATCGCGCCAAAGGTCGCAATTGCGGTCAGCTTCATGATGAAGCCCATAATTTGAAAAATAACTTGGCTAATATGCTCCAGCAGGTCAATAAGGACCTTCGAGGTCTTGCCTCCTACACGCACTAGAGCGAAACCGAAGAAACAGGATACAAGCAGCACCTGCAGCATTGTGTTCGTGACAAACGCCGATACAACGCTGTCTGGAATAATGTTCATAAAGAATTCAGTTCCATGAGGGAGCTCGGAGTTCTTGGTCGCTTTACTTACATCGTCGGTAGAAAGCGAGGCGGGATCCACATTCATCCCTGCACCCGGGTTCATAACGTTCGCAACAAGCATGCCGATAATCAGGGCGATTGTCGTTACAATCTCAAAGTACAGCAGCGCTTTGCCGCCGATCCGGCCGACCGTCTTGATATTGCCGACCTTTGCAATGCCCAGCACGACAACTACAAAGACAAGCGGAGAAATAATCATCTTGATGAGTTTGATAAAGCCGTCTCCGAGCGGTTTCAAAGCGATTCCGAATGAAGGCCAAAGATATCCGACCACGATACCCAGTACGATGGACATAAGAATTTGAAAGAACAGGCCTTTATAAAAAGGCTGGCGGACCTTGGCAGCTTTCTTGTTCATGTTTGTCATCCTCCCAATCGTTTTTTCATAGATTCGAACCTGCCGATGTTTTTGTGACAGTTCCCCCTCAATGCGCACCTTTCATGTTAGTTTTTATAACTTATCTTGTTCTCTATGGACTCATTATAATCGATCGTTTTCCGCAAAACACTATACAATTTAAACAAAAGTGACCACATTTTTTGTTTATGTTGTATAATCAATACACAGCATGATAGGTATTGATGATATTTTACAAATAATAGGGTTAACTAATCTGCCATTAGCGAACGGAGGGATACAATTCTATGAAATTAGCGGAGCTTCTCAAAATTCCGTTTCTTCTGGAATCCAAAGTTATATGCGGCTTTCAGGGGCTGAACCGGGATGTCCGTTCCGTCAATATGATGGATGCCCCGGATATTATTGATTTTGTGAAGCCTGACGAACTGTTGATCACCACGGCTTATGCCTTAAAGGACCGTCCGGAGGAGCTTGTAGCGCTTATCCCCGAATTATCGGCGGCGGGCTGTGTCGGACTTGGAATCAAAAAGCGTTTCTGGTCCGCGATCCCCCAAGAGGCCGTCGCCGTTGCCAACGAGGTCGGTTTTCCGCTGATCGAGCTGCCGCTCAACGTATCGCTCGGCGATCTTATTAACCAGGCCATCGACTCGATTCTGGACAAGCATGCCGATACGCTGCGCAATGCGCTGAAGAGCCACCGCCAATTTTCCAGCCTGATTCTGAAGGGGCAGGGGATTCCCGAAATTGTGCGCGATTTGGCCGAGCTGCTGGACAGCCCCGCCATACTTCTGGATCAAAGATTGAATCTGATCTCGGCTTCCTCGCATTTCCGACAGCAGGCCTATCAAGACCTGCTTCCGCATATCCGCGAGTTGGCAAGCCGGCTTCCGAATGAAGAACGCACGTTCATAAGCTTTCTTGCGGATGCCGTTCCCGGAGGACTGAATTATATTGCCGCGCATCCCATATTGACGTACCAGCCGCAGGGCTTCCTGCTGATCCTTCAGCAGTCTGACGAGCTTCAGCCGCTTCCGGTCATGATCATGGAACAGGCCGCCAACGTGATCAGCTTCGAGCTGCTCAAGAAGCAGGCGGTTAAGGAGCGCTCCAGACGCTACAAGAATGATCTGTTTACGGACATCGTTAACGGGTTCATGACCTCCGAGCAGGAATTGATTCACCGGGGGAAGCGGTACGGATTGGCCGAAATTTTGCCCTCGCTGTGCATTGTGATTAAGCAGGATGAGGACCTTGGCAGAAGGGGAAATGCTCTCCCGCCTTCCGAGGAGCAGCAATTGTCCAAGCGGGAAGAACTGTACGAAATCTTGAAGGATGCGTTCCGGTCGCGGGGGCATTCGTTTGTCCTCTTTAGCAATAAAGACCAGTTTGTGCTGATTCTCTCTGTCTCCAAAGATAAGACTACTCCCGTGGACACGGAACGGATGCTCCGGGAGCAGCTGACCGAAATCAGTGACGATCTGTATCATCGGGAGGGGATATCCTTATCGGTCGGAGTCGGAAATCCGGTTGACCGCCTGACGGAGCTTCCCGTTACCTACAAGGAAGCGGTTGAAGCGTGGGAGACCGCCCACAGCAGCAAGAAGCGGCGTTTTGTTCAGTTTTATCATGTGAAGAAGCTGACGGATCTTCTGCGGATGCTGCCGATTGAAGAGCTGAAGAAATACTATGATGACACCTTTAAAGAATTGAACCGGCTGGAGGCAAAAGAAAGGCAGGAGCTGATGCGCACGCTGGTCGCCTATCACGATAACAACTGCCAGATTGCCGAGACGGCGAAGCAGCTGTTCGTGCATCGGAATACCGTCGTCTACCGGCTGGGAAAATGCGAGCAGCTCACCGGACGCAAGATCAGAAATACGAGCGACAATCTGCGCTTTAAGGTTGCCTATCTGATGGAGCAGCTTATTGACGCGGATTAAATGTGGCGCGTCGCCCAATTCATCCCGTAGGCAGCACCATTAAGATTACAAATACATACTATAAATTTGACTGTATCCCTTTACCTTGTTAGACCAAACAATCCCGGGCAAGGAGGGGTGACACCATTGAAGGGGAACGAACATCACAGCAAATTCTTGTTAACGCATCGTGAACGTGAAGTATTCGAACTTCTTGTTCAGGACAAAACGACGCGCGATATCGCCGGCTTATTATTTATCAGCGAGAAGACGGTTCGCAACCACATCTCCAACGTTATGCAAAAATTGAATGTAAAAGGCCGTTCGCAAGCGGTTGTCGAGCTGATCAAGCTTGGGGAGCTGAAGATATAGACGGGGCCTGCGATTATGCGTTAAGCCTTCTTTTAGCCTGATGGGCGAAAGGAGGTTTTTTGTTTGCTTGATGAACCAAATCGCCGACAAGCAGACGCTGCAATGGAATTGCTCATATGACTCTGAAAGGATTTCTGGAAATGCTTACAATACGAAAATATGAAAACCATTAATAACAGGTTGTCAGTTGATGGAACCTGTTTTTTAATGCGGTTTTTGTATTTAAACGGGGGAAAAAATTTGTTAGAGTGTAAAACGTAAACAATAAACCGCTTACAAAAAGCGGAATTGAAAATGATGAGGGGGGGCTTTTGGTGAAGGATAAAGTTGTAAACGGTATGCAGATTTTTGCAAGAGCGATTGTTGTTCCGGTTTTATTTTTGCCGATCGTCGGTTTGATATTGGCAATTACTTCCATTTTGGGCAATCCGACGATTGTTGGAGAAGGCAGTTCCTTAATCAATGTCGGCAAGTTCATGGCCAGCGGGGTTTGGCCCATTTTAACCAACTTGGGAATTGTCTTCTGTGTTGGCATCGCGATGGGAATAGCGAAAGAAAAGAAAGCGGAAGCGGCGCTTATAGCTCTATTGTCATACTTGACATTTCTGGGTGCTAACAACGAGTGGCTTAAGTTAACGGGAAAATTAATCAAATATACAAATCCCTCTGAATTGCAGGGAACCGGGCAAACCATCGTATTAGGCTTTCAAATCATTGATATGGGTGTTTTCCTTGGAATGATCCTCGGGGTCGTCGTAGCGCTTGTCCATAACAAGTTTTGCAATAAAGAGTTGCCGGGAGCAATTTCATTGTATGGCAACACCAAGCTGGTATATATCGTTTTAGTTCCGATTTTAACCGTACTGGCTGTTGTGTTCAGTTATGTTTGGCCATTTGCTGCCAGCGGTATTCGGGGTACAGCGAATTTCATTAATTTCTCAGGTTCGATAGGCGTGTTTATATACGGATTTTTAAACAGATTTCTCATACCTACAGGATTACACCATCTCGTATATTCACCATTCCTCTATTCTAACATGGGTGGCGAATTGACTATAAACGGGCAAACGTATTTGGGCGCTTACAATATATTCCTGGCGCAGATAACAGACCCATCTGTCAAGCTGTTTGATCCATCCTCAAAGTTCTTGCAATACGGTATGGTTAAAGTTTTCGGTTTGGTAGGAGCGGCTCTGGCCTTTTATAAAACAGCGAAACCAGAAAAAAAGAATACGTTAAAAGCCCTTTTAATACCAGCGGTAGCAACTTCATTTTTGGTCGGCATAACCGAACCTATCGAATTTACATTCTTGTTTGTGGCGCCGTTTCTATGGGTAGTTCACTCGGCTTTGGACGGCATATTTGAGGTTATTTCAGTACTCTCGGGGGTTAGAGCTTTTGGGGCAGGCGGACTCATAGAATTCCTGACTTTTAATTTGCCTGCAGGAATCGGCAGAACAAGATGGCCTATCTTTGTTGGCATAGGACTTGTCGAGCTCGCGACATATTACGCTGTATTCACCTTTTTAATTAAAAGGTTTAACCTCAAGACCCCTGGCCGGGAAGATGACGAGGTTGAGGTGAAACTGTTCACCAAAAAAGATTACAAAGAGAAAATTAACCAAAAATCCGGCGAGACAGCCACAGGCGCAGACAAAGATACCGATTTAGCTGCGGCTATAGTGGAAGCCCTTGGAGGCAAGGAGAATATTGAAACCGTTGACAACTGCTTCTCCCGTTTGAGGATCAAGGTAACAGATGCAGCTGTCGTTGATGAACTGGGTTTAAAGAGTACAGGAGCAGCAGGCGTTATTAAAAATGGAGATAACATTCAAGTCGTCTATGGGACTAAAGTCAATGGGGTCAGAAATGCCGTTGATAAATATCTTGCTGGTTAAGCTTTTGCCAATCAAAGAGGTGTTAAATTTATTCATTAAATTTAATATACAAAAAAGTGGAGAGAGGGACGAATCATGAGTAAAAAGTTTACTGTAACAATCGCAGGCGGAGGAAGCACATTTACGCCGGGTATCGTCTTAATGCTGTTGGATAATCTGGACAAATTCCCTATTGGAAAACTAAAGTTCTATGATAACGATAAGGAAAGACAAGATATCATAGCCGGAGCATGCGAGGTTATTTTAAGAGAACAAGCGCCGGACATTGAATTTGTCGCGACTGTTGATCCGGAAGAAGCCTTCACAGATATCGATTTTGTTATGGCTCATATCCGGGTCGGCAAGTACGCAATGCGCGAGTTGGATGAAAAAATCCCTTTAAAATACGGTGTGCTGGGTCAAGAAACCTGCGGCCCCGGTGGAATTGCTTATGGAATGAGATCCATTGGCGGAGTCATTGAAATCCTTGACTACATGGAAAAATACTCGCCAAATGCATGGATGCTTAATTACTCGAACCCGGCGTCAATCGTTGCCGAAGCGACCCGCAGTTTGAGACCGAATTCCAGGATTTTGAACATTTGCGATATGCCGATAGGTATTGAAGCGCGGATGGCTGAAATTTCAGGATTAGAGTCCAGAAAAGATATGACCGTCCGTTATTATGGACTGAATCATTTTGGCTGGTGGACGGATGTTCGCGATAAAGACGGAAATGATTTAATGCCGAAAATCAAAGAGCATGTCGCAAAACATGGCTATGTTGTTTCGGTTGGAGACAGCCAGCACACGGAAGCAAGCTGGAATGATACCTTCGCTAAAGCCAAAGATGTGTATGCTGTGGACCCTGACACATTTCCTAACACCTATCTGAAATACTACTTATTCCCGGATGATGTTGTTCAGCATTCTAACATAGAATATACACGAGCAAATGAAGTCATGGATGGAAGAGAAAAGTTTGTATTTGGCGAGGCCAGAAAAATTATCGAACAGCAATCTACAGAAGGCTCCGGATTGCATATTGATGAACATGCTACCTATATTGTTGACCTTGCAAGAGCCATTGCCTTTAATACGAAAGAAAGAATGCTGATGATTGTCGAGAATAACGGGGCCATTGCCAATTTTGACCCTACGGCAATGGTTGAGATTCCTTGTCTTCTTGGCAGCAGCGGACCGGAACCGCTGGCTATGGGTAAGATTCCTCAATTCCAAAAAGGGCTTATGGAGCAGCAAGTTTCTGCAGAAAAATTAGTGGTCGAAGCCTGGATCGAAAAATCGTATCAAAAGCTGTGGCAAGCCATTACCCTTTCCAGAACAGTACCCAGCGCATTCGTCGCGAAACAGATTTTGGATGATCTGATCGAGGCCAACAAAGACTTCTGGCCTGAATTGAAATAAAAACAGGTATAATTTTCTACAAAACGATGGAGTCTGGTCAAAAGCAGTTTCAATCTGCTTTTGACCGGCTCTTTTTTTGCGCGCGCCTAGCCAGACTACACATTGAAAAAACTTTACAAATCAATTATCATACATACATTAATAAAACACTTTTAAAATGTGTAAAAATAAAAAAAATGGAGCGGAAATGATATACGAAAAAACAAATAATATGGAAGTAAAAAGGATAAACCGAAATCGTATCTTTCGGCTAATTTATCAGAATGAGAAGCTTTCCATGCATGAAATTGCCTCTTGTCTCGGCATGAGTCTGCCAACCGTTGGACAGAATTTGAAGAACTTGCAGAGTGAGGGCCTTATTACGGAGAACGGCGTCTTTGAATCCACGGGCGGAAGAAAAGCAAGAGCCATTTCCTGTATCAAAGACGCCAAACTTGCCGTGGGATTGGACATTACAAATAATCACCTTAGTCTTGTGCTGGTTGATTTAAGCGGAGAAATTGTAAAGAGCACTCGTGTGTCTAAGATTTTTGAAAATTCGCAAGATTATATAAAAGAAATTGGGGAATTGGTCAGCGGATTTATCGAAATTTCTAATATTGATAAATCTAAAGTTTTAGGAGTCGGTATAGCAGTACCCGGGATTTTATCCGATGATAAACAAACGGTGGTATATTCCCATGCGCTCGGCTTAGCGGATCGCAACGGGCCTGATTTTACCAAAAACATTTCTTATCCATGTGTTCTAAGCAACGATGCGGATGCAGCCGGTCTTGCAGAACTGTGGAATACGGAAGCAGTAAAAAATGCAGTCTATCTTTCGCTTAGTAACACCGTTGGCGGCTCTATTCTTTTGGATAACCGGCTTTATCCCGGAGATAACCAGCGTAGCAGCGAGTTTGGACATATGACGATTGAACTGAACGGAAGGACTTGTTATTGCGGAAAGCGGGGATGTCTGGATGCCTACTGTTCCGCCTCCGTTTTATCAAACGGTACGGACGAAGGCCTGTCCGATTTTTTTGATCTGCTAAAAAAAGGTGGTAAAAAGCAGGAGGAAATGTGGAAGGAATATCTAAGCTATCTTGCCGTTGCGGTTAACAATTTAAGGATGCTGTTTGACTGCGACGTGATTTTGGGTGGATATATCGGTGCTTATATTGAAGAATATGTGGTTGAGTTAAGACTCCTTGCGGCAGAATCCAATACCTTTGAGCCGGATGGCAGTTATTTAAAGGTGTGCCGGAATAAAAGGGAAGCGGCGGCCGTGGGCGCGGCTCTGCTGCATATTGAGCGATTTTTAAGCCAGGTTTAAGGTTAATTCAACAACGATGACCCAAAAGAAATCGACCTCCGGTTGGTTTCTTTTTTTAAATTATTGACATTTCGCCAAACCTGGAATACTATCTTATTAAGATACTTTTATAAAAGTTATTACATAAATCTGCAAGGAAAGAACAGCTTCCTCTACACCTTAACATGAAAGCGCACACAACTAATTTTTGCCTTTTAACGGCGGTTATGATTGCCACGGTACTTTTGCATCCAGGATAGCGCAGCTATCCGGTATCAAAGCCTGCTGTTGAGGATATGATCACACCAAACAAAGCGAGCAACTGAAAGGAGACTAGGAACAATGGAAGGTAAAATGAAAGTGGCGGTTATGAATGGTATTGGCAAGATGGGGTTTATCGAGAGGGAGATACCCAAAGTTGCGGACAATGAGGTGCTGGTGAAGCTTGAATATGTGGGCATCTGCGGCTCCGATTTGCACTACTACGAAACCGGCCGAATCGGAGATTACATTGTGAAGCCCCCGTTTGTCCTCGGCCATGAACCGGGCGGGACAGTGATGGAAATTGGCAAGAATGTCACCAATCTCAAAGTAGGTGACAAAGTTGCGCTGGAGCCGGGAAAAACCTGCGGACGCTGCGAATTCTGTAAGACAGGTCAATACAACCTTTGTCCTGATGTGATATTTTTTGCCACCCCGCCGGTTGATGGCGTTTTTCAGGAGTATGTCGCGCATGAGGCCGATCTTTGCTTCAAACTGCCTGACAATGTCAGCACTCTGGAGGGTGCACTGATTGAGCCGCTTGCCGTCGGTTTTCATGCGGCAAATCAGGGCGGCGCGCATGCCGGTCAGTCCGCTGTGATCATGGGTGCAGGCTGTATAGGTTTGGTCACATTGCTTGCTTTAAAGGCAATGGGACTTACTGAAATCTATGTAGTGGACGTTATGCAAAACCGTTTGGAGAAGGCTAAGGAACTGGGAGCTGCGGCAGTCATTAACGGCAAAGAAAAAGATGTTGTGAAAGAAGTTATGGAGTTGACCGGCGGCACGGGCTGCGATCTTGTATTTGAAACAACAGGTGCGGAAATTATAACCCAACAAGCCGTATTCATCACCAAGAAAGGTGCAAACATCGTATTTATAGGTTATAGTAAAAGCGGATTAGTCAATTTACCACTCAGTCTTGCGATGGATAAGGAACTTACTTTTAAGACTGTGTTCCGATACAGACATATCTATCCCATGGCGATTCAGGCAGTCGCTAGCGGCAAGGTTAACCTAAAGGGAATTATCACACACGTCTTCGATCTTGATGATGTTCAGAACGCCATGGACTCAAGCATCAGAAATAAAACGGAAATTGTGAAAGCAGTTATTAAAATTGAAAAATAAATAGATAGCCATTTTATATGGAGAAGCGGGCATGCTAAGCTGATCAGCATCGCGAAGTCCTATGGATAGCAGCTTTCGCGAGTAATCATGCCCGCAGAGGCTCAATGGATTTCTTATATCAAATTTGAAATTATTTATGTAGGTGACAACGATATGGGTTTAGATATCAGCAAGCTGGTTGACAAATATCAGTTGAATCAAACGGAAGAAAAAATATTATTATATATTATGGACAATATAGAGAATGTGAAAGAAATAGGGGTAAGAGGCATCGCTAAGGAATTTTATACATCTACAACTACAATTATGAATTTGGCGAAAAAATTGGGCCATACCGGCTTTCTGGATATGTACTATCATCTTGTTTTTACATTGAAGGATAAAAAGTCTCAATTTTCCGGCGAAAAAAATAATCAATTCTACGGTGTTGATCTGGAACAATTATTATCATTAATAGATCACAAAAAAATAGACGATTTTGTAAACTTGCTGCTCCAAAACAAAAATGAAATTATATATACTTTCGGAGGAGGATTCTCTACACCTATTACGGAATATATAACCAGAAAATTAATCGTTCTTGGATTTAAATGTATCTATTCCGAACCCATTGAAAGCTATGATGTAAACCCTATTCAGGCAAAATTGTTTATCAATGTTTCCAAATCCGGAGAAACGGATTCTTTGCTGAGAATGTCGCATTCGGCAAAGAAAAATGGAATTAAAATTATTTCATTTACAGGAGATTCAGAAAATTCTTTATCCAAACTAGCGGATATGCATTTAAAAATAGTGGATATGAATGCGATGGATGACCGTAATAAGTCAGCCTCTTCTTTCTATGCGAATGTGCTGATGTTGTTTGAGTTTTTGATTGGTGAATATTTGGAGAAAATAAAGGAAGACTCTATTAAAAATTGACATAACGAGAACAACATACTCTTATTTTGGAAACGTGTTACTTTTCTAAAGTACACGTTTTTTTACGTTGTGAAATTGTTTACACAAGTAAACGCTCTAATATAATATCGGTGTATAGAATAAAGAATCTTCACTATAAATCATTTGGAGGTATTTCTCATGTTTAATAAAATTAAAGCGCTTATATTTCAAGATAAACCGGAGCAGCAGCAAGAAGATGGCTTTATTATTCCTATTTCCGGGGAAATTATCGATTTGGGCCACGTGCCGGACGAAGCATTTTCCCAGCGGTTGATGGGGGACGGATTTGCCATTCAACCTGAGAATGGAGAAGTCTTCTCGCCGGTGGATGGAGTCGTTACGACAGTGGTTCCCAGCAAGCATGCTTTTTCCATAAAAAGCAATTCCGGGATTGAATTTTTAATCCATTTTGGCGTGGATACAGTAAAGCTAAAAGGTGAAGGCTTTGATGTTTATGTAAAGGAAGGAAGTGTAGTTAAAGCGGGGGACTTAATCTTAAAGGTTAGCCTTGAACAAATCAAGGACAAAGTGCCTTCTGTTGCTGTTTCGGTTATTTTTATCGAACTGAACGGAATGAGCTTCAGTTACAAGACCGGCAAAGTAGCAGCAAAGGAAAAAGACGCTGTTACTATACAATATGAGGACATGCAATGAAGATCGAGCATATTGCACTGTGGACGAGTGACCTTAAGAATATAAGTGTTTTTATACGAAGCTTTTATGCAATCGCTAACAATAAATATACCAATCAGATTGAATAGTTTGCATCTGTTGAATTGGTAAGGCCTGAGCAAAAATCAGTTTAATAACGGGGAGTCGGTAAACATGAGGGCAGCGGTATTTAAAGGAAAGCATCAAATGGAAGTGTTAGATTGGAAAACGAAGGATCTCGAACCGCATGAGGTGCGAATTCGGGTCGAAAGTTGCGGCATTTGTGGTACGGATCAGCATATTTATCATGGCCACCCCGGATCTGCGGCGGTCAACCCGCCGATCGTGCTCGGCCATGAACTGGCAGGCGAAGTGATAGAGTTGGGGTCTGGGGTTTCGAACTTGAAGCTAGGAGACAGAGTATCGATAGATCCGAATATTTATTGCGGCGAATGTGAATATTGTCGGAGTGGTCGGCCTCACTTGTGCGATCACCTTCAAGCAATCGGCGTGACGCGAGACGGTGGCATGGCGGAATATTGCATTGTTCCTGCGGCAAACGCCTACCTTATCCCGAACGAGATGAGCTATGTAGAAGGTGCGATGGTAGAGCCTGTCGGTTGTGTCTTGCACGGATTGAAGAAAATCGATGTTCGCCCGGTTCATACGGTACTCATTATTGGTGGCGGTTTCATCGGCCAATTGTTCCTCCAGCTTGTAAAAAAACAAGGAGCGGCAAAAATTATTGTCAGCGAACCTGCGGTGGAGAAACACGAGCGGCTTCTTGAACTGGGGGCGAACGAGGTCGTGCAGCCAACGAGTCCGGAAACGGTACAACATTTGATGAATATTGCAGATGTCGTAATTGAATGCGTGGGACGCAAAGAATCAATGGAGCTTGCAATCAAAGCAGCCCGAAAAGGAGGTCAAATCCTTCTGTTCGGCGTACCTTCGCCAGACACTCTGATTAATGTTTCGCCGTTTACCATTTTTTCAAAAGAGCTTAGCATAAAGGGATCCTTTATTAATCCTTTCACACATGAAGAAGCGATTTCTTTCATTCGGCAAAACATAGTACGGATTGAGCCATTAATCAGCCATTATTTCGCACTAGATGACATTCCGGAAGTGATGGGAAAATATCCGCAAATGAATGTAGCGAAAGGTGTAGTCACTCACTCTACATAAATATGCGCGATCCCACAGTCATCCAAGGGTTTTTATAAAAAAGTGAGCCGTTTGCCTTTTACATCTTCAAGACATTGCATTCAACCTGGAAGTGTTTTGGCAATCTCTTCACATTTCATCTTCACCTCGTTGTCTATGATGCATTCGCGGTACCATCAGACAATGAAATAAATGAGGTGAAATTATTCCTTCTGATTGGATGAAGAGTTGGATGAAGAGATTTGCCTCATATAGACCTTAGGATAGGAATATAGTTGATTACATTGCTGGTATACTGATTCCTTTGCGCAAAAATATACGGAAAGCATAATGGCTTCAGTACTTGTCTATATGATCTTGATTAAAAACAGCGAAGGGGAGACCCCTTCGCTTTTTTACTTAAGTACGTATTGCTAAGGTGCTTTTAGTTCCAAGTAATTTGTTGAGAGAGTTGTCATTCGTTCGAAAGTAAGTGTCTGCGGAGTATTCCTTTACAACAAGGAGATGTAACCTTTAAACAATTTCGAGTACCTTAATTTTTACTTGACATTAAATAGACAAATAACTATCGACATAATATGACATAAATTAATAATATAGCATGCTATGATTCACTGTGAATGTTTGGGACTAAGGCCAGATGGAATTGATACTTTAGGCCCTGGCAGAGATTTTGATATTTAAGAAAGTGGAGGGAGAAAAGTGATTGTTAAAAAGAGAATATTTAAAAAAATCATTGTATTTGTGCTTGTCTTCTGTCTAACAATGTTGCCTTTCAGTACCTTATTCGCTAGCGCGGCTTCAGACATCAAAGGGCACTGGGCTGAGGCACAAATTTCAGAATGGATTGAAAATGGTCTAATATCTGGTTATCCAAATGGAGAGTTCAAACCTAATAAGTTAATTACTAGGGCAGAACTAATTGTTTTAATCAATAAATCCTTTGGATTTGTAGAGAAAAAGGAAGTTAACTTTAAAGATATTACTGATTCAGACTGGTATTATACTGAGCTTTTAAAAGCAAATGCTGCAGGATACATATCTGGGTATTCAGACGGATCATTTGGGCCAAATAATAAGGTGAGCCGCCAGGAATTGGCTGTAATCATAAGTAAATTGTTGAAACTTTCAACGTCTGACTCAGGTACCAGGTTTAACGATGCAAAAGAAATTTCCGTATGGAGTAAAGGGGCAGTCGGTTCAGTTTATGATGAAGGGATTATAACAGGATATTCGGACAATACATTTCATCCTAAATCATCAACAACCCGTGGAGAGTCAGTTGTAATATTAGATAGAGCTTTAGACCTTAGAAACAAAACTATAGCCTATAACGAAGCGGGCGTATATGGTCCTGAATCAGGGAATGTAACAGTGAATCAAAATGTTGTAGTAAACTCTCCTAATGTTACCATTAAGAACACAACTATTAAAGGGAACTTGTTGTTAGGAGAAGGGATTGGTGAAGGAGAGGCATTCATAAAGAATGTTACTGTAACTGGTACAACGACAGTTATGGGTGGCGGATCTCATAGTATTCATTTTGAAGATTCAATAATGAGTGACGTCATTGTTGACAAGAAGGATGGTAATGTAAGAGTCGTTGTTGAGGGAACAACCAATATAAATGATCTTCAGATTCAATCTACAGCAAAAATCGAGTCTGCTGAAGGGGCTTCTATTGACACGGTTACATTATCAAAAGATCTTCCCAAAGACTCACAGATAAGTTTAGCGGGGGACTTTATAGCTGTAAATGTCTTAGCACAGAATATTATTGTAGAAATACCAAAGGGTAGTATACAAAATCTAAATATTGATAAAGAAGCAAATGGTAATAAGTTAACTAATAATGCAAATATTGAATCTATTGCAATAAATGCAAGTATACAAGTTTTTGGTGATGGTAAAATCGACAATGCAATTATTAATGCTACAGGAATTTCAATGGAGCAACCACCTAGTAAAGTCGAGGTAGGGAAAGATGTCTCATCAGATGTAACTGTCAATATTGGTGGCACTGATAAAGCAGCAAATACAGTTTCAGCTTCCCCAACACCGATCATTCCAACAACATCAACAGTTATTGGAGGATCACCAATATCACCAACAACACCAACAGCAACACTGACGCCGACCGTAACACCGACACCAACAGCAACACCGACGCCGACCGTAACACCGACACCAACAGCAACACCGACGCCGACCGTAACACCGACACCAACAGCAACACCGACACCAACAGCAACACCGACACCAACCGCAACACCAACAGCAACACCGACACCGACCGTAACACCGACACCAACAGCAACACCGACACCAACCGCAACACCAACAGCAACACCGACACCAACAGCAACACCGACACCGACCGCAACACCGACACCAACAGCAACACCGACACCAACAGCAACACCGACACCGACCGCAACACCGACACCAACAGCAACACCGACACCAATCGCAACACCGACGCCAACAGCAACACCAACCGCAACACCAACAGCAACACCGACAACGACCGCAATACCGACACAAGCAGCAACACCGACAACGACCGCAATACCGACACCAAGCAATATTGCGGGGAAAGTAAATTATTTTGGTGGGTCCGTTATTGAGAAAGGAACCATATACCTATATAGATCAGATTCGGGGCCTAACCTTATTTATGAATCTCAAGTGATACGTGGAGCATTTAACTTTAATTTACCTGATGGAACCTATGTTGTGTATAAACTTCAGGATTCCGTTAACGAAGAGCAGATTTCACTTTACTATACCTTTAAAGTAGTTAACGGCCAGTCTGATCCAATTTTGCTTGATATAACAATACCTAAGAAATACGAAGGTAAAATAATAAATGAAGATGGAACTTCTATTAATGATGGTTGGCTATCTGTATCAAGTAAAAGTTCAACTTCTTATTCTCACTATAACGCTCAGGTGAAAAATGGGGGATTTAGCATTAACTTACCTGACGGTTCATATGAGGTTAACAGTTATTCTAATTCGGTTAACCAAGAGCAATTTACTCTTTCTTATGCATTTTCGGTAAAGGATGGTGTGACTTCTCCAAATCCACTTAGCATCACAATAAAAAATAAAAATGTATTCGGTACTGTTAGACATGAAGATGGGACGCCTGCAGGTAATGAATCAATTTATATAAGAAATACAGTCATTAATTCAACTTATACCTATAATAACGTTCAAGTTAAGAATGGGCAGTTCAGTCTGTATTTACCTGATGGTAAATATGAAGTATTTAACCATTATAATTATGATGCACAAGAATCAACCCAACTATCGTATACCTTTACGGTGGCCGACGGGAAGACGAATCCAAATCCACTTAGCATTATAATAAAGACTAAGAACGTAATCGGCACAGTGGCATATGAAGATGGGGCGTCTGCAGGTAACGGATCAGTTTCTATACGATCTACTGTTACTAACTCACCCTATAGCTATTACAACGCTTCAGTAAAAAACAGTCAGTTCAGTCTATATCTACCTGATGGTAAGTATGTGGTAGATTACTACTACAACTCTGATGCACAAGAATCCACTCAACTTTCGTATACCTTTACGGTTGTTGATGGGAAGCCGACTCCCAATCCACTGAGCATCAAACTAAAGAAAAAGAATGTAATCGGCACAATGGCATATGAAGATGGGACGTCTGTAGGTAATGGGTCAATTTCTATACGAACTACCGTTACTAACTCAACCTATAGCTATTTCTATCCTCAGGTGAAAAACGGCCAGTTCAGTCTGTATTTACCTGATGGTAAGTATGTGGTAGATTACTACTACAACTCTGATGCACAAGAATCCACTCAACTTTCGTATGCTTTTACGATTGTTGACGGGAAGCCGACTCCCAATCCACTGAGCATTAAACTAAAGAAAAAGAATGTAATCGGCACAATGGCATATGAAGATGGGACGTCAGCAGGTAATGGGTCAATTTCTATACGAACTACCGTTACTAACTCAACCTATAGCTATTTCTATCCTCAGGTGAAAAACGGCCAGTTCAGTCTATATCTACCTGATGGTAAGTATGTGGTAGATTACTACTACAACTCTGATGCACAAGAATCCACTCAACTTTCGTATACCTTTACGGTTGTTGATGGGAAGCCGACTCCCAATCCACTGAGCATCAAACTAAAGAAAAAGAATGTAATCGGCACAATGGCATATGAAGATGGGACGTCTGTAGGTAATGGGTCAATTTCTATACGAACTACCGTTACTAACTCAACCTATAGCTATTTCTATCCTCAGGTGAAAAACGGCCAGTTCAGTCTGTATTTACCTGATGGTAAGTATGTGGTAGATTACTACTACAACTCTGATGCACAAGAATCCACTCAACTTTCGTATGCTTTTACGGTAGTCGATGGGAAGCCGACTCCCAATCCACTGAGCATCAAACTAAAGAATAAGAATGTAATCGGCACAGTGGCATACGAAGATGGAACATCTGCAGGTAATGGGTCAATTTCTATACGAACTACCGTTACTAACTCGACCTATAGCTATTACAACGCTTCAGTGAAAAACGGCCAGTTCAGTCTGTATTTACCTGATGGTAAATATGAAGTGTATAACCATTACAATTATGATGCACAAGAATCCACTCAACTTTCGTATGCTTTTACGGTTGTTGATGGGAAGCCGACTCCCAATCCACTGAGCATCAAACTAAAGAATAAGAATGTAATCGGCACAATGGCATACGAAGATGGGACATCAGCAGGTAACGGATCAGTTTCTATACGAACTACCGTTACTAACTCAACCTATAGCTATTACAACGCTTCAGTGAAAAACAGTCAGTTCAGTCTATATCTACCTGATGGTAAGTATGTGGTAGATTACTACTACAATTATGATGCACAAGAATCCACTCAACTTTCGTATGCTTTTACGGTTGTTGATGGGAAGCCGACTCCCAATCCACTGAGCATCAAACTAAAGAATAAGAATGTAATCGGCACAGTGGCATATGAAAATGGGACGTCAGCAGGTAATGGATCAGTTTCTATACGAACTACCGTCACTAATTCAACCTATAGCTATTACAACGCTTCAGTGAAAAACGGTCAGTTCAGTCTGTATTTACCTGATGGTAAATATGAAGTGTATAACTACAACAGTTATGATGGACAAGAATCCGCTCAACTTTCATATGTTTTTACGGTAATTGACGGGAAGTCGACTCCAAATCCATTGAGCCTCATACTAAAGAAGATAATTGGTACAGTGGCATACGAAGATGGGACGTCAGCAGGTAATGGATCAGTTTCTATACGAACTACCGTCACTAACTCAACCTATAGCTATTTCTATCCTCAGGTGAAAAACGGCCAGTTCAGTCTGTATTTACCTGATGGTAAATATGAAGTGTATGGCTACAACAATTATGATGCACAAGAATCCACTCAACTTTCGTATACCTTTACGGTTGTTGATGGGAAGCCGACTCCCAATCCACTGAGCATCAAACTAAAGAATAAGAATGTAATCGGCACAGTGGCATACGAAGATGGGACATCTGCAGGTAATGGGTCAATTTCTATACGAACTACCGTTACTAACTCGACCTATAACTATTACAACGCTTCAGTGAAAAACGGCCAGTTCAGTCTGTATTTACCTGATGGTAAATATGAAGTGTATGGCTACTACAATTATGATGCACAAGAATCCACTCAACTTTCGTATGCTTTTACGGTTGTTGATGGGAAGCCGACTCCCAATCCACTGAGCATCAAACTAAAGAATAAGAATGTAATCGGCACAGTGGTATATGAAAATGGGACGTCAGCAGGTAATGGATCAGTTTCTATACGAACTACCGTCACTAATTCAACCTATAGCTATTACAACGCTTCAGTGAAAAACGGTCAGTTCAGTCTGTATTTACCTGATGGTAAATATGAAGTGTATAACTACAACAGTTATGATGGACAAGAATCCGCTCAACTTTCATATGTTTTTACGGTAATCGATGGGAAGCCGACTCCAAATCCATTGAGCCTCATACTAAAGAAGATAATTGGTACAGTGGCATACGAAGATGGGACATCTGCAGGTAATGGGTCAATTTCTATACGAACTACCGTTACTAACTCGACCTATAACTATTACAACGCTTCAGTGAAAAACGGCCAGTTCAGTCTGTATTTACCTGATGGAACTTATGAAGTGTATAACCATTACAATTATGAAGCACAAGAATCCACTCAACTTTCGTATGCTTTTACGGTTGTTGATGGGAAGCCAACTCCCAATCCACTGAGCATCAAACTAAAGAATAAGAATGTAATCGGCACAGTGGCATACGAAGATGGGACATCTGCAGGTAATGGGTCAATTTCTATACGAACTACCGTTACTAACTCAACCTATAGCTATTACAACACTCCAGTGAAGAACGGCCAGTTCAGTCTATTTTTACCTGATGGAACTTATGAAGTGTATAACCATTACAATTATGATGCACAAGAATCCATTCAACTTTCGTATGCTTTTACGGTAGTCGATGGGAAGTTCGAACCGATTCCTCTTACAATCACAGTGCGTATTAATGACTTAGTTGGGATAGCCAGTTAATTTTATTAAATTTTTAAAAAAATTGAATTAATCTACGAGAAAAAAGATCCGAGACATCTCTATATGTCTTGGATCTTTTATCGTTACTATTTTAGAATTCAAATAACTGTATATTCATCATTGTTACATACTTTCTTCACAGATAAGTCTTAACGTCTATTTCCTTTCCATCGATCAATCCCAGCAGATATGCTTCAACTTTTCGTTAATAGCGGTTTTTACCCGCAGTAATTTGCTGTTCCCCATGGTACTTCAGTTACTCGTGCTGTTTCCACAAGCTGCGGAACCAGTTCAGGTTAAGTATATCGGAATGGCTAGATAAGCCTTCCTAATTCTTGTCTTCTTTCAGTTTTCTTTTGAATCAACTCGGTTCCACACGACGGTGCCTTTAAGTAGGATTGGGGAGGAGGAGTTTAATCGAGGAGATTGACCATTCTATGTTATGCCTGGATGAAATTCCTTCTTCGCTTAGTTTTTGTAATAGCGAAAAAGCCTACTCCTTGATTTAGATAAATATCATAGGTCAGTCTTACGATATTAGCCTTAGGTTCGTACATCTAAGTTCTTTGTCTTCTAAGTCGATAACTGTATGGGCTTTGTAAGAGTTATTTCACGTTGATTAGCAGCATGGAACATGTTGTCCATAATACATTTACGAATACGCCCACGTTCAAATTCAGCGACTGTGCCCACTACTTGTAACGTTAATACTTCTATACTTTGTTTATACTTAGTCATTTCGAAGCTTCAACAATGCGATTGGACAAACTTATCTCGTAATAGGCATTACCAAGAGGTGATGTCCAGTAGAACTCAAGGTCATTTTTAAGCCAGTCGATAAGGAAAAGTCACTTGAGAAAATCATCGAGGACTGTATTTCAGAACACACTACGAACGTTATGCAAAAATTGAATGTAAAAGGCCGTTCGTAAGCGGCTGCCTTGGCTGATCAAGCTTGGGGAGCTGGAAGATATAGACGGGGCCTGCGACTATGCGTTAAGCCTTCTTTTGGCCGGTGGCCGGGGAAGGTTTTTTATTGTGCTTGTTGGCTAGGACATTTTATATGGAAAATAAATGAAAATATCTTTATAATTAGAAAGAATTGAAAAAAGGAGGATGAGATTTTGAAGAAAAAGCATAACCCGGGACTTACAGCCAAAACCGCATTAACCGGAATGGTAACGTTGACTCTTGTAATGCCGGCGGGACTTGCCGGAGCGGCTTCTTCTTCCGGTACCGCCGCTGCCGTGCCTGCTGCTGTCAAGGTGGTTGCCGATACATCCAAGAGCGCCGCTGCCACTGCCCAGTCGAACGAAGCGGACCCTTCCAAGGTTAAGTTTACCAAAGAGCAGGCGCTTGCCAAACTGAAGTCGCTATTTCCCGTTTTGGAGGAAGCTCAAGTGTCGAGTGTGCAGCTAGGGATTAACAACTCGTATCCCGCTCCGTCCAATCAGATGATATGGCATATCCAGTGGAATTACCAACAAGGCAGCCACGGATACGGATTTGACAGCCAAGTAGATGCCGTTAACGGAGACCTCATCAGTACATATCTTTATTTTCCGGACCGGCAGCAGAACGAAAGCTATTACCCGCCCGAGATCACAAGGGAACAAGCGCTGGAGAAGGCGAAAGCGTTTATCGCCAAGGCTGCCCCCTCGCTGTCGGTGAACGATCTGGAACCTCAGGACAACGTTAATTATTTTGGTAATCCGGCACTTTTCGGTCCAGTACAATATGGATTTAATTTTACGGTTTTGAGAAATGGCATTCCCTCTCCTCTTGAAAATGTCTCCGTCGCCGTTGCTGCAGACGGCAGTGTGCGGCAGTTCAACAAATCTCCGGAGCATTGGAGTTATCCGGCAGCTGCAGCCTCGGTTTCGCAGGCCAAGGCGGAGCAGGTATTCAGCGACCAGTTTGACGTAGAGCTGGTTTACGTGCCCGTCTTCAAGAATGGGGGCGCCAACAGCTGGATTCTGGCCTGGCGGCCAACGGAGCGGGCGCTCTATGCGACCGATGCCCTGACAGGCAAACGTCTGGATACTTCCGGCGCGGAAACTACGGTTGCATCCGCCGTATACAGCGATGTTCCGCAGTCGGCCAATCGTTTTGTTCCCAGAAGCAGCACAATAGAATTGTCCAGTGACGAAGCGGCCAAACGGGTAAAACAGGTGGTCTCCATTCCAGCATCGAGAAAGCTGGCATCCAGTACGCTGGGCGACGATTATTCCGATAAGGACCGTAAAATCTGGAGGCTCAACTGGCTGGATAACGAATCCCTCAGAACCGGGTTCCCTTCCCAATCCTTCGCCGAGGTGGACGCCGTTACAGGGCAGATTCTGAGCTTCAATGAAAATAAGTATGGCGTTCCGGCCGGCGCGTCGGAGGCGGCAGCTACGAAAGGAAGCAAACTGACGAAGGAGCAGGCCCGGAAAAAAGCGATCGCACTGATTAATCTCCTCTATCCGGATGCTTCCGTCAATCTGAAGCTGGTCGAGCGGGGAGACAACGCGCTGAACGGGGGCGCGGGGTTCAGCTTTCAATTCCTCCGTTTCTATAAAGGCATTCCTGTGGGTGACGGCGGCCTGACGATTGGCCTGGATAATAACGGAGCCCTGCAGTCTTATTATATTCCCCGGTCATCTGATCTTGAGAAAGCCGCGATTGACCCTTCGGCAGTAAAAGTTACGAAGGAGGAGGCGCGGGCTCAAAGCTTCGGCAAATACAAAGTGAAGCTGCAGTATGGAAACTTTGGAGGCTATACCCCAGCCGGCTTTACCGCGCAGAAGATCAAGCTTGTGTATTCGCCGGCGCTGCAGGATTCCCAGAATGTGCCGGAAGTCTTGAATGCCCTGAACGGCAAATGGACCGCACAATATGACGCTCCCGGCCAATTGAAGAAAGCGTCCGACGCTTCGGATATCCAGGGGAACCCGGTCGAGCAGGCGCTGTCGACATTGGTGAAATACAGCATCCTGACCCCGGATGAGAACGGGAAGGTGTATCCGGACTCCGAGATCACGGCCGGAGACTGGCTGACCTGGATAGCCAAAGCGGTTACGCCTTATTATGCGAATATGAATAACGGAGCCGAACGCAAACCGGTCGCCGGCGTAAACCCGGAAAACCCTTATTATGATGCGGTTTCCTATGCCGTGCAGAACCGCTGGATCGATGCCGACAGCGCGTTTCAGCCAGACGCCAAGCTGACCCGCGAGGGGCTCGCCGTTCTGCTGACCTCCATCGTCAAATACAACAAGATTTCCACATATTTCCAGGCCGATCCGGTCATCAACCAATTTGGAGATGCCGCCTCGATCAGCCGCAAGGGCGAAGTGGCCGTTGCTGTGAAGCTGGGTCTGTTACAGGCTGAGAACGGCAAGTTCAACCCGGCCGACACCGTAACCAAGGCTGAAGCGGCTGCGGTGTTGTTGAAGCTGGTGGAGCTTCAGGGCAAAACGGATCAGCCCATCGGCCAATCCTTGTACTATTAAAATGTAACATTAATAAAACAGGCAAAAAGCTGCAAGCCGTTCGGCGGAGAGAATATTCCTTCGCTGAACGGCTTTTTCTAAATATAAGACTTATACGCTTCGCACCAATTGTTTGATCTTATATTTCGGCGAGAAACGAACTTGCGTCTAAAAAAGACGCCGTCAGGCGTTTCTTCTTGATATATCCTCTTGTTTTAAATAAAAAAATTTGGGACAATAATATCGATTGCCATTTAGGCAGCCTAAAGTTGAATGACAGGCTTGAAACAGCCTTGAAAAGAGGATAAATAAATGAACAAGACTTCCATTTACGGGTTAACCTTTGAACAGCTGGAAGCCTGGCTTCTGGAACGAGGACATCGCAAATTCCGGGCGCTGCAGGTTTGGGATTGGCTGTACGTGAAGCGTGTCACCGATTTTTTTGAGATGAGCGACGTTCACCCCGAGGCTTTGAGCCTGCTGGACGAGCATTTTGCCATCCGTACGTTGTCCGAACACATCAAGCAGGAATCGGTGGACGGCACGGTCAAATTTTTGTTCCGCCTGCCCGACGGGAATTTGATTGAGACGGTATTGATGCGGCAAAAATACGGGCTGGCCGTATGCGTAACGACCCAGGTCGGGTGCAACATCGGATGCAGCTTCTGCGCGAGCGGGCTTTTGTCCAAGAGCCGGGATTTGTCATCCGGAGAGATCGTCGAGCAGATTATGCAAGTCCAGTTGGATCTGGACCGGGCCGGAAAAGGTGAAGCGGTAAGCCATATCGTCGTAATGGGGATCGGGGAGCCGTTCGACAACTTTGAGAATATGGTGGATTTTCTTCATATAATCAAGAATCAGAAGGGCTTGAACATCGCCGGGCGGCATATCACGGTTTCGACCAGCGGTCTTGCGGACAAAATCATCGAGTTTGCGGATATGGATCTTCGGATCAATCTGGCGATTTCCCTCCATGCGCCGAATAATGAGCTTCGCTCCCGCATTATGAAGATCAACCGTGCGATTCCGATCGAGAAGCTGATGCAGGCGCTTGAGTATTACTTGGAGAAGACAAAGCGGAGAACGACGCTGGAGTATATTTTGCTCCGGGATGTGAACGACCAGCAGGAGCACGCTTTGGAACTGGCCAGTCTGATTGCCGGTTATGGCCCGCTCGTCAATGTAAACTTGATTCCGTATAATCCGGTGGACGAGCACAGCCAGTATCAGCGGAGCGACCGGGAGACGGTAAGAGCCTTTTTCGATACGTTGAAAAAACAGGGAATCAGCGTCAGCACCCGCTTGGAGCAGGGAGTGGATATCGATGCGGCCTGCGGCCAGCTGCGAAGTAAGCAGATCAAAGCTTCCGCGCTCGGTTAACGTAGGTTACCGGTCTCTCCAATCTGAATATTCCGACATATACATCACATGTGTCTAACATAAAACTTCCGTAACAATAACGACCCGTAAAATAAATTCTATTAAAAAGAAAACAGCCCGCTTGCGCCTGATCGCGCTTTGGCGGGCTGTTTCTTTTCTTCATTGGTTCAATTTCTTATTTTCCGAGCTGCTTATCGAGTTCGCGGACCGGATTTTCTCCTTTGTTTTCCTCAATCGTTTGCTTGCTCATAAACCAGCCGATGGCGGCGATAAGCAAGAGCACGATATAGAATGTTGCTTTCCACGCGGTGCTGTGGGCAAAATGCTCGGAAATTACGCCGAGCGAAGGGTGCGCAAGCGTGATGACGGCCAGCTTGACGCCGACCCAGCCAACAATGATAAAGGCAGCGACCTCAAGTCCCGGCCGGGCGTGAAGAAGCTTGACGAAGAACGAAGCGGCGAAGCGCATAATCACGAGCCCGATGAACCCGCCGGCAAAAATGACGAGGAACACGCCTCCGTCCAGTCCGCCGATTTGAGGAAGACCGCTTGGCGGAAGCGCGACAGCCAAAGCGACCGCAGCAAGGATCGAGTCGACAGCAAAGGCGATGTCCGCAAGTTCTACCTTAAAGACGGTCATCCAGAAACCTGCTTTCTTATTATCTGCAGCTTCCTTCGTGCCGCTCTCCGCGGCTTCTTCCGTTACCGACTTTTTGGAAGCGGCGATTTTGCGGATGATGTGATTTGCTGCAATGAATAGCAGATAAGCGGCGCCGATTGCCTGCACCTGCCAGATGTCCACCAGGTACGAAATGACGAACAGCGAGCCGAACCTGAAGAGGAACGCCCCGAACAGCCCGTAAAAGAGCGCCTTTTTCCTCGTTTCCTCAGGAAGGTGTTTCACCATGATTGCCAGCACCAAAGCGTTATCTGCGGCGAGCAGCCCTTCCAGCGCGACGAGCACAAGGAGCACCCAGCCGTATTCCAATATTAATCCAAAATCCATTGTTGTTACCTCCCTCATGTTTATAATGACCAAAAATATATAAAAAAGACCTTTACCAAACAGATCGGACTCAAAAAAGAGGCTCGATCAGAATGGTAAAGGTCTCGCTAACAATTAAATATTGCCAATAAAGCCGGAGAACCATAATGAAGCTCTCGTATTGACGACTTTATTGAACAGCTACTCCCCTTTACGGGATATTCATGTTCTCGTTATTACCTAAAAAGATCATATAGTAGTTGAAAAGCGTTGTCAACGCCGGAGGCTCAAGGTTATAGCCTACTATATAAATTCCTACGGGCTGCAAGAGTCGGGTGCTTTGATTGTCAGGAAATGGAGAAACGAGGGGAATCCTTGTGTAAAGCGGCTGTAAAAGAAGATCAAATTGAAATTGATTTTCAATGAAAACAGGTTATGAAAACGGAAACATGATATATATGTGTTATATAATCTGACATTTGTTTTGACGAAACTGTAAACACCGGAATATAGCGGGATTTTTCGTATTTGCGCTAATTGACGATATAGGGGATTGAAAATATGATGAGTGTACAGCAAAGCTTTTCAAGAAAGGTTGGAGTCAGGTTAACTGACACGTCGGATGTAGGTTATATAACAAATAACCTGCTTGTATCTTACCCAAGGAAGTCGGTTCCTAAACACCTTTGGAACTGACGCTCCGCAAAACTTAGACGCATGCTTCCGACACGAGAAGGAAGTGAAGCGTGCGCGAGGGAGTACTACTCCTCATTACATTAAGGAGGTGGGAAAAAATGAAGCCGCAGCCGACGTCGTGTTTATCAAATGCAGCAGAGGACGACATCAGTCGCCACCCTTGCTACAGCGAGGAAGCCCATCGGTTTTTCGCCCGGATGCATATCCCGGTCGCTCCCGCCTGCAACATCCAATGCAACTACTGCAACCGCAAATTCGACTGCGTGAATGAAAGCAGACCAGGGGTTGTCAGTGAGGTGCTGACTCCGGAGCAAGCGGAGCGGAAAGTAAAAGGTGTGGCGGCACAATTGATGCAGCTTTCGGTAGTCGGCATAGCCGGACCCGGAGATCCGCTGGCCAACGCGGATAAGACGTTCGATACGTTTGCCAGAGTCAGAAAGCATGTGCCGGACGTGATGCTTTGCCTTAGCACCAATGGCCTTACGCTTTACCGGCACATCGATCGAATCGTGGAACTTGGCATCAATCATGTGACCATTACGATTAATGCGATCGACCCCGATGTAGGCAAAGAGATTTATCCTTGGGTGTTCGATGAAGGAGTACGTTACGAAGGAAGAGAAGCCGCCGCTCTGCTGATCAGCCGCCAGCTTCAAGGCGTGGAGGCATTGGCCAAGCAAGGCATTCTCGTCAAAGTCAACTCGATAATGATCCCGGGGGTTAATGATCAGCATCTGGTTGAAGTATCCAAGAAAGTCAAAGAACTCGGTGCGACGCTTCACAATGTGACGCCGCTGATTATCGCCCCGGGTAGCCAGTATGAAAAAGACGGCCGCAAGGCTCCCCGTCCAAGGGAATTGAACGCGCTGCAGCAGCAGCTTAGCGAGGGCGGAACCAAGCTTATGCGCCACTGCCGCCAATGCCGTGCAGACGCGGTAGGGCTGCTCGGTCAGGACCGGAATCAGGATTTCCAATTGGAAACAATGGAAGCTGATCCTGTAGTGGACCTCGATGCAAGGTCGCAATTCCAGGAGGAGCTCGACGCCAAAATCCGTCAGCGTGTTATCGCCAAGCAGAATCGGCAGAACATTCTTGACGAGAACAAGAAGACCAGAGTCGCGGTTGCCTCCCGAGGCGGAGACAAAGTCAACCAGCATTTTGGACACGCGACGGAATTCATGATTTTCGATACGGACGGCGCCGAAGTGGAATTTGTCGGTATCCGGAAGATTCAGGCATACTGCCACGGCACAGCCGATTGCAACGGTGATAAAGGCGAAACGCTTCAAGAGATCACCTCAATCCTCAGCGATTGCCGAATTCTTCTCAGCTCCGGTATCGGCGACGCGCCCCGCGCGGCGCTCAACAAAGCTGGCGTGCTGCCCCTGGTCCGCAAGGGCGGAATACAGGAAGCCATTCTCGAAAGTGTGAAATACGGTTCTTATTTTGAAAATATTAATATATCGAAGGGATGATTAATCATGAGTAAGAAACCAAGACAAATCGCATTCTACGGTAAAGGCGGTATCGGTAAATCCACAACTTCCCAGAACACGCTGGCTCAGCTGGCAACGACTTTCGGTCAAAAAATCATGATCGTAGGCTGTGACCCTAAGGCTGACTCCACTCGTCTAATCCTGAACACGAAAGCTCAACAAACTGTACTTCACCTGGCTGCTGAAATGGGTTCGGTTGAAGACCTCGAACTCGAAGACGTAGTATCAACCGGCTTTGGCGACATCCTCTGCGTTGAGTCCGGCGGTCCGGAACCAGGCGTAGGCTGCGCAGGCCGCGGTATCATCACTTCCATCAACTTCCTGGAAGAGCAAGGCGCTTACGACGGTATGGACTTCATCTCCTATGACGTACTCGGTGACGTTGTATGCGGCGGTTTCGCAATGCCTATCCGCGAGAACAAAGCACAAGAGATTTACATCGTGTGTTCCGGCGAAATGATGGCGATGTACGCTGCCAACAACATCGCACGCGGTATCCTGAAATATGCTCAAAGCGGCGGCGTTCGTCTGGGCGGCCTGATCTGTAACTCCCGTAACACTGACCGTGAAGACGAGCTGATCATGGAACTTGCGCGTCGTCTGAACACTCAAATGATCCACTTCGTACCTCGCGACAACGTCGTACAACATGCCGAGCTGAGAAGAATGACAGTTACTCAATACAACCCTGAGCACAACCAAGCCAACGAATACAAACAACTGGCTGACAAAATCCTGCACAACGAAATGCTGACCATCCCGACTCCGATCGAAATGGACGAACTGGAACAACTGTTGATCGAGTTCGGTGTGGTTGAAGACGAAGAAACAGCTATCAAAAAGCTCGAAGCTGCTGGTCACTAATTAAAAAAAGCGAACAAAATTCGCGTAACAATAAAAGTTATCCGGTGAATGGAGTGGAGAGACGGTCATTCACCGGAAGAAATTAAACGAAGTATGCCACGCAGGAGGTACATGTCCTGCATATGAAAAAGGAGGCTCAACGAATGGGACTGGATATTGAGGCGAACAAAAAGTTAGTTGAGGATATACTGGAAGCCTATCCCGATAAAACGAAAAAAGACCGTAAAAAGCACTTTCAGATTAACACGGAAGAAACCAAAGAATCCTGCAGTTGCTCCCTGAAATCGAACGTTAAATCCCGTCCGGGTGTAATGACCCCTCGCGGTTGCTCCTACGCTGGTTCCAAAGGCGTGGTATGGGGACCAATCAAGGATATGGTACACATTTCCCACGGCCCTGTAGGCTGCGGACAATACAGCTGGGGTACTCGCCGTAACTATGCGAACGGTACGCTTGGTATCGACAACTTCACCGCTATGCAAATCACAAGTGATTTCCAAGAGACGGATATCGTCTTCGGCGGCGACAAGAAGCTGGAAGTAATCTGCCGCGAGATCAAGGAAATGTTCCCGCTGGCTAAAGGTATCTCTGTACAATCCGAATGTCCGATCGGTCTGATCGGTGACGATATTGAAGCGGTATCCAAGAAAATGGCCAAAGAGCTGGAAATGCCGGTTGTTCCGGTTCGCTGCGAAGGTTTCCGCGGCGTCAGCCAATCGCTCGGTCACCATATCGCGAACGACGCTATCCGCGATTATGTAATGGGTAAAGCAGAACTGGCCGAAACCGGTCCTTACGATGTAAACATCATCGGTGACTATAACATCGGCGGCGATGCTTGGGCTTCCCGTATCCTGCTGGAAGAAATGGGCCTTCGCGTAGTTGCTCAATGGTCCGGCGACGGCACGCTGAACGAGCTGCAAGTGGCTCACAAAGCGAAATTGAACCTGATCCACTGCCATCGTTCCATGAACTACATGGTTACTCACATGGAGCAAGCTTATGGAATTCCGTACCTGGAGTACAACTTCTTCGGACCGTCCAAAACTTACGAAAGTCTACGCGCAATCGCTGCGAAGTTCGATGCAACGATCCAAGAAAACTGCGAAAAGGTTATCGCCAAGTACAAACCGCAAATGGATGCCATCATCGGCAAATACAGACCTCGTCTGGAAGGCAAGAAAGTTATGCTGCTGATCGGCGGTCTGCGTTCCCGCCACACTATCGGCGCTTACGAAGATCTGGGCATGGAAATCGTTGCTACAGGCTACGAATTTGCTCATAAAGACGACTATGAAAGAACCTTCCCTGATATGCAGACAGGATCGATCATCATGGACGATCCGACTGCATATGAACTGGAAGAACTGGCTCAAAAACTGAACATCGACCTCATGGGATCAGGTGTTAAGGAAAAATATGTTTACCACAAAATGGGCATTCCGTTCCGTCAGATGCACTCCTGGGATTACAGCGGTCCGTACCATGGCTTCGACGGCTTCAAGATTTTCGCCAAGGACATGGATATGACTGTGAACAACCCGGTTTGGAATCTGTTTGATAAGAAAGAAAAAGTACAGCCAGAGGGGGCGAGTGTATGAGCAAGGAAAGAATAGATATTCCGGATTACAGCACCTTGTTTACGGAAGAACGCTATGTACAACAACGTGAAAACAAGAAACAATTTGAAGCACCTTGCAGCGATGAAGCAAAAGCTGAAGCTCTTGCTTACTCCAAGTCTGCTGAGTATTTGGAAAAGAACTTCGAACGTAAAGCGGTTGTTATCAATCCTCACAAAGCTTGCCAACCGCTCGGATCGGTTATGGCTGCACTCGGATTCGAAAAAACGCTGCCGTTCGTACATGGTTCCCAAGGTTGTAACTCTTACTTCCGCAGCCATCTGAGCCGCCACTTTAAAGAGCCTACGCCAGCCGTTTCTTCCTCGATGACTGAAGATGCTGCCGTATTCGGCGGCATGAGCAACATGATCGACGGTCTGCAGAACGCTGTTGCTCTGTACAAACCAGAAATGGTCGCTGTATGTACCACTTGTATGGCGGAAGTTATCGGTGACGACCTGTCGGCCTTTATCGGCAATGCCCGTCAAAAAGGCGCTATCGCCGAAGATTTCCCTGTAACCTTTGCGAATACGCCAAGCTTCATCGGCTCGCATATCACTGGTTATGATGCCATGATCAAGAACATTCTGAGCCAATTGTTCGACCGTTCCGGCCAAACTGCCGCTCCGGGTACTGGCGAAGAAGGCGAGAAGCTGAACGTACTACTTGGTTTCGAGCCTTACACAGGCAACTTTGCTGAAATTCGCAAAATCCTGAACGCTTTCGATACGAAGTACACGATCCTCGGCGATCACAGCGGCAACTATGATTCCCCGGCTAACGGAGAATATGAATACTACTACGGCGGAACGAAGCTTGCCGATGTTCCGAAAGCCGCTAACGCACTGGGTTCGCTTGTACTGCAAAAATACACGCTTAAGAAGACTCAAGAATATATCAGCGGAACTTGGAAACAACCAATTTCCTCCTTGTCCACTCCGCTCGGCGTAAAAGCTACGGATAAGCTGCTCGAAGCGATCAGCCAATTGACTGGCCTTCCGGTTCCGGAATCGCTGAAGGAAGAACGCGGACGCGTAGTTGACGCTTACACCGATAGCCATCCTTACCTGCATGGCAAACGCGTTGCCCTGGCAGGCGACCCTGACCTGCTGCTTGGCCTCATCGGATTCTGCCTCGAAGTTGGCATCGAGCCGGTACACATCCTGTGCTCGAACGGCGATGTGGAATTCGACGGCAAGAAGTGGAAAGAAGAGGTTGAAGCGCTGCTTGCAACAAGCCCATACGGTTCCGAAGCAACGGTTTATGTTGGCAAAGACTTGTGGCACCTGCGTTCCCTGCTGATTAACGATCCGGTTGATCTGGCTATCGGCAGCTCGCACGTTAAATTTGCTGCCAAGGATGCGGGAGTACCGCTGGTCCGCGTAGGCTTCCCGATCTTTGACCGTCATCATATGCATCGTAATCCGATTATCGGCTACCAAGGAGCACTGAATCTGCTGACCTTGATCGTCAATATTGTCCTTGAGCAACTGGACAATAACCCATCCGGGCTCGTTGATTTGGTTCGCTAATTATAGGTAAAACAGGGAGCAGATTTATCTTGGATAAATCTGCTCCCTCGGCCTATTTTCAGAGATTATATGTTATAATTTGTATCATGAATGATTTTTTAACAACGGCGAAATGTATAAGGATTGGGGTCCAACGTTTCGTTCTTCCGAGTGTTTATTTCAGTTATTTTTGCCGTGAGGTTGTGAGAATTGAAGCACTGAGTCTTAGCGAAGGAGATGATGATCCAATGGAGCCTATTCGAAAGGAAGAGTTAGACGATCAGGCCTGCGGGAGCATGGCTCCCAAATCCAAACCTTGTCCACGGCCAAAACCGGGCGAGGCAGCCGGAGGATGCTCCTTCGACGGAGCGCAAATTACATTGCTTCCTATTATGGATGCAGCGCATCTGGTGCATGGACCGGTCGCTTGTGCCGGCAATAGTTGGGAAAGCCGGGGAAGCCTTTCGAGTGGCCCTTCCCTCTCCCAGTACGGTTTTGCGACGGATTTAGGTAATAATGACATCATCTTTGGCGGCGAAAAAAAGCTGAGAGACAGCATCGACTATATTGCCGGGCGTTTTACGCCTCCGGCTATCTTTGTATATTCAACTTGTGTTACGGCACTAATCGGCGAAGATATGGACGCCGTCTGTAAAGAGGCGTCGGATCGTCTGGGCATCCCGGTAGTGCCTGTTAACAGCCCCGGCTTTGTCGGAAGCAAGAACCTCGGCAACCGGCTCGCGGGCGATGCGCTGCTCCAATACGTTATCGGTACCGGAGAACCGGAGCAGGAGACTCCGCTTGGTGTGAACCTGATTGGTGAGTATAACATCGCCGGCGAGATGTGGGACATTGAGAAGCTGATGAACCAGGCGGGAATTACGCTTTTATCTCGCATTACGGGCGATGCCAGATATAAAGAGATTACTTGGGCGCACCGGGCGAAAGCCAATATGGTCGTCTGCAGCCGCGCATTGCTCGGACTGGCGAAACAGATGGAATCCAAGTACGGCATACCTTATTTTGAAGGATCGTTCTATGGCGCGAAAGAAACCACCTATTCCTTGCGTCAAATGGCTTTCCTGTTGAACGACAGAGAAATGGAGCGCCGTGTGGACCGGTTGACTGAACGTGAAGAGAACCGGCTGGCTCATGATCTGCGTCCGTACCGCAAAATTCTCAAAGGCAAAAAAGCGGTGTTGTATACAGGGGGAGTAAAAAGCTGGTCGGTCATTTCAGCGCTGAAGGAACTGGGCATTCAGGTCGTAGGCGTCGGAACAAACAAGAGCTCGGATGAGGATGTACAACGGATTGCCGACCGGGTCGGCGATGATACAGAGTACATTCCGGAAGGCGGAGCAAGCCGTATTATTAAGACGGTAAGAGAGCGCAAGGCGGATATTATGATTGCCGGCGGCCGGAATATGTATGTTGCAATGAAAGAGCAAATTCCGTTTGTGGACATCAATCAAGAGCGGCATAAAGCTTATGCGGGTTACGAGGGTCTGCTTCGTCTTGCCAAGGAACTGGTAGATTCCATGGTTAATCCGATCTGGAAGCTTGCTTCTTCGCCGGCTCCTTGGGATAAGGAGGGCAACTATGACCGTTAAGAGAAGAAGTAAACCCGTATCGGTCAATCCCCTCAAAATCGGCCAGTCTTTGGGCGGTGTTCTGGCTATGCAGGGCTGCTACCGAGCGATGCCCATTGTCCACGGTTCACAGGGCTGCAGCGCCTTTCCCAAAGCGCTTTTGACCCGTCATTTTCGCGAACCGATTGCGGTGCAAACCTCAGCGCTTCAGGAAATGGACGTTATTTTTGACGCAAACCGGAATTTGGAAGAGGCTCTGAATGCGGTGCTATCCAAGCATCGCCCGGACATCATCGGAATTATCGGAACGGAACTGACCGATGTGGCCGGAGTGGATTACCAGAGCATGCTGAAGTCTTATAAGAGAGAGCGAAATATGCGCGGCGGTCTTGCCTTCTCCGTAACGCTGCCTGACTTTCGCGGATCGCTGGAATCCGGATTCAGTGTAACTGTAGAGGCTATGGTTGATGAACTGATTCAGCAGGCGGGTCTCCGGGGACAACGGAACGTGAATTCCCGCCAGATTACGCTGCTTCCCGGTTCGTATCTTACGCCTGGTGATGTAATGGAGCTTAAGGAAATCGTATCTTCCTTCGGCTTCGAGGTTATCGCGCTTCCGGATATTTCGACTTCGCTGTCCGGGCATCTGCTTACCGGATTCTCGCCCTTGACCAGAGGCGGAGTCCCGCTGGACTCCATGCTTCAGAGCCTGCAGTCCGGGCTTACCATCGCCTTTGGCGCCAGTATGGAGCGTCCGGCCAGAAGATTGCATAATGCTCTGGGAACGCCTTACAAAGTGTTCCAGGGAACGATGGGACTGAAGGCATCCGACGAGCTGCTCAATTTTCTCCATCAAATCAGTGGAGTTCCTGTTCCCATCCGGTACTGCTGGCAGCGGGAGAATCTGCTCGACTGCATGCTTGACGCGCATTTTCAATTCGCGGGTGTATCCGCGCTGGCTGCGCTTGAGCCGGATCATCTGCGCTCCGTATCGGAGTGGCTTGAAGAACTGGGAGTTGAACAAAAAGCGCTCATTACTTCCTACGAAACTACGGCGGTGGCCGAAATGGAACGTGAAGTGTGGGTCGGAGATCTGGATGACGCCGAGGTCCTGGGAAGCGGAGCCGATCTGTGGATCAGCAGTTCACACGGAATTGCTGGAGCAGAACGTATCGGAGCCGCGTTCCTACCTGCGGGCTTCCCGATTTGGGATGAACTTGGATCGTATATGAATGTCTCCGTTGGCTATCGGGGGGCAATGGAATGGACCAATAGAGCAGGCAATCTATTAATGAGAAGGGAGGCGGAGCATCGTGAAAGTCGCGTTCGCCACAGATGACGGAGTTCGTGTAAATGCCCACTTCGGGCAATGTTCGATGTTTGCCATTTATAACATTACGAAGAGCAGCAGTGAGCTAGTGGAGCTCCGCAGAATACCCGATATTTCAACCCAGGATGAGTTCGGCAAGATCGACAGCCGGATCGAGGCAATTGCCGATTGCACGCTGATCTTTCTGATGCAGATTGGTGCGTCGGCGGCGGCCAAGGTGACCCGCCGCAAAATCATGCCGGTCAAAGTGCAATTCGGCAGCCCGATTGATGATCAGGTCAAACGGCTTGTGGACATGCTGCAAGGCAAGCCGCCGATGTGGCTGGCCAAGGTGCTTCGCGCGGAAGAAGAGGAAGGAGCTGGGATTCATGGATCCAACGGCTAACGAAATCGCATCCGCGAATGAACAGCCGGCTAACAGACAGCCGGCATTGCCGAAACGCCGCCCCAAGCCGGCCCCCGATCCTGAAAAGGCTGCGCATCTTGTCCGCCGCTTGAACGACCTGCTCAGCGCGAGCGATCATTTCGGCCGGCATGCAGCCCTGACTCCCGAGGAGAAGATTGCGAAGTTGTTCCTGGCATCGGCGGAGGATAAAGCGAAATCGGATTTCAACTGCACGGCATCCGATGATGTTCGCCGCCAAGTGCCGCTATTGTTCCAGGCCATTGCCGGCGTGATGGAAGAGAACTGCGGCTTGATGATTCAAAGCTCTGCGGAAATCAACATCGAGGGCTTCGGCCGCGGGCTGCTCTATAGCGGTCGCGTTATCCTTGTAATGAAGAGTCTCCGCGCAGGCTTTCCGTTCCCGTTCACTTCCCTGGACAAGACGGTGGCCTACGGGGTAGCTTGCGTAGAAGAGGGGCTCGCCTTTTTGGAGAAATATAAAGAATTGACCTCTGTGCACGGACTGCTCAGTCTGGAGGGATAAACTTCACTGTCAGAAAACTCCTCCGATTCTATACTATATTGAAATAATTAAGCCATGAGCGATAACAGGGGGAGAAGACAATGGAGCAAGCATTGGCCGGATTGACGGAGCAGCAGCGGTATGCACGGCAGTTGAAACTGCTTGGAGAGAGCGGACAGAAGGCGCTAAAAGAAGCTACGGTAATGATCGCGGGTATCGGCGGCCTTGGCGGAACGGCTGCGATTTATTTGGCAGCCGCCGGAGTCGGCAAACTGATACTCGCTCATGAAGGCAAGATTGTCCTGCCGGACTTGAACCGACAGATTCTGATGGACAATGATCACCTGGGAATGGAGCGGATGAGCACCGCCGTGGAGCATCTGCGGCGGCTTAATCCCGAGGTGGAAATTGAAGGCTACAATTCCAGGATTGAATACGACAAAGCCAAACCATGGATCGAGAGCGCCGATATTGTCATTGACGCCCGCTATGATTTTCCCGAGCGATATGAATTGAACCGGCTCTGTGTGGACGCCGGCAAGCCGATGATCGAGGCGGCGATGTACGGCTTTGAAATATCGCTCACAACGATGATTCCCGGAGAAACACCATGTATGGAGTGCTTGTACCCCGACAGACAGCCTCAGTGGGAACCTTTGGGATTTCCAGTTTTGGGTGCAACCTCGGGTATTGCGGGTTGCCTGGCTGCGCTGGAAGCCGTAAAATGGATTACAAGGGTAGGAACGGCCTATACCGGAATTATGCATCGCTTCAACTCACTTGATTTTACCACATACAGTGTCCGACTTACCCGTAATCCGAATTGCGCTTGCTGCGGAGAAGGAGGTAAACCGTGAAAAGTCTCAAGCTATGTGACACGACGCTAAGGGACGGTGAACAGGCGGCTGGGGTTTCATTCACGAGGGCGGAAAAGCTGGAAATCGCAAGATTGCTGTCGGAGTGCGGTGTAGAGCAGGCGGAGATCGGTATTCCGGCTATGGGCGTTCGGGAACAGGAGGACATCGCGGCTATTGCCGCGCTTGGACTTCCCATGAAGCTGATGACCTGGAATCGTGCGCTCAAAAGCGACATTGACAAGGCTTGGGAGACGGGAGTGAACTGGTGCCATATTTCCATTCCCGCTTCTGAAATACAGCTTCACGGCAAGCTTGGACTAACGCCCGCCGAAGGCTTAACCAAGCTGCTGCACGCGGCGGAATATGCGATAGGACGGGGGATGACCGTATCGGTTGGTATGGAAGACTCTTCCCGTGCGAATATGGATTTTCTGGTGGAATTGGTCAACTGTGTATACAAGGAGTGCGGCGTTAGGTGGTTCCGTTATGCGGATACCGTCTCCGCGCATCATCCCGGACAGATGGCTGAGCGGGTAAGCACATTGCTTGCAGCCGTACCGCCGGATGTGGAGCTGGAGGTGCACTGCCATAACGATTTCGGACTGGCTGTCGCGAACACGTTGAGCGGCATTTCCGCCGGCGCGACGTGGGCGAGCACGACGATCGCGGGAATCGGGGAGCGCACCGGGAATGCGCCGATGGAGGAAGTGGCGCTGGCCTGGCGTTACCTGTACGGAGGCCACACCGCCATTCGGGCCGAGCTGCTTAAGCTTGCGGCGGATATGGTTATCGCGGCTTCGGGACGCGTCGTCGGTGATTCCAAGCCGATCGTCGGTAAGCTGGCTTTCACGCATGAATCGGGCATTCATGTGGACGGACTGATGAAGGACAGGGAAACTTATCAGACCTTCAATCCGTCGGAAGTCGGCCGTGAGCATAACTTTGTGCTCGGCAAGCATTCCGGGACGGGCGGCGTAGCCCATGTGCTGGGCAAACAGGGACTTGAAGCCGACCCCGAGACGGCGGCCAGATTGCTGGTGCGTGTCCGGGATTATGCCGAGGCGAGCAAGGGCAATGTGCCGGAAGCCCTGTTAGTGAAGTGGCTGATGGAAGAGCGGAAGCAGGCTCCAAACGCGGTGTAAGAACCCCGGTGATGACAAGATTGTTATCTGCCGAATAGGAGTGGACGGAAGCGAAATGCGAAGCATAGTAGCGGATGATAATAGGAGCTGATTCACGGGACATTGGTTTGTTCCAGTGAATCAGCTCCTTTTTGATAATATCAGATTTCCATGCCGCTTTGCGGCACCACTGATGAATGAAAATCTTCAAAGACCAGACTTCCTGATACTGTAAGAAAAACAACCGCTAAAGAGGGATTCGGCAACATCTTCGAGATACTCCGATAGGAGTTTTTCTTATGGGCGGGCTTCTGGCGGATGGTTATCCCTATTCGTTCATTCTTCCGCCTGTTTTTTTATAGCTCTGGCAAGCAAAAATTCTCCGCAGTCAACCATAGTAGGCTTTGTGTACATTTCCATCTCGATTTGAAGAATCGTATCCAGTGCTTTCTCATCCAGGCTTAATTCCTGAACGGACCCGGCATTCCCCGAGCTAAAGCAGGGACTTCCTCCTAAAACAATGTCACCAAATCCATTCTCCTCAAGCAAATGATTAAGTTCTGCCGCTTCAAAGAAATGCCTTGGAGGCTGGCTGACCTTCTCATGTCTGGGCAAGTCACCTGTCTTCATTACTTGATCGATGAACCAGTATTCGGGATTGTTAAAGAAATCGGGATATTTATGGCCTAGAAGCATTTTTAGAATTCCCCATTTGTTATTGACGCTGACAAACAGCAGACCATTCTTGTTCAGTACCCTGTTAAACTCAAGTATCGCCTTGGCTCGATTGTCAAGCACGTAGGATAGAGGAGCGCCATAGCACACTACCATATCAAATTGCCCATCTATAAATGGGGACAGATCTCGAATATCGCCTTGAATAAAACCGTCTATGTTATCCTTTACATTCGCTTCATTTGTTTTTTCCTCTGCCAGTGCAAGCTGCACGTTGGAAACATCAAATAAAGTAACATGGCAGCCCCTTTTTGCAAATTCAATGCTGTAGCGGCCCGCGCCGCAGCCGGCATCGAGCACCTTCAGTCCTTGTTGCAGATACTTTTCCACAAAGTGCATATGAAGAAAATAGTTAATTCTGCTGTATGCGCTTTCCTCCAATCTATTCCATTCTCTTGCACCATAGCTGTCGTAGAAATCTCTGACTTCATTGTCCATAAACAACCCTCCTGAGATCAATAACGCTATCGTTATTATATATTTGATGGATCCCACTATTTTCCTTCATTTTTGGCCGAGCTGCCGCTGAAGATATCCTCTTTTGAAGAACGGTTATTAGTCTTTCGTTCGAAGGGTTAAGATATATTAAATGTGCTTCGCAATGGGGTACAGTTCGCACAAGGAGGCAGGGGGCATGAACCCGAAATGGTGGAAGGAAAGTGTCGTGTACCAGATTTATCCTGTTAGCTTCATGGATTCGAACGGCGACGGGAGGGGAGACCTGCGGGGAATCATTTCAAAGCTGGATTACCTGAAGGATCTCGGAGTGGATGTGATCTGGGTGTGCCCCATCTACAAGTCTCCCGGCCATGACAACGGCTATGACATCAGCGATTACTGCGACATCAGCCCAGAGTTCGGAACGATGGCGGATTTCGACCTGATGCTTCGGGAAATTCACGCGCGGGGCATGAAGCTGATGATGGACCTTGTGCTCAATCACACTTCCCATCAGCATCCCTGGTTCGTTGAATCCCGGCAGTCGAAGGATAATCCGAAACGCGATTTTTATATATGGAGAAAAGGGAAAAACGGCGGACCTCCGAACAACTGGGAGTCGTATTTCAGCGGTTCGGTGTGGGAATACGACGAGCGGACGGACGAGTATTATCTGCATTTGTATTCCAGATTCCAGCCTGATCTCAACTGGGAAAATCCGGCAGTCATTGATAAGCTTCACGAAATGGTAGCCTGGTGGCTGAAAAAAGGGGTGGACGGTTTCCGTTTCGATGCTATCGCGCATATTGTCAAGACCGAAGGGCTGCCCGACGCCCTGAATCCGCAAGGCACCACGACGGTGCGAGCCTATGAAATGTTCTCCAACCTGGAGCATGTTCACACTCTGCTGCAGAACCTGTATGACAAGGTCCTCTATTATTACGATATTATGACGGTCGGAGAGACTTCCGGTCTCGGGCCGGAGCAGGCGCTGGAGTATGTGGGCGACGGGCGCCGGGAGCTGAACATGACGTTCCAGTTTGAGCATATGTTTCTGGATGCCGCCTCGGCGGGCAGCGGAAAATGGGATGTCGTTCCATGGAATCTGCTGGCGCTGAAAAAAATCATGAGCGGCTGGCAGACGACTCTCCACAACCGGGGCTGGAATGCCAATTACTTATGCAATCACGATCAGCCTCGGGCGGTATCGCGGTTTGGCGATGATGTCCGCTACCGGGACTGCTCGGCCAAAATGCTGGCTACGTTTCTGCATATGCTGGAAGGGACGCCATACATGTACCAGGGCGAGGAGATCGGCATGACCAATGTTACGTTTCAGTCGATTGACGATTACCGGGACGTCGAAACGCTCAACTACTATGAGGAGCGCCGCAACAGCGGGGTATCCGACGAGGAAATCATGAAGGCCATCCACAAAAAGAGCCGGGATAACGCCCGAACGCCAATGCAGTGGGACGGCAGCGAAGGAGCCGGGTTTACAACCGGGGTGCCCTGGATCAAGTTGAACTCGAATTTTGTGGAGATCAATACCGCCAAAGCGGTCAAGGACCAGGATTCGATATACCATTATTACAAAAAGCTGATTGCGCTCAGAAAAAAGCACAAGGTGATCGTCTATGGCGAATACCGGCTGCTGCTGCCGCTGCATCCCGAAATTTATGCGTTTACGCGGACGTTTGAGGATCGGCAGCTGCTGATTGTTCTGAATTTTTTTGACCGGAGTCCGGTCTTTGACATGCCTCAGGATCTGTCGCCGGACGGAATGGAGCTGCTAATCTCAAATTATCCTTCTGCCAAGGGCGAGGATCTCCGCAAGCTTCCGCTTCGCCCTTACGAGGCCCGGGTCTACATCAAGACCATTCCGTTAGCGGCCGAAAGAGTGCAGAATTAAACGATCGATTAGCGGGGCAGGTTCAAGCGGCGGCAGCGCGGCGGACCTGCTTTTTTTGGGGGCGGCCGGTTGGCTGCAAATAGATCTATGCAGGGGCGGATCAGCATTTTTCATGGAGTGTGAGTGACCTGCTGCTTTGAGTTTGTAAGCAAAAGGGGGTAAAATAAGCGGTACATTTGTTAGATACATAGATTGGCGAGATGAAAAGGGAACTTTCGGGAGGAGACCGGGCATGAGTGAATGGTATGAACAAAGCTTTGGCGAGGACTATCTGATCGTATATAAACACCGGGATTTCGGAGGCGCGCGGCGGGAGGTCGAGCGGATGATCGGCTGGCTCGGCCTGCCGGCGGGCGCCAAAGTGCTCGATTTATGCTGCGGCATGGGCCGGCATTCGCTGGCGCTTGCGGAAGCGGGCTATAAGGTCACCGGCATCGACCTGTCGGAAGCGCTGCTGCGCGAAGCGCGCGCCCAGGAAGGCGCGGAGCAGGTAACCTGGATCCGTTCCGATATGCGGGAGCTGCCGCTTGAAGGAGACTTCGACGCGGTGGTCAACCTGTTCACCTCTTTTGGATATTTTGAGGAGGATGAAGAGCATCTGAAGGTGCTGCGAGAAATCCGGCGCATGCTGAAGCCGGGCGGCAAGTTCATCATCGATTTCCTGAATCCGGCTTATGTTACCACGCATCTCGTGCCGCATTCCACCCGGGAAGACGGCGACAATCTGATTGACGAGAAGCGGAGGATCGAGGACGGCTATGTGAAGAAGGACATCATCCTGACGTCCAAAATCGATGGAACGCCGCGCCAATACCATGAGCGGGTGAAGCTGTATAAGCTGGAGAAGTTCCGCGAATTGCTCGCGGCTGCCGATCTAACGATTGAAGCGGTGCACGGCAGCTACGAGGAGGATCAGTATGAGGCGGAAACGTCGCCGCGTATGATCTTCGTAGGGACGCGTCCGTAAATGGGCAGCGGAAATAGCAGGCGGGAGGATGGCGCACGGCACAGGCTTTGGGAGAACGGAGTGATCCAGGTGCATGTGCCGATGGCGCCGCCGCTGCTTCAGATGAACGGCTATGTGCTCAGGGACGAAGACGGCGGCCTGACCGTTGTCGATCCGGGACCCCGAAGCCGGGAATCGGAGAAGGTCTGGGAAGAGGTTCTTCGGCAGCTTGGAGCGTCATGGAAGGCTGTGAAGCAAATCGTTGTCACCCATCACCATCCGGACCATTACGGACTCGCGGGGTGGCTGCAGGAGCGCAGCGGCTGCCGGGTCTGGATGTCGAAGCGGGCGCACGCCGAGACGGAGCTGATGTGGGGGCCGGCGTCCAAGATGGAGTCGGCGCTGCCGGCGTTTTTTGCCCGGCACGGCATGCCACCGCAGCAGACGGCGGAGCTGAAGGAGCACCAGGCCGGAATATGGCCTGCGATTTCGCCGCAGCCGGAGGTGTCCCATGTGGAGGCGGAGCGGTCTTTTGCCATGGGCGGCCGGGAGTGGCTGCCGGTGGAGACTGGCGGTCATGCGGCCGGGCATTTGTCCTTCTTCCACCCGGGCAGCGGGCAGATCCTGTGCGGTGATGCCGTGCTGCCGCAAATTTCCCCGAACGTCAGCCTGCTTCCGGGCAGCGACCCCGAGCCGCTGCGGACGTTCATGGACGGGCTGTCCAGGCTTAGGGAGCTGCCCGTAAGGACGGCGTTTCCGGGGCACCGGGAGCCGTTCGGGTATTTTGCGGACCGGATTGACCGGCTGCTGCTTCATCACGAGGAGCGGCTGGATGCGGCGGAGTCGCTGCTTGCGGATGGTCCGCGGTGCGGGTACGAGGTATGCGGAGAGCTGTTTCGCGGACGGATAACAGGGATTCATCAGCTGCGTTTTGCCATGAGCGAGGCGCTGGCTCACCTCGTTGAACTCGAACGCAGAGGGCGCGCCTTCTCAGAGGAGAAGAACGGGGAGATTCGTTTTTTTAGAATAGATGGCTGTTGATCGCATGCGTGAGACAAACAAGCGGGACCTGGCAAGAATGACTCTTGCCGGTCCCGCTTTTTCATTCGGATTCGTGCCTTATTTCGTCTTCAGCTTCTCCGCGTGCAAGCGTCTTGACGTCTCCTCGCTGTCCTCCGGCTCATGCGGAAGCCCCAGGTCCCTCTCCCGTTCGGCCTGCTTCCGGTGGGCGATCCGGCTGCTTGCCGCGGCTGCAATGGCTCCCACAATATCGTCAAGAAAGGTATTCACTTTCCCTGTTCCCTTATCGTTTAGCCGCTCCAGGACACCCGGCTTCAGCTTGTCGATATAACCGTAGTTGGTAAAGCCAATGCTCCCGTATACATTCACAATGGAAAAGGCCAATATTTCATCTACGCCGTAAAGACTTTCGTCATGCTCAATCATATCCTGCAGCGGCGGTAACAGCTTGCCCTCTTCTGCCAGCAGATCCATCTGGATGCCGGTCAGAACAGCGTTCTGCACTTCCCGCTTGGTGAGCACCATCTCGACGTTGTGAATGCACTCTTCCAAGGTCAGAGAGGGATAATATTTTTGCTGAAGCAGCAAGACAAGCTCGGCAATTTCCTCGATCTTTACCCCGCGTGTGTGAAGCCAGGCTCTCGTTGCCTGCGAGACGGCTTTACTGTTCAGACTGTATGGAATTTTTTCGTCGGCCATGTTCAGTCACCCCGTTATGTCGTCGTCATTGGACGTTGTCTTGGCGGCATGGCTTGCCATGCTGCGCCGTAGTCAAAATTGTACTTGTACAGGAAGTATTTGTCCAGAAGAGGGCGCTTATGCGACAAAGAGGTTGCCCCAGGGGGAAAAGAGCAGAACAGGTACCGGAAAATACGGCGTGCGCTATTTTTGGATAAGCCGTTGTTATTTTTTGTCCGGGGGGCTCGTATACATAGCAGTACAAACCGTATCGATTACCGATGAAAGGGGAAAACAAAATGATAAACAAGAAAAAAATTGCCGGCCTTTCCGCCGCCTGCCTGCTGGCGTTCCCGCTGGTGCTGTCCGGCTGCGGCTTGTTCGGCTCGGAAAAATCGGCTGCGATTGACCCTCCGCCAAGCGATGTGGAGGCGCAAATGCTGCAGACGAGCGAAAACACGCTGGATAGCGGGGTCTTCGCGCCTGTGGCGGATGACGGCGCGGATAGCGGCGCTGCCGGCAGCGATTCGAGCGCGGGAACCGCTGATTCAGCAGGGGCTGCGGCGAATAACGCCGTAAACAACGGCGCAGCGGCATCGGCCAAAGGGGACAGCGATTCTCATGCGCCGCGCACGACCGTATTTTTGCAGAATGATAACGGGCTGCTTGCTCCCGTCGCTCTGAACCTTCCGGCGGCAGATAAGGGCGGAGCGTTGAAGCAATCGCTCGAAGCGCTGGTTGACAAGGGAGCCTACGCCGCGAACCTGCCTGACGGTTTTCATGGCGTCCTTCCTCAAGGCACAGAGGTTAAAAGCGTAACCGTGGACTCCAAGCATTTGGCCGTCGCCGAATTCGGCGGCAATTTCGGCACATACGCTCCCGAAGACGAGCGGAAGCTTCTGGAGGCCCTTACCTGGACGCTGACCGGGCAGGATGGAATCAAGGGAGTGCAGCTGTGGGTTGACGGCAAGAAGCTGAACGAGATGCCGCTCAAGGGAACGCCGCTCGATCGTCCGCTGACCCGCAGCCTGGGCATCAATCTGTCGTCGCATGGACCTGCTCTGATGAATTCCAGCGCCGTCACGGTCTACTTCTCGGCTTCTTCGCCAAGCGGAGTGCAGTATTACGTACCCGTTACCCGGTTCGTGACGCCGGGACAGGACCCGCTTCATGCGGCAGTGAACGAACTGATCAAAGGTCCGGATTCCGCTGCCGGTCTTGAGACCGTAATGACCCCCGATACGCTGCTGGACTCCGTGGAGAAAGGGCAGAACGGCGTAGTGACCGTGTCGCTGAATGACGATATGTTCGATGACGGCAGTCAGGTGCCCGCCGAGCTGCTGGAGTCTGTGGTGCTTACGGTTGCCCAGAATTCGGAGGACTCCATGGTACAGGTCCGCATGAACGGCAAACAGACGGTAACCGGCACTGACAATGTCGATTACGGCAAGCCGGTATCAGCTCCGCAGTATGTGAATGAGCTTCCGCTGTAACAAGAAAAGCCGGACCCGGTTTGTTCGGAAGCATCCGGCTCCGTGAGCGGCGGGCGGTTGCCGGCACATGCGCTGCCGGGCCGCTTTCTGGCCGCCAAGGCGAAAAGATGCTTTTGCGCCTGCACTTTGGTAGAATAAAGGATGCTTAAACGAAGCTTATGCTATACAAATGTAGGAGGCAGACCAAATGAGATCAAACGGGCGAAACGACGATGGGCTCCGGCCGCTCAAGATTACGACCCAAACCAATAAATATGCCGAAGGCTCCGTACTCATTGAAATGGGAGACACCAAGGTGATTTGCACGGCGACCGTGGAGGAAAAAGTCCCTCCCTTTCTGAAAGGCCAGGGGAAAGGCTGGGTGACAGCCGAATATTCCATGCTTCCCCGGGCGACCCAGTCGCGCAACCAGCGTGAGGCCGCCCGAGGAAAGCTGAGCGGACGCACGATGGAGATCCAGCGTCTGATCGGACGGGCACTTCGCTCGGTGGTGAATTTGCAGGCTCTGGGCGAAAGGAGCATCACGCTCGACTGCGACGTTATCCAGGCGGACGGCGGAACGCGGACTGCGTCGATTACAGGCTCTTTTGTCGCACTGGCGTTTGCCGTGAACAAAATTGCGCTACAGCACCGTCTCAGCGTGTTTCCCATCACCGACTATCTGGCGGCGATCAGCGTCGGCATTGTGGGGGACCGCCCGCTGCTCGATCTGAATTATGAAGAGGATTCCAAGGCGAAGGTCGATATGAACGTTGTCATGACCGGAAGCGGCGAATTCGTTGAACTGCAGGGAACCGGGGAAGAACGCCCCTTCTCGCGGAAGGAGCTGGATCATCTGCTGGGTCTGGGCGAAAAAGGGATTCTCGAACTGATCGCCGCCCAGAAGGAAGCGCTCGGACCGATTGCACTCAAAATTCCCGCCGGCCAGCCCGGCAAGGAGGTTTAGCATGATCTCCGGAGACGGTATTCTCGTTGTCGCAACGAAAAATGCCGGAAAGGTGCGTGAATTTCAGCATGCTTTTGCGCCGTTCGGCTTGACGGTCAAGAGCATGTTCGATTATCCGGAGCTGCCGGACGTGGTGGAGGATGGAACGACCTTTGCGGAGAATGCGCTGAGGAAATCCAGGCAAATCGCCGAAGCGCTCGGTCTACCCGTACTGGCCGACGATTCCGGCCTCTGCGTGGATGCGCTTGACGGTCGTCCCGGCGTATACTCCGCCCGCTATGCGGGCGAAGGAGCCACGGACAAGGACAATAATCTCAAGCTACTTGACGAGCTGGAGAGACTGAAGCAGGGTGAGGATACCGGACAGCCGCTGCTTAGCACGGCTAGGTTCGTCTGTGCCCTGTCCTTGTACGATCCCTCTGCAGCTTCCGAGCTTACAGCCGAAGGCGCGGTGGAGGGCTGGATTACTTCCGAGCCAGCCGGAGGGGGAGGCTTCGGTTACGATCCCTTGTTCTATCTTCCGGATTTTGAGAAGACCATGGCCGAGCTTACGCTGGACGAGAAACAGTCGATTAGCCATAGGGGCAAGGCGCTGCGGCTTCTCACAGAGAGATTGGCCGGGCGGCCACTTGGCAGCGAAGGACAATAAGCATATAGCATTGCAAAGCCTCTAGTCTGAATGATCGCGTATGCGAAATTCAGGCTAGAGGCTTTTTTTGCTTTCGAAAATGGCGGTCATTCAAGCCATATTGGTGAAGAAATTCTGTCGTCATCATAACGCGGCTCCCGGAGAAGTACAATGAAGTAGCGGCAGTTCATGGCTATGCCAAATGATGCAACGCAGTACAGTTTTTTTCGTTATTGTTAGTATAAAGCGAATAAAGAAGGTGACAGCTTTGGTTATTTGGATGATCTGGTTCATTGCCGCCGGCATACTGCTGGTCGCTGAAATGCTGACGCTCACTTTTTACCTATTGTGGCTCTGCATCGGGGCCGCCGCTGCGGGCCTGGTGTCGCTTGCCGCGCCGGACGCTGTGCTGGTACAGGTGCTGGCCGGCTCTTTGGTCGCGCTGGGACTAACTCTGTTCTCGAAACCCGTGGTTTCGCGGTTCCGAGCCTCACGGGGATTTAAGGACATCGGTACCGATATTGTCGGCAGGCAGGGGATCGTCGTTCAGCCTATTGAGCAGGGTCGATACGGACAGGTCAAAGTCGGGGGCGACACTTGGAGCGCGAAGTCGGCGCAGAATTTGGCTGCGGATGAGAAGGTCAGAGTAATCGGCAGAGGAAACGCTATTATTGAAGTAGAACGCTGGGAGGAATGAGAGATGGAATTGGCGGTTACTGGAGTTGTATTGATTGTTGTAATTGCATTTATCGCGCTGACGGTCAAAATCGTCCCGCAGCAGCGGGTCGGCGTCGTTGAACGGCTGGGGAAGTTCCACCGGCTGCTGACGCCCGGTCTCAATATTCTGATTCCGATCATCGATCAGGTGCGGGTCTATCATGATCTGCGGATTCAGCAGGCGAATGTGCCTCCGCAGACGGTAATTACCAAGGACAACGTGCAGGTGCAGATCGACACAATTATTTTCTACCAGGTCGTGGGCCCGGAAGAAGCGACTTACGGCATCTCCGATTATGTCTATGGTGTACGGAACATCAGCACGGCTACGATGCGGCAAATTATCGGCAAGCTGGAGCTTGATGAGACGCTGTCCGGACGGGAAAAAATCTCGACCGAAATCCGCCTCGCTCTTGATGAAGCAACGGAGAAATGGGGCGTGCGGATTGAGCGGGTCGAGGTGATCGATATCAAGCCGCCGGCCGACATCCAGGAAGCGATGGATAAACAAATGAAGGCGGAACGGAACAAGCGGGCCATCGTGCTGGAGGCGGAAGCGGCCAAACAGGATATGATTCTGCGTGCGGAGGGCGACAAGCAGAGCAAAATCCTGAAGGCGGAAGGAGACCGGGAAGCGCGGATTCATCAAGCGGAGGGTCTGCGCCAGGCGCAGGAGCTGGAGGCGCTCGGCCAGGCCAAGGCCATTCAGGCGATCGCAGAGGCAGAGAAGCTGCGGATTGAGCTGATCCGAACCGCCGGGCTGGATGAGCAGGTGCTGGCTTATCGCTCTTTCGAAGCATTGGGCGAAATCGCCAAGGGGCCGGCCAACAAGGTATTCCTGCCGAGCGACGTCGTCGGGACGCTTGGAAGTGTGGGCGCCATTGCCGAAGTGTTTAAGGCGGGCAAGGACAAATAAGCGCGGTATCGGACTTTTCCGGCACTCTCCTGGCATGGTCTTCAGGATTGATTTTACAATCGTGGTCATTTCGGCTAAAGTAGGGACACACCCCAAGAAGAAATGATAAGGAGAGAAGACATCGTGACGCAAAAAGAACTTTCGCCATTTGTGGAGCTGCTTGGCCTGGAGCGCCATGTCGAAGGCGGCTGGTTTAAGGAAATTTGGAAATCTTCCGTACAAATTCCCCGGGATCTTCTAGGTAAAGACTACTCCGGCCCACGCCCTGCGGCCTCCACTATTTATTTCCTGCTGCACCCGGGCGAGGAATCCCAGTGGCACGCCGTCCTATCGGATGAGCATTGGCTGTGGCATGCGGGCAGTCCGCTTGTGTTAAGCCTCGGCGGCAGCGGAGAGCAGCCTGGCGAGGTCGAGGAAATTATACTGGGCCTAGATATTGCCGCAGGCCAGCAGCCGCAGGCGCTCGTACCGGCAGGCGCGTGGCAGGCCGCAAGACCACTCGGCGACGAGCCGGTGCTTGTCTCCTGTGTAGTGGCTCCGGGCTTCCATTATGACGATTTCCGGCTGATCGGCAAGTCGGAGGAATAACGCATTTCTCCCTACTGAAGCAGCAGGAAGAGTTGAATACTTTTAGTTAGAGGCGGAGCGCAGGCTCCGCTTTTTTAAATTCAGAAAGTATAAGCTTCGCGTTTATCCCTAACCTGATATTTCTACGAGAAACGGTACCGCCCCTGAAAGGACGGCGAAGCGTTTCTTCTTGCTTAGTCGATACATGGCGCGGTTCAATGAAATTCGGGGTAAGCCAAGCGGAATTTTGAACTTTCGGCACTCGATCTGATATACTTGATTTTGGAAATCCTGCTTAGAATGACAGCATACACGGTTAAACATTTTTGTAGAACGCAAACTAAACACGAATCTGGAGGGAGAAGCGATGAGTCAGTTGAATGGACCGTTTACGGGAGGACCTACACTGAGAGACGGCGTAACGATGCCGTGGCTGGGACTTGGAGTATGGAAGACTAAAGACGGCGATGAGGTCATTCATGCGGTCAAATCGGCGATCGAAATCGGTTACCGCAGCATCGATACGGCCTCGGCTTACAAGAATGAAGAGGGCGTAGGGCAAGCTATCCAAGAATCGGGAGTGCCCCGCGAGGAACTGTTCATCACTACGAAGGTGTTCAATAGTGAACAGGGTTATGAGCAGACCTTGCAGGCCTACGAGTCCAGCCGTAAGAAGCTCGGTCTGGATGTCATTGACTTGTATCTGATCCACTGGCCGGTTAAGGATAAGTTCCGCGAAACCTGGAAAGCGCTCATTCATTTGCAAAAAGAGGGCTATGTCAAGTCGATCGGCGTCAGCAATTTTCAACCTCATCATCTGAACAGCATTATCGAAGACACCGGTGTCGTCCCCGTGGTGAATCAGGTGGAATTCCATCCGCTGCTGAGCCAGCGCGAGCTGCTCAAATACTGCCAGGATCAGAATATTCAGCTCGAAGCGTGGAGCCCGCTGCTGCAGGGCAACCTGGATATTCCGCTGCTGCAGGATCTCGCGCAAAAATACGGAAAGACGCCTGCCCAAATTGTTCTCCGCTGGGATATCCAGCAGGGCGTCATTACGATTCCTAAATCCATTAATGCCGATCGTATCCGTGAGAATGCCGGTATTTTTGACTTTACGCTCAGCGATGAAGATGTCCTGGCCATCGAGGGATTGAACAAGAACCACCGCTACGGCCCTGACCCGGATAACTTCAATTTCTAACATACAATTGGGTTGAAAAAGGATGTCTCCAGCCGCTCATCCACGGCAGTCGGAGGCATCCTTTGTTTTATTAATGGAATCATGCACGGAGTCTGGGAGTTCGCCCCAGCTTTCTCATCAGGAGTATCCCTTGGACGATGACCAGCATGCTGCAGACCATGGCCATAACCTGGCCGGCCTGATCGCTCGCTGTAATCGTATCGAAGATGGCGTGCCAGAGAATGACCGGAATAATGCTCCACCGGCTACCCGCGCAAATCCAGGCGAGGACGGCGGAACCGTAGGTCAGGCTGATTGCCCAGCCGATGATGCCAAAGCCCATGCCGAGGTAGCTTTCATTAAACCAGAATGCGGGCAGATGCCACATCATCCAGATGACCGCCACGATCAGAGCGGAAGTGAATAAGGAGCGGCGGCGGTGCAGCTCAGGTAAAAGAAAGCCGCGCCAGCCGCTCTCCTCGCCAATGCCGAAGGTCAGCACCCAGATGAGCGCCGTTTCCCAGACGTTGAGGCCTGCGGGGAGATCGGATGTAAGTCCGAACCGGGACATATCCGGAAAGCTTCCGGTAATGAGGCGGTGGGCCAAAACGGCGATCCCCCCGTAAGCGAGCGGAAGCCCGGCTGCGATCAGCAGCCATTTTCGGGGGAAGGAGAAGGAAAACAGTGTCTTGATCCAGGCGGATAGTCCATTGCCGCCGGGCAGCAGCTGAGCGGCGGCTGCTCCGGCGAGCGGGCCGAACGATCCCAAGTAGAACTGACCGGGCAGGACGGGGAGATGGGCCGCGAACTGCCGGTTTGCAAGCAGCGGGAGCCAGCAGGCCCAGGTAAAGCCGAAAGTGACGAACAGAAACAGGCTGATTCTGTTTCTGTTTCTGTCCGTCTTCCGGCCGGTGGACAAGCGGGAATTCATGAATACCTACTCCTTCATAACGGAGATATTTTATATCTCCAATATGGGAGCAAAGCCGTAAGCAGGTATACGGCAAATATCACCTTTTTACTACTCAATGGAAATATTGTAAGTGCGCAGCCAGAGATCGACCTGGGCCAGATAAGCGAACAGCTGAGGGCCGGACATCAACTGGCCGAACCAGGGCAGATTGCTTGACGACTCCGGCGATGCCGCAATTTCGCGGATTTTGGCGGAATTGATCAGCGGCAGAATCGGTGAAGAAGGGTCATCCAGAATACTGAGCGCCTTTTGACGTACGGCGTTCAGATAGCCGGGATTATGCGTCTTGGGGTACGGGCTTTTTTTGCGGTACAGCACATCATCCGGCAGAATGCCTTCAAGCGCTTTGCGCAGGATTCCTTTTTCTCTTCCCCCTACAGTTTTAATTTCCCAGGGAATATTCCAGACGTATTGAACGAGCCGGTGGTCGCAATAAGGGACGCGGACTTCAAGACCGACCCCCATGCTCATCCGGTCCTTGCGGTCCAGCAAAGTCGGCATAAACCGGGTGATATTGAGATAGGACATGACCCGCATCTGTGCCTGCTTGCCGGTCTCGCCCTCAAGCTTTGGCGTCTCGGCTATCGCGTCGCTGTATCGGTCACCCAAATATTCGAGCGGACGAATCCATTCCCGAATCTCGGGCGAGAGCAGGGCGGACCGCATTTTGGGAGCGACGGCCCATGGAAAGGTTCCCGAGGATAGCATTTCTTCGCGGTGAAACCAGGGGTATCCGCCGAATATTTCGTCAGCCGCTTCGCCGGAAATCGCCACCGTGGCGCCTTTTTTAATTTCCCGGCAGAACAAATACAGCGACGAGTCGACATCTGTCATGCCCGGCAGGTCGCGGGTGAACAGCGCTTGATCGAGCGCCTCCACCAGCTCTTCCGTGTCGAACTGGATATAATGATGCCTTGTTCCCAGCTCATCGACCATCCGTTTAATCCAGGGACCGTCGGCACCCGGCTGGAAGGAGTGGCTCTTGAAATATTTGTCGTTGTCGACATAGTCGACGGAATAGGTGTCCATCTGTCCTTGGCCGGTTCGTTTGTAATAGTCGACGGCAAGCGCGGACAACGCGCTCGAATCCAGACCGCCGGATAACAGGGAGCAGACAGGCACATCGGATACAAGCTGGCGCTCCAGCGTATCTTTCAGCAGTTCCCGCACCTTAGCGGCTGTCTCTTCCGGGCTGTCCGTATGGGGAGAGCTTTCCAGCGTCCAGTAGGCATAGCTTCGCAGGCCCTCGCGGCTGTAAATCATGGCATGACCGGGACGCAGCTCCGATATATCCTTGTACACGCCATGCCCCGGCGTCCGGGCCGGACCGACAATGAAAATTTCCGCAAGCCCTTCCGGCCCGACGACCGGGCGAACCTTGGGGTGCTGAAGCAGCGCCTTCGGCTCCGACCCGAAGATAAGGGTATCGTCGGCTTTGCTGAAGAACAGCGGTTTCACGCCCAGCCGGTCGCGTGCGAAAAATACCTGCTCACGCAGACCGTCCCAGACGGCAAAGGCGAAAATGCCGTTCAGCTTCCCGGCGCATTCCGGACCCCACTCGATGTAAGCATGCAGCAGCACCTCAGTGTCGCATTGGGTGCGGAACTCATGCCCCCGGAGCTTTAGCTCATTTTTTAGTTCGGCGGCGTTATATAACTCTCCGTTGTAGACAATAGCATAAACCTGGTCTTCATAGCGGGCGATCATTGGCTGTGCGCCGTTCTCGGGATCGATAACGCTGAGTCTACGGTGACCGAATGCGATAGGGCCCGAAATCCATGTACCCGATGCGTCGGGACCGCGGTTCGCCATTGTTTCAGTCATTTTGACCAGCAGCTGGGAATGTTGGGTCAGATCTCCGCGCCACTGGATAAATCCGGTTATTCCGCACATCACGGTTCATCCTCTCTTGTGGGCCGCCTAAGTGTGGTGTCCCTATCTTTTTGCCAATTAACACAGATATATGCCGAAGGAAGGCATAAAATGTATGTCCTTATCCGAACACTAGGAAGGGAGAAAATTGGCTTGAGAGGAAGGATGACGGATGTATTACATTAAGGATGCCAAAATACGCAGAATGCTTGAATATGACGGGGCGCCCTGCGCCGAAGTGGGGGTCCTGCCGGGAGCCGTGGGTGACTCTGCGCTCTTGGTGTACATTGTGGAAGACAATCGGGAAGAGGGGTACGAAATTGTCCGCATTTTGACCAATGACGCCGACACGGCTACCGATTGGTATGACAATAATATGCATGACGCCTTTGTCGATGTGACCTCCAGTGCATTTACAGGTAGTCCGGTCATGAGCCCCGAGGAAGAACGGGACAAGTTTCAAAGGGAGCTGCTGATTTTCAGGGATCTGAAAAAACAGCTGGAGGAGCGATTTCGCGAGTATTCATAGACTAACCTTAAGTAACGTGAATAAGGGAGTGTTACTTGTCCGGCAGGGCTAATGAGCGCTCCCTTTTTATTTGCTGCCGAAGTATAGGCTTGGATCAGCGGCTCTTCAGCATTTCCATTTCAATCTCCAGCTTGAACTGGCGGCGGTTAAGCAGCTCCAAACCGGATTCCAGTGTATCGATGCGCTTGTTCGTCGTCTGATCGAAGGAGTGTTGCGCCGTTTCAATACGTTTTACCGTTTCAAGTGTCTCGAAGAGGGCCTGTTTGAGCTCGCCATAATTGGTCTGGTGCTCTACGCGCATTTCCTGCTGCTGTGCTTTCATTTCTTGCTGTTGTGTTTTTATTTCTTGCTGTTCGGCTTTAATCTCCTTCAGTTCATTTAGAATCAGTTCGAACATGGCATCGCTCATGGCTTGTTCGCCTCCTCGAAAACGTTAATAAGCCGTTATGGACTTTAGGATTTTTCCGATAATTTTGATTTCGGTTCCGTAACTCGCGCCGGCTTCACGTATAATGGGGGAAAGCTTGATGTTATCGGATAAAAGAATAAAGTGATCGCCCTGATTGTACACCCGCCGAAGCGCCGGTTCGCCGTTCACCAGCACAAGGGCAATTTCGCCGTCTGCCACCTTGTTCTGTCTGTGAATCAGCAGCAAATCGCCTGGGGTAATGCCGGCTGCGGCCATGCTATCGTCTTTAGCCTGAACATAAAAATATTCGCCTTCCTTCACCCAAGCCTTGGGTGTGGCTTCATAGCCTTTTATTTCGCGGTACTGGATATCGTCGTTGTTAAAAGAAATTTTTCCCGCAACAGGCAGGCTAACCAGTTCGGATTCCCGCGGCTCTGTGCCCAGCATGGATTCCGTTCCTTCCAGCAGCGCGGCCAGTTCAACGTTCAGCGCCGAAGCGATCTCGGTCAGCCGGTCCATATCTACTTTGATTTCTCCCGTTTCATACCGCTGAACCGTCTTTTTCGTCAGACTGAGTGCATCACCAAGGGCCTGCAGGCTGAGCTGTCCAATAGTTCGGTATTTGCGGATATTCCCGCCGATAATTTCATAGAAGCCGGAATTCTCTTGTGTATGTTTTATTGTTCTCACGCCTTTGATTTTTTGAAAAGTATGAGCAAGCTGTTGATTTAATTATAACATAAAAAGACACACGATCAATATAAATTTATTGTTGTGTCGTTGATTTTCATCTATCTGCATCCCCATTTTTCGGAGAATTGTAACCAGCCAAACCTTGATCTCTTTAGCACACCCGTTATATAATAAATAACGTTGCTGAAATACATACTTTGTGTCCCAATAGCTCAGCTGGATAGAGCATGCGCCTTCTAAGCGCACGGTCGGGGGTTCGAATCCCTCTTGGGACGTTAAATGCCTTCCCTTTTGGGGAGGCATTTTTGCGTCCGGGGAAGAGAACTCCCAAGGGTTCGTTGGAGCATGGGTTTCGTTAGCATCCGCATCGCAGTCAGGCCGAATGGCCTGTATCCCTCTTGGGACGCAACAAAACCTTCCTTCGGGAAGGTTTGTACTTTTTACCTTTGGATGAACGGGAAAACCTCCCGTTTAATCCTCTCAAAAATGGATTTTCTACCTATGGAAGGGAAAAACTCCTGCTTATTAGGCGATTTTGCTCCATTTCAGGCAAAACCGGCAGATTAAGCGGGAGGAATTCCAGTTTATCTCTGGCGGAGGGCCGTTTTTATGTAAATAAACGGGAGAAATTCCGCTTCGTTCGCTCCCAGTCATGTCATTAACCTCTACGACTACCCAAAAAACCAATTTCTAACATTAAACAATTGAGAGCAGCAATAAAGCCTGGTGAAGTGCACAATAGAACCGGAGTGAATTGGAAAAAGTAACCCAAGTAGCTCAATCACTGAACCGAATCCATTCGCAAAATTGGTTCCTGCCAACACGCGAAGGTCCCAGCGCGCGGTGCTTGGCGTAGCATGACGGAGTCAACCCCAGTCAGTCGCTTTCACAGGAACCGAATCCTTTCCTAAAGTCGGATCTTCTGCCACACCGTAACAAACTCCCTCCAAATCAGCCGCCATCACAGAAACGAATCCTTTCCTAAAGTCGGATCTTCTACCTCACCGTAACAGCTCCCCTCCCAATCAGCACATCCTACAGCCGATCCGGTGCGGGCAGTCCCAGCACATCCAGTGCATCCTTCAGCGTGTCGGCGAATTTCCGGGCCAGCCAGAGTCTGAAGCGCAGCCGCTTGGGCTCGGCCTTCAGGATCGGGCAGGCGGAGTAGAAATTGTTGAACAGCGTGGCGAGCGTGTGCGTGTAACCGCAGACCACATTCGGCGCGAGCTCCCGTCCGGCCGCATCGAGCGTGTCGGGCCAAAAAGCGATATGCCGCAGCAGCGCGGCTTCGGCTTTTTCCATTGGGTCCGGTATACAAGCACAAGCTTCTGCCACTATTTCCGGGGTGATATCCGCGGCTTTTGCCAGGACGCTGACCGCGCGAGCGTAGGAGTACATCAAATACACGCCAGTGTTGCCGGATATTTCCGTCGCCTGACGCAGATCGAACACGACCTCGGTACCGAGGTTGAAGCGCAGCAGGTAGTAACGGATCGCGGCAATAGCGATGTCCCGGCTGGGGAGTCCGCTTTGATCGGTGCGGGCCCGCTTAATGCTGTCCTCCATAAGACGAATCAGATCACTCACCTTGATGCCAATGCCCTGACGCCCCGACATGGCGTATGAGGCTTTGCCGTCCGAAATATCGATGCCGAGATCGGCGGCCGAAGCGGGACTAAGGGAAACGACGCCGTATCCCGCATGATGGAGCTTATCCGATTGAGCCGAATATCCGAGCGCACGGAGCGCCTCTTTAACCATTGTCTGCGGATATTCCTGCCTGGAATCAATGACATTAATGACGATATCTGCTCTACCGAGCGGGAGATGATCTCCCCCTTGTACCGTCGTATACAGCCCTTCTGTAAATTTTTTATAGGTGAAATCCTTGTCCAGCAGCCCGAATTTCCAGAGATGGTAGGCAATATCCTTGGCCGTATAGGTCAAAATCCCGTTCGAACGCACTAGCACCTTATCCGTGGTGTGCTCGGCATCCTGCGCTCCCGGTTCCGTTCCCTGCTTCAGCACCCAACAGCCCGCAAGCTTGCCTTCCGATTCCCGGTAAAAATAAGGCGTCTCCCGCAGCCGCTCAAACGCCGCTGCCCAGAATCCTTCCCGAACAATGCTGCTTTCCCAGACGAGCAGATCGTATTCGATGCCGAACGGCCTCATCTCCTCCACATGCTCCCGAACGATCCGTTCGGCGGTCAGGCTGCCGAGCCAGGCGACATTTCCCGTCCCTTCCTCAAGCTCATGCAGCGTTTCGGCGCGTTTGGCCGCCAGCTCCGGATTCACGGCATATTCCCGGTTCACTGCCGAGTAGATGTCCCAGCAGTAATCGCCGAACCGGACATGCTTACCGCTTAAAGGCACGTTCAGCAGACCGACGACGGTATCCGCCAGCTGGTTGCCCAGATCGTCGATATAGTTGTGGACCTCGACCGTATAACCAATTTTTCTTAACATGCGCACGAGCGTGTCGCCGATGCAGGAATTCCGAAGATGGCCGATGTGCATCGATTTGTTAGGATTGACGGAGGTATGCTCGATGATCACTTTTTCCCCCGGCGCCGGAGGAAGCTCGAATTGGCGTCCGGCCCACGCGCTCCAGCGGATATGAACGTTGAGAAAGCCTGGAGCGGCCGTGTCCGCTTTTTCTAGCAAGCCCTCCGCCAGACCCGATGCCTCCAGTTCCTCCCGGATCAGCTGAGCAATGACAAGCGGCGGTTTCCGCAGAGTTCTGGCAAGCTGCATGGCAATATTGCTTGAATAATCACCGTGCTCCGGGTTCGCCGGCTGCTCCACGGCCACGGTCAACCCTTCTGGAATCTTCGCCCCAAGACGCTCCATGACACGCGTAACACTTTGCTCCATCGCTTGTTGAATGATCCGGCTTAATAACATCCTCACAACCTCCTTCTGATAATAAAAAAAGCCCGCGTCTCCAAAAAGAGACGAGGACTTGTGTTCTCGCGGTACCACTCTACTTGCCAAGACCGGATGGCCTGGCCGCTTATAGGATAACGGACCTGTACCGGGGCTTCCTACTGAGGTTTCGTTTCGGAAGTCCGTCTCCCGGGTGCGCTTCATGAAGGTCTGCCGCCGGCTTCCACCATCCCGGCTCGCTGGGCATCAGGGGCCCTTCACTAATCTCCCGATCATCGACTGTCTGTGAATATGTTGTTCAATCGTACGTGCAATGTTTCTTCTTGTTATAATCGATTTCTTGGGAAAAAGCAATGGATTCTTCGTTTCATTTGTTTGCCGAAATTCCCGGACGGGCATGACAGCTGCTGCATAATCTGGTGACATATCCCAATGCAGAGGAGGAATTATCGTGGGTGAAGCTAGAGACCTGGGCTGCATGACTTCGACAAGCGCGATTCTGGTACTGTTCATTCTGCTCGTGATCATTACCAAAGCTTGGTGTGTATAATTAATTGTCCGCTTAACGTGAAATCCCGCCGGGCCTGAAGGCCTGACGGGTTTTTTTTGGGGGGTCGAAGCCGCCTTTGCAGGTATGCTCCTTAGACGCTCCGGTCTCCGGGGTCAGCCGCGATGCCGTGTCCAATTAACCGGATCAGGAGCTCGATTTCCTCCTCGTCGTTCCATTCTTTATTCGGCTGCAGCAGAAGGCGGGTCATGATGTAGCCGATAATTGCGGATGCGGTAAAGCGAATTAAGGTCGGTGCCGGGATATCGATGATTTCCCCTTTTTGCTTAAAGTGCTCGACTTGGGCGGAAATCCTTTCAAAAACCTTGCTCATAATATCCTCCATGAACTGCTCGCGCAGGTTCGGATGAAAGGGGATTTCCTGAATGAGGATTTGCAGGATCTTGAAGTTCTTGCGGGCAAATTCAAGCCGGTTCCGGATCAGGGAGCGAAGGAAGTCCTCGTAGCTGTCAAAAGATTTATCCAGCAAATTACCAAAATTCCTTATGACAAAAGGGGCGAGCAGACGGCTCATCGTCGGCCCTACAATGGACAGCAGCAGGTCCTTCTTGGTCTTGTAGTAGCGAAAAATCGTTCCCTCCGCCACCCCGGCCTTCTGTGCGATTTCACTGGTCGCCGTGCCCGCATACCCTTTTTCCGCAAACACATCCACGGCTGCCTGCAAAATCGCAACCTGCTTCGGCGTCATTTTCTCTTCACCGCCAAGGGCAAGCAGTTCTTGAGCCCAGTCTTCCGTATTGTTGTTGGCAGAAAAATGTTCGGTCATCATGGCCACCCTCCAGACTTTATCAGCTTATCTTACCATATTTGCGGAACTAAGTTACATTTTGCGGTGTTTACGGAGGGCCAGCACGTTCAGAATCATGAACAGAAGTGAAAAAGCGATCAGCACAACCACATCGGTTTCAATCGCAGTCCAGCCTTTGCCCCGGATCATCACATCCATCATTCCTTGCGCCCCGTAGTATAACGGAGTGGCATACCCGATCCGCTGAAGCCACAGGGGAAGCGTGTCGAGCGGAAACAGTCCGCTCAGGAAAATCTGCGGCACAATGACAAGCGGGATGAACTGAATCATCTGAAGCTCGTTCCCGGCGAAAGCCGACAGCAGCGTGCCGAGCGTCAGAGCCGTCATCGACAGCAGCAGCGTGATCAGCAGGACATAGCCGAAGCTCCCGGCCATCATAATGCCCAGCACCTGAATGGAGAACCAGGAAATGAGCAGGGCCTGGAACACGGTAAAAATACCGAAGCCGATAACATAGCCGATGACGATTTCCCACCGTTTAAGCGGAGTGGCGAGGAGACGCTCCAGCGTCCCTGTCGTCCGTTCCCGAAGAAAGGAGACCCCGGCAATCAGGAAGACGAAAAAGAACACGAATACGCCGATCATAATCGGTCCGAACCGGTCGATGGTCTTCATGTCCGCGGAGCCGTACAGGTAGCTGACTTGCGGCTGGACGGCAGGCTGTACCTGTTGTCCCAGAGCTTGCTGTCCCTGCGTTTGCTGTCCCTGCGTTTGCTGTCCCTGCACCTGTTGCCCCTGTGCTTGCTGTCCCTGTGCCTGTTGTCCCTGCGCCAGTTGTCCCTGTGCCTGCTGTCCCTGCACCTGTTGTCCAAGAGCTTGCTGTCCCTGCGCCTGTTGTCCTTGTGGCTTTTGTCCCTGCGCCTGAGCTGGCCCGGTTGCCCCCAGGTCCCTTGTCGCCTGCTCCAGCGCCTGCATAACGGCCCGATTGGCAGTCGGATTGCTTCCTTCCAGTATGACCTTCGGAGCGCCGCTACCCGCGGTGATCATTGCGTCGATTGTTCCGTTTTTCAGCGCCTGAACCCCGTCTTCCTCCGAGTCATACTTCACAACCTTGGCGTCATGTTTGGCCAGCGCTTCCGACAGGACGGCCGCTTGACCCGACAAGCCGATATTCGGTTTATAGGCATTGCCGCCAAACACGAGGCTCATCAGGCTGAGAACGAGCAGGGGGGCGGCGAACATCAGAGCCATCGTTCTTTTGTCGTGAATGAACTGCCGCAAGATACGCAGCGTAAGAGCGCGGATTCTCATGGACGCACACCTCCGTAATATAAAAATGCTTCTTCAATAGAAGATGAACCCGTAGCCTGAAGCAGATTGGCGGGAGTGTCCTCAGCAAGCAGGCGGCCTTCCCGGATCATTCCGAGCCGGTCGCATTTTTCGGCTTCATCCATCACGTGGGTCGTCAGCACTATGGTCGTTCCCCGTTCATTCAGAGCTCTAAGCTCCTTCCAGATGGACATTCGCAGCACCGGATCGATCCCGACCGTCGGCTCATCCAGAATAAGCAGTGGAGGTTCGTGCAGCAGCGCGATGGCCAGCGACAGCCGGCGTTTCATCCCCCCGGAGTATTGATCGACTCTTTTGCGGAGATGCTCTTCCAGACCTACAATCTCAATAACTTCTTTAATACGGCGGTTTCTCTGTTCTTTCTTCAATCCATACAGCGAAGCGAAAAATTCCAGATTCTCCTTGGCGCTCAGCTCACTGTACAAGGCGTCGGACTGGGCCATATAGCCGATTTGTGAAAGCAGCGAAAGCTTGGGAACCTTCACTCCCAGCACATGGACTTCCCCCGAGTCGGCTTCATCGATTCCGGTCAGCAGCCGGACCAGCGTCGTCTTACCGGAGCCCGAAGGACCCAGTAGGCCGAAGGTCTCGGTTTTATGCACCTCAAGGCTGATGTCTTCCAGGACAACTTTGCTTCCGAAGGCTTTGCGAATATGCTCCACTTTAATCACCGGGGCTTCACGGTTCATGCGAATCTCTCCGTTCTTCATCAAAATGAGTGAGTACTCACTCAATATATTAAATCAGGCAGCGCCAATTGTAAATCCTTTTTCCCGCGTTAATTTTGAGTTAACAAAACGGCTGAAATCCGGCCGAAGCCACATGAAAAATTTGGACAACTTCATCTTTGGAAAATATTTCTCGGCAACAGATTTTACAACCAGGGCGGAAAATAACTTTAGCAGTTACCTATATGAAAAAGGGTGAATTCATTTGAAAAGAAATCAGTTGTTAGGCGTACTGATGGCTTCGGCACTTCTGGTCTCGGCAGGCGAAGCAAGCGTGTACGCGGCGGCAGGACCGGTTAGCAAACCATCCGCCGTTAAAGCATCCGTTAAGGCAACGGTAAAAGTTAAAGAAGGAGTTAAGGCTTGGACGGTAAACGGCGCCCAAACCAGTTTCAAAACGGTAGACGCCGGCGGATATAAGCTGTATTCCATCAGCCAACTGGCCGCTTCCCTCGGCGCAAGCATCGCTAATGAGTCGGGAAGCCTGGTGCTGAAGGACAAGGCAGGAGTACATACGATTAAATTGAAAGCCGGCTCCAAGAGCTACACGCTCGACAGCGTAAAATACAATTTTACGACAGCACCGACCGTTTACGGCGGCAAGCTGTACGTTGAACTTAGCGCAATCGTTAACGGTCTGGGCGGAGAGCTGTTCGGCAGCCCGCTGCAAATTCTTGGCACGGCGCGTCCGCAAGGCGAATTTGATACGATCCATTGGGCCGCTGACGGAACGGTTCTGGCGAACCTGGAAGGCGAAACGACGCAAATTTACAAGTTTGGGGCAAATCCGGGCAGCTTTGGATTGTTCTCGAGCGATGACAAAGCCTCGGATTTCGCAGTTTCTGGCGACCGTCGTTACGGTGCTTTCACCGATGAGAACGGACTGCTGTACGTCATTGATTTGACTTCGGGTGCGGTGAAACCTGTCGGAACGGATACCTCCACCAAGACAGATCTTACCTGGTCGGCAGACGGCAAGATCATCTATTTTATCCAAGGGGACAAGCAGGAGAAGATTTCTCAGATTTCGGTTGATATCGGCACTGTAACGGAGCTGCTGGCCGATAAGGTGGAGAACAAATCCGAACTGCATATTTCCGCGGACGGCAAGAGAGCGGTCTACATCGTCAACATTACCGGAACCGCCAAAAATGACGCCGACAGCACGGAAGATTCCCTGACGGTCGACTATAGCAAGGCGGGAGAGCAGCTGTATCAGCTTGACCTTTCAACAAAGGGCGCGAAGCCGGCCGCTCTGACCACTTCGGACGACAACAAGCTGTATCCGGAAATTCTGGCTGACGGAACGGTAGTCTACTTGAGCGCGGACCCTGAAGGCAAAACGGTCAACACGCTGAAGACAGTGAAGCCGGACGGTACGACCGCCAATATTGCGCTGGATATCGAAGTGAACTGGGCCGAGGCCGCTGCCGGCGGAATAATCGCATCCGGAACGGCTGCTGACGGCACTTCCCGCTTTTATTCCGTTTCGGCATCCGGATCGGCACAAGAACTGTTCCGCACGAAAGCCGACATTTCCGAAGTTGCGGTTTCCGCCGACGGAAGCAAACTGGCAGTAATCACAGGCGGAAAGCTGATTACAATCGAGAACGGCAAATCCGTGCAGTTGACGAGATAAGGCGTTTTTTCAGAACGACAACTAATTTGGACGGCTAGAAGCCGAGAGGAGAATCAGTCATGAAATTTTTCAAAAAGGTCACATTTACAGCTTTGGCTGCCGTGTTTGCCGTTTCGGCATCTTTCGCAGGAGGAGCATCCGCAGCGGGAAAGCTGTCGGGTAAAATTACGGTTAACGGTTCGACAGCTCTGCTGCCGCTGACGCTGCAGGCTGCTAAGGAATTCCAAAGAATGAATCCGAAGGTGAGAATCGCCGCTTCAGGCAAAGGCTCCGTTACCGGACCGCAAGCCGTGAAGAAAGGCATCGCCGACATCGGCGCGTGCGACTGGGATGCCAGTATCGATGTTCCCGGATTTAAAGCATTCAGCGGACAAGTAGCGAACAAGGTTGCGGTTATTCCTTTTGCTACTATCGTGAACAAGAATGTCGGTGTAGACAACCTGACTACCGAGCAGCTGAAGGGCATTTTCTCCGGCAAAATTACGAACTGGAAGCAAGTCGGCGGCGCTGACGCGGATATCGTCGTCATTACCCGCGCTTTCGGCTCCGGCACACGCGTTAACTACCAGGCCAAGGCTCTGGCGGGCGGCGATATCGTGAAGAAAGAGAAGAACTATAAAGAAGTTGGCTCCAGCGGCGATATGAAAACAGCTGTGGGAACGACTCCAAACGCTATCGGTTATATTGATTTGGTCTACGTTAGCGGCGACGTGAAGGCTGTGAAGTTTAACGGCGTAGCGGCTACTACGGACAACGTCATTAACGGTTCTTACAAAATTTGGGCATATGGCTACTACATGACCAAAGGACAGCCGACTGGCGCCGTTAAAGCGTTCATCGACTATGTACAAAGCAAGAAGTTCCAACAGGGTTCGCTGAAAAAACTCAAGTTCATTCCGATCTCGGCAATGAAGTAATTTAGCACAATTTTTTCGGAAGAGCGTCATTATACGGCCAGCCTCCGGCACATGGGGGGCTGGTTTTTTTAAAATATAAAATTTTTAAGCTAAACGCTTATCATTTATTTCTGCGAGAAACGCATCTGCGTCTTAGAAAGACGCCGTCAGGCGTTTCTTCTTGGGAGGAAACAGCATGGCACAACAGTCCTATGAACCGAACCCTGCGGTACAAAGCATCCGTACCAAGGCGGTTTCGGGCAGACGCCATCTCCGGCATTTGCTTGCAAATACCGCTGCCCGCTATTATTTCTTGTTCAGTATTTTGGCGCTCTGTTTCGTACTGGCGCTGGTTATTCTCTTTATCGGCAAAACGGCGCTGCTGCTCTTCGGTCAGGTCTCGCCGGTCAAATTCTTCCTCTCGTTCGACTGGACGCCGGAGGAAGACCGGTTCGGGGCAGCGGCCTTTATTTTGAACACCTTGTCGCTTACCGCGCTCACGCTGCTGATTTCGGTTCCCGTCTCGGTGGGTATGGCGGTGCTGACCGCCGAAATCGCGCCGGCCTGGCTCAAGCGCCTGATCCGTCCGATTCTTGATCTTCTGGTCGGCATTCCTTCTATTGTATACGGTTATCTTGGCTTGACCGTTCTCCTGCCGCTGCTTCGGCGAGCCAGCGGGGAAGGCCTCGGGGACGGCCTGCTGGCGGCGGCGCTCGTGCTGGCGCTGATGGTGCTGCCGACCATTGCCCGGATCAGCGACGATGCGATCACCGCTGTGCCGCGCAAGTACCGCGATGCCGCCTATGCGCTCGGCTCCACCCGGTTGCAGGTCATTATGCGCGTGGTGCTGCCGGCTGCCGGCAGAGGAATTCTGACGGCGGTGATTCTCGGGATGACGCGGGCGATCGGCGAGACGATGGCTGTCGTGATGGTAATCGGCAACACGCCTCAGCTCGCGAAGACTCTCTTTACACCGGCGTCGGTGTTAACGAGCAACATCGTGATGCAGATTTCCAACGTGGAATTCGATTCCACCTGGAACTATGCCCTGCACATGATGGCTTTCCTGCTATTGTTGATTTCGTTCTTACTAATACTGATTGTCCGTTTTTTGGGACGCAAAAGGAGGGAAGGGTAAATGAGCAGCTTCTCCCGTTCGCGGCACACGGCACGGTCCATCCGGTTTGACAAGCTGGCGACATGGGGCTTTTACGGCCTCGGGGCTTTGGTGATGCTCCTTATTTTTTGGCTGCTGTTCACCATCTTGAGCAAAGGGCTGCCTGGCCTCGATTTCTCCTTTCTGATCCGCCAGCCCGAGGAGATTGATATCGGGGGCGGCATTGGCCCCGTGCTGTTCAACTCTTTTTATATCCTGCTGATCTCCTTGGTCATTTCGATTCCGATCGGTCTGGGCGCGGGGATTTATATGGCGGAGTATGCACCGGACAACGCTTTTACCGGAGCGCTGCGGATTTGCGTCGAATCTCTGTCGTCCGTGCCTTCCATTGTCTTCGGTCTTCTCGGTCTGGCGATATTTGCGGAGTACTTCGGAATTGGCCTGACCATTCTCGGCGGCGGCGTCAGTCTGGCGCTGCTGAATCTGCCAATGCTGGCGCGGGTAACGGAGGAAGCGGTGCGGGCTGTTCCAGACGAGCTGCGCGAGGCGGGCTATGCGCTGGGTCTGACGAAATTTTACTGCATCCGTAAAATCGTGCTGCCCGTCGCGCTCCCGTCCATCATTACGGGCATCTGCCTGGTCGCCGGCCGCGCATTCGGGGAATCGGCGGTAATTATCCTGACGGCAGGCCTCAGCACCTCGGGGGAAATGTGGGACTTCAATCTCCTCTCTCCGGGAGAGACGCTGGCCGTGCATTTATGGTATGTGCAATCCGAAGCGATTGTCGAGGATGCCAAGCAGATTGCCGATAAATCGGCGGCGGTGCTCGTTATCGTCGTGCTGCTGATCAATCTGGCGTTCCGCGCCCCGCTGTGGTGGGTCAAGCGCGGGAAAGGGCAGTAATTCCCCGGTACACTTACTGATATGCTCCCCTTTAGATAGACAGGCGAAATCATAATAACCTGTTTAGCTAATGGGGAGCTTTTCCGTTTATAACGGGGGGAACCGCCTTTTTTAAGGTGCTGTGGGGAAGCTAGTTGCCTCTGAAGTGGCAGCGTTTGGGCGTGCTAACGTGTTTTTTCGAATTATTGTGTAGAGATTAAGACATGTTCCGTTGTTTGGGGATTCATTATTCAGGTGTTAATTATTTTAGTGAGTCGATGTGCAGTGGGGAGCCTGCATCCATTTAAGTTCGAGTATGCGACAAGTGGGATATGTGGGTGTGGCTATACCGAAATAATGATTGGGACTCTGATTGGGACTGCTATGATTGGGACTGCTATGATTGGTGATTGCTATGATTGGAATTGCTATCCTTTGGAGGGCTTATGATCGATTGGAGTTAATCCCCGTCGCTGCCTGTTTAATAGTTGGGAGAGAGGGCGAGTGAACTGGAATTTCTCCGTCTTATTTATTAAAAAGAGACCTATTTAGGAGCTTGAGAGGGAATTCCTCCACTTTAATCAGGAATTTTGGCCAAAAATCAGGGAGAGGCGGCAAATAAGCTGGAGCTTTTCCCGTTCAGGAGGCAGGTCGGCCCTATTTTTCGAAAATGAAAGGGAGTTTTTCCCGTTTATGCATATGCCATTTGTTAGATCAAGCGTTCCTCCTTCGTCCAGATGAAAGGGACTCGCGGGATAGCTGCGATTCGGCCGCTCCGACGCCCCCCAGGGGGTTCTCATCCCTCTACGCAAAAGATGCCTCCCCAAACGGGAAGGCATTTGGACGTCCCAAGAGGGATACAGCCCTACGGGCTGACTGCGAAGCGGATGCTAACGAAGCCTATGCTCCGACGAACCCCCCAGGGGGGGTTCTCATCCCTCTAAACAAAAAACCTTCCCGAAGGAAGGTTTTAATTACGTCCCAAGAGGGATACGGCCCTGCGGGCTGACTGCGAAGCGGATGCTAACGAAGCTTATGCTCCGACGACCCCCCAGGGGGTTCTCATCCCTCTAAACAAAAAACCTTCCCGAAGGAAGGTTTTAATTACGTCCCAAGAGGGATTCGAACCCCCGACCGTGCGCTTAGAAGGCGCATGCTCTATCCAGCTGAGCTATTGGGACATATAATACTGAAAAGCAAGCAAAAATTATAATACCATAATAACGGCGTTAGTTCAACCTGTTTTTACAAAGCAAGTACAGGGTATGCTATAATCATCAACTGAGACGTTTTTGTGAATCAGGAAGGAGGTGCCCTCATTCGAAATTCAAATTCCCCCGCCAAAGAAAATATCGTGCTTTTTCCGAAGACGCTGGACTACTATCAGATCCAACTGACGGTCATGCTGGAAAGCGAGCGTTACGGGGAAGCCATCGGGCTGCTGAGATTTTTGCTTCAGTGCCAGGGGCAGGACGAGCGGCACTACGAGGAATGGCGATCGTTGCTGGAATGGCTGGAGGCGGCGTTTCCCTATGCAGTGCAGGATGAGTATACCGGCGAGCCGCCGGCTAACGAAGAAGAAATGGGCGCACAAGAGATGGCACGGCAAATGGCCAAAGCCAAGCTTCAGGAGGACGCGGATTACGCGAACAAGCTTCTGCGCCGGGTCATGAACGAGCCATTGTCGGAAGCGACGCTGCTTGCGCTGGAGCAGCTTTCTTTTTTTGAAGGAGAAGAAGTGGATGACGCTCTGACCGAATGGGTCCAGAAACCGGGCATTCATCCCATCTTGCAATTCCGTACACTCCAGACGCTTCGGCGGCGGGGCGTGCAGGGGGCAGCCCATCTGAGAAGAGGAATGGAAAGCGTTGAGGTAGATATTGAGCAGGTTCCTTTGCAAGATGATGATTTTCCTCCTCAGATTGCCCAGGTGCTGGAACGTGTCGCGGAGCAGACGGAGACGCATGAGCCAACTTTGTATTATTTTGCCCAGGAGCTGTGGGGGCAGTTTATCATGTCGATCTATGGTTCGGACGCCTATAATTCCATACTGACCGGTGAAGACGGGGTGCTGGATTTATGGGCGGGAGCGCTGCACCAGACGGTATCCGAAACGCTGACCGGAACAAGGAATGAAGAGGAGACCCGGGCGATGTACGGCATTACGGAGAGCATGAGGTTTCCATTTGAACAGGCGTACCGGATGCTTAACAGTTTTGCCGGAAAGCCTTAATAACCCCGTATTTCGAGGGGAAAACGCATAACGACACTTGAAAAAAATAATAATCCTTTATATAATATAATGGTTATTCTGTGCGTGATATGCGAACCAATTTTGGAGGGGAAAGCAAATAATGAAAGCAACTTGGGAAAAAATAGAGAAGAACCTTGGCGTTCTTGAAGTTGAAGTAGACGCGGAGCGTGTAGCGCAAGCTCTCGACAAAGCCTTTAATAAAGTCGTTAAGAAAGCCAACGTACCGGGTTTCCGCAAAGGAAAAGTACCGCGGCCGATTTTTGAATCCCGTTTTGGCGTGGAGAGCCTTTATCAAGACGCTATCGACATCCTGCTGCCGGAAGCTTATGGCGAAGCGGTTGAGCAAACCGACATTTTCCCTGTAGACCGTCCTGAAGTGGACATCGAGCAATTCGGCAAAGGACAATCCTTCAAGTTTAAGGCGAAAGTTACTGTGAAGCCTGAAGTAACGCTTGGCCAATACAAAGGAATCGAAGTTCCTGCTCAAAAAGCTGAAGTAACGGAAGAAGAGCTGAACGCAGAACTGACTCGCCTGCAAGAGCGTCATGCCGAGCTGGTAGTTATTGAAGACGAAGCGGCAGCTAAAGGCGATATCGCTGTGATCGATTTCGACGGATATGTCGACGGCGAAGCATTCGAAGGCGGCAAAGCGGAGCGCCACTCCCTGGAGCTGGGAAGCAATTCCTTCATCCCGGGCTTTGAAGATCAAGTTGTCGGTATGTCTACCGGCGATTCCAAAGACGTGGAAGTTACTTTCCCGGAAGAATATCAAGCCGAGCATCTCGCTGGCAAACCGGCCGTATTCAAAGTGAAACTGCATGAAATCAAGCGCAAACAGCTTCCGGAGCTGGACGACGAGTTCGCGAAGGACGTTAGCGAATTCGAAACGCTGGCCGAGTACAAGGAAGATCTGAAGAAGCAACTGGAATCCCGCAAGGCGGAAGAGCTGAAAGGTGCGAAAGAAAACGCCGTTGTCGAGAAAGCCGCTGCCAATGCGGAAGTGGAAATTCCGGAAGCCATGATCGAGAGCGAAATTCAGACCATGGTTCGCGATTTCGACCTGCGTCTTCGTCAACAAGGCATGAACATGGACATGTTCCTCAGCTTCTCCGGCCAAACGCAGGATGATCTGCGTGCGCAAATGAAGAATGATGCCGAGAAACGCGTTCTGAACAACCTGATTCTCGAAGTGATTGCCAAGGAAGAGAACATTAAAGTTTCCGATGAGGAGTTTGAAGAAGAGCTCTCCAAAATGGCTGAGACTTACAAACGCTCCGCTGAAGAAATTCGCGGCATTCTTGCGGCAAACGGATCGCTGGACAGCCTGAGAGACGAGATCTCCCTCCGCAAGACGATCGATTTCCTTGTTGAGAACAGCACGGAAGTTGAAGCTCCGGCTGAAGAAGCAAGCGCCGAATAAAACCGCCGGTAAGGCGATATAACCAAAGCGGCCCTATTTCGGGCTTCATACTCGACTGATAAGGCACGTATATTTATGGTACGTGCCTTATTTTTATGATTGAAAAGCCTGACGGGTAGTGAAAAAATGACATTGCGTCTTGAACGTGTTAAAATACTTCTGAAAAGGCAAGACTAATTATATATAGAGAAATGAGGTTGGTGGCATGAGTCTGGTACCAATGGTTGTGGAATCGACGAATCGAGGAGAGCGCTCATACGACATCTACTCCCGATTGCTCAAGGACCGCATCATTTTCCTGAGCAACGCGATTGATGATGATGTTGCCAATCTGGTTATTGCCCAATTGCTTTTTCTGGCAGCCGAGGACCCTGAAAAGGACATCCACTTGTACATCAATTCACCCGGTGGTTCTGTGACAGCCGGCATGGGTATATATGATACGATGCAATATATCAAGCCAGATGTTTCTACAATTTGCGTAGGGATGGCAGCCAGTATGGGATCGCTGCTGTTAACGGCCGGGGCACCGGGCAAAAGATATGCGCTTGAAAACAGCGAGGTCATGATTCATCAACCGCTTGGCGGCGTTCAAGGTCAGGCGTCGGATATTTGGATTCACGCAGACTGGATTCTCAAGACGAGACAGAAGCTGAATCAAATTTATGTAGATCGCACCGGACAGCCCCTTGAAAAAATCGAGCGCGATACGGATCGCGACAATTTCATGAGCGCGGAGGAAGCAAAGGCTTATGGCCTGATTGACGAGGTTCTGGCTTCACCGATCAAATCCTAAGGGGTGGTTAAATGTTTAAGTTTAATGATGAAAAAGGACAGCTGAAGTGCTCCTTCTGCGGCAAATCGCAGGAACAGGTGCGTAAGCTTGTCGCCGGACCAGGCGTTTATATATGTGACGAATGCATCGAATTGTGCACGGAAATCGTGGAAGAAGAGCTCGGTCATGAGGAGGAGCTGGATCTGAAGGATATTCCAAAGCCGAAGGATATCCGGGACATTCTCGACCAGTATGTTATTGGCCAGGAACAAGCCAAGAAATCGCTGTCCGTGGCGGTGTACAATCACTACAAACGGATCAACAGCCAAAGCAAGATTGAAGACGTTGAACTGACGAAGAGCAATATTTTGCTGCTCGGTCCGACCGGTTCGGGTAAGACGCTGCTGGCCCAGACCTTGGCCAAGATCATCAATGTGCCGTTTGCGATTGCCGATGCCACTTCTTTGACCGAAGCCGGTTATGTCGGTGAAGACGTCGAGAATATTTTGCTGAAGCTGATCCAGGCTGCGGATTATGACGTGGAAAAAGCGGAACGCGGCATCATTTACATCGACGAGATCGATAAAGTGGCCCGCAAATCCGAGAACCCGTCGATTACCCGCGACGTTTCCGGCGAAGGTGTTCAGCAGGCCCTGCTGAAGATTCTCGAAGGAACGGTCGCTTCGGTGCCGCCGCAGGGCGGACGGAAGCATCCGCATCAGGAATTTATTCAAATTGATACAACCAACATTCTGTTCATTGTCGGTGGTGCTTTTGACGGACTCGAACAGCTTATCAAGCGCCGTGTGGGCAAGAAGGTTATCGGCTTCAACGCATCCGAAGGCGGCCAGAAGGATCTCAAGGCGGGCGAATACCTGTCAATGGTTCTGCCGGAGGATCTGCTGAAATTTGGTCTGATTCCCGAGTTCGTCGGCCGTTTGCCGGTCATCTCAACTCTGGAGCCGCTTGACGAGAAGACGCTGGTACGCATCCTTTCCGAACCGAAGAATGCACTCACGAAACAGTACGCCAAACTGCTGGAAATGGACAATGTGTCGCTGAAATTCGAGCCGCAGGCGCTTGAGGCCATCGCCAAGGAAGCGATCAAGCGGAATACCGGGGCTCGCGGACTTCGCGCCATTATCGAGAGCATTATGCTGGATGTCATGTACGAAGTGCCTTCCCGCGACGACATCAAGGATTGTGTCATTACTGAGAAGGTTGTTCAGGAGAAGGCGCTGCCTGATCTGAATCTCAAGAAAGACAAGAAACAAGAAGAAAGTGCGTAAATATGAAGAGGCGATAGGACCCTCCACTTAAGGAGAGCCTAACGTTTCTGGTATTGCGGACTCACAATATTAGCCTGACGTCTCCACCTTCTTCCGCCCCCGTCTGTTTTAGCGGGAGCCGAGGGGGTGGAGCTTTGGCGTTATGGGGGAAGAAACCATGTTTCTCAGACATCAGACGCGTCCCGTTAATGTAGGCGGGATCACAATTGGCGGAAACAATGAGGTTGTCATCCAGAGCATGTGTACGACCAAGACGGCAGATGTGGAAGCCACGGTAGCCGAGATTCTTCGGCTGGAGGAAGCGGGCTGTCAGGTGGTGCGCGTCACGGTCAATAACGAGGAAGCGGCTGCGGCCATCAAGGAAATCAAGCAGCGGATTCATATTCCGCTCGTGGCGGATATTCATTTCAATTACAAGCTGGCTCTGCAAGCGATTGAAAACGGAATCGACAAGGTGCGGATTAACCCTGGCAATATCGGTCGGCGCGAGAAAGTGGAGGCGGTTGTCCAAGCCTGTAAGGATAAGGGGATTCCGATTCGCATCGGCGTCAATGCCGGTTCGCTGGAGAATCACCTTCTGGAGAAGTACGGCTATCCGACTCCGGACGCGATGGTGGAAAGCGCTTTGTACCATATCGGCATTTTGGAAGAGCTGGACTTTCACGACATTATCGTGTCCTTGAAAGCGTCGGACGTACCGATGGCCATTGAAGCCTACCGCAAGGCGGCTGAAGTCATTCCTTACCCGCTGCATCTGGGCATTACCGAATCGGGCACGCTGTTCGCCGGTACAGTTAAGAGCTCGGCGGGGATCGGCGCCCTGCTCTCCATGGGCATCGGCAGCACCGTGCGGATTTCGCTCAGCGCCGATCCGGTCGAGGAGGTCAAAGTGGCGCGCGAGCTGCTGAAGACCTTTGGACTGATTGCGAATGCGGCGACGCTCATTTCCTGTCCGACCTGCGGACGGCTGGATATTGATCTGTTCTCCATTGCCAATGAAGTCGAGGAGTATATTTCCAAGCTCAAAGTGCCGATCAAGGTATCGGTGCTGGGCTGTGCGGTGAACGGTCCCGGTGAAGCGAGGGAGGCCGACATCGGCATTGCCGGAGCGCGGGGCGAAGGTCTGCTGTTCCGATACGGAGAGATGATCCGTAAAGTTCCGGAGGAGGATTTGCTCTCCGAGCTGAAGAAAGAAATCGACGCGATTGTCGTCCATTACGAAGCCACCGGGGAAATTCCCGGCCGCAAGGCACACCACGAGTCCGTCACAGGGACGGGGAAATAATTTTACATCATACGGCTGCGGCTTCTCCCGGTACGGGAGGGGCTGCTTTTTTATCCGCTGCATGGACCCGGTTCCTTCACGTTGTCTTACCTTAAATCCTTCTAATGGCGTTTAGCCCTTACGGAAAAGGCTATACTACCTAGTAGCAGAGTGAATGAAAGGGAGGATGACTTATGGAACTGAGTCTATTGCTGATGGTCGTGCAGCTATTTTTCGCGCTGGTCATCGGCGTTTACTTTTGGAATTTGCTGCGGGGACAAAAGACGAACAAGACGGCGGTCGAGCGGGAATCGCGCAAGGAGCTGGAGAAGCTGCGGAAGATGCGGGCCATCTCGCTGACCAAGCCGCTGTCCGAGAAGACGCGCCCGGCTTCGATCAAGGATATCGTCGGACAGAAGGACGGCCTTCGGGCGCTGAAGGCGGCGCTGTGCAGCGCCAACCCCCAGCACGTCATCATTTACGGCCCGCCAGGGGTGGGCAAGACGGCGGCAGCCCGGGTGGTATTGGAGGAAGCGAAGAAGAATCCGCTCTCTCCCTTTAAAACGGATTCCAAATTTACGGAAATCGATGCGACGACGGCGCGTTTTGACGAGCGGGGCATCGCCGATCCGCTGATCGGCTCGGTGCATGATCCGATCTACCAGGGAGCCGGAGCGATGGGCGTGGCGGGTGTGCCTCAACCCAAGCCGGGGGCGGTAACGAAGGCTCATGGCGGTATTCTGTTCCTGGATGAAATCGGGGAACTGCATCCGATTCAGATGAATAAGCTGCTTAAAGTCCTGGAGGACCGCAAGGTACTGCTGGAGAGCGCCTATTACAACTCCGAGGACGGGAATACGCCGGCGTATATCCACGATATTTTTCAAAATGGCCTTCCCGCCGATTTCCGGCTGGTTGGGGCCACAACGCGCTCGCCCCAGGAGATCCCTCCAGCGATCCGGTCGCGCTGCATGGAGATTTATTTCCGGCCCCTGCTGCCGGATGAAATCTCGGTCATCGCCAGCGACGCGATTCAGAAAATCGGGCTGAAGCCTAGCCCGGAAGCCGTGTCCGTCATCCAGCAGTACGCCACGAACGGACGGGAGGCGGTCAATATGATTCAGCTCGCGGCCGGGCTTGCGCTTACGGAGAATCGCGACAGCTTGAGCGCCGCCGATGTGGAATGGGTGGCAAGCAGCAGCCAGCTGCCGCTTCGTACCGAACGCAAGATTCCTTCGAAGCCGCAGGTAGGCGTGGTGAACGGGCTGGCGGTCTACGGACCGGGCATGGGAACGCTGCTGGAAATCGAAGTCTCGGCGGCCCCCGCCTTTAACGGTACCGGCAGACTGAATGTTACCGGCGTTGTCGACGAAGAGGAAATCGGCGGCGGCTCGCGCACGATCCGCCGCAAGAGCATGGCGAAGGGCTCGGTTGAGAATGTGCTGACCGTCCTGCGGAAAATGGAGCTATCGCCGGATCAATACGATATCCACGTGAACTTTCCCGGCGGTACGCCGATTGACGGACCTTCCGCCGGCGTGGCGATGGCGGTCGCGATTGTGTCGGCAATCCGCGGCCTTCCGGTGGACAATACGGTGGCCATGACGGGAGAAATCGGCCTTCACGGCAGAGTCAAGCCGGTCGGCGGCGTTATTGCCAAGGTCGAAGCCGCCCTGCAGGCCGGGGCCACTACGGTGCTCGTGCCCAAGGACAACTGGCAGTCGCTGTTCGCCGATCTGTCTCCTCTCCGCGTCATTCCGATCGAGACGGTGGAAGAAGCCTTCCACCTGGTGTTCGGCGCTCATTTGGAAGAGATTCGTCTGCCCGCCGTTGCCGGCGAGACCTTTGCCGCATCTCCGTCGCTGCTGAAGGCGGATGCGTCAGGAGAAAGCGCCAATCTGTAATGCCGTCCGGGCGGGTTACCCGGTCAAAGTGCCGCGGACCCGCCTTTTCTGCGCCAACCGGCCGCTCCAATGCGGCCCGTTGGTTTTTTGATGCCGCTTTTGTTAAAATATAAAAACAACGATATGACACACACGAGAGCGATTGGAGGTCCGAAAGCGATGGTATCCAAACAGACAAAAGGTCGTCGTTTTCCTTTATTGCCGCTCAGAGGTCTTCTAGTGTATCCCAGCATGGTCCTCCATCTGGATGTGGGTCGCGAGAAGTCAGTTAAAGCGCTGGAAAAAGCGATGGTAGAAGATAATTTGATCCTCCTCTGTTCACAATCCGAGGTCAATATTGAAGAGCCGGGTCAGGAAGATATTTTTCGGGTCGGTACGGTTGCGAATGTACGGCAAATGCTGAAGCTGCCCAATGGCACCATAAGGGTCCTTGTGGAGGGCGTCGAACGCGCCGAGATCATCAACTATACCGATAATGAAGAGTATTACGAGGTGTTCGCGCGTGAGCTGCCCGAGCAGCCGGATACGGATCCGGAGAGCGACGCTCTGATGCGTACGGTGCTGAACCAGTTCGAACATTATATTACCTTATCCAAAAAAGTAACGCCGGAAACGCTCGCTGCCGTGTCGGATATCGAAGAGCCAGGACGTCTTGCCGATGTGATCACGAGCCATCTTGCGCTGAAGATCAAGGAGAAGCAGGAGATCCTGGAAACGATCGACGTCCGCAAGCGTCTGGAGAAACTGCTGGATATTTTGGGCAATGAACGCGAAGTGCTGGAGCTTGAACGTAAGATCAACCAGCGCGTCAAGAAGCAGATGGAAAAGACGCAGAAAGAATACTATTTGCGTGAGCAAATGAAGGCGATCCAGAAGGAGCTTGGCGACAAGGAAGGCCGGGCCGGCGAAGCCGAGGAGCTCCGTGCCCAGGTTGAGGAGAAGAATTTGCCTGACCGGGTCCGGGAGAAGATCGACAAGGAAATCGATCGGCTCGAGAAAATGCCCGCAAGCTCCGCGGAAGGCGGCGTCATCCGCAACTATGTGGAAATGCTGCTCAGCCTACCCTGGAACGAATGGACCGAGGACGATCTGGATATCGCCAAGGCCGAGCAGGTGCTGGACGAAGACCACTACGGGCTGGATAAGCCGAAAGAGCGGGTGCTGGAATATCTGGCCGTTCAGAAGCTTGTCAAAAAGCTGAAAGGTCCAATCCTCTGTCTCGTCGGACCGCCCGGGGTCGGCAAAACGTCGCTGGCAAGGTCGATCGCCCGTTCCCTGAACCGCAAGTTCGTCCGCATCTCCCTTGGCGGCGTGCGCGATGAAGCGGAAATCCGCGGCCACCGCCGCACATATGTCGGGGCAATGCCCGGACGGATCATTCAGGGCATGAAGACGGCAGGTTCGCTCAATCCTGTCTTCCTGCTTGACGAGATCGACAAGATGGCCTCCGATTTCCGCGGCGATCCTTCCGCGGCATTGCTGGAGGTTCTCGACCCGGAACAGAATAATACGTTCAGCGATCATTTTGTGGAGATTCCGTTTGACTTGTCGAACGTCATGTTCGTGACCACGGCCAATGCCGTGCACAACATCCCGCGCCCGCTGCTTGACCGGATGGAGATGCTGTACATTCCCGGCTATACGGAGCTGGAGAAGCTGCAAATCGCGGGGCGCTATCTTCTGCCAAAGCAGACGAAGAATCACGGCCTGGAGGACGGCCAGCTGACGATTGAGGAAGGCACGCTGCTCCGCGTCATCCGCGAATATACGCGGGAATCCGGCGTCCGGAACCTGGAGCAGCAGGTTGCCGCGCTGTGCCGGAAGGCTGCAAAGCAGATTGTATCCGGCGAGAAGGAGAAGGTCAGCATTTTCCCCGACGACATCAAGGATTACCTGGGAACAGCCAAATACCGTTACGGTATGGCGGAACTCGAAGACCAGATCGGTACGGTTACCGGCCTGGCCTGGACCGAGGTGGGCGGAGACACGCTGCTGATTGAAGTAACGGTCGTGCCGGGAAGCGGCAAGCTCATCCTGACCGGCCAGCTGGGTGATGTGATGAAGGAGTCGGCGCAGGCCGCATTCAGCTATACGCGCTCGAAGGCGGAAGAGCTTGGCATCCCGTTCGATTTTTACGAGAAGAACGATATTCATATTCACATTCCCGAAGGCGCGATTCCAAAGGATGGACCGTCGGCAGGCATTACCATAGCTACGGCGCTCGTATCCGCCCTCACCAAACGTCAAGTCTCGAAGGATGTAGCGATGACAGGCGAAATTACGCTTCGCGGCCGGGTGCTGCCGATCGGCGGGCTGAAGGAGAAATCGCTGGCCGCCCACCGCGCCGGCTACAAAAAAATCCTGCTCCCCAAAGACAACGAGCGGGATCTGAAAGAAATTCCGGAGAGCGTGAAGAACGACGTGGAATTCGTTCCGGTCTCCCATATGGATCAGGTGCTGCGCCACGCGCTTGTTGAGCAAGCGGCGAAGGCCGCGGATCAAGCCGTCCAAAGTTTGCAATAGGTTTTTAGAAAGGAAGTCCAATGAAAGTAACCAAAGCCGAGTTTGTCATCAGCGCCGTCGGCCCGAGCCAGTACCCTGAAGACGCCTTGCCGGAGATTGCTCTGGCAGGGCGCTCCAATGTCGGGAAGTCGTCCCTGATCAACCGAATGATCAGCCGCAAGAATCTGGCTCGCACCAGCTCCACGCCGGGCAAGACGCAGCACATGAACTATTACCGCATTAATGATTCCTTGTATTATGTCGATTTTCCCGGTTACGGTTATGCCAAAGTGTCCAAGGTCCAACGTGCGGCCTGGGGCAAGATGGTGGAGAAATATTTGGCCGAACGCGAGACCCTCAAGCTCGTGCTGCTCGTGCTCGACCTGCGCCACCCGCCGACAGCCGATGACCGGATGATGTACGAATGGTTGAAGCACTATGATATCCCCATGTGCGTCGTCGCGACCAAAGCGGACAAAATTCCGAAGACCCGGCTGCCGAGGCATATCAAGATTATGAAAGAAGCGCTCGGGGTGCTTCCAGGCGAAAGCTTTATTCCATTTTCTTCGGAACTTGGTCTTGGAAAAGATGAGCTGTGGGCGTTGATCGAGAGCCAGATTGCCCCGGAAGAAGGGGAAATAGAGACGGATCCGGACACCGCTAATTAAACAGCCAAAGGCAGATGATAACAAGCAATCATTTCCAAGTGAAATGGTTGTTTTTTTTATTCTATACACTAAAAATTTTAAGAGAAAGGACCGATAGATAGAATATGATCGATATTCATAGTCACATCCTGCCTTTCGCAGATGATGGCGCATCCGATTGGGGAGAAGCACTTGCCATGGCCCGGGATGCCCATAAGGACGGTATTCATACCGTTGTCGCCACCCCTCATCATGCTAATGGCCAATATTTGAATCCGGCAGATAGCGTTATGGCTGGGGTGGAGAAAATCAACGAGAAACTCCGTCAGGAGGGCATCCCGCTGAACGTTCTTCCAGGCCAGGAGATTCGGGTTTACGGTAATCTGCTTGATGATCTGGAGAGTGGAATAGTCTTGCCGCTGGCTTCCTCGCGTTATATTTTACTGGAGATGCCTTCATCAAGGGTGCCAAGCCGAATGGAAGAGCTATGCCATGAGCTGGTCATTCAAGGCTACGTGCCTGTTATTGCTCACCCGGAACGCAATGCCGAGATTGCCGCCCATCCGGAACGTCTGCAAAGACTGGTAGAATTGGGGGCCCTTGGACAGCTGACGGCGCAGAGTCTGACCGGCGTATTTGGAGGGAAGGTGCAGAAGCTGTCGCTGGACTTATGCCGCCGAAACACCATTCATGTAGTGGCTTCGGATGCCCACAACGGAGGATCTAGGTCTTTTGGACTGAGTGAGGCCTATCAGGTGACTGACAGACTATTGGGAGAGGAGACATCAGAGTATTTTCGCATGAATGTGCAGAAAATTGTCGGTAATTTACCGATAGATCAGAGAATTGTTGAGAACACAGGAAAAAAACGTCATAAATTCTTCGGATTATTTTTCCGAAAAGGCTAACCAAATTTTTCATATAATGATAGAATAAGAGTCACGGCTTTGTTAATTTTTGCACAAATAGGTACAAGGCACTGGGATTTATCAAATTTATATACATAAGAGGTGGATGAAAGTGACATTGAAGAAGAAATTGGCCGTATCGACCCTTGCGGTAAGCATGGCGGCAGCAACAGTGGCGGGACTTCCGCTTAATGGTAAAGGATTGGCTCAACAACTGGGATTTGTTAACGTGGCTTCCGCTGCAACGACAGTAACCAACGCACAACTGAAAACCAAGCTTGCTACGCTTTTTGCTAACTTGCAACCCGCCGACTGGGTCAAAATTGGAGCCTTTTACAATGATGTTAATGCTCTTTCTCAGTCGAAATACGAGGGAATCTTTGCTCCAATCCTGGGTAAACTTCAGCTTAGCGATACGCAAACTACAACTTCGTACAAATTGTTCCAAAGCGCTACCAGCGTGGTTTATGATGTCTATCAAGGTGACTTTGCTGCGATTAACAGAATTCAGACAAATGCCGATTATACGAACCTGCTGAATACAATTGCTGCCAAGGCTAAAGTGGATGACCTGAGCTTTGATGATTTCTTGGAATTCTTCTTTGGAACATCCGGTGTTGAAGCCGAACTTCGTGATCTTCTAAAGGGCAAAACGCAAAGCGAACTGCAAGCCATTATTAATGATCCTTCCGCTTCCGAAACTCTGTTTGAACAAGCCTATAACAAGGTTCTGAACCATGCGACCGGCTCCCAGAAGGCAACAACGGTAAGCCAAGCGGTTTATAACCTTGATATTACTCCGACGAATGTGAAGACTGCGCTCTACAATCTGGCCGTTGAAGTCCCTTCCGCAAAACCGGCTGCACAAGCGCTGGCACAGGCTTATATCCGGGCATTCGGTCTCGGCATTGCTGATCCTGGTACTTCATACGTACCATCTCCTGGTGTAACTCCACCATCCACCGATGTATCCGTATTCGACGCTTCCAAGCTCGTTACCATAACTAACGGCAAAGCGACTGTGGCCCTGGTTGACGCCGATGTGATCAAAGCGATTCAGGCACTTGCCGCTTCCAAAAAAGGAACCACACTGACTATTAACCTTGGTACGGTGAATGCAACAACGGTCGAGGTTCCTATCTCCAAAGCAATTATCGATGCGGCCAAAGCTAACGGTATTGCCAATATCGCGATTACCTTTAACGGTGTGACTATTACCATTCCAGTGTCCCAGTTTGACGCAGCCGTGACATTGACCGTTACCAAAGCCGATCCTTCTGTTGCGACTTCCGTTACTTCCTTGAAGCTGGCTTCCGATGTATATGAATTCGGTCTGACGGTTGGCGGTGTTCCGACAACGACATTTAAACAACCGATCACGATCAAGCTCCCGCTTAAGAATACGGATGGACTGGATAAAGAGCTATTGTCCGTAACGAAAATTGTATACGGAAAACTCCAGTTCCAAGGCGGCGTACTTGACGGTGAATTCATCGTCGAGCCCCGGGACACTTTCTCTTCTTACGTTGTTGTAGAAAATAAAGTATCCTTCAGCGACATTGCTAATGTACAAAGCTGGGCTGGAAGACAAATTCAGGTTATTGCTGCAAAAGGCGCGATTGAAGGCGTAGGCGGCGGCAAATTCGCTCCGAAGAAGGGCGTTACCCGGGCCGAGTTCGCGAAAATGCTCATCCGTGCGCTGAACCTGGAGAACAGCTTGGCTGTTAGCACCTTTGGCGATGTGAAGAAGACCGACTGGTTCGCACCATATGTTGCTGTTGCAGCAGAGAAGGGCATCATTAACGGACGCGGCGCTTCGAAGTTCGATCCGAACGCCACGATTACACGGGCCGAAATGGCAACGATGATTTCCCGGGCGCTCAAATCTGTTAATAATCTGAAGGACAGCGGAACTACTGCTACGGCGCTCAGCGTCTTCTCGGACTCCGCGAAGATTAGTCCTTCGCTTAAGGATGGAGTTGCGTTTGCAGCTAGCAAAGGTCTGATTATCGGCAACGCCGGTAAATTCAACCCGAATAGCACAGCTACGCGGGCGGAAGCGGCAGTCATCATTTACCGTACAATCAATTTCAAATAAAGCTTATCGTGCCTCCTCTCATGAAGGTGAGAGGAGGCACTTTTAAAGAAGAACAAAACACTTAGAACAAGCTATCTGTTTCTACGAGAAATGGTTGCCGCTACCAAAGGAAGGGACAGGCGTTTCTCGTAGAAATAAGGCTTGAAATTTCAAGAAGAGCTTGGAGGGAGCTATACGTGTTATCACAAGAATTGGATCTTCGCGACTATTTCCGGATCATTCGGAAGCGGTTGTGGCTGATCGTCGGAATTGTAATTATAGTGTGCGGAATCGCCGGAATATACAGCGTATATATCAAGCAACCGGTATATGAGGCTTCAACCAAGATTATTGTCAATCAGACACCTAACCAAACGGCGGTTGCCCAACTGGATCTCAATCAAATCAACACGAATATCCAATTGATCAACACGTATAAGGAAATCATTAAGACTCCGGCCATTTTGGATATTGTCGCAAGCAAGTATCCGCAGTTCAATCTGACGACGGATGAGCTTATGAAGAAGGTCAATGTTAGCTCGGTCAACAACACACAGGTAATGACCCTGGTAGTCCGGGATACTTCCTATTCAAAAGCCGCTGAAGTCGTTAACGCTATTTCGCTTATTTTTAAGCAAGAAATTCCAAGTTTATTCAACGTGCAGAATGTATCTATCCTTAACGAAGCCAAAGTGAATCCCGAGCAAGCTCCGGGTCCAGTGGAACCGAATGTCCTGCTGAATTTGGCTATCGCTTTTGTCGTATCCTTGATGATCGGTTTGGGGATTGCCTTCCTGCTGGAATATATGGATGACACGCTCAAGACTGAAGCGGATATTGAGCAAGTGCTCGGACTGCCAACCTTGGCGATGATTACGCGAGTGGGAGCGGAGGAAGCAAGAGCGGGAGAGCCGGTCTCGGCAGCTCAAATCAGAAAGACGGGGGAGCTTGAACATGTCACAGCAGCAAAGTAAACAACGTCATTTGATTACGGTCACCAATCCTCGTTCCACCGTCTCGGAAGCGTTCCGGGGGCTTCGGACCAATATTGATTTTTCTTCGGTCGATGAGAAAATTCAGGTCATTATGGTTACCTCGTCAGGGCCGGAGGAAGGGAAATCGACTGTTACCGCTAACCTTGCTGCCGCCTACGCACAAGCGGACAAGAAGGTCGTGCTCATTGACGCGGATATGCGCAAGCCGACCGGACATCGAACCTTTTCGCTCAGCAACCGGTATGGACTGTCCTCTCTGCTATCGCAGCAGGCGAATTTGGATGAGGTTATTCAGGAATCGGAAGTTCCTAATTTGTCGATCATTACCTCGGGGCCGGTTCCGCCTAATCCCGCCGAAATGCTTGCATCCAATCGGATGACTGCAACTCTGCAGGAGCTAAGACAACGTTTTGATATCGTTCTTATCGATACTCCGCCTTTGCTCGCCGTTACGGACGCTCAAATTATGGCTTCCAAGAGTGACGGAGTGATAATGGTTGTCAGTTACGGCAAAGTCAAACGAGATATTGCCATAAAAGCCAAAGCAGGATTGGACCGGGTGGGAGCTCGTATGCTTGGCGTGGTTATGAACAATGTAAAGCGTAAAGCCAGTGAAGGCTACTATTACTATTATTACGGCAATTAACCGCAGGTTGAAACAGGCTTTAATATTCATCATATGTTATTTTTCGGAGGCACTGAAAATGACTGTGAACAAAAGGTTTATCCTATTATTCATGATCGATCTGATCATCGTGTGGTTTAGTATTGAAACCTCCTATCTTCTGCGGTTCTACGGAGATATTCCTGATAATTATTCCCGCCAAATGCTGCAATACTGCTTGATTTCTTCGTTTACCTTTGGAGGCAGTCTGTATTACTTCGGCTTGTACCGAAGAATATGGAAATACGCGAGTATTGGCGAGATTGTCGCCATTCTTAAAGCTATTCTTGTCGGAGCAATATTGTCATATGTCTTTTCTTTGCTGCTGTTCGATGAACGTCTTCCGCTTGGAGTAGAGGCCCGGGTAATCGAAACGATTCTGCTGCTGGTTGGGGGGACCCGCTTTCTCTGGAGAGTAGTCGTTCATAAGGAACGAAACGGACGCCAAGCAGATCGAAATCGCGCGCTGATTGTAGGGGCTGGAGACTGCGGAACGCTGATAGCGAAGGAGATGAAGAGTGCCTCTTTTGCTCATACCCAACTGGTTGGATTCATTGATGACAATCCATACAAATTACGGATGTCCATATTGGGCGTTCCGGTGCTGGGGAACCGGCATTCCATACCGCGTATTGTGACTGAACAGGAAATCAATGAAATTATTATAGCGATGCCCTCAGTATCCCGTACGGAAATATCGGAGATTATCGGCCTTGCCAAGCAGACCGGCATCAAGCTGAAGATTATTCCGGCTATTAATGACTTAATTACCGGCAAGGTTTCGGTTAAACGGGCGCGCGATGTTAGTGTAGAAGATTTGCTGGGACGTGAACCCATTGTCGAGGATCTGAACAGTATTTTGGGTTACGTGCATAACAAAGTAGTTCTGGTCACCGGTGCCGGAGGTTCCATCGGTTCGGAGCTATGCCGCCAGGTCGCCAGATTTATGCCGGACAAGCTGCTGCTGCTCGGGCACGGGGAGAACAGCATTTACAACATTCAAATGGAGCTTCGAAAAAGCTTTCCGAACCTGAATCTCGTTCCGATCATCGCCGATATTCAGGACCGCTCCCGGATGATGGATGTATTTCGTGCTCATCATCCGCAGGTCGTTTTTCACGCGGCAGCTCACAAGCATGTACCGCTTATGGAGGGGAATCCTTCCGAAGCGATCAAGAATAATGTTTTTGGCACCCGCAATGTAGCGGACTGCGCGAATGAATTCGGAACGGATCGCTTCGTCATGATCTCCTCGGACAAGGCCGTTAACCCGACGAGCGTGATGGGTGCTACGAAGCGGATTGCTGAAATGTATGTTCAGAGTCTGAATACGATGAGCAGGACTAAATTCTCAGCCGTGCGTTTCGGCAATGTCCTGGGCAGCCGGGGAAGCGTCGTGCCTGTGTTCAAACAGCAGATTGCAGAGGGCGGACCGGTTACCGTTACCCATCCCGAGATGGTCCGGTACTTCATGACCATTCCTGAGGCGGTGCAGCTTGTGATTCAGGCGGGAGCCATTGCCGAAGGCGGCGAAGTTTTTGTGCTGGATATGGGTAAACCGGTGAAGATTTTGACGCTGGCCGAAGATTTGATTACCTTATCCGGTTACGAGCCTTACAAGGATATCCCGATCACCTTTAGCGGCATTCGCGAAGGCGAGAAGCTGTACGAAGAACTGCTTACGGCAGAAGAGAATTTGGGATCAACGCAGCATGACCGGATATTTATCGGCAGACCGGCTGTCTTAACGGCTAGTCAGTTGGATCTTGAATTTAAACGTCTGGAGCGTGCCCTTACGGAGAGCAATACGGCTACAGTCCGGGAGATTATCAATCAGATCGTGCCCATGATGCCTGTTGCCAAGGCGGCCATCAGTTAATTCAACAAGCTAACGGAGGATTACAATGTTCAAGAAGAAATGGACGAAAATACTGGCCTGGACGTTGTCGGTCATCATTATTCTGGGCATAGGCGGAGCACTTGCAGCCAATTATGCGGTGAACAAATTAATGAATTCGATGGCAGCAGGATTGGAGACGGAGACTGGCGGCACAGCCGAACCTCAAGTATCCACGGCACCGGCTTCGCCAACTGCAACATCAGTTCCTGAGGAATCGGATTCGGCCAATACCAAACCGGTAAACACAGCAGTCAATTCCAACGCCAACGATAATACGGATACCCAAGCCGTCAAGGAGCAGAACCAGCCCTCTTCCTCACCCGCTCCCAAGTCGGATTCTCTCACCGAATATACGCCGCAAATTTCCACGGAGAAAGCCAAGAAGATCCAAGAGAATGTTAGTGTAAAAGATAAAGCAGATGTGGTCTCCATTGTCCTGGGCCAACTGAGCCTTTCTGACATTAAACGGCTACAGGCAATGGCGCAAGGTGGACTAACGCTTGACGAGAAGAAGGAAGCCCGAAGCCTTGTCATGGGAAAAGTGTCGGAGCAGCAGTATAACGAGCTTGTGCAGATTGCCAAGAAGTACGGTGTCAGCGAGGGGAAATCCCGAAGTCAGGTGCTGGCCGAGGAAAAAGCAGCAGCAGAAAAGGGGAGTGAGTAATATGGGCAAATTCAGATATTCCGCCGCATTACTATGGCTTACACTGCTAATTAGCATTGCCCCAGTCTCTGCATCCGCTGCTCCAGCGGTCATTAAAGCCCAGACTGTAAATGCGGCAATTACATTTGACGGGATCAACTTGCAGCCTCCTGCGGGCCAATATGTTTTTATCTATAACAATTCCACTTATGTGCCGCTGCGCTTCATCTCCTACGCACTTCAGAAGAGCGTAAGCTGGGACGCCAAGAATGTGAAAGTAACGATCTCCGAGCCCAACAGCCGCGAGCTGACCGCAATCAAAGAATATTTAATGAACGCGGGTAACTCGAAAACTTCCACAGGTGTAACCAAAACCGTTGCTCTACAAAGAGTAAACGCAAGCTATATCTTTAACGGCTCCGCCAAGAATATCCCCCAAGGTTTATCCAGCTACATACTGAACGGCACCCTGTATGTGCCGCTGCGCTTTCTTTCGGAAGCAGCAGGAACTTCCCTGAAATGGGATCAGAAGACCAAGAGTATTACAGCCTTTACCAGCGCCTATAAAGCTCAAAATCCGGATGATACGAAAAGTAACAACGATAATTCCACAAGCGTAAGCCAAACGCAACCTTCCACGCCATCTCCAGCGCCAAGCGCACAGGCTGGAGCGGGTGCTTCCGGAGGCGGCGCCGTAAACAAGCCTACCTATGAACAAATTACCAGCGAAACGGAAGCGAAGCTAACCTCGCTAGAGTCTCAGGCAAAATCCGTCTTAATGGGACTGGCTATGGAATATCTGAACGCCAAAGATGACAAGGCCAAGGCGGCCATCCTCTCCAAAGGTGAGCAGCAGCTGAGTTCATTCACTTCATCATTTAACAGCATCATTTCCGATGCCGAATCCAAGCTGAAAGCGAATGGCTATGATACGGCCATTATTGATCAGTATCGCAGCGCCTTTGAGTCACAAGTCAATAGCGGGCTTGAGTTGGTTAAAGGCATGGCAGGTTAATCGAACATACCAATGGAGGTATAGCTATGAGATTAAGAGATCTGTTAACCGTTGTCGAGAATACCGTAACGCTTGAAATATCAGGTCAGCAAGAGACGTACGCGACCAAAGCCAGCATACCACATACCCATATGAACTCAGAAGTTAAAGGGCTTGCGACAATGGATTGCGGCTTGATCATTCAACTGGGTGAGCCGAGAAAAGTGCCAACGCTAGAGGAATTGGGCTATTCGTTTGAAGTTGGGATGTAATACGAAAACTCTAAATAAGGGTGAATTCAATGAGGTCTTATACAAAGGTTAAACCGGTCATCGATACTTTGCTTGCTCTCGTCGCTCTGCTTTGCTTATGGCCTTTCTTTATCATCATCGCTGTGGCCATCAAGCTTGAGTCGAGAGGACCGATCCTCTTTAAGCAGAAGCGGATCGGCAAGCATAAGAGAGAGTTTTATATTCTGAAGTTCAGAACGATGAGAACCGATACACCCAAAGATATGCCCACCCACTTGTTGAAGAATCCGGAAGCCTGCATCACCAGAGTCGGCAAGTTCCTCCGAAAGACAAGCCTGGACGAGCTGCCACAGATTATCAATATATTAAAGGGAGAAATGAGCATTATCGGCCCACGCCCGGCCCTTTGGAATCAGTATGATCTGCTTGAAGAAAGAGACAAGTACGGAGCCAATGAGATTAAGCCGGGCCTGACTGGTTGGGCGCAGATTAACGGACGAGATGAGCTGCCGAATGAGGAAAAGGCAAAATATGACGGGACTTATACCAAGAATGTCTCTTTCTTGTTTGATGTCAAAATCTTTGTTATGACTATTGTCCGAGTTCTCAAATCCGACGGTGTCGTTGAAGGAGATAACCTCAAATCAGCATCCAAAGCTAAAGGAGTTGCCTCTTAAGAATGAGCAGAAAGAAAATTCTGATAACCGGCAAGGGGAGCTACATAGGAACAAGTTTTATCAAATGGGTAAGCCAATGGCCGGATCGGTACGAGGTCGAGGAGATATCGGTTAGAGGGGAAGAGTGGAGAAACCACGATTTCTCCGGATATGACACGGTTTTGCATGTAGCCGGTATCGCTCATGTCTCGGCTGATCCTAAATTGGAAGATTTGTATTACAAGGTTAATCGGGATCTGACTATAGAGGTAGCGAAGAAAGCGAAAAATGATGGAGTTAAGCAGTTTATCTTTATGAGCAGTATTATCGTCTATGGCGATAGTGGTGGTATCTCTGAGAAAAAGATTATTACGAGAAACACCATACCACAACCCACCAATTTCTATGGAAACAGCAAGCTGCAGGCAGAAGAAGGTATTAAAGATTTAGAAAGTTCTAATTTTAAAATTGTTATTATAAGACCTCCCATGATTTATGGAAAAGGATCAAAAGGTAATTATGCAAAATTATCAAAGGCCGCGAGGATACTTCCCGTTTTTCCAGATATCGATAATCAGCGCAGCATGCTTTTTATAGATAATCTTTGCGAGTTTCTTAAAGTATTGATTGATAATGAGGTAAGAGGACTATACTTCCCACAGAACGCTGAAAATATTAATACTTCAGAGATGGTTAGATTAATTGCAGAAGCACATGGGAACAAGATTAGATTAACCAAGATATTTAATCCGGTTTTACGTCTAATATCAGTGAGAGTAGGTATTGTTAATAAATTATTTGGCAATTTGGTATATGAGAAAAGTATGAGTGAATTTAAAAAAAAGTATAGGGTTAGGGATTTGAGAGAATCGATTATTGCTACTGAATTGGTGGATGGAGAAATATGAAAGTAGTTATTGTCAATTGCTTTGATACGTATGAAGAAAGAATCGATCTGCTGCATGATTTTTTTATTAAAAAGGGACATGATGTAACTATTATACAGTCGGATTTTAGACATTTTAAAAAGGTCAGGCGTGTTGAAGAAAAAACTGACTTTATGTTCATTGAATCTAAACCCTACTATAAAAATATGTCATTGGCAAGATTGGCTTCTCATTATAATTTTGCAAAAAAAGCATTTAAAATAGTAGAAACCTTACAACCTGATTTATTATATACAATTGTCCCCCCGAATTCACTGGCGAAATTTGCTGGAGCACATAAGAAAAAACATGTTAAAGTGAAACTAATTTTTGACTTAATAGACCTTTGGCCGGAAACTATGCCTGTAGGGAAAATCGTAAAGTACCCTCCATTTACATTTTGGAAACAGATGCGAGATAAAAGTTTGAAGTTCGCAGACTTTATAATAACAGAATGTGATCTTTATCAGACAGTTTTAAAAGAACTTTTAGATTCCAATAAATCCACTACGATTTATCTATCAAGGAAAGAAATAAACAATCAAAGTTTTCCTATATTAAATGAAGATCAGATCCACTTATGCTATTTAGGATCAATTAATAATATTATTGATATTCCTAAAATCACAAGTCTAGTTGAGTCAATTCATAGAATTAAGCCTGTAACTCTTCATATTATTGGGGATGGCGAAAGTAGAGATACTCTAATTAAAGAGACAAATCTTACGGGAGCCAAGGTTGAGTACCACGGGAAAATTTATGATCCGCAGAAAAAACAGGATATTTTTGACAGGTGCCATTTTGGTATGAATATTATGAAAGATACTGTTTGTGTGGGACTAACTATGAAATCAATCGATTACTTTCAACATGGATTACCAATTATCAATAATATTCAGGCTGATACTACTGAAATCGTAGAATACTACAACACAGGAATAAATATATCTGATATGCATATTGAAGAAGTAGCTCATATGATTGCAAACATTAATAAAAATATGCTCCTGGAAATGAGACAAAATACGAAACAAGTATTTAATGAAATGTTTTCGTATCATGTATTTGAGGAAAAGCTTAATGCTATCATGAAGGAGCTTTAAAGCTTATGGTAAATAGTTATGGGTTAGGAGAAATCTTTACTAACGCAATGTCTCTTGTATATACCAAACTTTTTTTTAAAGGTGCACGCTTAATAAGAAGACCTATTTATATTCGAGGAAAAAAGTTTCTACAATTTGCTGAAGGATTCACTACTGGGTATAACTGTCGTATTGAGATGTTTGATACTGGGGTTGGAGAGAGTAAGAAACTCCTTTTAGGGAAAAACTGTAAAATTGGAGACTATGTACATATAGCCGTAGGTGAAAAGGTAACTATAGGTAATAATTGTTTATTTGCATCAAAAATATACATTAGTGATATTAGCCATGGAAAATATTCCAATACAGCAGATGCTTCTTCCCCAGAGACACCACCGGATGAGCGGAAATTGTTCACTAGGCCTGTATCAATAGGCAATAATGTATGGATTGGAGAGAATGCCTGTATTTTACCTGGTGTTACTATAGAGGATGGTTGCATTATTGGAGCCAATTCAGTTGTTAATAAGGATATACCCCGAAATTGTGTTGTTGTTGGAGCCCCAGCATATGTTGTGAAGATATATGATGATCAGACTAAACAATGGTTAAAAATAAAGTAATATAATAACAATCCTTAAGTTTTTTTGATAGGAGACATTCATTTTATGAAGACAATTGTTATTTCGGGGATCAATTTATATGAAGGTGGACCATTATCGGTATTTAAAGATTGTTTGGATAGTATCATTAAAAGTAAGTTTAATGAAACTAATAATGTAGTCGCTTTTGTTTATAAAAAAGAACTTTTAATCGATTATGCTGATAAGATAACAGTTATAGAATTACCAAAATCCAGGGGTAGTTATCTGTTTAGACTTTGGTACGAATATATTTATTTTTACTTCTATTCAAAAGATAAGACAATTGATGTCTGGTTTTCATTACATGATATAACACCAAATGTTAAAGCGAAGAAAAGGTATGTTTATTGTCATAATCCTTCGCCTTTTCTGAAGACAGAATTAAAAAATATTAAGTATAGTTATAAAAACTTCTTGTTCTCTCTTTTCTACAAATATATATATAAAATTAATATCAAGAAGAATACAGCTGTTATTGTACAACAGGATTGGATAAGAGAAGAATTTATGAAAATGTATAAAGTAAATAATGTTATTGTGGCAGAACCAATTTCTAATAATGAAAAAGTTTCTATAAATAATAGGATTAATATAAATAAAGACAAATTTCAATTTATCTACCCTGCATATCCACGTTTTTTCAAAAATTTTGAAGTTATATGCGAGGCATGTAAAGTATTAGAGAAGCAAGGTATAGGTGATTTTGAAGTGATATTAACAATAAATGGAAATGAAAATTTATACTCTCATGAAATTAAAAAAAAATATGGTAAATTGTCTAATATAAAATTTATAGGTCTTCTTAAAAGAGAGAAATTATTTAGCCTATATGAAACTGTCGATTGCCTTATATTCTCTTCCACGTTAGAAACTTGGGGATTACCAATATCTGAATTTAAAGGCACAAACAAAGCAATTATAGTGGCCAATTTACCATATGCCAAGGAAACAGTTGGAACATATGATAAAGTAAACTTTTTTGATCCATATAATGCTATAGTCTTAGCCGAATTAATGAAAAATGAGATATCACATAATAATGTATACACTAGATCAAATAGAATCGAAATCAAGCAACCATATGCAAAAAATTGGAACTCGTTACTAAGATTTGTATTCGATTAATCTTATAATTTTATTTGAATTTAAAAACTCCACAACAATTTAAATATAAACTATAGTTGTTAACTATCATTTTTCATGATTTAATGTAAATATTTGTTTAGAAGGTGAATTTTATCAATAATACTGCAGTTATATATTTAGGTTTTAATAGTATGTTAAAGCATAAAAGAGGGGTTGAAAATGTTATACTTTTTCAATCTAAATTCATTGAAGCAGACAATAAATATTTCATTTTTTTTGACGATGAAACAAGCAATTATTTTTATGAGGGTTTAAATTGCATAGGTATCCAGAAAAATTTTGCTCGGTTCTTTCAGTTGAACAAAGTTGTTAAGGAAATAAATACTAGACATAATAAAGTGATAGTTCATTCACACAATTACTTAATGTCATTTTTTTTGTTTTTCAAAACAGATATATTCACTGTTCATGATGGTTTATATTATTTAAGCAGTGAAAGAAATCATAAATATAAAAATCTATTTAAATTAATAGAAATGTATGTGTATACAAGATCAAAAAAAGTTCACTTTATATCTAAATATGCAAAAAGTAAAGCACTTTATAATCAAAAATTACAAAAAGAAATAATTATTTATAATACCACACCTTTAGAGAGTAAGGATTACGTTGAAAAAAATTTGGTGTTCTCAAAAGATAAAATTAACTTGTTTACAGTAAGAAGTATAGAAGAACGTGCAAGGATCGATTTGCTTATAGAATTAGCTCAAAGGAATAAAAATACAATAAATATTTATGTAGCAGGTAAAGGACCTTTATTAGAATATTACGAAAGCAAAATCGAATTACTAGGCTTAGAAAACATTTCAATGCTAGGCTATATAGATGATAAATTATTAATGAATTATTACAAAAAATGTGATATGGTAATACTTTTGGCTGAATTTGGAGAAGGTTTCGGTTTACCAATTATTGAAGGTTATTTGTACAACAAGAAAGTAATTGCTTCTAATATTTGCGCTATTCCTGAAGTTATTATAAATAAAAAGTATCTTTTTGAGAATAATATCCACTCTTTAGAAAATAAGATTTATGAAGCATCCAAAGATGATTCAAATCAATTTTCTAGATATTATTTTAATACATTTTCCTTAAATGCTATTGGTTCTAAATATATGAACTTATATAATGAAATTTTTAATAATTTTAATGATTAGTAAGACAAATAGAATAGAGGTGTAGTACATTCTCATGAAATATGTTTCCAATTACTTTAAAATTCCTCCTCTCTTTTGTGCTATTTCTTTTTTTGGATATATTTTGCTAAAGGAATATACTAATAATCTTATAATATTCGGAATATTGCACTCAATATTAGCGGGTATATTAGCTACTAAACTTTTGAATACACTGATTATTTTAAATAATAATAAAAAATATTCAGTTGTTTTATTTTTTTTACTTATGCACGTTATTTATTATGGAGTCAGTTCCTTAAAATACTTAGAACCTCAATTATTACCTGGATTAGTTCAAAATATTCAAAATAGATTTTTCGGCGATGTTATTATTTTTGTTTCTATCTATTTATCAATTGAAATATGGTATAGAAAAATCAGAAAAAGCAATTTCTCTTTTCAAATTATTTCTATTAGTAAGGTAAAAAATTTATCATTAGCAATTATGTTTATTTTTATTATAGATATTATTTTATCAATTTATATTTATAAAAATACTATACAGATAGAAAGTAATTCAATTGATGTAGGTATTATACAAACTCAGTTCTTGCTAGATTCCATTTTGACATTTTTATTAATTGTTTATTTTGGTAAAAAAAAATCAGTGTTTTATATTTTTCTTTTTTTAACTTTAGTTATTTTAAGAGGGTTTTTTTATGATAGTAGAACTACATTATTGTCTCCAATATTAATATTAATTGGAGGCTTATATATAATGAATAAAATTAATTCTACATTCCCTGAAAAAATAATAAAATATGGTAGTTCATTTATTATTATTTTTTCATCAATCTTTTTATTAATAACAAATAGAATTACTACAAATGATGGAACAGATAGATTAAAATTTTTACTTGCTTATAGATTTGATTTATCAGATTTTGCAATGACTATACTATTAAATAATAATTCTAAAATAATAAATTTCAAACCCGTTATAGATGCACTCATATTAAATATACCTAGTTTTATATATAGTAATAAACTCGAAGTAATATCATACGGCATTAATTATAATAATTTACTAGTTAATTATAACTTAATTAGTGGGCTAGACTATCAAGACACCTATTTTAGTATGGGTGCAATGGTATTAGGCTGGTTAGGAATTATTTTTATAATACCGATATTAACCTATCTATTTTGTATATTGGAAGTTTGGTTCAATGAAAAAAAACATGTAGGCTTAATTAATAAATTCTTCCTTCTTTCGATAATTGTTATTATTGAAAATGAATGGAATAAATTTTTCTCTAACATTAGAAACCTAATTGTTTTATTTATTCTGTCATTTGCAATTAAGTATATTTTTATTAGCACCAAAAGTAGGAAGAAATATCCCACTAATTTAGGATGATTAGGAGGTAATTGAATTGAAGGTTGGTATTATAAATGCTTACTATTATCCAGAGATTATTGGTGGAGCAGAATTAAGTGTAAAGAAACTTGCTGAAGGTCTAGTCAATAAAGGACTCGAAGTTTTTGTTATAACAACTGGAGAAAACAATGTTGTTGATTACATTGAGGGAGTTAAAGTATATCGCTTAAAAACAAATAATTTTTTTAGAGTGGGGAAATATAAAAATCCTATAAAAAAAGTAACTGATAGATTATTAGATATTTATAATCCTTTTAACTTTAAAAAAATAAACATTATTTTAAGGAAGGAAAAGCCCAACATAGTTCATACAAATAATTTGTATGGTATTTCGCCCATTGTTTATAATGCAGCTAAAATAAATAGTATAAAGATAGTTCATACTTTAAGGGATTATTATATACTATGCCCAAGAGTAAATTTATTAAATAAAAAAAATGAGATTTGTAATAATCCTTGTATTAGTTGTCAATTATACAGAGGGGTTAATAGGTACTTATTCAAGAATATTGATGCATTAACAGCACCTTCACAATTTACAAATAGAATTTTTAATGATAACGACTTTTTTAAGCATATAAACTCGTACACTATACATAATGCAATAGAAATAGACTATAAGGAATTAGAGGAGACTAGATTATATAGAATAAACAAAAAAAGAGATTCGTTAAGATTTGTTTACCTTGGAGCATTAAGTAAACATAAAGGGATTATTGAACTTATTAATTCTTTTTCGAAAATAGAAAATGATTCCGTATCATTAGAAATTGCCGGGGAGGGAAATTTAAGGGGATTCATACAAGGAGAAGCGAAAAAAGATAATAGAATTAAACTACATCGATTTCTGAATGAGAAAGAGAAAAAAAACTTACTTCTAGATTCAGACATTTTAGTGATTCCATCAATGTGGTATGAACCTTTTGGGAGAGTTGTGATAGAAGCTTATAAATATGGGTTACCTGTTATTGGATCAAATCTAGGAGGCATACCAGAAATAATCGATAATTATTCTACAGGAGTAATATTTAATCCTGAATCTGAAGATTCTTTAATAAATGCATTTAATTATTTTATTGATAACAAAAAATTAATTAATGAAATAGTGAATAATTGTATCAAGAAATTACATGAATTTGATTTAGATATCCAAATAGAACAATTTGTTGATCTTTATTCTAGCTTAGTTGATAGTGGCGATCATAGATAATATTGGGATTCTTTTGTTTCTTTAATAAAGTCTTGATTATAAAATTTTGAAATTAGAAGGTGTGTCATGTATTTTTTTACTTTTGTTATTCTACATTATATCGTTATAGATGATACAGTTGAATGTATTGATTCAATTTTGGAAAATACTAACTATGAAAAATATAAAATAGTAGTCGTTGATAATGGATCGCCCAATGGAACAGGAAAAATATTATTCGAAAGATATAGAAACAATAATAAGGTGATTGTAACACTAAACAATGAAAATATTGGTTTTTCAAAGGGAAATAATATTGGATATAGATTAGCTAAATATCAATTAAAATCAGATTTTATCATGTTATTGAATAACGATACAATAATAAAACAGAAAGATTTTGTTGAAAAAATAATTAATAAATATAACAATGAAAGATTTGACATTTTAGGACCTGACATAATTTCTTTATCAGATAATGGACATCAAAATCCTCAAAGAACGCAAGGTATGAGTTTAAAAGAATTAAAGAAAAATATTTATTATTTAAGGATATTTTTAATATCAAACTATTTGAGCATTGAAACATTAACAACAAAACTGCTTGGAATTAGAAGTAAATTAAAATCAAAAATATACAAAATAAGAAATACTGAAGAAAAACATTTTGAAAAAAAAATATATGAATATGAACAAAAAAATATACAATTACATGGAAGTTGCTTAATTTTTTCACCACAGTATGTTAATAGATACGATGGATTGTATGAAGAAACTTTTATGTTTCTTGAGGAAGATATACTATTTTTTATGGCGAAAAAGTATAAATTAATTACATTGTATACTCCTGAAATTTATATATATCATAAAGAAGATTCATCTACAGATGCGATAAGTAATAAAAATTATTTGAAAAGACGATTCATATATAAATATACTTTAGAATCTTCGAAAGTTTTATTAAGTCTTATGAAGAAATAGAGAATCAAATATTATATTTTTTGTCTTTCTTTAATTTAGTTATAAAAAAATAACAAATTAATGTATTAAAAATAAAGTACGTAATTTAATCATGAAAAAAGATGGATTAAGTTTGATTTCATTTTCATTTCATAAATTTTGAAAAAAGCACAGTATTGAAGAAATTGGCTGATAAAATATTTATTAATATATGAACTAACTTTATGGAGAGATAAATAGATGAGTGAGCAAGAACTTAAAAAGAATATATTTATTAATTTTGCTGCAAAATATAGTAATACTCTTGTTCAGCTTGTCTTAACTAGTATATTGGCTAGGATTCTACAGCCAAATGAGTTTGGGGTCGTTGCATTAGTTTCCGTATTTATTACTTTTTTTAACTTGATAGGAGATATGGGAATAGGCCCGGCAATTATTCAAAAAAAAGAACTAGAAGAAAGAGATCATATAAATATTTTTAATTTTACTTTAGTCTGTGGATTTTTTTTAGCTGTGATTTTCGCACTTAGTGGCAATTTATTTGTTGCATTTTTTAATAATCCAGCCTATTTGAATGTTACTAGATTACTAAGTTTAGCAGTATTTTTTTCAATAGCTGCTATAGTTCCCCAGAATCTTTTGTATAAATTCAATGAATTTAAGTCTTTAGGAGTTATTACTATAGTAACGAATTTGATAACTGGAATAATTGCAATAGTCCTAGCTAGAATAGGATTTAGTTATTATTCTTTGATTATCCAAATAATACTAATGAGTTTTATAAAGCTAATATTAATGATGAAAAAATCCGGTGTTAAATTAAAACTTCAGTGGGGCATGGATTCGATTAAATCTATAAAAAGCTATTCGGGATTTCAGTTTGCCTTTAATTTTGTTAATTATTTCTCTAGGAACTTTGATAGTATTTTAATAAGTAAAACAATGGGGTCTTCTGCTTTGGGTTATTATGATAAAGCCTATAAATTGATGTTATATCCATTGCAGAGTATCACTTTTGTAATTACTCCAGTACTACACCCTGCACTATCAAAATATCAAGATAACACAGATTATATTCTAGATGCATTTAAAAAATTAATTAATTTATTATCGATAATTGGAGGCTTTTTCACTGTCTTCTGTTTTTACGGAGCTGAAAATATAATTGTTCTATTATTTGGAGATAAATGGATTGGGAGTGTGCCGACATTTCAAATTCTTTCAATATCTTTAGTTTTTCAAATGGTATCATCTAGCACAGGAGCAATATTCCAAGCAACCAACAATTTTAAGTATTTATTTATTTCCGGATTAATTTCTTCAGCTCTTAATATAATTGCAATGGTTGTAGGGGGGATATTTGGTAGAATAGAAGATGTTGCAATTGGTATAGTTATAGCCTTTTCTATTAATTTCTTCCAGACATTTTATATTCTAGCGAGATTTGTTTTTAATAAACCATTACACTCTCTGCTAAGTCCAATGAAATATACTATCATTATTTGCTTGATTATGATAATTTTTTTGTTTTTTATACCAATAAAATTAGATTCAATTTTGCAAAATACAATTGTACAATTATTTGTTGCTGGAGCAAGTTTCATACTAGGTTTATTAGTTACCAAACAATTCAAAGTTATTAAAAAATTGTTTGTGAGATGATATTCATTTTATGTTTTTTATATTTATTTAATTCTAATAACGGTTGTGTCATTACAGATCTTAATAGTCATTTTTAATTCTTCTCAATCCGATGGTAACTTAAGATACCAAATAAATTACTTCATTATTTGTTTTATATCTGAATAATAACTGATGAAAAGGAGGGATTACCTCTAGTGAAAGTAATAATTTTAGCAGGAGGAAATGGAACGAGGTTATGGCCTTTGAGCCGAAACGGGTATCCCAAACAATTTATTAAACTACAGGAAGATAAACTCTCGTTGTTTCAAGAAACTTTTATCAGAAGTTTAATGATAACAGATATAACCAATATCTATGTAGTTACCAATATAAACTACAAATTTTTAGTTATGGGAGAAATTGAAGAATTAGGTTATAACTTCAATGAAGTTAATATTCTAGTTGAGCCAGAGGGGAAAAATACCTTACCAGCTATTTATGTCGGTGTTCATGAAATTGAAAAACAAGGACATGATTCAGTAGTGGTCGTTCCTTCAGATCATATGATAGTAAATAGTAAAGATTTTGCAGAAATTATAAAAGCCTCAGAAAAATTGACAAAGGAATTTTTGATAACCTTTGGGATTAAACCTGACTACCCTAATACTGGTTTTGGATATATTTCACCTGGAGATAAAAAAGAACATGGTTTTACAGTCAAAGAGTTTAAAGAAAAACCTGATTATAAGACGGCTGTGGAATACATGGAATTAGGATATTACTGGAATAGCGGTATTTTTATGTTTAATTCTAAATTGTTTATTGATGAAGTAGTAATACATGCACCTATGATATTTGAAGCTTTTAAGTTTTCATCGAATGCACAGGAAGCTTTCACAAAAATTGAAAACAGCATTTCTATTGATTACGGTATTATGGAAAAGAGTTCAAGAGTTGCTGTTATCCCAGTTGACATAGGTTGGAATGATCTTGGTAGTTTCGATTCATTTTATGATGTGTTCGAAAAAGATGAATCTAACAACATATTGAACAAACACAATGTTTTGATAGATTCAACGAATAATATTATTCATACAGAATCCAGCAAACTGGTTGCAACAGTTGGAGTTGATGACTTAATAATTATTGATAACCGAGATGCTCTACTTATTTGCAAAAAAGATCAGTCTCAAAAGGTTAAAGAGGTTGTAGAGACATTAAATTCACGAAAAGATATAAGAACAGAATATCATGTACAAGACTACCGTCCATGGGGGCATTACAAGTTACTGGAAGAGGAGACTAATTTATTTAGAATTAAAAGAATCTCAGTTAACCAAGGTAAAAAAGTAAGCTATCAATTACATCATCATAGAAGTGAACACTGGATTGTTGTTAAAGGAATGGCAAAGGTAACAATTGATGATGAAATTAGATTTGTACGACCAGGGGAAAGTATCTTTATTAAGGCAGGGCAGAAGCATAGTCTTGAGAATCCAGGGAAACAATGCCTAGAAATTATTGAAGTACAGATGGGAGATTACTTGAAAGATGATGATATTGTAAGATTCGATGATGCTGCGTACTAAAATAGAATAAAAGAGATAAGTAGTTCTTTACATTATTAAATAGCTTCATAAAAAAGCATCTTCATTAAAAAGCTACTTTGCTACAATTATGTAGAGAGGGGTGTTCTCGAAATGAAAATTACAATAGCAGGTACAGGCTATGTCGGATTATCCAATGCGGTATTATTGGCTCAGCACAATGAAGTCATTGCTTTAGATATTATTCAAGAAAAAGTAGACATGATCAATAATAGAAGATCTCCTATCTTTGATAATGAAATTGAGGAATATTTGGCTACAAAAGAACTAAACTTAACCGCGACAACAGATAATTATAAGGCTTTTAAAGACGCGGAGTATGTTATCATCTCTACCCCTACCAATTATGATCCAGAAAAGAATTATTTTAATACCAGGACTGTTGAAGCAGTTATTGCTAGTGTATTATCAATTAACCCGGATGCAGTAATGGTTATTAAATCAACAGTACCGGTGGGATACACTAAAAAAGTAAGAGAGAAATTTGAAACGGAAAACATTTTTTTCTCGCCAGAATTCTTAAGAGAAGGAAAAGCTTTATATGATAACTTGTATCCTTCTCGAATTGTTGTAGGAGAACAATCTGAAAGAGCCAGGAAATTTGCTGATCTTTTATTAGAAGGTTCTTTGAAAGAAAATATTGATGTCTTATTTACCAACTCAACGGAAGCTGAAGCGATAAAACTTTTTGCAAATACATACCTGGCTATGAGAGTTGCCTTCTTTAATGAACTTGATACGTATTCAGAAGTCAGAGGGTTAGATGCAAAACAAATAATTGAAGGTGTATGTCTAGATCCAAGGATCGGCGGTCACTACAATAATCCCTCTTTTGGTTACGGGGGTTATTGCTTGCCTAAAGATACAAAGCAACTCCTGGCTAATTATAACGATGTTCCTAATAATATTATGGCCGCAATTGTTGATTCGAATAGAACAAGGAAAGATCATATTGCTGATAGTATTCTGGCTAAGAAGCCGAAAGTTGTTGGGATATATAGATTAACCATGAAAATGGATTCGGATAACTTCAGACAGTCTTCAATTCAAGGGGTTATGAAACGAATTAAGGCAAAGGGTGTTGAGGTTGTAGTTTATGAGCCTGCTCTTACTGAAGATCAATTTTATAATTCAAGAGTTATTAATGATTTTGAGGAATTTAAGAAGACTTCAGACGTAATCGTGACAAATAGATTGTCGGATGATATTAAAGACGTTATAGATAAGGTTTATACGAGAGATTTGTTTAGTAGGGATTAAGGTGTGATATGAAAAACACCAATAACAAAAAAAATAAACGAAGCAAGCTAAAGTATCCCATATGCTTGCTCGTTTTCATTTTCCTCACCATTCTTTGTGCAGGTCGCTTTCTCGTTGTCGCAGAATCCCCTAAGAACGTGAACGCGATCATCGTATTAAGCGGAGGTGCAGGCCGGGTGGAGAAGGCGGTTGACCTGTATAAAGCGGGGTACGCTCCATATCTGGTCTTATCAAACTACCGGGAAGGAGCAAGCTCCTCAGGCAACATGCTCCAAACCACCCTTACCTTAGGTGTTCCTGCCGAAGCTATCTTTACCGAAAACAAAGCCTTAAGCACATATGACAATGCTGCACTGACTTTACCTATTATGAAGGAGCACGGCTTCACCTCGGCCATTGTGGTTTCATCCGATTTTCATATGCGGCGGGTGAAGTTTATTTTTGACCATGTGTACAAGAAGTCAGGTATTGAATTGACCTATGTTAGCTCTGTTTCCGGATACGATGCCAAGCGGTGGTGGAGTCGCCCGTACAGTCGAGGTATCACTTTCAGCGAGTATGCCAAAATGGTCGGCAATTTGTTCAGATACCGTGGGCCGGAAGCCAAAAAGACCCTTGATCAGATCAAGGGCTGGTTCCGCTAACTCTGATTAGAGCCGGCGATTTGAACTGGACGACATAATTCACCTTTTTTCCATTCCAAGCTTCTAAACGATCTCCCCACCCGACTTGTCCGCAGCCTGTCTGCGCAGCAGCCTTCGCGGCTTCGTTCCAAACTTAATCCAAACGCGGTCCTCGTCATCACGGAAGAAGCTGATCCGAAACAGCTTTAAGGGAGTCCAGATTTCTTTGAAATAGTAGTTGGGCATGATAGAGTTCTCCTTACCGATTTGCTATATTACTCCAATTATAAGCTGGTTCTAAAGTAATGTTTGTCGTTTTATGACCCGAAACAAAATTGTTACATATATTCTTTCTCGAATAGTTCATCACATAAAAGGTTAGAGATTTAGTTTTAAAATGGAATATTATACCTCAAACTGTTATTTTCTTGTTGACAACTTAACTAATAATTCACATCTGAAAAATCGCCTTATAGCATTAATCTCATATATAGATTTGTTTCTTAGACTTTTTTTGCTGAGTTGCAGGAAATTTGGCACGGGATAGGACTTTTTTGCGTGATTGCGAAAATACAGGAATCTTCATGGTCGTCTTGCCCCATTCTTTTTTCTACATTATAATCATTCTAATTTCAAAAAGTATTCAAAAAATACGTAAGAAGTCTGATGTCTGTGTGATATACTTTATATAGTTGTGTAGCGAATATGTGAAATGGGCAGCTGCGATTGACTTGGGCTGAACATGCAAATGCTAATATACAGCAACGAATTAAGATTAGGATGGTGAACTTGCAGATGCACATCGTCGCCGTTGGCCTGAATTACAGAACAGCGCCTGTCGAGGTGAGGGAACAGTTTGCTTTTGCTGAGAAGGATCTCCCGGCAGCGCTTCATCAGCTAATGCGGACGAAGAGCGTGCTGGAGGGGGTCATCGTCGCTACCTGCAACCGTACGGAAATCTATGTGGTTGTGGACCGTCTTCATATGTGCGGGTATTTTCTCCGCAGCTTCATGGAGCAGTGGTTCGGCGTAAAAGGCGAGCAATTTACACAGCATATGTATATATATGAGGATGAACAAGCGATCCGGCATTTATTCCGGGTTACCTGCGGGCTGGATTCCATGGTGATCGGCGAGACGCAGATTTTGGGGCAGGTTCGCAGCGCATTTTTGACCGCTCAGGGCGAAGGCGCGACGGGAACATGGTTCAACCGGCTGTTCAAGCAGGCGGTAACCGTGGGCAAGCGGGCGCACAGCGAGACGTCGATCGGGGAGAGTGCGGTATCGGTCAGCTACGCGGCCGTTGAGCTGGGTAAGCGGATCTTCGGCATGTTCACCGGCAAAAAAGTGCTGATTCTCGGCGCGGGCAAAATGAGCGAGCTGACGGTCAAGCACTTGTACGCAAGCGGCGCGGCGGAAGTGGTTGTGGCGAACCGCACCCTGGCGCGCGCGGAGGAGCTGGCGGAGAAGTTCGCGGGCCGTCCGTGCACGCTGGAAGAAGCGGCCTTGCGGCTCCATGAGTTCGACATTGTGATCAGCTCGACCGGAGCGGGAGGTTATGTACTGACAGCTGACCGAATCGCGCACAGCATGAAGAATCGTGCGTCCCGGCCGCTGTTCATGATCGACATTGCGGTTCCGCGCGACATTGACCCAGCCGCATCCGAGATTCCGGGTGTATTTTTGTACGATATCGATGATTTGGAGGGCATTGTGGAGAGCAATATGGAAATGCGACGGGGTGAAGCCGTGAAGATCGAAGGCATGATCGCGGAGGAGACCGAAAGCTTTCAGCATTGGCTCAAGACGCTGGGGGTGCAGCCGGTCATCCGTGCACTTCAGGAGAAATCGAATGCCATTCATGAGGAAACGCTGGAGAGCCTGTTCAACAAGCTGCCAGAGCTGGACGAGCATCAGCGCAAGATTATCCGCCGGCTGACCAAGAGCATTGTGAACCAGATGATGCATGACCCGATCAATGTCATCAAAGAGATGTCCTGTGATAAGAACGGCAGCGAAGCGCTGGATTACTTCACCAAGATCTTCGCGCTGGAGGACCGGCTGGAGACAGGAACGGAAGGCGGGAAAGTCGCTTCCGAGCGAAGCCGCCAATCGCCCGAACCTTCGCCCGGCAGCGGAAATGCCGCTCTGCCCAAGGGTGCTTTTGCTCCGGCAGGCCTCTAAAGGAGGATCGCGGCATGCAATACCTTAATGGAATATATGACGCAGCCTTGCTGCTGTACGCCCTGAGCCTGCTGTTTTATTTCCTGGATTGCCTGAAAAGGAGTCCGGATCGGAAGCGGTTAGGCACAGGGCTTCTTGTCTTTGTCGGTCTGCTTCAATCTGCAGGGCTTGGCATACGCTTTTATGAGGAGAAGGGTTTGCCGATATTTACGCCGTATGATTTTCTGTTCTGGTTCTCCTTCACCATTGTGCTGATTTCGCTGGTTCAATCGTTTATGCGAAGGTCCGAGTTCACGGTGCTGCTGCTGAGTGTGGCGGGGTTTAGCGCCTTTTTGCTTAACCGGGTGTGGCTGACGGCTGAGGACCATACGCTCCAGAGCTGGAAAGCGGTGCACGGTTGGCTGGCTATGCATATTATTCTCGCTAATTTGAGCTTTGCCGCGCTGACGCTGGGTGCCGTGTTCGGGCTCATGTACCTGTTCCTGCATACCAGGCTGAAGCACAAGAAATGGAATGACCGGGTCCGGCGCCTGCCGAGTCTGGAGGTTCTTGACAAATATGCTTACACCTCCGTGCTTGTGGGAACGCCTCTGCTCGGGGTGTCGCTTGTGGTGGCCGGGATCTCGATTGTCTCCGAAGGGCGGCTGCCGCTGTTTCAGGATTTGAAAGTGCTGTCCACGCTGATCGGGCTCGGGATTTACATAACCTATCTTGTTCTTAAACGGTTGGGCCGGCGCAGCGGGATTACCATGGCGTACTGGGCGGTTTCGGGCTACGGGTTCATCATTCTGAATTTTTTGCTGAATTCATGGTCCGATTTTCATCGTTGGGGCGGAGTGTGATCATAGGTGACTGTATATTTGCCGGTTATGCTGGACGTTCAGGGAAGGCGCTGCATTGTTGTTGGAGGCGGTAAGGTGGCGGAGCGAAAGACGATGGGGCTGCTGGAGGCCGGAGCGGCGGTAACGGTAATCAGCCCTGCGCTGACGCCGCGGCTTTCCGGGCTGGCGGAACAAGGAGCCGTTGTCTGGCTGAACCGCAGCTATGCTCCCGGGGATGCCCGCGGAGCTTTTCTTGTCTATGCGGCGACCGACGATTCCAGGGTGAACGGGGAAGTAGCGCGCGAAGCGGACAGCCTGGGCGTGCCGGTGAATGTGGGCAGCGATGCGGAAGCCGGGAGCTTCATCACGCCGGGCGTGCTGCGCAGGGGCCGTCTGACCGTGGCGGTATCGACTTCGGGTGCGGGACCCGGCACCGCCGCGAAGCTCACGAAGCTGCTGGAGGAAACGTTTGGCGAGGAGTACGAAGCTTATCTGGATTTTTTATATCGCATGCGGCAGGAGATCAAGCGGCGGGAACCGTCGCCTGAGGCTCGGCAGACTCTCCTGAGAAGGCTGGGCACGCTGAGTGTGCTGGATGAAATCAGAAGGGGTACCTTTACTGAGTGGGATTCGGAGCAAATCGAGGCCTGGATCGCACAACATCGGGAGGAATAACAAAGATGCGAACGATTATCGTGGGCAGCAGACAAAGCGCGCTGGCATTGACGCAGACCGGCCAGGTGATTGAAGATTTGAAGCGGCTGTGCGGGGAGCACGGCTTCTCTTTTGATTTCGAGGTGAAAAAAATCGTCACCAAAGGCGACCGTATTCTTGACGTGACCCTCTCCAAGGTGGGCGGCAAGGGGCTGTTCGTCAAGGAGATTGAACAGGCGATGCTGGACCGGGAGATCGACATGGCTGTGCACAGCATGAAGGATATGCCCTCCGAGCTGCCGGCCGGACTTATGAACGCCGCGGTTCCCCGGCGCGTCGATCCAAGAGATTGCCTGATTTCGCGCGAAGGAGCCGGGCTCGCGGAACTTCCGGAGGGAGCGCGGGTCGGCACAAGCAGTCTGCGGCGTTCCAGCCAGCTTGCGGCGCTGCGGCCGGATCTGGTCATCGAGCCGGTGCGCGGCAACATCGACTCTAGGCTGCGGAAGCTGGAGAGCGGCGAGTATGACGCGATCCTGCTGGCGGCGGCGGGCTTGACCCGGATGGGCTGGCAGGACCGCGTGACGGCCTATCTGCCGCCGGAGGAGTGTCTCCCCGCTGTGGGGCAGGGGGCGCTTGGGATTGAATGCCGCGAAGACGATGCCGAGCTGCGGAAGCTGCTTTCATTGTATAATGATGAAGAGACTGCACTCACGGTTGCCGCGGAGCGTCGCTTTCTCGGCGTGCTGAACGGCGGCTGTCAGGTGCCGATCGGCGCTTTTGCTACACTTGAGAAGAGTGCAGAGACCGGCGCTGCGGCTGAAGGCCGGCGCCTTACGCTTTCCGGAATGGTCGGCACGCCGGACGGAGCCGTTATATTGAAGGAGACATGTACCGGGACCGATCCGGTGCTGCTGGGCGAAGAAGTGGCGAAAGCGTTGACCGTGAGGGGTGCGGAGAAGATTTTGTCACAGCTAAGGGGTTGAGGAGATTGACGGGCAAAGTGTATTTGGTGGGCGCGGGTCCAGGGGATGCCAAGCTCATCACGATTAAGGGCATGGAGTGTATCAAGAAGGCGGATGTGCTGGTCTATGACCGGCTGGCCAGTCCCCGGCTGCTGAAATGGATGCCTCCCGGCGGAGAGAAAATCTATGTGGGCAAGCTCCCGGACCGGCATACGATGAAGCAGGAGGAAATCAATCAGCTGCTCGTCGATCTGGCGCTTCAGGGCAAGACGGTGGTGAGATTAAAGGGCGGCGATCCGACGATTTTTGGCCGGGTGGGCGAGGAAGCGGAGCTTCTGCGCAAAAACGGCATTTCTTACGAAATTGTTCCGGGAATTACCTCGGCGATCAGTGTGCCGGCTTATGCCGGCATTCCGGTCACTCACCGCGACTATGCATCTTCTTTGTCAATTATTACCGGGCATGAAAGCCCAGACAAGCTGGACCGCTCGATTCATTGGGATAAAGTGACAAATGCCACGGGAACACTCGTCTTTCTGATGGGGGTTGCCAAAATCGGCTATATCAGCGATAACCTGATCAAGCACGGGCGTCCGCCGGAAACGCCGGTGGCGCTGGTCCGCTGGGGAACGCGCGCGGAGCAGGAGACGCTGACCGGTACGCTCGCCGACATTGAAGAGAAGGTGAAAGCGGCGAATTTCGGGTCGCCGGCCGTTATCGTCGTCGGCGATGTGGTGAAGCAGCGGGAGGAGCTGAAATGGGCCGAGGCGCTTCCGCTGTTCGGCAAGCGGATACTTGTCACCCGGGCGCGCAGCCAGGCGAGCGAGCTGGTGGAGCGGATTGAGGACTTAGGCGGAGAACCTTATGAATTCCCGGTGATCGAAACGGTCATGCCGCAGAGCGAAGAGAAGCGGGAGGCTATCGCTTCGGCGCTGTCGAAGCTCCCGGAATATGATTGGGTGTTCTTTACGAGCGTCAATGGCGTGGAGTTCTTCTTCCGCCATCTGGCGGAGCTGAAAGCGGACATTCGCGGCTTGTCCGGCGCCCGCATTGCCGCTATCGGACCCGCAACCGCAGCGGCGCTTGCCGAGCGTGGCATAATTGCAGAGGAGCTGCCGGCCCGCTTCCAGGCGGAGGGGCTGATTGAGGCATACGGCAGTGAACTGCTTCCCGGGCAAAAGGTGCTGCTGCCGCGCGGCGATCTCGCCCGGAACTGGCTGCCGCAGAAGCTGGAGGAGCTCGGCCTCTCGGTGACGGAGATCGACACGTATGAGACGGTCGTTACCGGCGAGGATGACATCGAATTATTGAAGCTGCTGGAGGAAGGGCGAATTCATGCCGTCACCTTCACCAGCTCGTCGACGGTGAAGTACCTTCTCGAAGTATTGAAGCGGATGGGGCTGGAAGATCCGCTGCCGCTGCTTCAGAAGGTGAAGATTGCGAGCATCGGTCCGCTCACCGAACAGACGGCCGTGGAAGCGGGACTTGAGCCCGGACTGCTGGCGGAGGAAGCGACAATCGACTCGCTGGTTCGCGAGTTGTGCCGCTGGAATGAACAGACACGCTGATTCATAAACACGGCTGCCCGTCACAGCCCGGCTAAGGCATTGCTCGCCGGGCTGTTTGGCGTTCCTTTTCATCCCGGGTTGTCCGGTTTCGCTTCGCGTCTCTGTATTAAATCCTCCGGATGTGATATGATATAGGAACAAATGTTCTTATCTGGAGGGTGAGACAATGCCGAAGACATACGAACCGGTAACAACGAAGACGGGAATGACACGGGTAAAAGAGGAACGAATGCCCTTCGGCTGGTCGGTCAATCCGTACCGGGGATGCGCGCATGGCTGCAGCTTCTGTTATGCCAGAGGATTTCAGGGCTTCATCGACAAGAAGGCGGACGACGAATTCCAGAACCATATTATACTCAAGATGAACGCGGCGGAGGCGCTGGAGGAACAGCTGTCGAGACTGGCCCGCAGACACCGGCATGATCTGGAAGCCATGCGCAAGGAGTTGGGCGAAGTGGTGATCGGGACGGCAACCGATCCTTATCAGCCGGTTGAGGGCAGAACGGAACTGACCCGAAAATGTCTGATGGTGCTGGCCAAGTACGGTATCCGCACCTCGGTGACTACCCGCTCTCCATTAATCCTGCGGGACCTGGATCTCCTGGAGCAAATGCGTTCACTTACGGTCAATATCAGCATCAATACGCTGAATGACAGACTGGCGCGCAGGCTGGAACCGAGATCGCCGCTCCCTTCCAAGAGACTGGATACGCTCCAAAAGCTGGCGGAACGGGGAATTGCGACGAGCGTGTTCATCGCCCCAATCCTTCCTCTGCTGACCGATGATCTTGAGGGGCTTGAAGCGCTGTTCGCCGCCTCGGCGCAGCGGGGAGCTGAATCGGTCATGACCTCGCTGCTGCGCCTTTCCCCGGATGTGAAAGACTGGTATTTCCGCACGCTGAAAGAACAGTTCCCGGATGTTCTGGAACGGTACCGAAGAATGTATGCGGACGGAAGTTATGCCGAAGCGGGCTATCGCGAGAACATGTCCCGGCTTCTGGATGAACTGCACCGCAAGTACGCTTCAAGGTTCCGCGCCGCGCTGGAGTGGTCTCTCCCAAGAGGCGCGAACCGCGCAGGAGATGAGCCGGGGCGTCCAGGGTTAGTCGAAATCGCTGGAGAGCCGCCGGTCGAGCAGCTGTCTTTTCCGTTTTGACAATGGGCTAATGGGCAATATCCCCCGGCGCGGATCGGAGAGGACAGATCGGTCTTCGGCTGGGAATTCTGTTGTCTCCAGGTGTTATAGGGAAGAGCCGCTAGAGGCGGACTTGAGCGTAGACAGACTTCTTTGCCTCTTTTTCAGAATGGATAAAGATGCTTTTCCCGGCAGGCTGCGTTAAAATTAAAGGGTTAGTCATCGGCTTTAATATTCATTGAGAAATGAGGGATGGATATGAAGAAACGCGAATTGGGCAAATCCGGTCTGGAGGTTTCCGCTCTTGGTCTCGGCTGTATGGGCATGTCCGAATTCTACGGCGGCCTCGACGAAAAGGAATCCATCCGTACGATCCACCGGGCGATTGAGCTGGGCATTACTTTCCTCGATACGGCTGATATGTACGGCGTCGGCAGAAACGAGGAACTGGTCGGACGGGCGATCAAGGGACAGCGGAACAACGTTATCCTGGCAACGAAATTCGGCAACGTCCGCGCGGCCGACGGAACGATGCTTGGCATTAACGGCAGGCCCGAGTATGTGAAGCAAGCATGCGATGCCAGCCTGCGGCGGCTCGGCGTGGATCATATCGACCTCTATTATCAGCACCGCGTCGATCCGAATACACCGATTGAAGAGACGGTCGGCGCCATGGCCGATCTTGTACAAGCTGGCAAGGTACGATACCTCGGATTATCCGAGGCGTCGCCCCGGACGATAGCCAAAGCGCATGCCGTTCATCCCATTGCCGCGCTGCAGACGGAATATTCGCTGTGGAGCCGGGAGGTTGAGGATGAGATCCTGCCGTTCTGCCGGGAACAGGGCATCGGCTTTGTGGCGTACAGCCCGCTGGGCAGAGGATTTCTGACCGGTCAGATTAAATCCTTCGACGATTTGGAAGAGAATGATTACCGGAGATTCGCTCCGCGGTTTCAGGGGGATAACTTCCGCAAGAATCTCGATTTGGTCGATCGCATTCATGAGATTGCCAAGGAAAAAGGCTGCTCATCCTCGCAGCTGGCGCTGGCCTGGCTGCTCAGCCGGGGAGATGACATCGTGCCGATTCCGGGAACGAAACGCAGATCCTATCTGGAAGAGAACATCGGCGCTCTGGATGTAACGCTGGACGAGGATGATCTGCGCCGGATCGAAGATGCGGCTCCGCAGGGAGCGGCCGCGGGTTTCCGGTATCCCGAGGCTTCGATGAAAGCCATTGACCGGTAATCCCGCGTTCGTTGAATTGCGGCGGATGGGAGCCGGATATTTGTTAACACTAACGGAAATACAGGAGGAAGTAGAATGAGCTTTCCGATTACGCGGCACCGCCGCTTGCGGTCTTCCGCCGGAATTCGCGGAATGGTGCGCGAGACGGTGCTGAATCCGCTTGATTTGATACAACCGATCTTTGTTACGTACGGAACCGGAATCAAGAATGAAATCGGGTCCATGCCGGGCGTCTTTCATTTCTCGCTCGACACGCTGAAAGAGGAAGTCGATGAAATCGTCTCCTTAGGGATACCGGCGGTTCTGCTGTTCGGCATTCCCGAGACGAAGGACGCCGTCGGCTCCTCGGGCTTCGACGAGTACGGTATCGTGCAGGAGGCGACGCGCCTGATCAAGCAGTGGTATCCCGATCTGCTGGTTATCGCCGATACATGCCTGTGCGAGTTCACGGACCACGGCCACTGCGGCATGGTCCATACCCACACCGTAGACGGCGTCGTACACGGCGATGTGCTGAACGACGCTTCGCTTGAGCTGCTCACCCGCACGGCGGTCTCGCAGGCGAAGGCCGGAGCGGACATCATCGCGCCGTCGAACATGATGGACGGATTCGTGCAGGCAATCCGAGCCGGGCTGGACGAGGCCGGGTTCCAGCATGTGCCGATCATGTCCTATTCGGTTAAGTACGCTTCGGCTTTCTACGGCCCGTTCCGCGAGGCGGCGGACTCGGCGCCGCAGTTCGGCGACCGGAAGACGTATCAGATGGACCCGGCGAACGTGCGCGAAGCGATCCGCGAAGCGGAGAGCGATGTGCTGGAAGGCGCCGACATGCTGATGGTGAAGCCGGCGCTCGCTTATATGGACGTTATTCGCGTGATCCGCGAGCAGTTCGATCTTCCGCTTGTCGCCTATAACGTCAGCGGCGAATACTCGATGGTCAAGGCGGCCGCGCGGCAGGGCTGGATCAACGAGAAGGCGATTGTGCTGGAGCTTCTGACGGGCCTTAAGCGCGCAGGAGCCGATACAATTATCACGTATCATGCCAAGGACGCGGTCCGCTGGCTGCGCGGGGAGTAATTGAAAGGCTTTTTCAAAATGTAAGTATTTATTAGTATCGCGGGTATTACTAGCCTAATATTTCTACGAGAAACGTACGGGCGTCCTTCAGGACGCCGTCAGGCGTTTCTTCTTGAGACAGGAGGGTTTCTGGAATGGGCAAGGAAAGCTTGGCCCGGAGGGAGGAAGCTTCCCGGGCAGCCTTTGAAGAGGCGAAGAACTACATTCCCGGCGGGGTGAACAGCCCGGTCCGGGCGTTCAAATCGGTCGGGTTGACACCGATCTATGTGGAACGCGGGGAAGGCTCCCGGATTTACGATATCGACGGGAACAGCTTTATTGATTATGTCTGCTCCTGGGGACCGCTCATCATGGGCCATGCCCATCCGGAAGTGGTCAAGGTGCTGCAGGAAACGGCGGTCAGAGGAACGAGCTTCGGGGCGCCTACGCTGATCGAGACGGAAATGGCCAAGACGGTCGTGGAACGCGTCGAATCGGTGGACATCGTGCGTATGGTCAACTCCGGCACGGAAGCGACGATGAGCGCAATCCGACTGGCCCGTGGCTATACAGGAAGAAGCAAAATTGTGAAATTCGAAGGCTCCTACCACGGCCATGGCGACAGCCTGCTGATCAAGGCGGGCTCCGGCGTTGCGACGCTCGGACTGCCGGACAGCCCGGGGGTGCCGGAAGGGATTGCCGCGAACACGATTGCGGTACCATACAACGATCTGGAATCGGTCAAGCTGGCTTTCGAGCGGTTTGGCAATGATATCGCCGCGATTATCGTGGAGCCGATTGCCGGGAATATGGGCGTGGTTCCGCCGGCCCCCGGATTTCTGGAAGGCCTCCGCAAGGTCACAACGGGCTATGGAGCCCTGCTTATTTTTGACGAGGTGATGACGGGCTTCCGCGTGAACCGGGGCTGCGCGCAGGGCCTGTTCGGCATCAAGCCGGACCTGACCTGCTTTGGCAAGGTCATCGGCGGCGGACTGCCCGTCGGCGCCTATGGCGGAAGCCGGGAGATTATGGAGCAGATCGCTCCATCCGGTCCGATCTACCAGGCGGGCACGCTCAGTGGCAATCCGCTGGCGATGGCGGCGGGACTTACGACGCTGAAGCTGCTGACGCCGGAGGTCTACGACCGGCTGGAAACGCTGGGCGAGCGTCTGGAAGCAGGGCTCAAGGTGAATGCGGAGGAGGCCGGAGTGCCGCTGACCGTTAATCGCGTCGGTTCGATGGTGTGCCCGTTCTTTACGGAGGGGCCGGTTACCAATTACGACACAGCCAAGGCCAGCGACGTGAACCGTTTCCGCGCTTATTTCGGCCAGATGCTGGAGCAGGGAATCAGCGTGCCTCCATCGCAATTTGAGGGCATGTTTATTTCGGCGGCGCACAGCGAGCAGGACATCGACGACACGATTGAGGCTCACCGCGCGGCCCTGAAGTCGCTGTGAGGCCGGGCGAACCTGTCAGGAAGCCCGGCTGGGTACGGCGCGGAGAATGGCTGGAGACCATGCCCGGGCGCAGCGTAACCTCAGCCGAGGATAAGGGCGAAGCCATCGACCGGTGGCTGAAGGAGACGGTGAGGATGCCGGACAAGCTGCTGGCGAGGCTTCGCCGCGAGGAAGGCATCCAGTGGAGAGGGGACCGGCTGCGGTTGGCCCTTTTTCCGCCGAGGGAACCGGGGATTGAACCGGTCTGGCAGGAGCTTGAGGTGCTGCACGAGGACGATTTCTGCCTCGTCGTTCACAAGCCTGCGGGCATGGCGATTCATCCCGACGGCAGCGGGAGCGGCGTGACGCTGGATCATGCGGTCGCCGCCCATTACGCCGCTTCCGGCGAGAGTTGCGCCGTGCGGCATATTCACCGGCTGGACAAGGACACGACCGGGCCGGTGCTCTACGCAAAGAATGAATTCGCGCAGGCGGTTCTGGACGAGGCGATGCGGGAGAAGACGATTTCCCGCAGATATGCCGCCATTGTCCGGGGAGAGGTGCCGAAGTCGCTGACCGTGATCGATCAGCCAATCGGCCGCGACCGCCATCATGCCGGACGACGGAGGGTATCCCCGGGCGGGCAGCCGGCCGTGACCCGGATTGTCGGCCGCGAGGTGTGGCAGGGCGCATCGCTTCTGCACATCGAGCTGGAGACGGGCCGGACGCACCAGATCCGGGTGCATTTAAGCCATATCGGCCATCCCCTGTACGGGGATGAGCTGTATGGCGGGCCGAAGGCACCCGAAGTCGAGGGGGCCCGCCCGCTGCTCCGGCAGGCGCTCCACGGAGAGGCCCTGCGCTTTGCGCATCCCTGGACCGGGGAAGAGCTGGACATTGCCGATCCCTGGCCGGACGATATGCTGGGACTGCGGCATGTTCTTGGCGGAAGCAGCGGCTAGCTAGCCAAGCAAAAAAGGATCAAAAGCGCGTCAGAACGGCCGACGAGCGCTTTTGATCCTTTTTTTCGTTTGAGATTATGCGGAAGAAAGAAAGCCCGCCGGGAGGCTGAATGGACTGAAACGGAATTTCTCCCTTTTATTGCTCCAAAAATGGCCTTAGGCTGCGCCTGAACGGGAATTCCTCCATCTTAATTCGGCGTTTTCACTTAAAACGGCCCAGATTACATCGATAAGCCGGAGTTTTTCCTGTTTAAACGCCCGGATGCCCTTTTTGCAGGAAATGAGAAGGAGTTTTTCCGGCTTAATGGCCCGATGCCCCTAATAAGAGGGAGTTTTTCCCGTTCGCGCCGGAGTCACCAGAGACTAACCGCCCGGCCCTCCCGCCGTATCATAACCTACGAGCTACTGTCAGACCAGCCGAGTTTCTAGTGCTCGCGCTCAATGTCACCGGCTATTAAGCCAACCGGATTTCCAGCAGTTCGTACTCAATGACGCCGGCTGGCGCATCGACCTTGATGACGCTGCCGGCTTTTTTGCCGAGAAGCTCTTTGCCCAGGGGACTTTCGTACGAAATTTTATTCTGGTCGACATCGGCTTCGGCTGGGCTCACAATCCGGTATTCGACTTTTTCCGAGAACTCGATATCATTCAGCACGACGAGTGATCCAACGGAGACAGAGGTAACATCCAGACTATCCGCACTGACCACTCGGGCATACTTCATCATGTTCTCCAACTGCTTGATCCGAGTCTCCATGAACGCCTGGTCGTCCTTGGCAGAGTGGTACTCGCTGTTTTCCTTAAGGTCGCCGTAGCTGATCGCCACTTTCAGACGCTCGGCCAGCTCCTTGCGCTTGACCGTTTTAAGCTCTTTCAGCTCTTCGTCCAATTGGGCATAGCCCTCCGGAGTCAGGATGATTTCATCTTCTTTATTCGCCATTTGATCACAACTCCCAATTCGCTTTTGACTCTGTCTCTATTGTACCCCAAATCGGAGTGAATGTGATAATCGCCCTTTACCTGCGGATAACCCTGGTATTCAGGTGACTTCAGCCCTGGTTTTCAAACGGATTGGTCATGTGCTCTTGTTCAAAGCATATACATGGGGAGAGTAACATTTTGGGCTTACGCTCCGGGCCTGTCCCGGGGTTAGATTATGCCAAGAAGGAGGACATTTCCCGTGTTTGACCAATCCCACGGCCTGCGGTTTGATATTTATGAACGCATTCACCTGTCTCAAGACCTTCCGGGGATATCCGAACTGGAAGAGGTTGAGCTGCTGCCGGATATTCAGGTCATTCAGCGAGAAGACCGGGCGGAGCTGCGCGGCCAGCTTCTGTTGACGGGTCTGTACCGGAGCGAGGATGACCGGACCCACCGTCTGGACCACGCCATTCCGGTTGAAATTACGGTGCCGCTGGCCCGGGTCAGCTCGCTCGAAGAGATCGGTGTGGAAATTGAGAATTTCGATATTGATCTGTTGACGATGCGCAGCGTGAACATTACCGGTGTACTGTCGCTGCGCGGCATAGGAGGGGCCGAGCCGGTTCCCGCCTGGCAGAGCGAGGAATTTACCGTCGCTTATTCGCCGGAGGAGGGAGGCCGGGCGATAGCCGGTAAGTCCGACGCCCCGGCGGATGGAGCGGAGGGATTGTATGAAAATTCCCTCTGGACTTACGGTGAAGGTTCGGAAGAGGATGCCGTCCAGGAGCGGGAGCAGATCGAAGCGTTTGGTGCCGATCAGGCATTTCCGGGAATCACGCAGGAGGAAGACAGCGACGAGCTTCCCAACTTGAATCTGGAGGAGGACCGGTATGCCGAGATTCATTCGGAGAACGGCCAGTCGTTCATTGCGAAACAAGAGACGGAGCTCAGCGGCCAATGGAAGAGTCCGGACAGCTGGAGCCATTTTGCGCAGGGTGGTGCGAACGCAGGCGGCAGCTCGTTGGCCGGCGACCGGAAATCCGCCTCGAAAACGGAGGAGATCACAGACACGGACGACGACGAGAGTCCGGATCTCGCAGACGCTTCTGCCCCGGTCTCCTTTGATTCCCTCGCTGCCACAGGCAGCGGTCCGTCGGAGGAACAGCTTGCGACGGAAGCCGACAGCTTCCCGGAGACGGCCCAATCCCCGGAGGAGAAGCCTGATCTGAAGATTGGACTCGGCAGCAAAAAAGACACCGGCCAGCAGGCCAAGGAGCACTTAAGCTTCTCATCCCTGTTGTCCTCGGGCAAGAACCGAAGCGAGAATGAGGAAGCTGCAGCGGAGAAAAATGTCTCCTCAACCGCGGCCGTCACTCCGTCCGAATCGTCCGACGATTCCGAATGGAAGAGCAGATTTATGAGGACCAAGGACGGAGAGCAGGCTTTCCGCAAGGTCCGGCTCTGCATTGTGCAGCGCGAGGAGACGCTGGATTCCATTGCGGAGAAATATCAGCTAAGCGCCCGGGAGCTCGTTCTGTACAACCGGCTCTCCGGCCAGACGGTGGAAGAGGGGCAGGTCATTTATATTCCCTAAGGAAGTTCGAGTGATAAGCTTGACGACGATCCCGGCTGATGGGCAGCCGGGATTTTTTTGTCGTGGCTTCTGAGCGTTGAGTGTTTTATTACTGTATTATTTGTATTATATTATATAATATAAATAATACTTATTAACTGGAGGAATCGCATGATTATTACGCTGGATTTCAAGAGTGAAACGCCTATTTATGTGCAGCTTCGCAATGCGGTGGTCGTGGCGATTGGCAGGGGCGATTTGCAGGACGGTGAGAAACTGCCGACGATCCGGCAGCTGGCGGAGGAGCTCGGCATAAATGCGATGACGGTAAATAAAGCCTTCGCCACTCTGAAAAACGAAGGGTTTATTTCGATTGATCGCAGGCATGGCGCCACGGTAACAAAGCCTGAGGGCGGAAACGCGGAGTACAAGGAGAAGCTGGAACAGGAGCTGACCCTTGTCATCAGCGAAGCGAGCCTGAAGGGGGTTGGCCGCAAGGAGTTCCTGGACACCTGTGCGGACATTTTTGTCGCGCTCGCCGCCGGCCAGCGTCCAATTGCGGAATAGAAATGGAGATAACGACATGACACTCGTATTGATTTTGCTCCCTGTATGCCTCATTTTCCTTCTGGTTGTACAGTTGTCCTACGGCACACGTCCGCATATAACAGGTGGGGTTATCATTTTCGGTGTCGGAATCCCGGAGTATGCCTCCCAGGCCGAGGAATTGAAGAGTCTCCGGGCTTCTTCCGCCGAAGTAATACCTTCTTTATCATCATTGGCGCATTGGCGATTCTGCCGCTGTTTGCGCTCAGCCGTTATTTTTCGCTGGTCTATATGTACTGGTGGGTCTGGATGGGCATCGTGCTGTGGGCAGGATACCGATTGTTCTTGAAGTATCACCGTGCCGCGGCCCGGATCAAGCGTGCGCATGAATGGAGTATCGGAGAACGGCACGTCGTCCGGGCTGATACTACGCTTATTTTTTTGAAGAAAAAAATGTCCATTTCTCCCATATGGTTTATCGCGCCGTTTCTGATCACTTTGGCCGTTATGTTCTATGCGTGGCGTTCTTCCAGCGAATTTGGGATGGTGATGGGCGCTCAGGCAACCGGAATGACGCTGCTGTTCTTTCTCCTGTCTCTTGCTTTCCGGCGTATGAGGACCAAGGTGTATAGCGACGACAGCACGATAAATGAGGGGCTTAACCGGGCTCAAAGAAGATACTGGTCAATGCTGTTCCTGGCGATCGCCATGCTGGATGCCGTATTTGCTGCAGCTGCCACGCTGTCCGGACTGAATACCTTGGCTCACTTTGGCGTCGTTTGGCATACTTTGATCGCGATCCAAGCGGTTGCGCCATTGGCCATTGCCTGGTACACGGATCGAAAAATGAATGAGTGGAGCAGACGGCTTGTTGAAGCAGACGGCCAGCCATTTTACACCGATGATGATGAATACTGGATTAACGGGATTACTTACCATAACCCAAACGACCGGAGCATGCTGGTGCCCAAACGGGCCGGACTCGGCTTGACACTCAATATGGCGATGCGCAGTAGCAAAGTCTTAATAGGCGTGATTTTTACATTAGTTTTCATGTTTATTGCTGGCCTTGGGATTTTCTTGGTCAGGGAAGATTGGATGGCGCCGAGACTGACGGTTGGTACGGATGGAATCGTGCATGTGCAAAGTCCAAGTTACGGTTATTCTTTTTCGCTGGATCAAATCCGTGAACTTAGGCTGGAGAACGAACTGCCGGAAGGCATGCGGACCAATGGCGTCGCCACCGACACCTATGCCAGAGGGCATTTTAGATTGAAAGGCTGGGGAAATACCCGGGCCTATATTTTCAAGCACTCGCCCCCTTATATTATCATCAGACTTGCAGAAGAATATATTGTGTATAACGATAGAAATGCTTACGATACCCGGCAGACGTTCGAGAAGCTTAGAGGCAAACTTCCGATTACACATTAAATATCCATGAGATATCCGTGAGATATCCGTGGCTGCAAATCAGACTGTAATAGCGAAATGATCGATTTTACGATAGACTAAAGTATAGGAGACGAAGAACGTCCCGATCCATTCCACCGAATGGGCCGGGGCGTTTTTTTCATTTTAGAGGAGATGATCAGAAGTGAATGTTGAGGAAGCGCATGCGGCATTTATCCAGCACCACTTGCGGAGCAGAACGGGAGAACGAAAGGGTCGCCTGGAGCGAGGGCATCGGGAGGCGGAGAAGCTATTTTGCTGCAATGTATGGTGGCCGCTTCTAGGGAGTTCAACCATTTGCACCCGGAATACGAAGTTCTGGATTGGCGGGGGCTGTCCTATTTCTGCGATTTTGCCTGGATTACGCCCTTTGCGAGACTCATTATCGAAATCAAAGGTTTCGGCCCGCACGTCACGGATATGGATAGAAAAAAATATTGCAACGAGCTGAACCGGGAAGCTTTTTTGACAGCTATGGGTTTTCAGGTCATTTCTTTTGCCTATGACGATGTTGCTCATCATCCTGAGCGGACCATCACGCTTCTGCGTATGGTGCTCAGCCGCTTTCAGCCGCAGTCTTCACCGGTTAAACTGCACAGTGTGGCGGAACGGGAAATCATCCGCCCTTGCCTGTATGCTCGCCCGCCCCCTCCGCCCGATCGATGTGGAGACTCATTTGAGCATCAACCATCGCACAGCGGTTCGAATGCTGCAGGCACTCTGCGGGAAAGGGTTGTTTAACGCCGTGACCGGAGCAACGGGCAAACATGTGGTTCGGTACGAGCTGCAGCGAGGCGCGGTGAACCAATTGATGCAAAAAACCTGAAAATGTACATCTTTTGTCGGCGTTGGAGCTTTCGCTGGATAGGGTACCTGCAAAAATACATTTATTTGCCCGTTCAACCTCCAATGTAGGCGGGGGAGCCGAAAATTCCTGCACAATAGCAGGTTCTCCCAGTTACACCGGACTTTTGCTCGAAAAAACCTGCACATTAGCTGTTTTGCAAGGTAAGGATTGCTGATTGCCTAATGCGGATTGCCGATTACCGATTGCGGATTGCCGATTACGAATTGCGGATTGCCGATTACGAATTGCGGATTGCCGATTCCCGACTCGCTCTCCATGAACTTTTCGTCAAAATTCGTCAGCGATTGTCCTGCTAAGACCGTCTCCCGGTTGACTATGCCGGACTCAAACTGTATTATGTAAGGTATTAAGCCATATTTTCTTTAAAGACTGGGAACGGGAAGAGTAGGCGGTCAGCCCTTCAGAGAGCGGAATGCAGCAGCTGTGAGCTTCCGTAGGATGCAGCCAGCCGAAGTCGCCCCGGAGTCGCCCGCTTGAGCTTCAGAAGGCCGTTACGGCCATGAGGTTAGAGCGAGCCGGCCGCAGGCCGTTATTTCTGCATAGAGTGTCGCGTTATGTCGGCCGGGTGTTCGTAAGGGTGCCGGCTCCGCCGTTATCTTGGTGGATGACGCGAAACAAAGGTGGTACCGCGAAAGAATGACCTTTCGTCCTTTGAGGGCGAAGGGTCTTTTTTGTATTTTAGTTCCGTTTCCGGAACGGACGGTGACAGCCGTTTCTACGTTTGACAGTTAGACAAATACGGAGGTAAAAAGCTATGGCAGAACAAGATCAATTAACGCCGGCGCAGCAGCCGGAGCTTGAAGAGAACGGAGGCAGCCCGGCAGGAAACGGCGCCAAGACCGAGATGCCGACCACTTATGACCCTAAAGCCGCGGAGCAGAAATGGTATCCTTACTGGGCGGAAGGCGGCTACTTCAAGGCCGGACAGCGCCCGGATGCGAAGCCGTATACGATTGTCATTCCGCCGCCGAACGTAACGGGGATGCTGCATATCGGGCATGCGCTCGATTTTACGCTGCAGGATATTCTTATCCGCACGAAGCGGATGCAGGGCTATGATACGCTGTGGCTGCCGGGAACGGACCATGCGGGCATCGCCACGCAGACCAAGGTAGAGCAGAAGCTGCGCGCGCAAAATATCTCCCGCTACGATCTCGGCCGCGAGAAGTTCCTGGAGCAGGTATGGGCGTGGAAGGACCAGTACGCCGCAACGATTCATGAGCAGTGGGCCAAAATGGGCCTGTCGCTCGATTACAGCCGCGAACGGTTCACGCTGGATGAAGGGCTGTCCAAGGCGGTTCGCGAGGTCTTCGTCAAGCTGTACGAGAAGGGCCTGATCTACCGCGGCAAACGCATCATCAACTGGGACCCTGCCGCCCGCACGGCCCTGTCGGACATCGAGGTAGAGTACAAGGAAGTTAACGGACATCTCTATCATCTGCGTTACCCGCTTAAGGACGGCAGCGGCTTCATTACCGTGGCAACCACCCGTCCGGAGACGATGCTCGGCGATACGGCGGTAGCGGTGCATCCGGAAGATGAGCGCTACAAGGACATGATCGGCAAGACGCTGATTCTTCCAATCATCGGCCGCGAGATTCCGGTTATTGCGGATGAATACGTGGAAAAAGAGTTCGGCAGCGGCGCGGTGAAGATTACGCCTGCCCACGACCCGAACGACTTCGAGGTTGGCCAGCGCCACAATCTGCCGCAAATCGTCGTTATGGACGAAAGCGGCACGATGAACGCCGAAGCGGGGCCTTACCAGGGTCAGGACCGCAGCGAATGCCGCAAGAACATTGTCGCCGACCTGAAAGAACAAGGCGTGCTCATTTCCATCGAGGATCATGTCCATCAGGTAGGACACAGCGAGCGCTCCGGAGCCGTGGTCGAGCCTTATTTGTCGACGCAGTGGTTCGTGGCGATGCAGCCGCTCGCCGAAGCGGCGATTAAGGCGCAAAAAGACGGCAGCGGCGTGAATTTTGTGCCGGACCGGTTCGAGAAGATTTACCTGCACTGGATCGAAAATGTACGCGATTGGTGTATTTCCCGCCAGCTCTGGTGGGGCCACCGCATTCCGGCCTGGTATTCCGAATCGACAGGCGAGATGGTTGTCGCCCGCGACGAAGAGGAAGCGCGCCGGATCAGCGGCCTGAGCGATCTGAAGCAGGACGAGGATGTATTGGATACGTGGTTCAGCTCGGGTCTGTGGCCGTTCTCGACGCTCGGCTGGCCGGATGACAGCGCCGATATGCAGCGCTATTATCCGACCGACGTGCTTGTAACGGGCTACGATATCATCTATTTCTGGGTGGCGCGGATGATCTTCACGGCACTGGAATTTACCGGCGAGAAGCCTTTCTCCGACGTGCTGATTCACGGTCTTGTCCGCGACTCGGAAGGACGGAAGATGTCCAAGTCGCTTGGCAACGGCGTTGATCCGCTCGAAGTTATCGAGAAATACGGCGCCGACGCCATGCGCTTCATGATCTCAACAGGCAGCACGCCTGGACAGGACTTACGCTTCCGCTGGGAGAAGGTGGAGCAGGCCCGCAATTTTGCGAACAAGATCTGGAACGCCTCGCGCTTTGCGCTGATGAATCTGGAGGGCGTATCCTTTGAAGATGTCGACATTTCCGGTAAGCTCGGCACCGCCGACCGCTGGATTTTGCACCGCCTGAACGAAACTTCCCGCGATATTTCGCGTCTCATTAATGCATACGATTTTGGCGAGACCGGACGACTTCTTTACAATTTCATCTGGGACGATCTCTGCGACTGGTATATCGAGTTCGCGAAGCTGTCGCTGTACGGCTCGGACACGGAAGCCAAACGCAGCACGCAATCGGTACTGGCCTATGTGCTCGACCGCACGCTGCGCCTGATTCATCCGTTCATGCCGTACATTTCGGAGGAAATCTGGCAGCATCTGCCGCATGAAGGCGAGACGATTACGCTGGCAGCCTGGCCGCAGTACGATGCCGCGCTTGAGAATCCGGATGCGGTGGCGGAGATGAACCTGCTTATGGATATGATCCGCGCCGTGCGTAATATCCGGGCCGAAGTGAATGTGCCGATGAGCAAAAAAGTCGAGCTGATCGTCAAGGCCGGAAGCGAAGAGACGCTCGCTATTATCGAGCGGAACAACGCCTACATCAGCCGCTTCGCCAATACATCCTCTTTTGAGGCGGGCCTGAATCCGGAGGCTCCGGAGAAGGTGATGTCTGCCGTCGTAACGGGGGCCGAGCTGCTGCTGCCGCTGTCGGGCCTGATCGACATCGAGCAGGAAATTGCCCGGCTTGAAAAAGAAGTGCAGACGCTGAACAGCGAAGTGGAACGCGTGGAGAAGAAGCTCGGCAACCCTGGCTTTGTAGCCAAGGCGCCGGCTAAAGTCATCGAAGAGGAACGGGCCAAGCAGGCCGATTACTCGGCCAAACGCGAGAAAGTGCTCGCCCGTATCGCGGAGCTGAGAGGATAACAGATATGGAAGAGATGAACGGGGCCGGCTCAGCCGCCCCTTTACAGTCCTATACAGCTGCGGTGGATTGGATCAACAGCCTCATTCCTTTCGGCATCCGTCCGGGCCTTGAACGGATCGAACGGATGATGGAAAGACTGGGGCATCCCCATCGCCGCCTGAAGTTCATTCATGTTGCGGGAACGAACGGCAAAGGTTCGACCTGTGCTTTTCTGACGTCGGTGCTTAGACAATGCGGGTATTCCGTCGGGACGTTTACTTCCCCGTATATTACGAAGTTCACGAACCGGTTTCAGTATAACGGCGAGGATATTCCCGAAGAGACGCTGACGGCGATTGCGAACCGCCTGCATCCGCTGGTGGAGGAGATTGCGGAAACGCCGCTAGGTTCCCCCACGATGTTCGAAGTGACGACGGCGCTTGCCATTCTGTATTACGCCGAAGAGTGCTATCCAGACGTTGTCGTATGGGAAACAGGCCTCGGGGGAAGGATGGATGTAACGAACATCGTCACCCCGATCGTGTCGGTCATAACGAACGTAGGCTACGATCATACGGATGTTCTTGGAGATACGCTTGAGAAAATCACTTACGAGAAAGCGGGCATTGTCAAGCCCGGCGTTCCGGTCGTCAGCAGCGTTTCCCAGCCCGAAGCGGTCTCCGTGCTTAAGGATAAGGCAGCGTCCTGCAAGTCGACCCTGTACCTCTCAGGTGAGCAATTTACCTATGAGAGCAAAGGGACCGGGGAAGGGGTGCAGACCTTTACCTTTAAGGGCCCTTTCCGCTCGCTCGATATCGGCATTGCCATGAAGGGTGAGCATCAGCTGGCCAACGCCGCCGGCGCCATGATGGCGCTGGAGGTGCTGCGCCAGTACATGGCGTTCATTCTCGAGGATAAAGATGTGCTCGCCGGCTTTCGCCACACGTTCTGGGCTGGAAGACTGGAAGAAATTCCGGGCAGCCCGCGGATTGTTCTGGACGGCGCGCATAACCCCGAGGGGGCGCAAAGCCTGGCATCGAGCCTTCCGAAGTTCTATCAATACCGAAAATTAAATTTAATGATGGGTATGCTGTCAAACAAGCATCATGAATCGTACTTCAAGCATATACTTCCTATAGTGGATACGCTTATCCTGACCGAACCGGATTTCCGGAAGAAAATGGACGCGGAACACCTTCAGCTCATCGCGGAAAGTCTGCGTGAGAACTACGCCAAGGATCATTTGCAAATCATTGTGGAGCATGATTGGGGCAAGGCGCTCCAGCTTCTGAAGTCGATGACGGAAGAAGACGATTTGGCGGTCGTGTCCGGTACGCTTTATTTGATCGCTGATGTACGGAGCGCGCTTTTGCGGCAACCCGATTCTGAAAAAGGCTGGTGACTAACTGTTGGATACTACGGAACGAGTTCATTTTATAGGAATCGGCGGTTACGGGATGAGCGCTATTGCCCGTGTGATGCTGGAGATGGGATATACGGTAACGGGCTCCGATGTAGCCGCCCAGGAACTGACGGAGAAATTGATAGCCAAAGGCGCGAAGGTATATATCGGCCATACGGCGGAGCAGGTCAAGGGCGCCGATCTCGTCGTCTATTCTACTGCCTTGTCGAAGGATAATGTGGAGCGGGTGGAGGCGGAGCGCCTGAACATTCCGATTCTTCACCGGTCGCAGATGCTGGGCCGGCTGCTTAATGAGCGCAAGGGCGTCGCCGTTGCAGGAGCACACGGCAAAACGACGACCTCGTCGATGATCGCCCTTGTCATGGAGGAATGCGGGGTTGATCCTACGTATATCATCGGCGGGGAGATTATGAACGTCGGCACGAACGCCAAAGCGGGTCAGGGAGAATTCGTCGTGGCCGAAGCGGACGAGAGCGACGGTTCCTTCCTTCAGTACCATCCTTGGCTTGCGATTGTCACGAACATCGAGGCCGATCATCTGGAGAATTACGGCGGCGATTTCGAACGCCTGAAGAGCGCGTATGTGCAGTTCATGAGCCAGCTCCGCGAAGACGGCACGGCGATAGTCTGCGCGGACGACGAGACGGTCACCTCGCTTCTGCCCAAGATCAAGGCGAATGTCACGACTTACGGCATCCGCTCGGCGGCGGATTATACCGCGACCGATATTGCGCTCGGCGACCGCCAGGTAACGTTTACGATGAATCATGGCGCTACGGCGCTCGGACGGGTCGAGCTGTCGGTGCCCGGCCAGCATAATGTGTACAACGCGATGGCCACGATTATCGCTTGTCTGAAAGCGGGCATTCCGTTCGCGGCCATCGCCTCGGCCATCGTGAAATTCAACGGGGCCAAACGGCGTTTTCAAGTGCTCGGCGAAGCGGACGATATTCTCGTGATCGACGATTACGCCCATCATCCGACGGAGATCCAGGCGACAATCAGCGCGGCCAAAGCAACGGGCAAGCGGATCATTGCGGTCTTTCAGCCGCAGCGCTACACGCGCACCTTTTTTCTGCTGGACGCGTTCAGCCGGGCTTTTGGAGAAGCGGATGAGGTTATCATCACCGACATCTACTCTCCGGCAGGCGAGAAACAGATCGAAGGCGTATCTTCGGCCAAGCTGGTAGAGCTGATTATTCAGAACAGCAACCCCGGAGCACGCCACCTGCCGACCAAAGAAGATGTTCTTGCGGATCTTAAGGACCGTCTGGCTCCCGGCGATCTGGTAATCACGATGGGAGCGGGCGATATTTATAAAGTCGGATATGTGCTCGCGGATAATCTTCGGAAGCGCGGAGCCTCAAAATAAAACGGAGCTTAACGCATTCTCTTGATGAAGGGGATGCGTTTTTTCTTAGGGATTCACCATAAATCGACAGAATTCAGCATCTTGGTATGGTAATGTTTTGCTAATGCTTGTCTCACATCAGATTTGCTGCCCGTCATTTTACGTGTATATGTTGGTGGTGAACGCATGGATTTCCAGCTGGACATAAGAACAATGCTGATCACGCTTATCCTCGGAAATATGTTCATGGTGCTGCTTATATTCGCATACCGTTTCCGCTCTCCCTATGATCAGGCGAATTCATCTTTTGCGGTTTCCAAATGGCTGCAGGCGGCAGGCTGGCTGCTGGTGCTGATTCGGGACAATCTTCCGGGTCCGCATCTGATTCTGCTGAGCAATGCGCTGATCCTTGGAGGCGTAGGGCTGGAAATCATCGCCCTGCTGATGATGGCGGGAGAGTTCAGGGCGGGAGCCCGGCGATACTATGTGATTATCACGACACTAAGCGTGCTGAGCTTCGGACTGATTTATTTTTTCCATAATTCGGACAACCTTCGGATTGCATCCGCTTCCCTGGCGGCAGTGCTGTTCGTCGGATTCCCCGCTTACCGCTTTACAACGTCCAAAGAAGGATCGCCGCTTCAGACCGTTATGGGACTGGTGTACTCGGTGCTAGCCTCCATCCTGCTGGCCAGGGCGTTTTCCGCGCTTTTCTCGGAACGGGATATGAATATTTTCTCGCCGGGGCTGGCTCAGCATCTCTACTATATCGGCATGTTTTTGATCATGATTCTGGGAACTGTCGGCTTTGTTCTATTGTCAAGGGAGCGGTCTTACGACGAGCTTAAAAGGATGGCGAATGTCGATGAGCTGACCGGAATTTTGAACCGCAGAGCATTTATTGTTCAGGCGCAGCTTGCCGCTGCTGCCGCGGCGGAGCGGAGAGAGCCGATATCTTTTCTGCTGATCGACATCGATCATTTCAAACGGGTCAATGACAACTACGGACATGTCGCTGGGGACAGCGCCCTCCGGAATTTTGCCGCGACTGTGGAGTTTCTATTGGGCCCCAGAGATTTGTTCGGCAGGTACGGGGGCGAAGAGTTCGCTATTCTGCTGCCGGGCGCGGGCGAGGAGGAGAGCGACAGGAAAGCGGAGCAGCTTAGACAAGCCGTCATGAATTCGCGGATTGAAGGCCATAATCTCCAATATACGATCAGTATAGGCGTGATTACCGTGATCCCGGACAACAAGCCGCAGCTGGACCTGCTCTACAAGCTTAGCGATGCCGCGCTCTACAAAGCGAAGGATGAAGGAAGAAACCGTGTGGTACGCAGCCGCCCGCCGGAAGGGCTGGTGCGGAGGTGACTTTGCTGTACACTATCATTTTGCCCCCGTTTTGCCGACAGGCAGGCAACTGGAGATGCGCGGCGTCCATTCGGCGAAATCCGGGCCAGTCGGGAATTTGCCGTGCTGCGGCAGTTTTTGGTCTCGCGAATCGGCGGATATTAGATGGCCTTTTAAGGTTGCCAAAACGAAGGACCCTCATTTTCCTGTTTAAGGAACTCGGGGGTCCTTTTATAATGTCAAAAAAAGTGAAATTAGACAAAAATGCATCCGTTTTGTTAAGACTTGTTGAAAATTGTTTGATGGTTTTCTGAAAATATCCATGGTTTTATTTCCTTTTCAATCCAGAATGCTATAGTGGTTTAGGGCAAATAGTACTAATCGTTTGCCGTGCTGCCTAATTCTTTCAAATTATACGTACAAAAGGAGATGCACGAAAATGAGTAGAGTTGACGGTAAAGTGGCGCTTGTAACCGGAGGAGGACAAGGGATCGGCCGGGCGATTGCACTTCGACTTAGTCAAGACGGATTTGCTGTTGCTGTAGTGGACCTGAATGAGGACAATGCGAACAAAGTCGCCGGGGAAATCGAAGCGGCTGGCGGCCGCTCCATCGCCCTCAAAGCTGATGTTTCTAACCGTGATGAGGTGTTTGCCGCGGTAGAAGAAACGGCCTCGAAGCTGGGAGGCTTCGATGTGATTGTCAATAATGCCGGTATTGCGCCTGTAAAAATGATTGAAGAAGTAACTCTCGATGACTTGGACAAAGTATTTCATATCAATGTCGCCAGCGTTGTCTGGGGAATCCAAGCCGCTACGGCCAAGCTTAAGGAACTGGGACACGGGGGTAAGATCGTCAACGCCTCTTCGCAGGCCGGCCATGTCGGCAATGCAAGTCTCAGCGTATACTCCGCTTCGAAATTCGCGGTCCGTTCCCTGACACAGACCGCCGCCCAGGAGCTGGCTAAATACGGCATCACCGTAAACGCTTATTGCCCCGGTATTGTGCAGACGCCAATGTGGGGTTCCATCGATAAACAAATCACCAACGCTAAAGGGGAAGAGCAAGGCGAAGCAACCAAGGAATTCGGCAGCAAAATCACGCTCGGACGTCTGTCGACGCCGGAGGATGTCGCCGCTTTTGTTTCCTTCCTTGCAGGTCCAGATTCCGATTATATGACCGGCCAATCGCCGCTGATTGACGGCGGGATGGTCTTCAAGTAATTTAAGAGAGAACTTTCAATCCGTAAGCATACTTCTCTACTGTCTATCATATCTTTTGATATAGACTGGACAAGGTGAGGTGGACGGATTGAGTAACGGAAGAATGACATTCCGGTTCGATGCCGGAAAGGACAAGCTGAAGGAGCTTCAGCCGGAATCCGTACCGGAACAGGCGAAGACCGAGCAGCAGGCCGAAATATACAGTCTGGACGAAGCCCGGCGTACGGCTGGGAGCAGCCGGCAGGGAATAGCCCAGGAACCCGTGCATCTGCGGGGCCATTTCCAGGACCGGGAATATCGGCTGGAGGAACTGGAACAGGCTTACTACGATAACAAGAAAACTTTTGGCGGCAGCCCCAATCGGAATGATCGGAACGTTCGGGATGATCGGGACGACGGCAATCTTGATGGACGGGGCAGTGACGGCTCTGTGGACAGTGAACTGCTGCGCGAATCGTTTCTCCGCTCCCGCAGGATCGGAGATTGGCGGGAAGGACAGACCGGAACCGATGGAAGCTATGCCGATTTTGATTACGGCTCTCCGGCGTATTCGGAAGAGGACGGTCCAGCGGCCAGAGGCCCTTTCCCGGAATTGGAGGAGGAGCCGCTCAACGACGGCGGGGGATACTACACAACCCGCCGTCCCTCCTCTTGGTGGAAGTTCCCGGCTTCGGTTGCGGGCGCCATCGGCATCGGCCTGATGCTTGGATATGCTGCGCTGACTTTTATCGGCGGGGTCAATAACGGCGATTCCGCGAATACGGCGTCGTCAAATTCAGCCGCGGGTCAACATACCTCGGGCAATGCGGCTAACGCCCCGGCGATTCCCGTACAGGTAGAGGCGCAGAGCTATTATCTGCTCCAGTACGGCGTATTCAGCACGCCGGAAGGAGCGGCGCAGGCGAAGCAGGAGCTGATGAACGCCGGGCTGGCCGCAGACATCGACCCGGAGGATGGCAACCGGGTATACGCCGGATTGTCATCCGACCGGGAACAGGCGAAGCTGCTCGGGGGCAAACTGGAGGCGCAGGGCATCGACCTGTACGTTAAGGAAGTCACGCTTCCGGGCGAAAGCAGGCTGGTATTTAACGGAGACGGGGAAACGGTCGCCCAGTATTTCCAAGCCAGCAGAGCGCTGCTCGGCGAGCTGAGCTCGCTGTCCGCGGCGCTGCTTGGCGGCGATCCCGCTGCGGACATGACAAAGGTGAGCGATCTCCATCTGCAGTGGTCTGAAGCGGCGAAGGCGCTTGAAGCGGGTCTAACACCCAATGAACGGGTCGTCGCGAAAGAGCTGGAGAAATCCGTCAGCCGGGGTGTATCGGCATTGAGTGAATATGGCAAGAGCAAGGCGGACGGCCTGCTCTGGGAAGTGCAATCCTCTATGCTCGAAATGCTGAGCGGCCAGAAAAGGCTGATGGCCGCAATGGAACAAGGATAGGCTGTGGCAGACTGGAACTAAGAATCCGCCGCGGAAGGGGCAACCTTTGCGCGGCGGATTTTGCGTTGTATTTCAACGTCTTTTCAACGTATAATATTGAAGATGTCACAAAGGTGAGGGAAGACCGTCGAATGAAGAAGAAAAATGTGGGTACGCTACTGTTGTTTCTTATTCTTGGCTGGCTGGCCGGCTCTTGGATCGCCAGGCTGCTGCAGCCGGTTAAGGCGCTGTCGTTCCTGACCAAGTCCACTTTGATCAAATGGTCGCCGCAAGCCGACCTGGATATCATCAGCTATGACATTACGATTCGGCTGAAGCTATGTCTGCTTAGTCTGGCCGGGATTATCATCGCCGTCTGGCTGTACCGCAGAAAATAGCTATTTAACGTATGGAAAGGGATAATGCGACGTGAACGACAACAGCATACCTTCGATCATTCTTGCTTCCGGTTCGCCTCGCCGCCGGGAGCTTTTATCGTTACTGGGGCTTCCCCTTGAAGTCATACCGAGTGAAGCGGACGAAAGCTTCCCGCCGGAATGGGCGCCTGAACGCATCGTCAGCGAGCTTGCCCTCCGCAAGGCGGAAGCGGTCCTTCCGCTTGCGGGAAAGCGGGACGCCGTCATCGTAGGGAGCGACACGATTGTCGTCCTGGACGGCCTGGTCCTCGGCAAGCCGGCGGATGAGGAAGAGAGCAGGGAGATGCTAACCGCCCTGCAGGGGCGAAGCCATAAGGTGTATACAGGCCTGGCCTGCATCAGGCTTGGGGACCGGGGAGTCAAGGCTAATCTCCGTTTAGAGGAGCTTGGGACACGCGGCGGCGAGACGATAAGGCTGGGCGATCTTGGACAATTCAGCATTCTCTCCGAATCGCCGGCAGGGACGCCTGCGGTGATGGCCGGCTACACGGAAAGCCAGGTTACATTTCGGCCGATGTCGGGGGAGGAAATCGGCGGCTATATCCGGACAGGCGAGCCTCTGGATAAGGCGGGCTCGTACGGGATACAGGGGATTGGTTCTGTTTTTATCGAGAAGATTGAAGGCGACTTTTACAGTGTAATGGGGCTTCCGCTGAATCTGCTGTACCAAATGCTGCTGCGATACAGCATCAGTCCTTTCAACATCGGCTGAGGCGGAAGGCGAAACAACTTACAGACGACAGGAACGCACTGAAGCATCGGAGTTTTGCAAAGCGGTCTTCGAAGAAGGCTTGTGCCATGGACTCTTTCATGCCGGAACAACGGCTTGGAAGAGTCTTTTTGCATCGCAAGGTTTCGCCATTTGGTAATCCTTACCCCTCCCGAATTATATTTGTATTGAGCAGGCTTTACCCGTATAATGATTTAGGGTGTAAGATATTGGCGATGCCTGGAATCATTTCAGGCTTGCCCGGTCTTGTCCGGTATAGGTAAGCAATATCTATCATACTTTATACAGCCACCTGTGCTAGAAGGCTGAAAGGAAGAGAACAGGGATGGAATCGTCGACATTTATGCTGCGAGACCTTCCCCATGAAGAACGACCTAGAGAGCGCATGATGCAATATGGGGCGGAATCACTCAGCCAGGCCGAGCTGCTGGCTATTCTGCTGCGGACGGGAACCCGCCGGGAATCGGCGATCCATGTGGCGCAGCGTATATTGGGACAGGTGGGCGGTCTTCGCCGTCTGGCCGACCTTAGCATTGAAGAATTGACGCAAATCAAGGGAATCGGTCCCGCCAAAGCTGTACAGCTGAAGGCCGGCATGGAGCTGGGACGCCGGATGGCGAACACGCGGCTGGATCAGCCGGTTACGATTCGCAGCCCGCATGATGCGGCGGACATATTGACCGAGCAGCTGCGTTATCTGCAGAAGGAGCATTTTGTCTGCCTGTTTTTGAATACAAAAAATCACGTGATTGCGCAGGAAACGCTGTCGATGGGCAGTCTTAACGCCTCCATTGTTCATCCCAGAGAGGTATTTCGGGCAGCCATCAAATGCAGCAGCGCTTCCATTATATGTGCGCATAACCACCCCAGCGGCGACCCGACACCGAGTCCGGAGGATATTGCCTTGACCCGGAGACTGCTTGAGGCGGGGGAAATTGTCGGGATTGACGTGCTGGACCATCTCATTATCGGCGATGACGGTTTTGTCAGTATGAAAGAACGAGGCCTAATGTAAAAATTAAACGATGCACATTGACAGGAAAGGGAGTTTACAGCATGATAGGTGGCTTTACTAAAGATTTGGGAATTGACTTGGGAACGGCAAATACACTGGTTTACGTCCGCGGAAAAGGCATTGTGGTCAGAGAGCCATCCGTTGTCGCAATCCGTACCGATACGAAAACGATTGAAGCCGTAGGGGAATCCGCCAAAAAAATGATCGGCCGCACACCGGGAAATATCCGCGCGATCCGGCCTATGAAGGACGGGGTTATCGCCGATTTCGATACAACCGCTACGATGATTAAATACTTTATCCGCCAGGCCCAGAAGCAGAGGTCCATGTTCCAGCGCCATCCGAACGTTATGGTATGCGTCCCTTCGGGGATTACTGCCGTGGAGCAGCGCGCCGTGGAAGATGCGACCAAGCAGGCGGGAGCGCGCGAAGCGTATATTATCGAGGAGCCGTTCGCGGCTGCGATCGGAGCCGACCTGCCGGTATGGGAACCGACAGGCAGCATGGTCGTCGATATCGGCGGAGGCACGACGGAGGTCGCCGTCATCTCGCTCGGCGGCATTGTGACCAGCCGGTCCGTGCGCGTGGCCGGAGACGAAATGGACGAGTCGATTATCCAGTACATCAAGCGCCAGTACAACCTCATGATCGGGGAACGCACCGCTGAACAGCTGAAAATGGATGTTGGCTCCGCACTGCCGCTTGAGAAGGCGGAGACGATGGAAATCCGCGGACGGGATCTCGTAACCGGACTGCCCAAGACGCTAACGATCACATCGGATGAGATTTCCGAAGCGCTGGCCGATACGGTCAATGCGATTACCGAAGCGGTGAAAGTAACGCTGGAGAAATGTCCGCCGGAGCTTGCCGCCGACATTATGGACCGCGGAATTGTTCTGACCGGCGGGGGCGCCCTGCTGCGCAATCTTGACAAGCTGCTGGCTCGTGAGACCGGCATGCCCGTTATCGTGGCCGAGAATCCGCTCGATTGCGTGGCGATCGGCACCGGCAAAGCGCTGGACAATATTCATCTGTTCAAGACCCGCGGCAACGGAGCTTTTCGCTCAAAACGGTAGGAAGTGTAGGGAGAGGGAAGGACGAAGGAAACCTCTTTAGCGGAGAGAAAACGGTTGTTAGAGGGTGTTGAAACTGTTTAAGCTGTTTGGCAATAAGCGACTATTTATTCTATTGATTACGCTGGTGCTTTTTATTGTGGTCATGGGCTTCTCTCTCGGAACAAGAAAGTCGCTATCGTGGCCCGAGAACTTCGTCAGGGATACTACCGGTTTTGTGCAGAATCTGTTTTATAAGCCCGCTGGATTCGTAGCGGGCTTGTTTGAAGATATCGGCAACTTGAAAGATCTGGCCGAGGAGAACGAGCGGCTGAAGATCATCGCCGCGCAGTATACCCGGGAGAAGGCCGAATACAACCAGATAAAGGCCGACAACGAACACTATAAACGGCTGTGGAATTTAACGCAGGCGCAGAGAACGAAATATAATTACGAGTATCATTACGCCCAGGTGATCAGCCTGACAACGGAGCCGAGCAACAATTCGCTCGTGATTGATTTGGGGGCGCGGGACGGCGTCAAACCGAATATGGCCGTTATTTCCGAAAAGGGCATGGTCGGCATCATCAGCCAGGTGAGCAACTTTACGTCCACGGTGAAGTTGCTGACGATGATGGACAGCAGCGATCCGAATTCACAGCCGCCGATCGCCGCCACGGCCATCGGCAAGATCGACCAGACGTTCGGCATGATTGAGCGTTACAACCAGCAGACCGGCAGGCTCATTATGACTCGGATTGACGAGAAGGACCCGATCGCCGAGGGGGACACCGTTATTTCGTCTGGACTGGGCGGTCTCTACCCGCGGGGGCTAACGATCGGTACCGTCGAGAGCGTCGATGACGGGGAGTTCGGACTGACCAAAACCGCGGTCATCAAGCCGGCGGCCGAATATGAGGACTGGAAGCAGCTGCTTGTCGTCTTTACTCCGGAGGGGCCGCAGTGAGAGCGCGCAGGTCGGTTCTCATTTTGCTGTTGTTTCTGTTGTTCATTCTTCAGGGCACCGTACTGCCCTGGATTATACCTGACTCGTGGGAAATGCGGATTGTCCCGGATCTTGTCCTTATCGTTATTTTATTTGCTACGGTGTATCATCACAGGCATGCGGCGCTTTTGCTGGGCTTAATCTTCGGCATGCTGCATGATATCGTTTTTTACGGCAGGATCATCGGAGCCCATTCCTTCGCTATGGGGGTGTCGGCTTATTTGATCGGCCTGATCTTCCAGGCGCCCCGGGCGCCGCTGCCGCTGATGATGACGATTCTGCTGCTGGGGAGCTGGCTTGAAGACAGCATTCTGTTTGGTATTTACAGCATCTTCAAGCTGAATCGCGAGCCGTACAACTGGGCGCTGATGAACTATATGCTGCCCACCATGCTTGTTCATTTTGCCCTCGGACTTTTGCTGTACATTCCCGTCCGCCGTCAGCTCGAGAAGCTGAAGAATGAGACGCGCAAAGAAGAGAATGCGTAAGACCGGCGTAATTTCTCTTGGATAAAAGCAGGAACTTGAAGGGCGCGGCACGAATGAATGAGAATGGGGGGAGGGTCAAATGACAGTAAAATCCAAGCATGTGCGGATCAAAGGCATCAAGGACGGCCTGGTCTTCCTGTTAGACGACAAATGTCCCTTTGAAGAGCTGCTGGGCGAGCTTCGGTATAAGCTGGAGCACAGCCATCAAAATATTTTGACCGGACCCATTGTTCATGTAGATGTCAAGATGGGCAAACGCTCGGTGACGGATGAAGAAAAGGAATCGGTGCTCGAGATTTTGCGGGGGCAGGGCAACTTGCTGATCCGGTCGGTCGAGGTGCTGGAAGCCGTGAAATCCGGAAACGGAAGCTCGCTGCATGTGATGAGCGGAATTCTTCGTTCCGGGCAGGTGCTGAACCATAAGGGGGATCTGCTCTTTCTCGGGGATGTGAATCCTGGCGGCGCGATTACCTGCACCGGCGATATTTTTATTCTCGGGGCGCTGAGAGGCATGGCTCACGCGGGAGTGGAGGGCAACGAAGGGGCCGTTATCGCGGCCTCTGTAATGGCTCCGACCCAGCTGCGGATAGCCGAGATCATCAGCCGTCCCCCGGATGAATGGGAGACCCGCGAGAGCAGCATGGAGTTCGCTTTTTTATCGGAAGGCGTAATGCAGATTGACAAAATACACAACATCGTCAAACTGCGTCGGGATTTAAATGTGTTTAAAGGGGTGTAGCCTCATGGGAGAAGCGATCGTTGTTACCTCCGGCAAGGGCGGCGTGGGCAAGACGACCACCACGGCTAACATTGGAACCGCGCTGGCGCTGCAGGGGAAAAAAGTATGTCTCATCGACACCGACATCGGGCTGCGGAATCTCGATGTCGTCATGGGACTTGAAAATCGGATCATTTATGATTTGGTGGATGTCGCCGAAGGCCGCTGCCGGCTTGGACAGGCCCTCGTCAAGGACAAGCGGTTTGACGAGCTGTATATGCTGCCCGCGGCGCAGACTAAGGACAAAACCTCAGTCACCCCGGAGCAGGTCAGAGACATCGTCCTGGAACTGAAGAAAGAGTATGAGTATATTCTGATCGATTGTCCCGCCGGAATCGAGCACGGCTTCCGCAACGCGATCGCCGGCGCCGACAAGGCGATTGTTGTAACGACGCCGGAGCATGCGGCCGTCCGCGACGCCGACCGTGTGATCGGGCTGCTGGAGCAGTCCGAAGTGCAGTCGCCAAAGCTGGTTGTCAACCGCATCCGGCCTGGACTTATTAAATCCGGCGACATGCTGGACGTCGAGGATATTTTGCAGGTGCTCAACATCGACCTGCTTGGGATCGTGCCGGACGACGAACTCGTGATCAAGGCGGCTAACCTGGGCGAGCCGACGGTAATGAATCCGGATTCCGGGGCTGCCATTGCCTACCGCAACATTGCCCGCCGCATCCTGGGCGACGCGGTACCGCTCATGCAGCTGGACCGCAAGCCGGGTACATTCAAGAAACTCAAGAAATTCTTCGGTCTGGGCTAAAGAGGCCCGGGCCGAAAGGTTTCCCGTAACAAATAAGTCTCGTATACCGCTTCTTCAGTGGTTATACGGGACTTTTCCTTATTCTTCGCCTGCTCCTCCAATCCCCTAAACAGCTTGTTCTAAAAACCCTCCACTCTCTCATAGGATGGTATAAAACAAGCCCTCCGGAGGGATGGATATGGGTTATAAACCAAACGCAGGGAACCACCGCAAAGAGCATATCCGCAATTGGTCCAGCAGCAAGCAGGACTCCCCCAAACAGACGCTGTTTGGATTGTCCGAGGACACCGGCGCGGACGACTGGCGCGGCTTCAGGGACGGGAATACTGGCGAGCCCGATCCCGAAAAGCTTTGGAAAGAGCGGCGTAAGGAATGGAACGATGAAGGAAGGCGGGAGAAACCGCGCTTTTTGTCCGGATTGGTCCGCCGATTGGTGATCAGCTGCCTGTTATTCGGGGCGGTGTGGGGGATATTCGGGGTGCAGCAGCCCTGGGCCTACCGGGCGCAAAATTTCATAACGGACGCCCTGAGCAAGGACATGGACTTTGCTTCGGTCCGGGTGTGGTACGACCGCTATTTTGACGGAGCGCCGGCGTTTATCCCGATATTTGGCGAGGGGGAGGAGGCGGCGCGGAAAGCTTCCGCCCGACACAAGCTTGCTCCGCCGGTGGCGGGGAGCATTGTCAAGCCGTTTGCTTCGAGCCTTAAAGGCATTGAAATCATCCCGTCGCCCGATTCATCCGGAAGCGTGACCGTAAAGAGCGTGGACATGGGCAGGGTGCTGTCCGTTTCGCGAGAGACGGCTGGAGGCATTCGGGTAACGGTCCAGCACAGCGGAGGAATTGTCGCCGAATACGGACATTTAAGCGGAACGAAGAGGAAAGCCGACGACTGGCTGCAAAGCGGCGATACCGTGGGCTGGATGGAGGAATCCGGCGCCTCATCGACCCACCTGCTTTATTTTTCGCTCATGCAGGACAAAACGTATATCGATCCGGCGGAAGAGATCGCCTTTGATTAGAATTCGGGGCATTTCCTTTTCCCTCCATCCGCTGCTCGTGATCATCATGCTGATTTCCGTGCTCACCGGGCAGTTTCTCGAACTGCTTACGCTTTTTGCCATCGTGCTCATTCATGAATTGGGCCATGTCTGGGCGGCGCTTCTTGCCGGGGCCTCGGTTAAATCGGTGCAGCTGCTCCCGTTCGGAGGGGTGGCGGTTATCGAGGACAATGGGAGGCTGACCGCCTACCGTGAAATCGGAATTGCGCTTGCGGGTCCGCTGCAGAACGTCCTCATGATGCTGTTTGCGGCGGCTTTGAGAGAAATGGGCTGGGGCGGCGACGCGTTTATGACCTATCTCATTCATGCCAATCTCATCATCGCCCTGTTCAATTTACTGCCGATACTGCCGCTGGACGGGGGGAAAATCATACAGGCTGCGATCAGCCTGCAGGTGCCATATTACTCGACCCTGCTGTGGTGCGGAAGAATCAGCATATTCGCCAGCGCCTTGACCGCCGTGTACGCCCTGCTGCCGCTTCAGTACGGGGGCGGAGTTAGGCTTAACCTGCTGATGATCGCCGCTTTTTTGCTGTATTCCAATATAACGGACCACCGGAACCTCCCTTACCGTTTCGTCGCTTTTCTCATGAACCGGGAAGCCTTATATGAACAACATATGGACAAGGGCACTCTGGCCCGCCCGATAGTTGCGCCTCTAGCGAAACCTTTGGATGATATTTTGCGTCTATTTAAAAGGCACCAGTATCATCTGATCTATGTGCTTGACGACAAGGGAGGCGTAATGGCCGTCGTACCGGAACAGCGTCTGCTCTCTACCTATTTTGGAATGTAATGCAATTTTAGAATGGATAGGCTCCGTGCTTATCCATAGTTTTTTATTTTTACGAGAGTTCGGATGCCGCCCTATAAAGGTCAAGGAAGCCGTTCTTCTTAGGTAAGCCAGAGGTGAAGCCATGAAACAGATGATTGTTCACTGCTCACAGCATATGACCCGGATGGCCCTTCTGGAGGAGGGACGACTGGTGGAGTATGCGGCGGAGCGCGCGGAACAGCAGGGACTTGTCGGCAGCTACTACAAAGGCCGGGTAATGAATGTCCTCCCGGGGATGCAGGCTGCTTTTGTCGATATCGGACAGAAAAAAAACGCCTTTCTATACGTGGATGATGTGCTGCATCCGCATCTGGAGAAACAGCCCAGAGTAAAGCCTTCCATTGATACGCTTCTTCAGCCCGGGCAGGAAATCGTCGTCCAGGTCAGAAAAGGGCCCAGGGGCAACAAGGGACCCCGCGTCACAACGCACTACACGCTTCCCGGAAGATGGATGGTGTACATGCCCTTTGCGGAATACGTCGGCGTTTCCAAAAAAATCGCGCGCGAATCCGAGCGCAACCGGCTCAAGGCGCTGGGCGAACGTTTGCGGATGGATGAAGAGGGCCTGATTATGCGCACCGTATCGGAGGACGAGCCTCCCGAAGCGGTGGAAGGTGACCTTGCCGTTCTGCGGGCGCAGTGGAAGGGAATTATGAAGCGTGCGCTGGAAGCCGAGGCCCCGGCCCTTCTGCACCGTGATCTCAGCATCGTTCAGCGGTTCATCCGCGATGCGTTCGATCCTCAGCGGGACGAGCTGCTGATTGACTCGCAGCAGGCGGCTAGGGAAGCGGAAGCCTACTTGAGCGAAATGGCGCCAGAGGGGCACAAGCCGGTGGAACCGTACACCGGAACCGGGTCGATCTTTGCCGCTTACGGAGTGGAAGAGCAGTTGGAGCGCGGCTTCAGCCGCAAAATCACGCTGGACGGAGGAGCGACGCTGATCTGGGACGAGGCGGAGGCGCTGACCGTAATCGATGTCAATACCGCCCAATATACGGGCGGGGCGTCGCTGGAAGAGACGGTTACGCGAACTAATCTTCTTGCCGCGGAGGAAATCGGGAGGTTGATCCGGCTTCGGGATACCGGCGGGATTATCGTCATCGACTTCATCGACATGGAGCTGGAGGAGCATCGCAAAATGGTCGTCGCCCGGCTGCAGAGCGTCGTGAGCCGGGACCGGACGAAGACCTGCATTTTGGGCTGGACCCGGCTTGGGCTTCTGGAGATGACGCGAAAGAAAGTGCGGCATGACGCGCTGGAGCTCTCCCCCCGCCCTTGCGAATGCTGCGGGGGCACCGGAAAAGCTCCGGTGCAGCAAGCGGGACAGGAATAGCATTTGGATAGATAGTTGACTATTTCATGTCTTCATGCTATTATCTATAAGTATGTGTCCGGTCTATTCTTTGCCTGCACATGCTGTAACCGCTCCGATCGGGTACTTAAGCGCGATTCCGAAAGGAAGGACCACCTGGACCAGGCGAGTCTGAGACATGAGGAGGTGCAAAACCAATGTATGCAATTATCGAAACTGGCGGCAAGCAATACAAAGTCCAAGAGGGCGACGTATTGTTCATCGAGAAGCTGAACGCGGAAGACGGGGCAAGCGTAACGTTTGACCGTGTCCTGGCTGTATCGAACGAAAGCGGTCTGACAGCGGGAACTCCGCTCGTAAGCGGCGCTTCCGTAACGGCGAAGGTCGAGAAGCATGGTAAAGGTCAGAAGGTTGTCGTTTACAAATACAAACCGAAGAAGAACTACCATAAGAAGCAAGGCCATCGTCAGCCTTACACGAAAGTAACGATCGAGAAGATTCAAGCGTAAGAAGGTGCGTTAATGATTAACGTGCGGATTACGAGGTCTTCCTCTCAAGGCCCGATCCTCGGTTTTGCCGTAAATGGCCATGCCGGGTTTGACAGAAAAGGCAGAGATATCGTGTGTGCAGGTGTTTCGACTGTAACGGTCGGTACCGTCAATGCGATTGAAGCCTTAACGGGAGTCGTGCTGGATTCGTCCATGAAGGACGGGTTTCTCAGCGGGACCCTGCTGCCGATCGAAGACCCCGAAACGGCTGCCAAGGTGCAGCTGCTTCTGGAATCCATGGTCGTTATGCTCAATACGATTGCAGAGTCGTACGGTAAGTATATTCAGATACAGGAAGTCATTATTTGAAGAAGGAGGTAGACAGCATGTTGAAATTGGATCTTCAATTGTTCGCATCGAAAAAAGGTGTAGGTTCCACAAAGAACGGACGCGATAGCCGCGCGAAACGTCTTGGCGTGAAACGCGCCGATGGCCAAGCCGTAACTGGCGGAAGCATCCTGGTGCGTCAGCGCGGAACGAAAATCCATCCGGGAACAAACGTTGGCATCGGCAAAGACGATACTTTGTTTGCCAAAGTGGACGGCGTTGTGAAGTTCGAGCGCCTGGGCCGCGATCGCAAGAAAGTGAGCGTCTACCCGGTAGACGTCGCTCCGGTAGCGGCGGCTCTGGAAGCGTAAGCTTACGGACTATAACTGCTAGTAAAGCCTCCGGCATGATCGCCGGGGGCTTTTTTTCAAAATATAAGGCTTTATAAGCATCGCACCTAACGATTGGTCTTAAAGCAGGGAAGTTCTTGCAGCCTCTTGGTTAATTTGCTGGAATTCCTATGGTATACTGGGGAAACATGAAAGGATCTGGTTGCGGTAGAACGCTAACAATTCGCAAACGCAAGGGACGGGGAAGACAGTATGAAATCCTGGAAAAGCGTAATAGGAGCGGCGGTGTTGTCGGTAGCGTTTCCTTTGGGGCTCGCCAGCATTTGGCCGGCGCTTTGGTCAAGTCTTGTGCTTGGCTTGTGGGCCGTTGCGGCCGCTTTAATCAGTGTGGCGACGGTCCGCCGTCATTACGAACGGGAGATTTGGAAGCAGGAACGGATTCTGCAGCAGACAGCAATCCGCATGCTTACCCACCACCGTCATGACTGGATGAATGATCTTCAGGTGCTGTACGGTTATATCCAGCTTGGCAAGCCTGATAAATCGGTGCAGTGTGTGGAAAGAATAAAGGAACGCATCGCGCTGGACAGCAGGATCGCCAAGCTCGGTATTCCTTCGCTGGTCTTCTATCTTCAATCCTTCCGGACCGTGGGCGGCAGCCTGCAGCTGGATATCGAGGTGGAAGAAGGGCTGCATCTGGAGGACCTGCTGACCCCCGAAGCCGGAGATGAGCTGACCTCGGTCATTATGCAGATGGTTAGAGCCTGCCAGTTCGGCGGAATGGTCGCGCAAGGCGATACCCGTATGCTGCGGCTTTCGTTCAAGCAGGATGAAGGAGATATTGTCATCGTATTCGGCAGCGACGGTCTGCGCGGAAGAGCGGAGGCGTTCCAGCAGCAGATCTTGAATATCGTCCAGGGCAAAATTGTAAAAGCGGAGCGGCTGGCGTCCCATAAGGCGGACTTTCAGCTGCGCCTGCCGATGGGAATGTGAAGGAAGGTGAGACATCCATGTTTGTAGATAAAGCGAAAATATTTGTAAAAGCCGGCGACGGCGGCGACGGTCTGGTGGCATTCCGCCGCGAGAAATATGTGCCGGAGGGCGGTCCGGCGGGCGGTGATGGCGGCAAAGGCGGCGACGTTATTTTCCGTGTGGACGAAGGCCTGCGGACGTTGATGGATTTCCGTTATCAGCGGCATTTCAAGGCCCAGCGCGGTGAAAAAGGGCGCAACAAGAGCCAGCACGGCGCGGGAGCCGACGATATGATTGTCCGTATTCCGCCGGGAACGGTGCTGATCGACGACGATACGGGCGAAGTGATTGCCGATATGACGCGTCACGGGCAGGAAGTCATCGTAGCTAAGGGCGGTCGGGGCGGCCGGGGCAATATCCGGTTCGCGACGCCGAATAATCCCGCTCCAGAGCTTGCGGAGAACGGGGAGGAAGGTCAGGAGCGCTACGTTGTGCTTGAGCTAAAGGTTATGGCTGACGTAGGTCTTGTCGGCTTCCCTAGTGTGGGCAAATCGACTTTGCTGTCCGTGGTTTCGGCGGCCAAGCCCAAGATCGGCGCCTATCATTTTACGACCATAACACCCAATTTGGGCGTGGTCGACGTTGGAGACGGCCGCAGCTTTGTCATGGCGGATCTTCCCGGGCTGATTGAAGGCGCTCATCAGGGCGTCGGTCTCGGGCATGAATTTTTGCGCCATATCGAACGCACGCGAATCATCATCCACGTCGTCGACATGGCCGGTTCCGAAGGCCGCGACCCGTTTGAGGATTGGGTGAAGATCAACGATGAGCTGAAGCAGTACAATGTGGGCCTATCCGAGCGTCCGCAGATCGTGGCGGCCAATAAAATGGATATGGAAGAGGCGAAGGAGAACTTGGCTTCTTTCCGCGAGCGCGCCGGCAGTGTCCGGCCGGATCTGGAAATTCTGCCGATCTCCTCGCTGACTCGCCAAGGAGTGCAGGAGCTGCTCTACCGTGCCGCAGATCTGCTTGACTCCATCCCGCAGGCTCCGGCCGTAGAGGAAGTCGTGGAGAGTGCCGAGCGCAAGGTGTACAAGCTGAATGCAGCGGAGGACGATTCGTTTACCATCACCCGCGATAACGAAACCTTTGTCGTCAGCAGTCCGAAGATCGAGCGGATGCTCAAGCGGATGCAGATGAATTCGCATGACGCGATCCTGAAGCTGGCGCGGACGCTCCGGCATATGGGCGTCGACGAGGAGCTGCGCAGACGCGGTGCGGTGGAAGGTACCATCGTCCGGATCGCCGATTTTGAATTCGAGTTCGTCGAAAGCAGCAGCTACTATTAATTCAATAATGATGGCTTGGAATCAGGCGCCAGCATTGTTTTTCCGAAAGGGAAGACCGTGCGGGCGCTTTTTTGCTATTTAAAGTGTGTAGTGTAGAAGTTGGAGTGTCCCGAAGGCGCGCCCGGAATCGGAATCCGATTTTGGAGTAACAACGGTTTTGTGAAAAGTATTGCAATTCTTTCAGAATAACCTTATAATGTCCACTATGTAAAAACAGAAGTCTTTGAGGAGAGGACGTTTGTGAAAGAACGTTATTATTTGGTTCGTGAAGATATTTTGCCCGAAGCGGTGCTGAAGACGATGCAGGTCAAGCAGCTGCTTGAAGCCGGGGATGCCAAGACGGTTCATGAGGGTGTGGAGCAGGTGGGTCTTAGCCGAAGCGCTTTTTACAAATACAAGGACGGCATCCATCTGATCCATCAGCTGGAAAGGGAGCGCATCGTAACGATTTCGATGGATCTCGAACACGAGTCCGGTATGCTGTCCAAGGTACTCGGAGCCGTGGCAGGGCATGGAGCCAATGTGCTGACCATTCATCAGAGCATTCCGCTGCAAGGGTGGGCCAACGTTGTCCTTTCCATTGAGATTACCCATTTGAACGATGAGCTTGGAGACATGCTGGACAGTCTGAAGGGAATGCCCGGCGTTAAACGCGCTTTAATTGTAGGGCAAGGTTAGAAGGGAACTATACGTTAAGGGGGATTCTGATTCAAATGAAACCGGTGAAAGTAGGGTTGCTCGGGCTGGGAACAGTCGGTACGGGCGTAGTGCGCATCGTGCAGGGGAACCAGGAGGATTTGAGCAGCCAGGTCGGTTCGCCGATTTATATTGAACGCATTGCCGTTAAATCCGCAGATAAACCGCGCTCGATCGAGATCGATCCGGCGAAGCTGACAACCGATCCGTGGGAGGTCATCCGCGATCCGGAAATTGATGTTATTGTCGAGGTTATGGGCGGAGTCGAGAAGACCCGGGAATATCTGCTCGAGGCGCTCGAGCGGGGCAAGCATATCGTTACGGCCAACAAGGATCTTATGGCGCTCCACGGTACCGAAATATTGGCCAAAGCGCAGGAGAAACAGTGCGATGTCTTTTACGAAGCCAGCGTGGCGGGGGGCATTCCGATTATCCGGACATTGATCGAAGGTTTTTCATCCGACCGGATTGTCAAGATCATGGGCATCGTCAACGGAACGACCAATTACATACTCACCAAAATGAGCCAGGAAGGCGCCTCTTATGATGATGTCCTGAAAGAAGCGCAGCAGCTCGGCTATGCCGAATCCGATCCGACCTCAGATGTGGAGGGACTGGACGCCGCCCGCAAAATGTCGATTCTCGGCACGCTCGGCTTCCGCACTAACGTTGAGCTGCAGGATGTGAGCGTAAGCGGGATTTCCGGCGTTAGTAAGGAGGATATCCAGTTTGCCAAACGTCTCGGCTATGAAATGAAGCTCCTGGGCATTGCCGAGAGCCAGAATGATGAATTCAGCATCAGCGTTCAGCCGACCATGATCCGGGCGAGCCATCCGATCGCTTCCGTCAATGGCGTGTTCAACGCGGTTTATGTTTATGGCGAAGCGGTTGGTGAGACGATGTTCTACGGAGCGGGAGCCGGTGAAATGCCAACGGCAACCTCCGTTGTGGCCGACCTTGTGGCGGTCATCAAGAATCTGAAGCTGGGCGTCAACGGCCTGAAGCAGATTGTTCCCTACAAGCAGAAGAAGCTGAAGAGCGACGAAGATATTTACTACAAAAACTTCCTGCTGCTCCATGTGGACGACAAGGCGGGAGTGCTGGCTAAAATCACTCAGGTGTTCGCCGAATGCGACGTTAGCCTTGATTCCGTAGTACAGCAGGCCAATCCGAATAATCCGAATGCCGAAATCATTATCGTTACGCATGATGCCAGCAAAGCAAGCATGAACAAGGTTCTCCGCCGTTTCGACGAACTTGAGGTCATTCGCCGCGTTAAGAGCCATTACCGTGTCGAGGGCTAAGAGCACACCGCCCGGAAGGGAATTTATTTTTAAAGGAGAACAAGGCTTGTGAGATATTTCATATTGAAGGATAATATAAAGAAGTGTTCCATGATTCTTAAATGTGGTCTTACGGCAGCTGAAGGGGCGGTGCGGGCATGAGTAACGGCCGGAAGGTAAGGGTAAAAGTTCCTGCCAGCACCGCCAATCTGGGGCCGGGATTCGATACGCTCGGAATGGCGCTGTCGCTGTATGCCTGGATCGAGATGGGAGAAGCGGAGCAGACCGGGTTTCACCTTTACGGCGATGAGATGAAGGATGTGCCCCGGGATAAAAGCAACCTGATATACAAAGTCGCGCAAATGGTATTCGACGAAGCGGGCGTATCCGTTCCCGAACTGGAAATATCGATGTACTCCGAGATCCCGCTGACCCGCGGTCTCGGCAGCAGCGCCTCCGCAATCATCGGCGGTATGGTCGCGGCCAATGCGCTGATCGGGTCGCCTTTGAGCAATGAGCGGATCTTCGATATGGCCACGGCGCTGGAGAAGCATCCCGACAACGTCGGCGCTTCCTTGTTCGGCGGGATTATTTGCGCCGCCTGGGACGGCAGCCATGCCGATGTCATCCGCATCGAACCGCCTGAAGATCTGGAAGCCCTCGTCGTCATCCCCGAGTTTGAGCTGGCGACGTCCAAGGCGCGGGAAGTGCTTCCTTCCAGCCTGACCGTAGCCGATGCCGTATACAACATCAGCCGCTCTTCGCTTCTGACCGGTGCGCTCGCCAGCGGACGCCTTGATCTGATCGGCGCGGCGATGCGGGACCGCCTGCACCAGCCGTACCGGTCCGCTCTTGTTCCCGGGATGGAGGCCGTTCTGGCCGAAGCGACGCAGCACGGCGCCCTCGGCATCGCTTTAAGCGGCGCCGGTCCGACGCTGATTGCGTTTGTGGACCGGAGCGAGTCACGCAAGGGCGAGTTGGAAGCCTTTCTGACGGAGACGATGCGGAATCACGGCATTGAGGCGCAGACCAAATGGCTGCAGCCCTGCCGGACAGGGGCTCTTGCAGAGTCCGTGAACGAAAACGGGATGCAAAATCAATCATTTTTGGATATGATAAAAGGAGAAGTACGGTCATGAAATCAATAGCGGTGCTGCCGCAGGGGACGACATCTCATGAAGCTTTGCTGTATCTGATGAAAGGGGAACCCTGCCGGCCGGTGTTCTATAAGCTGATCTCCGACGTGTTTCTGGCTACGGCCAGAGGAGAGACCGATTACAGCGTCATTCCGGTCGAGAACACGATTGAAGGCTCGGTCAGCCTGCATATGGATTGGCTTATTCATGAAGTGGATTTGCCGATGCAGGCCGAATGGATTTATCCTTCCGTGCAGAACCTGATCGCGAATCCCGGCGAGTTTGCAGACGGCAAGGGCGGTGTCAATTACTCGAGCATCGTGAAAATCCTTTCCCATCCGGTTGCCATGGCCCAATGCAATCATTTTATCCGCAGTCATGCCCCGTCTGCCGAGCTGGAGACCGTGGGAAGCACTTCGGAAGCTGTGGAAATTGTCAAGAACAATCCCGGCAAAGGTTGGGCGGCAATTGGCATTGAGCTCGGTGCGAAGACTTTTGGACTCGAGATTATTGCCAGCAAGATTACGGATCACCAGAATAATTTCACACGTTTTGTGCTGGCGGGACCCGGCAAGCTGGATATTCCGCGCGTAAGCACTGGCAGCAAGACGAGCGTGCTGGTTACGCTGCCTGAGGATTTTCCGGGCGCGCTCCATCAGGTGCTCTCGGCTTTTGCCTGGCGCAAGCTGAATTTGTCGCGGATTGAATCGCGGCCGACGAAGAAGAAGCTGGGTACCTACTATTTTTATATTGATGTGCTCGAACCGTTGGAATCGGTCCTTCTGCCTGCCGCTATTGAGGAAATCAAAGCTTTGGGCTGCCAGGTCCGTATCTTAGGCTCGTATCCCACATACACCTATGAGGAAGAGAAAGCGGAGGTGCAGTAAGTTCATGTCTGAGCAGTTGATTTATCTTGATGGACAATATGTAACAAAGGATAAAGCCTTGGTATCCGTATTTGACCACGGCTTTCTGTACGGTGATGGTATTTTTGAAGGCATCCGTATCTATAACGGCAATATTTTTAAATGCAAGGAACACCTGGACAGGCTGTACGATTCGGCCAAATCCATCATGCTCGACATTCCGCTGACATATGATGAAATGCTTGAAGCGATGGCGGAGACGATCCGCCGCAACGATATGCGTAACGGCTACATTCGTCTGATTGTTTCCCGCGGTGCGGGGAATCTCGGACTGGATCCTCGTCGCTGCCCCAAAGCCAGCGTCATTATTATTGTGGAGCAGCTCGCGATCTACCCGGAAGAGGCTTATCTGAACGGTCTTCGCGCCGTTTCCGTTTCCCAGCGCCGAAATATTCCGGATGCGCTTAATCCGAAGATCAAATCGCTGAATTATCTGAACAACATTCTAGTCAAAATTCAGTCCAACCTTGCGGAAGCCGACGAAGCGATCATGCTGAACGCCCAGGGATATGTGACCGAAGGCTCGGGCGACAATATTTTCATCATTAAGAATGGCATTGTCTACACGCCGCCTTGCTACCTTGGCGCGCTCGAAGGCATTACGCGTCTTGCCATTATTGAACTGTGCGAGAAGCTCGGCATCGTGCTTAAGGAGCAGCCTTTTACGATGCACGATATTTATATTGCGGATGAGGTATTCTTTACCGGTACGGCGGCGGAGGTTATTGCGGCCCGCGAAATCGACGGACGGATTATCGGCGAAGGCCATGCCGGCCCGATCACGCTCAAACTTCTGGAGGAGTTCCGGAACATTGTGGACAAAGACGGCTACAAGGTGTGGCAGTCCTAAGTTTTTTTGAATAGCAACGACCAATCCTTTGATGCGCATGCAGTCATGCCGCGTCAAAGGATTTTTTTTGCTTCCGGGATGTCAATCGCCCATGGGCTGCATAAGATGTAGTAACGAAGGAGGCGGCTCTACCGCAAAATCATTGCGCCAGCAGAAACGTTTTTCCGTTCGCTTAAGGGCGGCATCGTTTCTCGAGGAATATAAGACCCTGGTTAAGCGCGAAGCTTATGCATTCTTATATTTCTAAAAAGCATTGCTCCACAAAACGTTAGGAGGTTATTTTTGCGTGAAAATACACATTGTCAAGCAAGGCGATACGCTCTATGAATTATCGAAAAAGTATGGGGTGCCGCTCGATAAAGTCATTGAGGCCAATCCGCAAATCGCAAATCCCGATGTTCTGGCTATCGGCGACAAGGTGAAAATCCCTTCGGTTCCTGTTCCCGTGCCGGACGGCGGTGAGCTGTTCCACAAGCATAAGGTCATGCAGGGCGATACCCTCTGGAAGCTGTCGAAGGCTTGGGGGATCCAGCTCAAGGATATCATCCAGGCCAACCCCCAGCTTAAGAATCCCGATGTGCTTAAAGTAGGGGATATCGTCAACATTCCGAAAAAAGGGGCGGCTCCGGTGGTACAACAGCAATCGCATGAATCGACGGTCATTTCTGACAAAACCACCCCCGGCGGAAAAGCCTTTACCGGTCCCATTGAAAAAGAGAAAGAGACAGCTCCTATCGCTCCCGTTGCCCCGGTCGCCCCGGTTGCCCCGGTCGCCCCGGTCGCTCCGGTTAACCCGGTTGCCCCTGTACCTATAGAGATGCCCCCAGCGCCTGTGGCACCGGTAAACGAGATGATTAAGACCGAATCGCAAAGCCTGTTTGTGCAAATTTCGGTTCCTGCTAAAGAAGCCGTCTCTATGCCGCCGATACCCGAGCATCCCAAAGATTATTGCGCCTGCGAGCCCGTTACTCCCTGCGATAAATCTTATGGTTACCCGGGGATAACGGAAAATCCATACTATCACGACTGCCCGCCGGCATACCCGATGTATGAGGCGGCCCAGCCGATGAACTATGCACCTTACGAGGTTCAACCGGCCGTGTATATGCCAATGCCTGAAATGCAGGCCCCTCATTGCTATCCGGCTCCGGCATATCCTGTCGCCCCTATCGCGGCGCCATGCTATCCGGGAGTTATGCCGGAGTACTCCGCTGAGATGCCCGCAGCGGGTTTCAAACCTTATGCCGAACAACCGGCCAATATTTCTCCGCAGTTCGGGGTTCAGCCGGCTACTCTCCCCTGGCCTTCCTGCGGCTGCGAGGGTCCATCCGGAATGCAGCCGTATATGAGCGGCTATGAGGCTCCGATGTATGGCGCTATGCCGGTTTATTCAAGCGAAGCCCAAGGCTACCCCTATGGAATGGGGCTTCCCCAACCTTATTCGGCGCCTACCTATCCGCCCGTATCTTATGGCTCTCCCGTTATGGCAGGCATCCCGCCGGTTCCGGAATATCCTGGCAAAGACGACTGGGCTTACTTGAGCCGAATCCCGGAAGGAGCGGAGACGGATGGCGCAGCAGGAGAAGTGCCGTTGCAAGAAGCCCAGATTTCGGCTAACGTGATGGCGGCTGTCCAGAATACCGCTCAAATCGAGGCCAAAGCGGATTCCGCAAATCAAACAGCCAAAGTCAAAACATCGAGCCGCCGCGGCAAGGATGCCAAACCGGGCGCTTCCACAAAGCAGAATTCGAGCAAAAGCAGAGGAACAACGAAAAAACGCCGGAATCCCTGGATTTCCGATTAAGGCGACAGTATCATAGAATATTCGCGTGCAGCTTCGTATCCTTGGATGCGGTCTGCACGCTTTTCATGCGCCGTTTTCATTAAGTATTTGGGACTTTTGGAGAAGAAGGATAAGAAAATGGGATCACTTTAAAATGGTAGATTTTATGGGTTGTTACGTATGCCGTGACATGTTATATTATAAATCCAGTCGCTGATGCAGCTGCTAAACTACAAATTTTTTAATAGCGAATGAGAGTCTTTTATAGAGACAATGATGTTATTAAAAAACTTGTTGCAATCGGTCGAATAAAGTGATATGATAAAGATCCGGTTGAGAATTGCTCATCCGCACTGAAGATTTAAAACATTG